>NZ_FOTO01000020.1:0-50385 GCF_900114595.1 Desulfomicrobium norvegicum | reverse complement strand
CGCCTACCAGCTCAACCTCAAAGGAGAATCCATGCGGAAGATGAAATCCATCATTGACCCCAACTGACCAGTTCCCATAGCGTCCCAAAACCAGCATCGCTTCGCTCCGATTCTCTGGTCAGTTTCAGCCGGAACGGGTGGGCGGTTTCCCGTGGAATCACTGGTCAGTTTGTCCGGAATGCGCAAGGGAGACCACATCGACCTCTGGAACGGTTATGGAACCAAGTCTGGCGAGTATTTTCAAGAGTCCGGGGAGGTTTGGTTTTGGCCGCTGTAATGAATGCTTTTGTGGGGATGTGCGTGGCCTTCCTGCTAATGTCCGGATGGCTCTGGGCCGAAGGGAAGGCTGAATGTGTTCAGGTTTCCGGGGTTGATGTGTGCATCAGTGATGGCTCGGTCCGTTACGGAGAAAATCAGGACCGGCTTGAGGCCGCATTTTCGGAGGGGGCGGTCTTCGCGGTTGACGCATCCGGAACGCCGCAGGTCGTCCGGACCGGGAAGGGGAGCGTCGTTGCGGTTGTAGATTCCAGCGCAGTGCATGGCAGTGGGGAATGCAAAACGACAGTGCGCGGAATTCTGGTTACCCCGGCCGGGAAGGTCCGGCTTTGCCCGAAGGTTCAGAATGTTTGGAGCTGTTCCCGTGGGCCCTGGGACGAGAAAATGTTTATCGTGATTGGAAATTCAGCGCTGGAAAAGTAATTGGCTCTGGAAGCATTGTGCTGGTCAACTTTTGGATTGGGATTGGGGGAGGCCGGTGCGCAAAGTGTGAACGGGATTCCTTTTGCCGGAAATACTCGAAATTCCCGTCGCAGACTCAGATCACTCAACCTGCCAAGCATGGACCGACTACATACAACCTCTCCAATTTGGTCAAATGGGCATACTTACCGGCTTAGAAACGATTTATGTTGTTATATTTCAAGTTATTGAAAAGAAAATTCGCAAATTTTCAATCAGAAATCACATTCTAACGCCCTCAAAAGGGCCTTTTTGAAGAAAAAGATCAATCATTTCAGTATACTGTTGGTCTCAGAGACCCAGGCCCGAATCTTGCCCTCCGTGAGGCAATCTTTACCAGAAATCTCTATTTTTCAATGGCTCGGTTTTAGGGGAAGGCTACAAAGTCAGTACGTATTTATTTTCGACGTGTGACAGAATGATGCCGGTGAGGATCGTGGCCCTGAATGGATTCAAGAGAAGAGGGAGGCTGGTGCACAAAAAAAGGTTCCGAATTGAAGTCCGGAACCTAAAGGTCCTTGGTGCCCCCACCATGACTCGAACATGGGCAAACCGGGATTAGGAACCGTTCAAAATGCCGGGGAATGGCCAGACACCGATCTGAATATGTCCGGATTTGTCTGCTTTGGGCCTGAAAAGGTGGCGTTTTGGGTGGCCATTTTTTTGAAAATTCTAGTTGTTAACGTAAATAAAAGACTGAGGCGGGGTTGCTCCGGGACTAAATTTTGCTAAGTCAATAGGTTTTGCGTACTGTACAGGTTTGATAACTTCGATGGCTACAGCAAGTTGCTTTCCAGAAAAATATAGATCAAAAAAATCTTTGCTGATTCCCGAATATTCTTTAGTTTTATTCCAAACATATTTTGGATTATTAAGTATTATATCGCCAACATCAAATTTTCCGACTATTTTGCTGATAGGAAATGTTGCATAAATGAATATGGTATTAATATCATGTTTAAAATTAACTTTTCTAAATTCAAATTTTTTAGTTCCATCAAAAATTTTTTGTACGTACTCAGGTTTTATTGATAAAATAGCGTTCATTAATTTGTCCTGCATTCGTTATTGCGTTAAAATGATCATTAGTAAGTTGGAAAAAACCCCAATAGTTACTTAATATGTTTAAGTTTTCTATAAGATGCTTTCTATTGATTTTTTTTACCATCGATGTGTTGTATAAAAATTTAATAATTTTAGGAAATCTTTTTGTTCTATATAAGTTACTGAGCTCTGTTTTGTCGAATACACTGTAAGACACATTTTTGTCAATAAATTCATCCTCTGATTTGTACGCATATATCGATGAAATTTCTTCTACAGTGCAAATTGTTGTTATTACAGATCTATAATGAGCTGGGCCTCCGCCATCAGACGTCCTATATATACATAATATATCGCCTCGCTTAAGATCTTCAACGCCGCCCATATTGCACATATATATTTTGTGTATACTGTTTGTGTGTGAGACATCTTGAATGATGTCTTGTGGGTTTTCGTTGTTTAAAATAGAATCAGGAAAAAGACGTGTGTGCCATTGCGGATATATCGAAAGAACAAATTTATTTTTTGAACAGTCAACATTTGGGTAGTTCTTGAGTATGTCAGCAGAATATCGGGATAATTTTTTTATGAATACTTGTTCGATACCGTTTGGACCAATTTTAGTACCGTGCGAAATAAATCCGTATTTTTGGATTAAATTAATAAGTGGTGCATGTTTTTCAAAAATTGTTATATATAATTCGTCAATATTGCTGTGAATAGCAAAATCTAATGATTTTTTTATAAATCGCTCGCCTAGCCTGGTTCCATGAGCGTCTATTTTAAATGTCCCTAATTTAATCCTTTGTTTTTTTGGTAACTTAGGAACAATATCTTCATGTGCTTCATCTTCAATTTTTAAATATAGAAAACCGTCTATGGTTCCTGGGACCGTACTATGGACTAATGCAAATTTATCTGATTTTTTTACAAACCAATCCTCAAATTCTTTATAATCTAATTTTAGACTGTCAAAAAAAATATTATCAATATCGATATCTTTGAATTTTTTATAACTAAGCATTAAAACAATTCCTCGAAATTAGTAGTTTTCGTTAAAATACATTTCGGCGAGGCCTTTTTTGTGCTCATCCATTATAATTCTTGTTTTTTTGAATCCGTAGTATTGGAAAATTCTATGAAATTTTGAAATATTGTTTTGAGAAATTGTAAAAAAAGGTTTTTCTGTATCCAGTAGAGCAAAGGATCTATAAAAAAGTTTTTTGCCGATTCCGCAATTTTTGAATTTATCTGAAACACAAATTGTTGAAAGCTTGCGTTCAGACTCAATTTTCACAAGCGAAATTCCTGCAATTTGACCATCAATTTCTTCAATTATAATGTCTCTAGTTTTATTAAAGAAGCCAGGAACTACTTTTCCATAAAACCATCCGTCAAAACTTGGATAATCTTTTTTAATATCGTGCAAGAAATAATAAATTTGGTTAATTCTGCTTAATATTGAATAATTTAAAATATTATTATTTAAATAACAAAAATCCTTAAATATAATCTTATTTTTCTGTACCATTGCCGATCTCCATTGTCTGTATATTGACAGGTTCTTCTATCTGATTTGGAGATTCATCAAGAAGATGAAAAGATGCATAATTTGCGAAGAGACTGCTTATTGTTCCGAAAATAAGTAATGATATAATCATCATAATTATGATTTTTAAATTTGTAAATGAATAGTCTGTCTTTAAGAATAAGCTATAATCAGAAAAGTCTGTTTTTTTCCAATGATGCGCAATAATTTTGCTCTGCGCAGTTAGCCTTAATGTATCTTTAATCTTTTTGTTTTCTTTTCGAGAGCCAATTATATATTGATTCCAGATGTCATTTTCAAGTATTCTGGATGCATTAATTTCTTTGCTAATGAATTTAAACTCTGTAAATAGATCTGTTATCAAAAATAGGTTCATAGATTCAAATTTACAACATTCTCCGATAGACTCTACTATGTCATTTGGTAGTTTTCTCGCAGAGTTGATATTAATTTCTACAAAGTCAACTTTGTTGTAGAATCCATTGGTTAGGCCAAAATTTTGGCTAATTGTTTTTACCGTATCTGTAATTTTATTTATTCTAAATCTGTAATATCCATTAATAACAGGATTTTCTTTTGATGGATGTGAAGTTATTGTAATTTGAGTTCCAGTGACTTTTTCTCCGACTTTGTATGGGCAAGTTTTAAAAAATTTATCTGATAAAGTTATATAGTGAAATGGATCCTCTCCTTGCATCTTAACTTCGTGAAAAATTCCACCACCGTTTGATATTGTTGTTTTCTTGTTAAAAAGTGCATTAGTGATATTTGTATTTTCAGCTAAAATTTTTATTTTATCTTCGATGTCTTTTTTCTCAATCACATAAGGAAGATATATGTGAATTTGTTTAATCTTTTCATAGTTTTTAATCTTAATTCCAAATTCTATGTATCGAAATTCTTTATTTTTAGATAGCCATATATTTATGTCTAAATGAATCTTAATGTCAGAAAGCAATTGGTTTTTCTTGCATGTCCACCATACAGCAATAGAATTCATTTTCTTATTTACGCTTATGTGTTGATTGTTTACCACTAACAGTGGTTGATTGATTTATTTAATTTGCTGAAATTTTATCAACGAGAAATAAAATAGTACTTTGAACATCTTGTGGAAGCGTATCAACCCCGAATTTTTTGGTTTATGTTATTTGTTTGAATTTTATTATTAATTTAACCGGATGGTTTCTTTTTCTTCGTCTATTGAGAACTCTTGCATTCTGTTGATTCCATTGCCAATTATTTTCGCATTATATTCACCATACGGAAAATCAACCACGACTAAATCGTGCGGGGATATACTTTTCATCAGAACTAATTTATTAGTTTTCTTATTTTGTATTACTACTGAAATCGTATTGAATGAAGTAAATAGTACTCTGCTAATTTCACTTTCTACATTATTTTTTTTAGGGTATGATTTTTGTTTGTAACTAGTATTTGCTACGTATTGTTTACTCTTTTCATATTTATTTTGTTCTAGAAAATATGTGTTTTTATTTTCAGACTCTGTTTTAATATTGCTAACTTGTTCGTTTACTGCATGTCCAATTATATCAATTTGTTCAATATTCCAATTTCTTGATTTTTTGTAATATTTAAATTGACACTCAAAAAGTTCTCCCTTTCCTGAAAACCTCTGTAGTGATGTTTCTGCCCATTTTCTATATCCATTATCATTGGAAACTAATATGCGTATTTTTAAATAATCTGCATATTTACCACCCTGAATTCTTCCACTTATATGCACTGTGTTCAATTTATGAAGAACATTTGCATTTGAGAGGTGGTAACCGTTTACACTCCAAATACCTTCCGCTTGGGCATCATTGATCCAAATTGTCAGGAAGATCAGGATCAATATTATTTGCTTCACGTTTTAGCATCCTCTCTAGGCGCAATTCTCGTTTCATAAGAGTTAAATAAATTTTTTGAATTTCATCGGGTAGGTTATCTGCAAGTTGTCCAATTTTCAATGCGTTTGGATTTTGTATGACATGTGCCGTCTGGTCCGTAAGCAACCAAAGCGGATCAATTTTAAATTTCTCATAAATAGCTAGTAGTGTTTTTGCGCTAGGGTCTGGAAAAGGAAAGGGGGCAAGCCTACCTTTGGCTTTTCTCAAGGACACGCGTGGCAAATTTTATTGCTAGATATTCCTGGTTTTCCCTAATTACAAGCTTGATTGGGGTTCTGGCATTGAAGCGGTCGAAAATTAAAATTCCAACACTCCAGTATCGCTTTTAAAACTCACCATCGAAACATTTGTCTTTCCAGCCAGCAGAATTTCCGCCTTGTAAGACCCTGTCCTGATCTCAACAGCTATGAACCGGCTGTTGATGCACAAATTCTTAAGCATAAAGAATTTGCGAATGGGATTGATTAGCAGCACATTTTGGAAGGATCAAGGAAGGAAGCCGTATGACATTGAAGAAAAGTCAGTACGTATTAATTTTCGACGTGTGACAGAATGATGCCGGTGAGGATCGTGGCCCTGAATGGATTCAAGAGAAGAGGGAGGCTGGTGCACAAAAAAAGGTTCCGAACTGAAGTCCGGAACCTAAAGGTCCTTGGTGCCCCCACCATGAATCGAACATGGGCTAACCTGTATTAGGAAACACGGAGAGCGCTTTTGCCGATCACCGCGTGCCCCGAATTTGCTAACTTCCCGGTGCAACGCCGCGTAAGCTCATCAAGAAAGGTGATTCAAAAGGTGAGTCAATTGCACCTCTTCGTGCTACAAAATCGCAGAGGCCAGTGATCCACAAAAAGGCTTGTCTGACAACTTTTCTTGCTGACCATGGGCAGGAAGCGTGGTAGGGGCGCAGGAAAAGGGGAGGATGTGATGATCGTGGGCGCGAAGGAGCGGATAGTCTGGGTGCTGGTTGTTCTTTTTGCTTCAACAGTGGGCTATTTCCTTGGGCAAAAAGTCGCTGTGCCAGAGCACAAGGCGCAAGTCGCAGTAGAAGTCGTCTCTGAAGACACAGACGTTTCAAACGAGATCAGTAAATCGTTTGGATGGGCAGACGCCCCGTCAAATATGAATGTTGAGGCTGTCGATGTCGTCAAAGGCGTGCGACTAGGCGGCGACGATTACCCACACCCACGGCCAGCGGTAAAGCTGGCTCTGAAAAACATTGGTGACGAGGACCTCGGCAGCTTCGGAATTAACGTCTTGGTCTTGGACGAGCAGAACAAAAGACGGGTTGCTACCTATGGGCAGGCAAGCGGATCCATCAAGGAAGGCTGGACGTCTGGCAGGATGCTATTTGACGCGACAGAAACAGACTGGAAAGACCTTGTTGGCACCAACAAAATTGATTTTCCAGTGACGATGATTTTTTACGCGAGCGTTACGGGTGGTGACAAGGATATCCTTCGTGTAGTGTTCGAGCCTTGGGAAATCGATACGCTCCCAGAACTTAGCCACTAAAGGAGTGGGTCGGTATGGAAGGACTTGGGCTTCTTTGGATAATCTTTCTTGTTTTAAGCGGCTGCGTCACAATTGCGCCCCTCATAATCTGGCGAAACACGAACCGTACAAACAGGTTGCTTGCTCTCATGCTCTTGCAGCAGGGTGCCAAGCCAGAGCACGTGCGCGGGGCCTGGTCGCAAAGTGGATCTTCTCTTACCTCGATACCGGGATACGAAGATATGGGTATCGTTGGCGCGCTCAAGGACGCCGGACGTGCCGTCCAAAAGATCCAGAAAGACTTCAAGGAGGCCGCCTCCGAAGACCCTAAGCCCGCCCCCATAAAGCCAAAATCTCGCTATTGCCACCATTGCGGATCAGACGCGCCACTTGAGGCGTCCGCTTGCCCAACATGCACCAGGGAGTTGCCGGACCGTCCTGTGTTTTGTCCCAAGTGCGGACATGAGATTTCGCACAGGCCAGAAGCATGCCCAGGATGTGGCGCCAAATATCGATACAAGGACAACCCGGCATGAAGCGCATAGCGATCATCGCCATCACTTTGGTCGTATCCGCGGCCAGCGTCCACGCAGGTTTCAAAATGTACGGCCCAAATGGTCAGCACATGGGCAGCTCCGAGACGGCCGAAGAGCGCACCGCGCGAGAAGCAAGAGAGGCCGTTCACAGGCAGATCGTAGAGGACTATCGCAGATCTCTCCCACCCTTAGTCCCGCCTGCCCGCAAAACGGGTAAAAATCCATTGTCTGTTGAAGATGTAGAGAGGGGCAAGCCGCCCGCCATCGACGACGGCCCAAGGCCCGGCGGTCATCGCCGCCACCTTTGGCGTGAGCGCACAGGTTTCAATACGCCAGCAGAGCGTACCAGATATGTGCGCGAGATCCAGCGCTTGAACCGGGAGCTTAAAAAAGAACGTGCAAAGCCCAACCCCGCCGGAGATCACCCTTCAAAGATCCGTAAGCAGTTTGCCCCTAAGTTTTAAACCGCAACATACCGCACTCTCGGCGTACTCCCCGACGCGCCGCCGATGATTTGCAGCAAAGGGGTCAGGCCTGCCCTTAGCTTTTCTCGAGGACGCTATTGGAACCCGTGCGCGGTGCATTGGCCAGCTTTGAGCGGTATTTGTCGCGAATTCTTCATCGTTCGCATTCCTTGCATACCAATGCGAGGCTCGAAGGGTTCAACGGCCTGTTTATGCAGCGAGGGCCAGAGCAAGGAGATATCGGAATGTGGAAAATTTCATCACCATGGTCGAAGTCCGGAACCTAGAGGTCCTTGGTGCCCCACCATGACTCGAACATGGGCGAACCGGGATTGGAGCGCGCATTTTTTTGAGATATTCTTATGAGTACCGCAGAATCTGGACTTCAGCCAGAGCATAAAGTTGACTTCGTCCTTGTCCTGCTGAAGGGCGCTGATCGCGCCCATGAGATAAATATATTTGATTCCATTCCCGTCGCTGATTTTCTTTCACGGCAGGCGTACCCTCCCGGTCAAGAGTTTCTGTATGATTGCCTGCTTGAGCATACGGGTTTTTTCCCGCCGTTGCGTAAGTATCGACAGTTCTGTGTCCGAGTCCGAGAGGATTTCGACGAAGTCGGTTTGTTCGGGGCGGGTTGGAGTGGCATGGCTTATGCGTTTCGGTTGAGCGTTGACGGGATGAAACCTTCCTCGGACAGCGCGCGGATGATGCCGCGCAACAGAAAACTGTTGCTGAAGCCCAACGTGTACTGTCGTGCACCTTCCTTGATCGGCAGCAGCATCTTGCGCTCGACCAGCTTCCTGATCTGATATGTGCGTTGTGCCGATGTCATGCCCGGCATGGCAGGGCTCAGGTCGGAAGCCTTGGCGATGCCCGTTTGCGCTCCAACCTGAAGAATACGCGCTTCGGCCATGGTGATCAGTTCGCGTTCCCGGGCAAAGGCAATGGCGGGCAGCAGTATGTTATCGGCCAGATAGGTGAAATCAGTCAGCCGATCCACCTTGCGCAATTCATCCAGAATGCCCCGCAGCACATAGATGCACCACGTTTCCAGACCGGCCTGAGTCCCGGCATCGGCTTTTTCCAGCATGGAGTAATAGCGATCGCGGTCATTGCAGAACACAGCAGTCGGATTTAGTACCCGCCCTCCGGCCTGGACGTTGAAGCCGTATTTGATCAGCAGCGAGTACGTCAGCAGGCGCACTACACGTCCGTTGCCGTTGCCAAAGGGGTGTATCCAGCCGAAACGATGATGGGCCAGCGCCACCTTGATCAGATCGTATTTGGGTGGATGGTTCTCGTTGATGAAGGCCACCAGTTCCTGCATGTACTGCGGCACCAGCAGGAACTCTGGCGGCAGATGTTCCGACCGTGCGATTGTGACCTGTTGACGGCGGTAAGCACCGGGCGTGGCGTCGCCCTCGCGTTCCAGACTGCCGACCGTCATGGCATGCAGTTCGCGGACGAAATGTTCCGTCAACAAATGGCCCTGTTGGACGCTTTCTTCGATGTAGGCCATGGCGGCCTCGATGTTGCCCATTTCTCGCAGCTGGTCGGGCGGAAGTTCCTGGGAACCTTCCAGCTTGCTTTCCACGTAATCGGCCAAGGTGGTGTGATTGCCCTCGATGCGGGCCGAACCCAGACTTTCGAGCATGTGGAAGACATGCTTGAGCTGAAAAAACATCGGAGCAGGCGTGGTGCCGACTAAGTGAAGACGGCGCAGGTGTTCCAGCTCCGTCAGCACATCCACCAGCGGGGAATCAAACGCCGGGTTGAGCAGGCTCAAATCATAATGGCGAAATGTAGGCATGTTGAAGTACTCACGCTCCTATCTTGAATTTTCTGTTTTTCTTATAAAGAAAACAAAATGTTAACTCAAGTATTAGATCGAAGTATCTTTAATAGCGAATTTCGGCATGTTGAATCAATGCCGAAAAACACGCATGGCAAATTTTACTGGCTGAGGGAGACTGGTGCATAAAAAAAGGTTCCGAACTGAAGTCCGGAACCTAAAGGTCCTTGGTGCCCCCACCATGACTCGAACATGGGCTAACCGGGATTAGGAATCCCGTGCTCTATCCACCTGAGCTATGGGGGCGGTCCGTTGTGGAGCAAATTCATTAGGCGAGGCGGGGGGTAAAATCAAGCATATTTCACCCTTGAAAAATGTGTTCGTGGGCGCTCACGGCCGTGAGGGGATGCGTCTCTTTCCCGGGAGAGCCCAGGAACGCGTTGAACATCCGTGCGGCTTTGTGTATTCTTGCGCAGTTGCCTGAGTTCTCATTTCGGGAAAGGCGCGCCAACGAATCAAAACGGGTGAAAATCGATGGGTACATACGTTGCTGCTTCTGCGCCGGGTCAGGATACCTACGGAGCCACGATCTTCGATTACGCCCTGTCCGGGGGAAAATTCGCGGCCTTGACCGATGACACGGTCTTTGTGGAGCTGATCAAGTCGGTCCTCTATCACAGCATGGGCTTGTCGAAAAAATCCTTCCATCATTTCACCCGGCTGGACGATCTCTTCGAGCTTCTGCACGAGGACAGGGACGCCAGATTCATCATCTGCCTTGAGCGCCGCGCGGCAGAGGCGGACATGTCCCAGGTCATGGAGCGCATCATGCGGCTGTGCCCCGGCGCGGGCCTCATCGTCCTGACCCAGGAAGTGGACCAGTACACCACGGCGCTTCTGGTCGAACAGGGCGCGCACAACATCATCACCAAGCCTATTTCCGTGGCCTCCTTCAGCGAGAAGCTGGCCTTCACCATCGCCCCCCAGGGCAAACTCAGCAAGCTCATCGAAAAGGGCAAGAAGCTGCTCGAATCCGGCGGCTGGGGCGAGGCCCTGCTTGTGGCCGAGGACATTCTGCAGCAGAAGCCGGACAGCGCGGTGGGGTTCATGATCAAGGGCGACGCCTATCTGGGCCTCGACATGACCTCCCGGGCCGAAGAGAATTACCAGCGGGCCGTGAAGAGCGCCGAGCTCTACCTGGCTCCGCTCAAGCGTCTGGCCGCGCTCTACGAGCAGGCCGGGGACGCCGCGAAGCAGCTTGAATGCCTGCGCCGCCTGAACGAGATCAGCCCGCTCAACACGCAGCGCATCCTGCATATCGGAGAACTCGAGATCGCACGCGGCAATACCGCCGTGGCCGAGGAGATGTTCCGCAACGTGATGCAGTTGGCGCAGCGCGAGGCCGCCGAGTTCCTGTCCAACCTGTCGAGCAGGATTGCCGACATCTGCGCCAACCGCGATCCGGACATGGCCATCCACTATTCGAAAAAGGCCCTGGATTTGCGGGGCGACAACATCACGGCGGCCGACGTCGCCACCGTGACCATCCTTGGCATATCCCTGCGCAAGCAGGGCAAATGGCGCGAAGCCATCGCCGAGTACCTGCGCGTGCTGGCCGTTGTGCCCGGCAGCGCGACCCTGCTCTACAACATGGCCATGGCCTACAGCGAAGGCGGCGAGACGAGCAAGGCGCTCAAGGCGGTGGAGAAAGCCCTGAAGCTTGATCCCGCATTGCCTTCTTCGGGCAAGAACGTGGCCTTCAACATCGGCACCATCTTTCAGAAGGCGGGGCGAAACGGGACGGATTTTTTCAAGAAAGCCTACGAACTGGACCCCAACGACAAGATGCTCTGGTCCGCGCTGAAGCGGTCCCAGGCGCTGCACGAAAACACCTGACCGGCCAAGGCTCTTGGCCGGGTTGTCTCTTTTTCTCATCCACAAGGAGTATTCATGGCTGTCCATCCCCTTGCCGGCGCATCCGTGCCGGAATCAATGCGTATAAACGTGCCCCGGCTGATCTCCGACTACTACACCCTGGCTCCGGACCCTTTACAGGCGGATCAGCTTGTGGCCTTCGGCACTTCCGGGCATCGGGGCTGCGCTTTCAAGGCGTCCTTCAACGAACCCCACATCCTGGCCATCACCCAGGCGGTCTGCGAATACCGTGCATCCCGCGGCATTGACGGTCCCCTCTTTGTGGGCATGGACCCCCACGCCCTCTCGGAGCCCGCCCTGCGCACGGTTCTGGAGGTTCTGGCCGCGGCTGGCGCCGATTGCCGTTTTCAGCAGGGCTTCGGCTACACTCCGACGCCGGTCATCTCCCACGCCATCCTGACCTACAACCGGGGGCGCGCTTCCGGTCTGGCCGACGGCCTGATCATAACCCCTTCGCACAACCCGCCCGAAGACGGCGGCATCAAGTACAATCCGCCCCACGGCGGTCCGGCCGGGACCGAAGTCACGGCCTGGATCGAGAAGCGGGCCAACGCACTGCTCGAAGACACCCGCACGGTGGCGCGCATCCCCCTGGCCCGGGCATTGAAGCAGGGCCTGTGCCGGGAGCACGACTTCATCCGCCCCTATGTCCTTGATCTGGAGAACGCCATCGACATGCAGGCCATCCGGAATGCGGGCATCGGCATCGGCGTGGACCCTCTGGGCGGTGCGGGGCTTCCCTTTTGGGAACCCATTGCCGAGCATTACGGCCTCGACATCAAGGTGGTCAGCACGGTGCTGGACCCGACCTTCATGTTCATGAGCCTCGACAAGGACGGCAAGATCCGCATGGACTGCTCCTCGTCCCATGCCATGGCCAAGCTCATCGCCATGAAGGACTCCTTTTCCATCGCCTTCGCCAACGACCCCGACGCCGACCGCCACGGCATCGTCACCGCCGGGCATGGGCTCCTGAATCCGAACCATTACATCTCCGTGGCCATCGACTATCTGCTCGCGCATCGTCCGGACTGGTCGCCCTCGGCACAGGTGGGCAAGACCCTGGTCACCAGTTCCATGGTCGATCGCGTGGTGGCGGCGCATGGGCGCGGAGTGCGGGAAGTGCCGGTGGGATTCAAGTGGTTCGTGGATGATCTTCTGGCCGGAACCTGCTGCTTCGGCGGCGAGGAGAGCGCCGGGGCTTCCTTCCTGCGCCGCAACGGCGAGGCCTGGACCACGGACAAGGACGGGATTCTTCTGAACCTGCTCGCCGCCGAGATCACCGCCGTCACCGGCAAGGACCCCGGCGACATCTACGCGGAGCTGGAATCGCGGCACGGCAGCCCCATCTACGAGCGCCTGCAGGCTCCGGCGGGCATGGCCCAGAAGAAGCTGCTCTCGTCGCTCTCGGCAGAGCAGGTGACCTCGGCCGAACTCGCAGGCGAGCCCATCCTGGCCAAGATCACCCATGCCCCGGGCAACGGCGCGGCCATCGGCGGCCTGAAGGTGGTCACGAAAAACGGCTGGTTCGCGGCGCGGCCCTCGGGCACCGAGGACATGTACAAGATCTATGTGGAGAGCTTTCTGGGCCGCGAGCATCTGGAGCGCATCAAGATCGAGGCCCAGGACATGGTCGATGGGGTCCTCAACGGCTGAAAAAAGTCCCTTCGGACTGCGTTGTACGTCTGATTTGAAGAGCTCATGTAGACGGCTACACATCGCCCTTCAAAATAGCCGCGCGCTCTTCGCAAGGGCGAGCCCGTCGTCCGGTTGCGGATGGCGGGCTTGTCCGCGTTTTGCGGTAGGGCTGCGCAGACGAAAGGCAGTGGATCCCCGCCTGCGCGGGAATGTCGATGAGGCATCCCGGCAGTATGGAGTCTGGACCGCCTTGTCAAAAAAAGCGCATCTCTTTCGCCGATTATCGTGTCATTCCCGCGCAGGCGGGAATCCATGACCGATTACGACTACCGGCTGGCGCACACGTTCGTCATTCCCGCGCAGGCGGGAATCCATGACCCGTTTCAGTGAATCCAAAAAAAGACGCCCGCCATCGTTTCCGAGGGCGGGCGTTTTGCCGTCATTGCCGAAAATTACTTTTTCTTCTTGGCCCGTTCGCGGCGCAGCCAGTCGTACCATGCGTCCATGCCTTCGCCGGTGGTGGCGGAGAGGGCGAAGATCTCGATGTCCTTGTTGATGGAGCGGGCAAAGCCGCTGGCGCGCTTCACGTCGAAGTTGACGTAGGGCAGCAGGTCGATCTTGTTCAGGATCATGACCTTGGATTCGGCGAAGATGAAAGGATATTTTTCAGGCTTGTCGTCGCCTTCGGTCACGCTCAGGATGGTGACCTTGAAGTCTTCGCCGACGCTGAATTCCGCGGGGCAGACCAGGTTGCCCACGTTTTCGACGACCAGGATGTCGACGCCGTCCACGCCGAGCTTCTCGGTGGCGTCGCGGACCATGGAGCTGTCGAGGTGGCAGCCGCCGGCGGTGTTGATCTGCACGGCGCGGGCCCCCGTGGCGGCCACGCGGCGGGCGTCGTTCTCGGTCTGGCAGTCGCCTTCGATGACGGCCATGTTGAACTCGTCCTTCAGGTCGGTGAGCGTTCTCTCCAGAAGGGAGGTCTTGCCCGAGCCCGGCGAACTCATCAGGTTGAGGGTCAGGATGCCGCGAGCGCTGAGCGCTGCGTTGAGGTCGGCCGCGACCGCGTCATTGGCCTCGAGAATATTGCGTACCACATCGACTTTCATGCTTTCCTCCACGTTATTCGGCTTCGATGTTATCTATGTAGAGTTCACGGCCGGAGATGATCTCGTGTCCCAGTTCCGTAGTGCACTGCGGACAGGGCATGATGACACGTTCCTCCAGGCTGGGGCTGAATTCGTGGCCGCATTGACGGCAGCGCACGACCATGGGTTTGACCTCGGTCTCCATCTTTGCGCCTGCAAACGGAGTGTCGATGGTCAGGATTTCAAAGGAGGTTTCGAGGGCTTCGGGCACAATGGCCGAGATTTGGCCATAGACGATCTTGAACGAGTGCAGTTTGGTGAGGCCGTGCTTGGCCATTTCTTCGCCGATGATCTTGATCAGGCTCTCGGCAATGGAAAGTTCGTGCATTTTTACTCCCTGACAGGCCGTTTAAAACCGGGGATCCGCGTCTTCACCGCGAAAAATCCAGAACCTGATGCATGCAGGAATGCGTTTGGCTCCGGTATTTTCTGCGCTCCTCGCATTTCACCATATCATTGAACGGCCAGGACATTTGAAATTTTTCAATGGTCGGCGAAGAGCTTATGAACGGCGCTCCGATGCGTAAGCCGTGTCCAGGGCATTGTCCAGAGCAATGCGGGATCGGGTCAGGGCTTTGCCGGCGAGAGTGCAGCGGTACATCTCCCAGTCCTGGTGATTGATGATGTCGATGATGCCGCGCACATCCGGGCCGACGAGATGCAGCAGCCCGTCAAGATCACTGTCCACGTCGATGAAGACGCCTTCGTGCACGAAATCGAGGACCTGGCCGCTGACCTCGCATTCGTAGCCGGACAAATGCCTGAGGCATGATTTCAGTTCGTTCTCATTGAGTCCGGCCAGATGGCCGTAAACGCGAAAGTCGTGAGGCATTGGGCAGTCCTTGTGGTTCAGTCGGGGAGAACAAAGCAGGTGTAACCTTCATGAGAGAGTACGGAGACCAGGAACGGGTCCGAAAAACGCCGGTCCAATATGGCGATTCTGCTTGTCCCGCCCGAAACCGTCCACGCCGGAACCTGCACCGCGATGCGGTTTTGCGCTCCCTCGTGCCAGGAGGCCTGGATCATGCCCTGGCGCAGCAGGTCCTTGTCGCGCAACAGCTGCAGCAGGGAACCGAGCGTGTCGGGCATGGTCCGCCCGAAGGTCTCCTCCGGATTGCTCGGGTTCATGGCCCGGATAATCTCAAGGTGCGTGGCCACGGGAACATAGATGGAGTCGCGCGGGCGGGACGGCAGGCGTGAAAGTTCGTTGTACTCGTCCAGTTCGATGAGCTTGATCTGGGCCGCATCGAGCACTTCGTGCAGTCCCTGGGGCAAAGACGGTGAGTCCTTGCTCTGCCGGGACCAGATCATGTGGATGCGCTTTTGCCCGCCTTGCTCCATGATGGCGATTTGCGGCGACATCAGGGTCACGCCGACGCCGTTGCGGGAAAGCACCAGCTCCCTGCCCGCGCCCCAGAGCCGAAAATGCCTCGGGAAGGAGGATGCCAGTTTTTCCAGCACGTCCTGCAGGCTCCAGCGGGGCGAGATGGTGCAGACCTTCATGCCCAGTTTGTTGGCGCTGGCGATCCATGCTGCGTTTTTCGGCACGGGGCAGAAGAGGATCTTGCCTCCCCAGGGAGCGTCCAGCAGCGGAGTTTCGGACAGTTTGACGACCAGCCATTCCGAACCGGGCAGGGGGAACATGCTTTCGTCACCGGGCACGAATTTGAAACGCATCTGTTCCAGCACCGTTTTGACAAAAGGCAGGCCGGTTTTGGGCGAGCGTTCCGTTTTCTTTGTGGCCGTGGCGTTCGACGTGTCGGATTGCCCGGTGCCGTCCGCGCTGCCCGTGCTGCCCGAGGATGGCGTCACGGTTTGCGGCGGCTCTGCCAGGGGGATTTGCGGAGGCTGCAGCACCAGCGGAGCAGGAGGTGCCGGTCGGGGCTGCGGCTGAACCGGGCGGCTTTGGACCGCCGGGGCCTGGCCTGTCTCGATGACTTGAGTCACGACGGTTTGCGCCGGTTTCGCGGACTGCTGCGCAGGCGGAGCCGGGACAGGGGCGGGAGCCGGAACTGTTTCGTCATTGGTCGTGACGGGCAGGATGACTTCCTGTCCGACGCGCAAGGTGTTGCTGTTGGGGACTTCGGGGTTGAGTTCAAGGAACAGGTCGAGGTACCGGCTGTAGATCAGCTTGTTTGATATCCCTTGCGCCTTGAGGATCTGGATCAGCGTATCCCCCTGGCGTATCACGTAGGGCTTTTTTTCATATGCTCCCGGGGGAACCGATGCCCGGGGTCGCTTGATCCCGGCGTCGGCGGCGGAGGATACTTCGGGAATCTGGATGACCTGACCCGGCATCAGTCGGTTGATGTCCGGGATATGTGGGTTCAAAGTCTGGATGCCGGGTAGGGCACGCTGGATCTGAGAGGCGGAATAGCCTTTTGATTCCAAAATCTTGTAGAGCCATTCGCCTTGCTTGACGATATGCTCCTCACCGGGTTTGCGATCGACGCGGATATTTTTTTCAAAGAAAAGTCGTAGCGGTTTTTCTGAAAATCCCGGCTTGGTTATGCTTGTCAGGAAGCATAGAGCAAGAATAAGAAGAACTGCACGTTTCATGGTTTTCAGATGGACCCGTTTTTTTCTGCCTGTTATTTCCGGTAATGGAACCAAGGATATAGCAAAAAGGATGGAGGCTGTCACTGCACTTTGCGTAAAGGGATTCACCCGAACGACTGAAGGAGTATATCATGTATGTAGGCCTTGCCATGGACAGACATGTCCCCACCATCACTTCGGATACGCTGATTATCAAAGCGGATCGAATGATGGAGGAGAACAGACTTTGGATTTTGCTTGTTGTCGAGGATGGAAAGCTTAAAGGATATGTGGCCAAGGAAGATATCCGGGCTGCATTGCCATCCGGCGCGACAACATTCAGTAAGCATGAAATCAATTATCTCCTGTCCAGGATGACGGTAAAGGAGTTGGTGCGTAGCTCGATGCCTACCGTGACTCCGGAAACGGAAATCGAGGTCGCGGCCAAGATCATGTTCGACAAGGATCTGGCCGGGCTGGCCGTGGTCGACAGGAAAAACCGGCTCAAGGGGTACATCAGCCGGGGTTCCATGCTGGCCGTGCTGGTGGAGGAAATGGGACTGGAGCTGGGCGGTGTGCGCATCGTCATCGAGGCCGAGGATCGCAAGGGCCTCATGGCCGAGATCAGCAGGCTCTTTTTCGACCTGGGCGTGAATATCCTGTCCACATCGACCTTTTTTCGCGACAGCCAGCGTTTGCTGGTCTTCCGCGTGCGCGCCGACGACCCCGAAGCCCTGCAGCGGGTGCTGACGGACAAGGGGTACAAGATCGCCGGGCCCGAGCGCTTCGAGGAGGAGTGGGCATAGACGGTTTTACGCAAGGACGCTTTCACTCAGGCGAAAGCGTCCTTTTTTCAGCGGTAGGTTATCTCAAGCCCCACCCCGACCTCGCGCAGGGGCGCGACCGCCGCCAGCGCGATTTTCGAGTCCAGATCCGTGCAATGGCACGGGCTCAAGGTTTTGGGTCCGATCCGGCGCAGATATTCCACCGTCCCTTCCATGCGCTCCCGTGACGGGGAGAGCAGGTGCAGCCCGCCGATGATGTCCGCGATGCGGGATTCGCCGGTCAGGTCCATGGCCTGGGCCACGATGTTGCAGATGCCCGCGTGGGAGCAGCCAGTTATGATGACCAGCCCCTCGCTTCCCCGGTACACCAGGGCCGAATCGTCCATGATGCGGTCCGGCGTTTCCTGCCCCTCTTTGAAACCGATGCCTTCGGTCTGCTCGAATCCGATCCGGCGTGGTATCTCTCCCAGAAAAAGAAGCCGTTCGCTGATCTTTTGCGCAGCCTTGCCGAGCCTCATGTCGTAATGCCTGGCCAGCTTGCCGGGTTCCAGAAGCGGTCCGATCTCCGGACACTGGTCCAGGGCGATGCTGGTGAAGGCCTCGGGATGGGCGACCAGCGCCGGGCGTTTGCACGGCCGTCCTTCAAGGCGAAGTTCGCAGAGGCGCCGGGTCAGGGCCTCAAGTCCCCAGGTGTGGTCCATGTGCCCGTGCGAAAGCAGCACGAAATCCAGGTCGTCCAGGGAAAGGCCCATTTTCCAGGCGTTTGTCAGGAACAGGTTCGAATAGCCGCAGTCGAAGAGGATTTTGCGGCCGTCCTCCTCGATCAGCAGGGACAGGCCCGGCTCCCCCTCGTAATAGCGGTCGATCAGGGTGTTGTTGTCAACCAGAACGGTGAGTTTCATGCCGGGCTCCTGCCTCGATCGGACGCCTGTCCGGGTTCATTTGATGTAGGAGCAGCAGTAGTCGGTGACGACGCGGACCTTGAGGGAGAATTTTGCGTTGGCCGGGACCTCGAAGGCCGTCCCGTCGCTGAATGTCCGCCAATCGGTTGCGCCCGGCAAGAGGACGTCCAGCTCGCCCGACTGGATTTCCATCAGTTCCTTTTCGGCCGTCCCGAATTCGTATTCGCCGGGGAGCATTATTCCGAGCGTTTTTTTGGAGCCATCGGGAAAAACAAGGGTGCGGCTGGTGACGTTGCCGTCTGAGTAGATGTTGGCCTTTTTCAGGACGGTGACATTGGAAAATTCGGACATGGCTGGTCTCGCTGGGTTGAGGTGCTGGTGGAAAAGCTTCAGGGGTCCGGCCAGGTTTCCTGCGGCCGACGAAAATGCACTAGTCCAGGCGGGCCCGTCTTGTCATCCGGCGCATTTGCGCCGGGCGTAAAAAAAGGCCCCGGGGGGCCTTTTGTCACTGAAGTTTGGAGGTGATGTTGTGGTCGATCCACTGCGGGTCCCACCATTCGATGGGCTGCACCTCGACACCGGAAACCAGCACGCCGAAGTGCAGATGGTCTCCGCCGGCCATGCCCGTGGCTCCGGTCTTGCCGATGGTCTGGCCGCGCTGGACCGTCTCTCCCTTTTGCACGTGGATTTCGCTCAGGTGCGAATACAGGGATTGCAGACCGAACCCGTGGTCGATGACGACCACGTTGCCGTAGATGCCCATGAATTCGGCCAGGACGATGCGCCCGGTGTTTCCGGCCGGAACCGGGGAGGCCGCAAGGGACGCCAGGTCCACGCCCAGATGGGTCTGGTTGTCCACGGCCTTGCCATCATACTTGTAGGTTCGGTTGTCGGCGAAGGCCGCCATGGGCGCACTGTTGGGCAGGCGGATGAAGGTACCGTCCCAGAGCTTCTGGGGCACGGTGTCCTTGCCGAGTTGAATCAGCGAGCCCACGTTCTTGGCCCGAAGCTCGGAGTTGACCTTGAGGAAGATGTCCAGGGGCGTGGCCGCGTCGGGATAGAGGTCCGCGAACTGACCCATTTTCGACTGCAGGAAATTGTCGGAGATGTTGATGTCGTCGTGCCTGAATTTTTTCATCAGAGGCCGAAAGTTGAATCCGATTGTCGATTCGTTGCCCGCCAGATCCCCGGCCACCAGGATAGGCGTGACGGCCTTGGGATCGGCGTTGAAGGGCAGGGCGAAGAAGCACAGGTATTTTCCGGGCTGATAGGGATAGCCGGGGAAAAAGTGATCGCCCAGCTTCACGCCGCTCGCGGCCAGTTCCTCGTTGGTGCTGTAGACCACAAGGCCGGTTCCGCCATGGTTGACGTTGTGCTGGCCTGAAAGAACGGAGATGACCGGAGGCTTGGAATCGATGTCCATCTGGCGCACGACCTGAGCCCTGTTGCCACGTCCCAGGCGGTGCCAGGAGGTGTCCTTGACCGTGACCGTCAGGGTCAGGGCCTCGTTCTTGATGCCTGTCTTGGGGAGGGTGAATTCTTCGCGCAGCTCCCTGGTCCCGGCGGGCAGGTTCTTGTTCATGATCTCGATGCTGTTGCTGCCCTGGGTGGCGACGACAAGCACGCTGCGCAGCGCGGAGTCCTTGTCCGCCGCCGTGATGGTGAACACGGTTCTGGTGCTGGCCGTGGTCTGCTCGGGAGTCAGGGCAAGAGTCGGCGGATTCCATTCCGCCTTGACGTAATACATGGCTCCGATGGCTCCAAGAAGAAGCAGGATGACAAAAAAGAAGGCTGTAGAGATACGGTTTTTCATACCAAATGCTCGTTGTTTGAGGTCTTGTATGTGGGGATGGCGGGCAGGGGGCCGCGCAAGTCCGAATGTCAGGCGCTAATGGGGACGCGAAAAATCGCCGCAAGCATGAGCCATGCTACGGACGCGGTTCAGTTTTGGCAAGTTATGAAGAATTTAAAAGCTGATCAGTTGATTTCCCATTTGTTTCAGCATGTTGCTGCGCTCCAGGCTTTGCCGCCAGACCTGGGGGATGAGATCCCGGCCGTACCATGCGCCGGCAATTTGGCCGTATGCGGCCAGAGCGCGTGGGCCATGAGGGAGGCATTTGATGCTGCCTTCGGCAAAGGAATCGCTGTCGCTGAATGCCTCCATGGCCGCCCGCAGGGCGGCCGCCACCTGCGATTCGGCTCGGCGGGGAGCGGCGGAACACAGCTGGGCGATTTCGGGGATGATGTCCTCCGGGAGCCCTGGGCGCAAAATCCGCGATTTTTCCGTGGTGTGCAGCGCCTCGAAGATCATGGCCGCCAGCAGTCGGCAGGCGTCCACGCTCTGGGGAGAGGCGTGCGTGGTGGCGGTCGATTTGGCGCAGGCATCGAGCATGGCATCCCTGGAATCCGTGAAATACATGACCACCGGAGCCACTCGGGCCAGGCAGACATCGCCCTGTGTCAGGCTTTCGTCCAGCGGGTTCCAGGTGCGCTCGAAGCGCAGTATGGCCTGCTTGACGGTGTCGTCGATGAAGTCGCAGGTCTCGGTGGAGCTCAGGTAGCCGTAACGAAACCAGCTCGTGTAGCGGACCATCTGGTCGCGCTGGTCGATTCCGCCGATTTCGATCAGGCTCTCGGCCAGGCTCAGGGCCATGGATGTTCCGTCACCCCAAAGGCCCGGAATCAGCGGCGCGTTTTCGGATACGCTGGAGGGGTTCGATTTTGCCAGCGCTTCGCAAACCGCAAGGCCGACCAGACTGCCCAGTGACTTGTCCGAATCAGGCCTTGGCACGATCAAGCTCCTCCTGCTCGTACTTGCGCTGCACTTCGTCGTAGGCGTCGGCCAGTTCGCGCAGAATGGCCAGGGATTGCTGGGCCTCCAGCAGGTCGAGCTTGCGGATGGCGAATCCGGCGTGGATGATGACGTAGTCGCCAAGGGACGGCTCTCCGTCGAGGAGCATGAGAGACGCGGTGACGAAGGTCTCGCCTTCGCCGACCCGGCACTGCGCGACGCCGTTTTCAATGGATTCAATTTTGGCGGGAATGGCCAGACACATGGTGACTCCTTAGTTCGGGGTGCAGGTTCCGCCGGCGGATTCGATTTCGCGGATAACGGAATCGATCATCACGGGCATGGACGAGACGGCCGTTGGCGAAAGTTCCAGGGCCATGGAATCGTAGTCGAAGGGCTCCATGCCGATGACCACGGCTTCGGGACGATTTCCTACAATTTCGCACATGCCAAGGGTATCGACAAGGTCGGTCTGGTGCATGGAATCGCGAAAGGCCAGGCTTTTGCGCAGATCATCGCCCATGAGCCGGTACACGGAGCCGGGCTTGTCGTCGCAGAGAACCGCGTCGCAGACGATCAGGTAGTCCGATTCGATGATCGGCCCCATCAGCTTGGTGCCCAGCGTGCCGCCGTCCATGAGGGTGACGTTGTCCGAAAATTTGTATTTTTCCTGCATCTGCTCAATGCAGCGCACACCGATGCCTTCATCGGTGAAAAGAATATTGCCCACGCCAAGAACGAGAATGCGTTTTTCAGTCATGAACGTATCCATGTTTGAGGAATTAAAAAGAAATGCTACGCAAATTTGTGGGTTGATTCAAGAGCGGGAAGGGCCCCGAAATCGGGGCCCTTATTATTTTACAGAATCTTGAATTTGCGGACCTGGTTGGTCCTGGAGTCGATGACATGCACGCCGCAGGCGATGCATGGGTCAAAGGAGTGCACGGTACGCAGAATTTCCACCGGGCGTTCGGCATCGGCGATGGGCGTGCCGATAAGCGCCTCTTCCACTGCGGACATTTTGCCGGCTGAGCAGCGCGGTCCGAAGTTCCAGGTAGAGGGTACGACGAGCTGGAAGTTCTCGATCTTGCCGCCCTTGATCTTGATCCAGTGGCTGAGCGCGCCACGGGGGGCATTGACGTAGCCCACGCCTTCGGCTTCGTCGGGCATGGTCCAGTCCTGATAGATCTTGTTGTTGCCGCTCTTCACGTTCTCGGCCAGTTCGTTGACCCAGTCCATGAGTTTGTCGGCGATGACCTTGGTCTCGATGCCGCGGGCGGCCGTACGTCCAAGAGTGGAGAAGAGGGCCGGAGCACCGACTCCAAGATAGCCCAGCACGTAATCGACGAGTTTCTTAACTTCCGGATGTCCCTTGCCGTAAGCGATCAGAACCGTGGCCAGGGGGCCGGTTTCAACGGATTCGCCATTGTAGCGGGGCGCCTTCATCCAGGAATAGCGGTCGCGGTCTTCGTAGCTGGTGTACTGCGGTTCGGTCACGCCCGTGTATGGGTGGTGGGCCTTGTCGCCCTGGTACCAGCTGTGGCGGACGTGTTCTTCGATCAGCTTGGGATCGAAATTGCCGACTCCGCCGATGTTGCGGTTCATGATCACGCCCTGGGGAATCCAGCGGCTGTTCATGTCGCTCTCGACGGAGGGGAATTCGCCGAAGCTCAGGAAGTTGGTGGTGCCGCCGATGCCTGCCCAATCCTTGTAGTAGGACGCCACGGCCAGCAGGTCCGGGATGTAGCATTCGTCGATGAACTGCTTGGTTTCCTGGAACAGGCCCACGAATTCGGCGATGCGCTCGTCGGTCAGACTTTCGTAACAGGTCACGCCGCCGACAACGGTGAACTGGGTGTGCGGGTTCTTGGCGCCGAAAACGGCCATGGCGCGGGCTGCCTTGACCTGCAGATGCAGGGCTTCAAGGTAGTGGGCGGTGGCGATGAGGTTTACTTCCGCGGGCAGATAGTAGGCTTTGTGTCCGCCCAGGAAGTAGGCGTTGGTGAAAATGCCGAGCTGGCCGGAATCGACCAGGCCCTTGACCTTGTCCTGTACGGCTTTGAGGTCTTCGGCCTTGGTCACGCGGGACGAGATGGAGTTGGCGATGGATGCGGCCTTTTTGGGGTCGGCGGTCAGCGCGCCGGTGACATCGACCCAGTCCAGGGCGTGCAGATGATAGAAATGCACGATGTGGTCATGCAGGAACTGGGCGGCCAGCACCAGGTTGCGGATGAGGCGCGCGTTGTCGGGCAGGTTCTTGTCCACGCCGACGGCATTGTCCACGCAACGGGTAGAGGCCAGGGCGTGCGTATAGGTGCAGACACCGCAGGAGCGCTGGGTGAAATGCTGCGCATCGCGGGGGTCACGGCCTTTGAGGATCAGCTCCAGTCCGCGGAAAAGCTGGGAGCTTGACCAGACATTGGTGACCTTGCCCTGATCCACTTCGACTTCGATTTTGAGGTGGCCTTCGATGCGGGTCACCGGATCCACGATGATGGGTCCCTTGAAGGTTGTATCCATTGGGGTGGCTATAACACCCGGAGCTTGGTTGGGTTTGCAACCGGACATATGTACTCTCCTCTGATTTCAGTAAATGTTGAGCCTTGAGCAACAGCCTTCTTATGCTTCTTCGTAGAAGGGGGAAGCGGCGTCCCAGAAATCGGGTTCACTGCAGCCGATACAGGGATGACCGGCCTGAACCGGCCAGTTCGTCTGGTTGAACTTGACCTTGGGGCAGTTGTTGTAGGTCATGGGGCCTTTGCAGCCGAGCTGGTACAGGCACCAGCCCTTGCGGGCCTCTTCCGAATCAAAGGAGGGGGCGAACTCGCCGGCTTCGTAATGGGGCAGGCGCTCGCACTGTTCATGCACGGTTTCACCGAAAAACATGATCGGCCGGTTTATGGAATCCATTTCCGGGATGGCCAGACTGTGGGTCAGGAGATGAACGATGGTTCCAACGAGGTTGTAGGGGTTGGGGGGACAGCCGGGGATGTTGACTGCGTTGACACCCAGATGCTTGAGTGCGTCGTTGATGCCCTTGGCCTCGGTTGGGTTGGGGCTCGCAGCCTGAACGCCGCCGTAGGTGGCGCAGGTTCCGTAGGAAATAACGGCGATTGCCTTGGGCAGGATTTCGGAGTTGATTTCAAGCATGGTGCGGCCGCCGACCATGCCGTAGATGCCGTTGTCCTTGGTCGGGATGGCTCCTTCAACAACACAGAGAAAGCCGTTGGGGGAGCTTACGGCCGCGTGCAGGGCTTCTTCAGCCTTGTGTCCAGCGGCGGCCATGATGGTTTCATGGTAGTCGAGGCTGATTGTGTCCAGAATCAGGTCGTCGATAAAGGGACGTACAGCGCGGAGAATGGATTCGGAGCAGCCTGTGCATTCCGCGTTATGCAGCCAGACCACGGAAGGACGCTTGGGGGAAGTCAGCGCCAGGGCGATTTTGTTGGCGAATGACGCCTCCATACCCATGACCGCTGCGATTGTGGTACAGAACTTCATGAAATCTCGGCGTGAGACCCCACTTTTTTCCAACCGCTCTTCGGCCCCGGGTTTGCCTAAACCTACAGAAACCTTCATAACACACCTCCATCAGTGTATGAATAAAAGACAGGCGACAATTGTTGTCGGCCTGTCATGTCCACAATCGGGCAGGATGTTCGTCGAATTCGTGTTGTTGACCCGTGGTGTCCACAATCAGCAAGGATGTTCGGTGAATATTTCCTTTTCTTTCCCGTTACATGGCTATGTATTGGAGGTCAATACGTAGTATGAAAAAAATGATGTAGTATCACATTTTTAGATATAAAAGGAGTTACGCATCACAGAGGCTGATATGAGTGCCAACGTGTTACTTTTTTTATTCTTGTAACACGGCCGGGGAGGTTTTATTTTAGGCTCTCTTGGTTTTTTTCTCTAGATGACTCTGATTCCGGCAGGTTGAAAACTTCTGTCCGAGAACGTTCGCGCGGCCTTGATTCCATGAAATGCCTTTGCCGGCATTTCCTATTCTTGAACTTAGATAAAAGCCTGCGTAGTGATGTGATTGCCCTGCCACGATGGGCCCTGGATGTCCGTCAATCCCTTTGCAAGGAGCTGTCATATGGACAAGCAGATCATTCTGGACGCCTTCATGTTCCGTCATGCCTGCAAGGAGTTCGATCCAAAGATCAAGATTTCCGATGAGGATTTCCTGTTTATTCTTGAAACCGCGCGGTTGTCTCCCAGTTCCTTCGGGTTTGAGCCGTGGCAGTTTCTGGTTGTCCAGGACATGAATTTCCGCAGGAAACTTCTGCCGCACACCTGGGGCGGCAAGCTCCAGATTCCCACGGCGAGTCATTTCCTGGTCTGTCTGGCCATGAAGACGCCCCTGCTCAAGTTCGACAGCGTCGGCATCGCGGATTTCATGCGCCAGATTCAGGAATTGCCCGAGGAGCGCATCACCGCCCGCACGGAATACTACGCCACGTTTCAGCAGTCGGATTTCCGCCTCCTGGACAGCGACCGGGCCATGTTCGACTGGGCCTGCAAGCAGTGCTACATCGCGCAGGCCAACATGATGACGGCCGCAGCATTGATCGGCATCGATTCCTGCCCCATCGAAGGCTATGCGCAGGACAAGGTGGACGAGGTGCTGGCGGAGGATTTCGGCGTGGATCTGAGCGAGTACGGAGTGGCCTACATGCTCGCTTTCGGCTACCGGGCCAAGCCGCCGAAGCGCAAGACGCGCAGACCTCTCGAACAGATGGTGCGCTGGTTCTAGATGTCCGAAAAATTGCAGGATAAAGAGAATATCGTGGCTGAAGACTACACCATCGCGGACGTTTCCAAATATTGCATGGCCACGGACCTGGGGCTTGAGTGCGTCTGCTCGAAACGGACCACGGTCGCCATCGGCACGGGAACCACGGCCAAGAAGGAAGACAGCACCCTCTTCTACTACGCCAAGCAGATCGATGACGATCTCCTGGCCCTGCAGTCCCTCAACGCCCATTGGGCGCCTTCGGGTCCCGCCCTGGAAGTGACCATGCTGGAGCTGATCACCCAGTATCAGCCCGAGGTGGACATGTTCCTGAAGCAGGTCAAACCCGTCATCCAGAAAATAGCCAAGGCCGTGGCCAAGGGCGACCGGCACAGGAAAAACGGGGAGCCCTATTCGGCGGCCATGGAATACAACAACGCCCTGGGACTGGATGAAAAGAACGTCCGCGCCCTGTTCGGCCTGGGGCTTACCTATCTGCAATACAATCAGCACGACAAGGCCGCCACGGTTTTCGAGCAGCTCATCGCCCTGGACGGCTTTGCCTCGGCGGAGTTCAAGCACCTCTTCAATCAGTTCGGGATCGAACTGCGCAAGCAGGACATGCTGGACCAGGCCTGTCGCTACTATTCCCGGGCCATAGAGGTCTGCGCCACGGACGAAAACCTCTATTTCAATCTGGCCAGGGCCTTTGTGCAGGGCGGCAGGATCGGCGAGGCGGAGAATGCCCTGGAGAAGTGCCTGGGCATCAATCCCGGGCACGAGGAAGGGCAGAAGTTCAAGAAGTATCTATGTACGTTGTCCTTTAGCTGAACAAAACCCCAAGCGCACCCATTACGGCTTTGCACGCGGGAGCCGTGATCATTCCGGCGTCGTGTCGCGCAGCCACATGTGCACATGTGGTATGCCCGCCTCCTCGAACTCTTCCCCGCAGGTCGTGAAGCCGTGTCTTAGATAGAATCCTATCGCCTGGGTCTGGGCGTGAAGGTCGAAGCGACTGAATCCGTCCTTGCGGCATTCTTCGAGCATGAAACCGAGAAGCGCGCTGCCGAGCCCCTGCCCACGCCACGCGCGGCGCACGGCCAGACGTTGCAGGAAGGCCCGGTCGCCCTGGTGGCGAATCCGTCCGCAGGCCACGGGTTCGCCGTCTATTTCGCCAAGAATGTGCAGAGCCGTGGCATCATGCATGTCCATTTCATCGGTATGGGCGATACCCTGTTCCTCCATGAACACGATGGCACGGACCATCATCACCCGAAGCTGTTCCTCGGGTGATTGCACGCGTTTGAACATGTTAAGATTCCTGTGCGCCGGACCCCTGGCCCGGCTGGGGTTATTGTTTTTTGGCCGGCTCGGCCTGACTCTTCGGCGCGTCGGTAGCGGGCGCGTCGGGCGGAGCCGGTGCCTCGGTGGTGGCGTTGGTCTGTTCGCTTGAGAAGAGCGGGCGCAAGTTGGCGAATATCTGCTGGATGTAGCCCTTGTCCCAGGCCATCCCGAGAGCCATGAAAAGGGCCAGCAACACGGCCCATTTTTTCCAGGGCGTCTTCTTGTCCGCAAAGGGATCCACTGTGGAACGCTTGGCGCCTTCCGGCAGCTCGGCCAGAGTCGTCAGCGTGGCTCCGAAGGGGATGTTGATGCGGGCCTTGGTGTTCACGGCCCAGCCGCCGGCATCGAGAATGGGAGCCAGATTGCGCTGGCGGAGTTTCAGGTAGGCGATGAGCATGGACGGGCCCGAGATCATGAGCACGAGGCCGCCGATGACCAGCGGCATCTGCCAGACGGAAAGGGTCAGAAATCCGCTCATGACCGAGGCCATGGCCGTTCCAAGAGCGCCAAGGGCGAGGCCGATGGCCGCGAAGATGCCGGCGAACTTGCCCACGTCGAAAGGCGTTGGCGGCTTGGCGGGGTCCGCGCCCGGAGCCATGCCCGACAGTTTCGACCCGGCGGCCGTGCTCACGGCACTGTCCTTGGCGGCCGCGAATTTCGCGATCTGCTCCCCGATCATGCGCCCGAGGCGCTTGTAGGGCGAAAGAAAGGCCTGGCGCACGCTGATGGGGTGCTCGATGATCTTGACGATGGTCGCGTCCCAGTCATTTCCGGCGCGGTCATAGAAGATGCCGTTGCGGCCGACCATCAGATTGTCTGAATCTCCGCCGGTGAAGGCCGCCGCGATATGCATCTGTTCCGTGCTGCCCCGCCGCATGCAGCGGCAGTAGGTGAGATAGGTCTGGCTCAGGGTGGCCAGAGTGGCGTGCGTGTCGGGACTTGCCACGCGCACGCAGAGCTCGCAGGCCCGGCCGTCCAGATACAGGGTGCCGGCCTGGAAAATGGCCTTGCGGTCCTGGGCGTAGAAATCGCGAAAGGCCACGAAATTGTTGAGCAGGACCAGAAGATCGCGGGTGAAGTGCACAAGCCGCGTCACCCCTTCGAAGCTCTCCACCTGTTCGGCCAGGCTCAAATCCTCGGTGATGATCTTTTCCAGCTCCCGGCGGCTGTCTCCATCCATCAGTTCCTGGAGTCGAACGGTTCCAAGGCTCTCCACCTCGGCGCCTGCCTTGGCGGCGAGCCATTCCTCGTGGGGCTTGAGGGTGGATTTGACCAGCTCCCACCGGGACTGCTCCAGACTCTGCACATCTCCGAACAGCGGAACGACCACCAGGGCTTTGAATGTCGACAGGGCTTGCGCCCAGGCGGGATTGAGGCCCGTCTCAAGGGGCAGGGGGCGATTTGCCTCGATTCGCGCCACGGGGAAGTGCACAAGATCCGCATCCAGGCGCAGTTCATGGGCCGAGATGGCTTCGTAGGCGGTCAGGGCCGGGTTCAGGGCCTCTTCGGCCTTGGGATCGTAAGCGGCCAGGTTGCAGCGGGTGAAATAGTCGTCCAGCTTGGGCTGCAAGGAATTCACGATGTCCCGCGCCGCCGTGGTGTCATTTCCGAAGGGCAGGATGGTCCGGGCATTTTCCTGTGCCTGGCGCTGCCACTCTACGTACAGGGCGGCGGCCTGGTAGAATGCCTCGACCTGCTCCGCGCCGATGCCGGGCGTCCCGCCGCGATCCTGCACGCTGCCCACGCAGGCCATGATCTCCTCGATGAGCGCCTGCGTACTCTGGTCGCGGGCCGAAATGGGCGTGATCACCCCGTC
Organism: Desulfomicrobium norvegicum; assembly: GCF_900114595.1. Taxonomy (NCBI): domain Bacteria; kingdom Pseudomonadati; phylum Thermodesulfobacteriota; class Desulfovibrionia; order Desulfovibrionales; family Desulfomicrobiaceae; genus Desulfomicrobium; species Desulfomicrobium norvegicum. The sequence continues at coordinate 21,214 of NZ_FOTO01000020.1, read as the reverse complement.
TCCGTTGAAAGGGGATTCATGCAGCAGGGCCTCGGTTCCGGCGACCTGCTCGATGGTGATGGCCTCGCTCCCTTCCTGACCCAAAAAGTTCTGGATCTGTCTGGCCGAGGACAAAAGCCGCCGTCCTTCCGGGGTGGAGTCGTCCAGGGCCGCCAGGGGCAGGGAAGAGCTTCCGGCCATGAGGGGGCGAAGGTCGCGCAGCACCGTGCAGACCCAGTTCACGGCGGCCAGGATCTCGGGAACCCTGACCCGGCCGTCGCCGTCGGTGTCGAGCATGGACAGGGTGCGCGGATCGAACTCAAGCCCGTCCACTGGACAGCTCAGGGCCGCCCACAGCTTCTGATCCAACTCGCCAAGATGGAGAAGATCCTCGGCCGTGTCGAGTCGAACCTGATCAAAACCGCCAAGGCGGAAAAAACGCCAGCGGTGCGAGGATGACGAACCAGTCTCCATGCGGTGCTCCTTGTGCGAGGACGATTGGGGGTGCGGACGGTGCGGGTATTTCTTACGCTCAACACGGAACCGATATCAAGAAAGAAAGCCCGTCATACGTGAACCGTATGCCGTCGCCGGGATGCTTTGGACCGTATCGCCGTCGCGTCCTTTTTTTTCCTGCGCGGCGTCAGGGGCAAAGAATGTTCGTCAGCGCGGCGATCTTGCCCCGGATGTCCTCGGCGGCGGTGATCTCGGTGACCAGGGCCATGCACCGGGCACCGTGGTTGGCCACTTCCTTGATGTTGTGCTCCTTGATTCCGCCGATGGCGACAAAAGGCAGATCGATATTGCGCGCGACGAAGTCCAGATAGTCAAAGCCCACGGGCGCGCAGACATCCTCCTTGGTCCGGGTCGCGAAGATCGGCCCGACACCTATGTAATCCGCGCCTCGTGATACTGCGGCACGGGCCTGTTCCGGGGAATGGGTCGAGAGGCCGACGGCCATGCCCTCGCCCACCAGGGCGCGCACGGCCTCGACCGGCAGGTCTTCCTGGCCCACGTGCACTCCGTCGGCTCCCGTCAGCAGGGCCAGATCGATGTCGTCGTTGACGATGAAGGCCGCGCCGGCCTCGCGGGTCATGGCGCGCAGCTGAAGGCATTCCTCGTACTTGAGTCCCATTTTTTTCGTCTTCTCGCGGTATTGGATGATGCGTATCCCGCCGTCCAGCATGGTCCGGACAACGTCCGCGTTGCGCCGTCCCAGGGAGAATTTCTCAGCGGTCAGCCCGTACAGGCCGCCTTCATGCATCAGCCGGGTCACAAGTTCGCGTCCGTTCATGCCTTTTCCTTATATATGGTGTGAAAATGGTTCAGAATCACGTCGGCCTGCATGGCCGCGGCCATGCCCACACAGGGAGACATGGGCGGATTCGGGATGTCGCAGGCCGTCACGTGGTCCCCGACAATGACGAGGCCCGGCCGCACGGCCCGGACAGTCATGCTCCCGGCGCGGCCGAATCCCCCGAGCCCCGACGCCCCGACCACGAGCCGGCCCGTCTGGGTCATGGTCTCGACGATGAGCTTCTTGGTGCGCGGATCGTCCACGGCCTCGACCACGGCGTCGCAGGATCCAAAAAGGCCGGTCATGTTCCGGGCGTTCACATGCAGATGAAGGGCCTCGATCCTGGCCGCCGGATTGATGGCCATGAGGTTGTCGCGCAGGGCCTCGACCTTGGGGCGGCCGACCTGGGCCAGCGTGAAATGCTGGCGGTTGAGGTTGGAAGGCTCCACCTCGTCCGCATCGGCCAGGACAAGGTCCGTGAATCCGCTGCGCACGAGGTGCACGGCGCAGTTGGAGCCAAGGCCTCCGGCGCCGATGATCCCGATCCGCACGGAACGCAGGAAGGAAAGGAAGCCCTCGTCCAGATAACGCTTCAGGCCGTGTTCAAAGGTGTTCACGCGCTGGCCTCGATGGGTTCCCAGTCCTTGAATACGGCCTGATATCCGCGTGAACGCAGCATGGCCTCGATCTCGGCCACGCTGCGCGGGTCGGAGATCTCGAACTGACCGGTCTTTGCGGGTTTGGCGTGTCCGCCCACGGCGGTGCTGACCCCTGCCGACATGCGTGTCACGCCCAGCGGCAGAATGTTGTCGCGAAAGCTCGGAGCCTCGCGGGTGGAGATGGTGATGGACAGGCGCGGCAGGAAGATGCGCAGGGCGGTCATGGCCTGCACCAGCTCCCGGTCGGAAACGATGCACGCCGGTTGAAACGCTCCTGCATGGGGGCGCATGCGCGGCAGGGACACGGCGATGTCCACGCCGGGATAGCGTTTTTGCAGCCAGGCCGCATGCAGGCCGACGGCGTAAATTTCCTGCCGCCAGTCGGTCAGACCAAGGAGCGCCCCGATGTTGACCACGCGCATGCCCGCCTCGGCTCCACGCTGCGGAGTGTTCAGCCGAAACGCATAGTCCCGCTTGGGTCCGGCCGGGTGCAGCTCGGCGTAAAGGACCGGGTCATAGGTTTCCTGGAAAACCGTCAGCCCGTCCACGCCCGCCCGGGTCAGGCGCGCGTAATCCGCCGTTTCCATGGGGTAGACCTCCACGGATATGGAGGGAAACAGGGGGCGCAGCACCTGCACGCAGGCTTCCAGATACGCAACGCCCGCCTTGCGCGGGGCCTCTCCGGTCAAGAGGAGCAGGTGCCTTAACCCCGTGGCGGCGATGGCCTCGCCCTCGGCCCGGACCTCGTCCAGGCTGAGCTGGCTGCGCGGAATGCTGTTTGGGGCCGCGAACCCGCAATAGCGGCAGTGGTTGGCGCAATGGTTGGAGACGTAAAGCGGGGTGAACAGACTCACCGTGCGGCCGAAATGGCTCAGGGTCAGCGCGTGGGCGCGGGCGGCCATGCTCTCCAGGTGCTCGTCCGCGGCCGGGGAGAGCAGGGCCGCGAATGCGGATGCATCGACGCGCGGGAGGTCCACGGCACGGCGCACGTCATCCCCGCTCACGGTTTCGAGATGCAGGGGAGTCTGGCCCAGACGAAGGGCTTCGGACAGAAAGCTCATGACGCGCCTTCCGTCCGGTCCAGAAATCCGGTCAGGGGCGAGGAGGCCTGGGCCAGGGTGGCGACCGCCCCGGGCCCGGCCAGCCAGGCTTCGCGTCCGGCCGTCACCGCCCGTCCGAAGGCCCGGCCCATGAGCACGGGATCAGCGGCCGTGGCGATGGCCGTGTTGACCAGACAGGCCGCCGCCCCCATCTCCATGGCCCGGCAGGCTTGGCTGGGAGCGCCGATGCCTGCGTCGACGATGATGGGCAGCTCCATCTCCTCGATGAGGATGCGGATCATCTCTTCGGTCCGAAGGCCCCGGTTGGTGCCGATGGGCGCCCCCAGCGGCATGATCGCCGCCGCCCCGGCATCGGCCAGGGAGCGGGCCACGTAGAGATCGGGATTCATGTACGGCAGGACCACGAAGCCTTCCCTGGCCAGAGTTTCCGTGGCCTTGGCGGTCTCGTATCCGTCGGGCAGCAGGTAGCGGTTGTCGGAAATGACCTCGATCTTGATCCAGTCCCCGCAGCCCATGGCCCGGGCCAGACGGGCGATGCGCACGGCCTCGTCGGCGTTGCGCGCCCCGGAGGTGTTGGGCAGCAGGGTCATGTGGGAGGGGATGTGCTTCATGACGTTGTCCGTCTTGCCGTCCAGGTCCACGCGGCGCAGGGCCACGGTGATGACCTCGGAGCCGGAGGCTTCGCACACGGGCGCGATGAGCGCGTCGTTGCCGTACTTGCCCGTGCCGGTGAACAGGCGGCTGCTCAGGCGCTTGCCGCCGATTTCAAAAATATCGGTATGTTCCATGGTGATTCTCGCTGTTTGCGGTGTGGGAAAGGTGTCTGGTCGTCATTGCCGGGGCAGGATCAGCCGCCGCCGACAAAGCTCAGCAGTTCGAGCCGGTCGCCGTCGCACAGGCTGGTGGCGGCGAATTTGTCGCCGGGCACGATGCTCTGGTTCAGTTCGGCCACGACCACGGCAGGATCGAGATTCATGGACAGGATCAGACCGTGCAGGGTCTGGCCGGTTTTTATGTCCTGGGTGCGTCCGTTGACGATGATGTGCATGGGTGCCTCCGCGTTTTTGTTGCAGGCCGGGCGGAGCGCAAAAAGAAAACCGCGCCGGATGGGGCGCGGTTCGATGAATGGGTGTTTTCCGGAACCAGCTTCCCTACGGCAGCATGATCTGCGTCAGGTCGTAAGGGTCGGGAACGTGTTCCCTCTCAGCCCATCGGGCTCCCCCAGCTTGTGATGGGTAGCATTATGTGGATCGGGCGGGGTTGTAAAGGTGAGGATGAGGATGAGGTGATTTGCGATGATGAGGTGATTTGCGATGATGAGGTGGTTTGCGATGATGAAGCGGGTTGCGAAGACAGGTCAGGTCACCGAGTGAGCGTTGCGGGGTGTTTTGGGCAAGGGCCGCCGAAACTCCCTCTCCGGCCTCGTAGAGTTCAGCCGTCGCCCCTCTGGACAGCGGCTCGCGCTCCGGACGACACGCGACGGCTGAACAAACGATGCCTGGATCGGTCAGACAGTCGCCGACCCTTGCCCAAAACACCCCGCAACGCTGCCGGACGTTCGAGGCTCCGTCGTTGCGTTGTGAAGGCAAAGACTTCCTCTTTGGCCTCGTAGAGTTCAGCCGTCGCCCCCCCTGAAAAGTGGATCGCGCTCTGGACGACACGCGACGGCTGAACAAACGATGCCTGGATCGGTCAGACAGTCGCCGGCCCTTGCCCAAAACACCCCGCAACGCTGCCGGACGTTCGAGGCTTCGTCGTTGTGTTGTGAAGGTAGTTATTTCTTCTTTTATTTCGAATAGTTGAGTTGATGCGTTAATGAGCGTTCTTGATGTCGCCGACCAGGATTCAATTTGTCGCAGCAAAAGTAGTCATTCCCGCGAAGGCGGGAATCCATCCTGCTGTTGCCTGTCTGTTTTGATGTCGCCGTCCAGGATTCAATCTGTCGCAGCAAAAAGTAGTCATTCCCGCGAAGGCGGGAATCCATCCTGCTGTTGCCTGTCTGTTTTGATGTCACCGTCCAGGATTCAATCTGTCGCAACAAAAAGTAGTCATTCCCGCGAAGGCGGGAATCCATCCTGCTGTTGCCTGTCTGTTCTTGATGTCGCCGACCAGGATTCAATCTGTCGCAGCAAAAAATAGTCATTCCCGCGAAGGCGGGAATCCATCCTGCTGTTGCCTGTCTGTTCTTGATGTCGCCGTCCAGGATTCAATCTATCGCAGCAAAAAATAGTCATTCCCGCGAAGGCGGGAATCCATCCTTATGTTGGCTGTTTGAAAGTAAATGAAATCAGAAGGCAGGGGGATGGATTCAGGGCATGATCGGCGTCGTTTGGAAGGGGGGCCGGGCAGAGGGGAGCCCTCTGCCCGGCGCCTTTTATTTGGCGTATTCGTATCTTTTGGTCACGCGGTCGGAGAGCTGGGCGTGGGCGAAGCCTGCCTGGCGGGATTTGGCGAAACGCTCCTCGGCTTCCTGGCTGCACATGTCGCAGCCCTGAACCGGCACGTGCAGTCCCAGGGATTTGGGCGTTTTGGCGGTTTCGCTCTCGATGATGAGAAGTCCCGGGCAGTGCGGACAGTCCTTGAGACGCTCGACCTGGGTCTCGGTGATGTCGTCCGTGTCGTAGTAGATGGAGCGGCGGCGCGTGAAATATCCGCCCTCGCGCACGGCCTCCGAGGGCCTGGGGTTGAAGTAGACTTCCGGCAGCTGGTCGCACAGGGCTTCGAGATAGTCGATGGTGGATTTTTGTTCGCGAATCTTCTCCCGGTCCAGATCGGGTTCCTGCACGGCGGAGAAATCCACTCCGGCCAGCGCCAGACTGATGCCCAGGTTGACGTAGGGCAGCGCGCCCTTGATGGCGTATCCGCCTTCGAGCACCGCGATGTCTGGTTTGAGCATCTGGGTGAGCTTGGCGTAGCCTTGGGCCGTGAAGTTCATGTTGGTGATGGGGTCGGAGAAGTGGTTGTCCTGCCCGGCGGAGTTGATGATCAGGTCGGGTTTGAAGTGATCGAGGATGGGCATGACGATCCTCTCCACGGTCATGAGATAGCCTTCATCCGAGGTGCGCGGGGGCATGGGCACGTTGATGGTCCGGCCCAGGGCCTTGGGGCCGCCGGATTCCGAGGGGAAGCCCGTGCCGGGATAGATGGTGCGGCCGTCCTGATGCAGCGAGATGAAGAGCACGTCCGGGTCATGCCAGTAGATGTCCTGGGTGCCGTCGCCGTGGTGGCAGTCCGTGTCGATGATGGCCACGCGCAGGTTGCCGTAGTTCTCACGGATCCATTCGATCATGACCGCTTCGATGTTGATGTTGCAGAAGCCGCGGCTGCCGTGGACCGTGCGCATGGCGTGGTGCCCGGGAGGCCGGACCACCGCGAAGGCGCGTTGCCGTTCCTTTTGCATGACCAGCTGGGCCGCGCGGATGACTCCGCCGGCCGAGATGAAATGCGAATCCGTGCAGACGGACTTCACGCTGGGAAAGCAGAAATGGGCGCGCATGATGTCTTTTTCCTCGGCCACGAGGGGGCGGTATTCGCGGATGCCCTCGATGTCGAAGATGCCCTCTTCCCGGAACTGGTCCTGGGTGTAGAGCAGTCGCTCCTCCCGTTCGGGGTGGGTGGGGGAGATGGCCCAGTCGAAGGCCGGGAAGAAAATGATGCCGAGGCTTGATTGTGCGGTGAGCATGGTCCCTCCGTTCAGGATGCCAGGATGGTGGTGACGCCGGGTCGCATCTGACAGCGGACACGGATGTTACGGCCGATGGTGTAGTGCCCCTCGACCATGTTGAAGGCATCGGCCTGGATGACCTGGATATCGCCTTCTTCTGCGGGAATGCCCTGACGGTCCAGCTCGGCCCGCAACATGGTGGTGGCGTCGTGCACGGCCTCTTCAAGGGTGTAGGTGCGCTTGACGGTCTTGTGGATGCCAAGGCCCGGCACGGTGAAGCTGCCGCGCGAGGTGTCCACGGTCAGGACCAGGGACTGGGTCGGCCGGGTCAGGCATGCGCCGATGGCGTTGGCCACTTCCGCGTGCTGCGGGGCCACCACGGGCAGGCCGAAGGCTTCTTCCAGGAGCGGGACCATGGCCACGGCCGGACCGCCGATGACCAGGATGCTCTTGGGACGCACGATCCGGTCCTCCAGAATTTCCTGGATGGTGTAGACCGGGCGGGCATTGATGGCCGCCAGGAAAGCCGCAACCTTTTTCTTGAGGATGTCCATGGCCAGGCTGACGGCCTGTTCGGCGCATTCACGGGCGGACAGGCCCTGGGTCATGGCCACTTCCTTGATGCCCTTGGCCGAGCGCTCCCGGTCGCCGAAAGAGGCGTGTCCGAGGACGTTCATGGCGTCCATGAGCGCCGGGGCGGGTCCGCCGGCAGCCATGCACGGGCCGTGGCGATCCGGTCCGACCCGCAGTTGGCCGTCGCGGGAGCTGATGAACGAGTCGCCGCCGATGCCGATGGATTCGACTTTTAGCGCCCGCACCAGGGTGGGGTGTTCGCCGATGGAGATGCCGTCGCGCTCCAGGAGCGGGACGCCGTCCAGGAGCACGGCCATGTCCGTGGTGGTGCCGCCGATGTCGAGGATCAGCGCGTCCTCCTGCACCGGCGAGGTGCTGAGGATGCCCATGACCGAGGCGGCAGGCCCGGAGAAGATGGACTGCACCGGGATCTCCCGGGCCAGCTTCAGGGGCATGGTCCCGCCGTCGGCTTTCACGATGTTGATGTCGGCCTGGATGTCCAGGTCTTTGAGGCTCTGCTCAAGCGCGTCGGCAAAGGCGTTGAAGGTGCGCCAGACGGCCGAGTTGTAATAGACGGTGCTGATGCGCCGTCCGAAATTGAGGGATTCGGATACGCGGTGCCCCTGGGTCACGAAATCGGCTTGCGGGGCGAGGGCCTCGGCCATGGCCGTTTCCTGTTCGGGATTGCGCGTGCAGAATTTGCCCACCACTCCGTAGACGCGGATGCCCTCTTCGCGGCAGCGTGCGGCCATGGGCTTGATCTGGTCCACCCTGGCCTTGGCGGAGATGGCTCCGCGGTGGTCGACGCATCCTGACAGGATATGGTACTGGGTGCCCAGCGCGTATGCTCCCGCGTCGATTCCCGGTCCGGGGATGACGAACATGCCCACTTTTTCGGTGTGGCCGGTGACGATGGAGTTGGTGGAAAGAGTGGTGCTCAGGTTGATGGTGCGGATTTCCGCGCCCTTGCAATCCTTCAGGATGGCGCACAACGCCTCGGTGATGGTCGCGAGCAGGTTGTCGTGATCCGTGGGGACCTTGGCCATGGCTTCCACCCGGCCGTCCCGGATGCAGACGCCGTCCGTGTGGGTTCCTCCGACATCGATTCCGATAAGCATAAGTCCGATCCTTGGGCTGACTGTTGGCCGCGACGGGTGCAGCGGCTCCCGGTCGCCTCGGCGATTCCTCAATGATCCTGAGGAGGAGGCGGAGGCTTGGGGCTTGTGTTTTTTTCAGGTCTGTCGCACCCCGGAGCGGGAACAAGGTGGCGGCGGGGCGAAGGCAGGAAACACAAGTTGCTTTTTCAAGTTGTATATTTACCGGACTGAAGACGAAGCGCAAGCAGAATTCAGTAAACGGAGGGAAATCATGGATAAACAGTTGGTGGACGGTTTTTTGGCCTGCGTGCGGCAGGCGGGCGGGGTGGTGCGCGCACAATGGAACGACGCCAAGGAGATCACCTTCAAGGGCCGCATCGATCTGGTCACCCAGACCGATCTGGCGGTGGAGAAGTTGTTGCTTGAGGGTTTGCCGGCGCTGCTTCCCGGCTCCACGGTCCTGGCCGAGGAATCGCACGTGTCCCTTGATCCCGGCGCGCTGACCTGGATCGTCGATCCCGTGGACGGCACCACCAACTACGCCCACGGCCTGCCCATTGTCGCCGTGTCCGTGGCCCTGTGGAAGGAGGGACGGGTGGAGATGGGCGCGGTCTACGTGCCGATGCTCGAAGAGCTTTTCTGGGCTGTGCGCGGCCAGGGGGCCTTTTTGAACGGGACCCGCATCGGCGTCAGCCGCGAGGCAAGCATGCAGAATTCCCTCATCGCCACGGGATTCCCCTATTCCTTTTATACGGAGGTCGATGAGATCTGCCTGCGGCTGCAAAGGGTGCTGCTCGCTTCCCAAGGCATCCGGCGCCTCGGTTCGGCGGCCGTGGACCTGGCCTACACGGCCTGCGGACGGTTCGAGGGATATTACGAGACCGGCCTCAAGCCCTGGGACACAGCCGCCGGATGGCTGCTGGTGGAGGAAGCCGGGGGGCGGGTCGGCGGTCTGGACGGAGAGTACGGCCTTGGTGGCCACATGATCGTGGCCACCAACGGCCTAGTCCACGAGGACCTGCTGGCCTTGCTTCGTCTTGAGGACGCGGCGGACCGCGCCCGATGATCAGGTGCCTGTTTTCAGGGAAGAGGAAAGAGGGATGAGGTCTCCCTTGGAATTGTACAGCGATCCGTTTTCCGCATCCTTGCTGGACGTTTCGCCGTCAGGGGACTGGTTCTTCTGCTGTCTCTTTTTCTGATGTCCCATGTCCCAGGAAAGCTGGCCTTCTCTCCATCTTCCCTGAGCCTGGGGTTTGTCCACGCGCAAACTCATTTTCGCCTCCTCGGCCGTCCATGGCCACGGGTATTGCGTCAAAAGGGGCGTCCATGCCCTGTATGACGTATCGGACGATCGGCGAAAAACTTGAATTTGCGCGTTCCCAAGAAATGCAAAAGGCCCCGGATGCACGCATCCGGGGCCAGATTGCGGGGCTTTCCCGCAATGAGCGTCATGTTCCATTTCTCATCCCAGATCGTCGAGAATGGTGCCCCGGCCCGTATAGGTGGGCATGAGCACATCCTTTTGAAACGAGTATGAGTCCTGGGTTCTGTTTTGATGACGGTTCGTGTTCGCGTTCATGGTATCGAGCGTTTTGGTCACCACGGCCGCCCCGAATGTTTCCCTGTCAAAGGGCTGAGCATTCGAGGCGCCTGCGCCGTTCATGTAGTCGAGGGTTTTCCCGACCACGGCGGCTCCGAAGGTCTGCTTTGCGTAGCCCTGGGAGATGCCCCCAAGGGTTCCTTCAATGTCCATAACTCCTCCCTTTCGTGTCGGAACATGACGCCTGATCAATCTTATCGGATGGAGTACATGAAAACTTGAGGTCGGGGAAGGGCCGCTGAGTCCTTGATTCGTGAGTCCAAAGGGACTGTCGCGGATGGCTTCAGGCGTCGAACCAGCGCAGTCCCGGCATGCCGGGCAGCAGCCCCTGCTTCGTGCAGCGCTCGCCGAAGAGGGCCAGGGAGGCCTGTTCGTCAGGCCCCAGCCCGTAACTCATGGCGCGCCAGTAGCGAAACAGGTCCGGACTGGTCAGCCAGGCCGGAAGCTCGGGCAGGCGGGACAGGGTTTCGAAATGGCTGTCCAGATCGGCGGTGATGGCGTTTATGTGCAAGCGCAGGCGGGCCAACTGTTCGCGGGCGGCAGCGGAGAGCGCCCGGCGCACGATCCAGACCGCGAAAACAAAAGGCAGTCCGGTCCAGTTCGCCCACTCGGTGGCCAGGTCGACGACATGGTAGCCCGCGGGCGGATCCACGAAATGGCGCAGGGCGAGGTTGCCGATTTCCAGGAAGGGGCGTCCGGTGGACAGGCCGTGTCCGGGTTCGACGGTCATCCAATGCGGCTCGGGCAGCTTCCATTTCTGGGACCACAGAACCTTAAGAAGGGCGGTGGATGTGGCCGATGCCCCGGTCAGGCAGACCGGACCCGGGTTGTGGGCAAGCCACCCAGGCAGCTCTTCCAGGGGAACCGGAGAGAGAAAGAGGACGCTCTGGACTTCCTTCCGGGCGCAGATCGAGGCTCCGGGAAGGAGAACGTAATTTTCGGCGTGGAGAAGGTACTCGAAAGAAGAGGACGGCGAGATGTCCAGTTCGCCCTTGGCCAAAGCCCGGTTCAGCTCGCTGGGGTGATCGGGCACATAGTGAAAATCCGGACCTTCGGGGCAGGTCTTGGCCAGAAGGTGGAAAACGTGCCAGATGTTGAGATAGTCGATTCTGCCGATCTGAAGTGTCATGATAAATAAAAAAGGCGGGGCTTCCCCCGCCTTTCCTCATCTTGAGATGAACGCCTGGCTTACAGCTGAGCCATGAGGGTGGCGCGGATGTCGTCGATGGAACCTTCGCCGTCGAGTTCAATGTATTTGAAGCCGAATTCCTTGGACAGGTTCTTGTAATAATAGGAAGCGGCCAAGGTGCCGGTGGTGGTGTCGTAGTAGATGTTGTGACGCTTGTCGATGGCGTCTTCATCCTGGTCGTCGGCACGGGCGGTGAGCTCGCCGCCGCAGACGCGACACTTGTCGCCGTCGGGCTTGATGGCGTCGATGAAGATGTTGTTGGGATGGTTGTTGTCGTTCTTGCAGAGGCGGCGGCCCATGATGCGGTTCTTGGCCACTTCGCGGGGCAGGAGGATTTCAATGACGAAGTCCAGCTTTACGCCGTCGGCCTGCAGTGCTTCCCACAGCTTCTGGGCCTGCACGATGGAGCGGGGAAAGCCGTCCAGCAGCCAGCCGTTGGGGCTCGCGTTCTTGAGTACGTCGAGGACCATGGGGATGGTGATGTCGTCGGGAACGAGCTCGCCGCGATCGATGTAAGCCTTGGCCTTCAGGCCAAGCTCAGTGCCGCCGCCGATGTGCTTGCGGAAAATCGCGCCGGACTCGATGTGGTCCAGATCGTACTTCTTCTTCGCCAGGGAGCCCTGGGTTCCCTTGCCACTGCCATTGGGTCCGAAAATCAGAATATTCAAGGCGTAAACCTCCTGTAAAAAATTTCACAAAGTACTATAGCCAGCCCTTGAGCCTGTCAATCAAAGATCGGAAGCGCGCTTGTCAGGACTGATTGGGGTGCGTAGAGTCGTCATGAATCAGCACTGAACGGGGGGCGCATGGGACTTCTGGATGAATGGGGTAACGCGTTGGTGGAAGAGGGGCTGCGCGAGGCGGCCGACACGTTTTTCGGGGCGCGCACGGCCCTTGAGGAAGAGATCGCTTTTTTTGAAGCGCAGGTCGCCAAGCTCAAGCCCCAGGTTGAAAACATCCGGTCCTGGTTCGCGGGTCTCAACTGCCTGCTCGGGGCCGAAGCCGACTCCCGTCTTTTTTTTGATTCGCTGGGCGTGACCCTCGATGATCCGGCTCTGTACACGCACAAGGTTTGCAGCCTGCAATTCCGCAGGCCGCGCAGTTTCACCCGCAAGGGGCTTTTCGCCAAGACCGTATGGGAGATCTACGAACCGTTGGCGCGCATGATCGAATCCTACATGCACGGAACCCCCTACTCCGACCCGCTGCATCCCGGCCGGGTGATGATCACCGTCAATCACGACCAGCTGCGCAGGCTCGGCGAAGAGATCAACACCCGCGTCAAGACCGTCAACGAATCCAACCGCCCTTCCGAATCCCTGGCCTTTGCCAAGCGCATGGATCAGGCCCAGGTGCTCAAGGAGTCCGTGACCGGCGGCGGTGGACAGACCTGGACCCTGGACCGGGACCTGGCCTACGCGCCCCTGGTCTTCGAGGATTACGATTTGCCCGCCTTCCCGGATCTGCCGCTGGACTCCAAGGCCCGAGCGGCGCTTGAGGAATCCTGCGCCAAGATTTTCAGCCGCCGACGTGAGCATGTGGACGCCATTCTGGACGAGGTCTTCGATCCGGAAGACAAGACGATCTGCGTGCTGGACCGGACCGGGCATTGAGAAGGGCTGGACGGGGGCGTCGAAGCGGCCCCGGTCCGGATGTCTTTTCCATCCTGTGACTGGGCTCCTTTTTTCCGCCACCCCATCGACCGATCGACTGGCCGCGCCTTCTTCCCCGAGCTGCTTTCCCCTCCTGAAAACGGCTGATTCGCACACCGCGAAGACGTGTACGTCTTCCTCTCGAAGGATATGATTTTTCGCAACCGGGCTCCATCATATTCCAGAAGTCATGCAGGCCCCGGACACTGTCCGGCAGAACTCCTGTTTGCCCGGCTTAATCTGGTTCGGGATTGTTTTTTCGTTCAAAGTCTGACAGGTTCGCAATGGAAATTTCGAGTGATCGGACCGTGCAATCAAGGAGGCATTCAATGCAGGTGAAAGCGAGCGAACTCTTGGCGAGGATCGGGGAAATGTTCCCGGAAATAGAGAAGAACGGCGTTCAGACATCGTGTTATTACGAGGAAAAGACCGAAGCCTGGGTGGTCGAATTCACGCACGGGGACCACTCCCTGGAAACCCATCTGGACAAGAAGGATGTCGAGGACTGTCTGGCCGGAAGAAAATGCGTGCACATGGGCGTTCAGGTCGGACGATTCGTGGAAAGCTATTGCCTCAAGGATGACGTCTGTCCGACCGGCATCAAAAAATAGTTTATCGTCTGTTTTTTTTGAGGAGTGGGCGTGATTCATGGGGCTGGCTTGGCGGGAGGCTGGGGCAGGAGGATTGGTCCCGGACAAAATGGGTCGCGATTCTTGGCGATGTCCAGGCCAAGGCCTGAAACTACCGCCGGACAACCGCCGCATGTCGCCACGATGGAGCATTCCCGGCAGGCTTCGCTGCGGGTGCGGTAGCTGACGGCTGCTTGCCCGTCGTAAATTTCGCCAAGAGACGCGGCTGTAATGTTGCCGATAAGTGAAGGGAATTTTCGGCAGGCATGCACTTCTCCGTCCGGTAGCAAGGCCATGAAATTAAAAGCAGCTCCACAGCCGAATCCGGTGCAGCCCCCGAAGAGTGGTTGTCCTGTGGCGGCCAGATGCGCATTGAGCATGTTGTCCTTGAAAGACAAGACCTTGAGCCGTGAGGCGGACTCGCAATACCGTGCCGCGAAGTCTTGAAATTCGGCGGGATCAGGCAGGGCGAGAGCAGCTCCTCTGCCCACCGGGGAGAGCCGGTTGAAGGCCAGGCCCCAGACTTTTCCTTCCAATATTTCGGCCAAGGGCAGCACTTGGTTCATGTTGTCCCGCGTCAGGGTGAGCATGACCTGCCCTTGGACCTCGACAGCCCGCAATATCTCAAGAAAGTTCATGACCCGCTGGAAATGCCCGTGGCCACGGATGGAATCGTTGTGTTCGGGCAATCCTTCCAGGCTGACCTGAAAGTATTCCGGCCGGGCGATTTTTAAGATCGAGTCCATCATTTCCCTGGTGGTCGGATTCCCGAGGATGGCCACGGCGAAACCCTTCCGGGCTGCCTGTTCGTAGACTTCCAGAAATTCAGGGTAGAGCAGGGGATTTCCTCCGGAAAAACTAATTTGGCCGCGAACGTGCCGATCCCGGCAAAAAGTATGGAAATCGTCGATCACATCCAGAGCCTTGTTCACGGGCATATTCGCTCGGGCGCTGCGGTCGTAGCAATGCCTGCAAAACAGGTCGCAATCCTGGGTGATATGCCACTGCAGAGTGAAGACTTCCGCGCTGAGATGTTGTTCCGGGATGCAAAGGCTGCCCGAAAAATCCTGGCGCCTGCGTCGTATGAGCGATGCGGGAGAAAGGAGGATGCCTTTGCCCAAGGCTCTTCGGAGAAGAATATCGACAAGGCCGGGCGCAACGTTGGCTTCTGTTTCCGCGCTCGCGGGATTCACCCCGTCTGTGACAATTTTGATCGCGGCGAGATCTTCGGGCTTTGCCACGGCAACAGCAGCTTTCTGCGTTCCACTTTTTTTCCACACCAGAACCATCTCTTGACCCGGCACCGGGCATGTCTTTGCGTCGAGGCCGTGAATCACGTCAACGCATCCCGAAGTGGCCAGTACGCATAACTCAAGGCTCGGGTTCACGATAATGCTCTCGGTCGGTCCGGGCTGGACAACCGTTTTCGCCACGACCTTCTGAATTGCACGTTCCACTGCGAAGATGTCCGGCAGGAAAAAGGGTGCCAAGCCTTCACGGGAAATCTGCTCAACAGCCTTGAGGAGCATTTCTGCATTCTTGCTGTGGGCTGTCTCAAGATTTGAGAGTGTTGCCGCATCGAGAAATGATGCTGTCACTGGATAAAGCGTATGGAGCGCCGCTTGAGCCATGGTTTTTTTCCTGTGAAAAGTGGCGGAAGAGTTGCGAGGCTAACAGGATCTTCTGGATTTCATCAATACATGACACAGGGGGGAGCCATGCAGCTCCCCCCTTATTTTCCAGGTGATACGGTGTTACTGTTTCTTGGGTGTATCGGTGCTCCCGGCACCGGTTTTTGCTCCACCGCCTCAGCCACTTCCACCGGGAACGGTTTTCGTGGAATTTCCATCCGATTCATTTCCATCGCTGCCACCGGCAGCGGGCTTCGAACTCCCACCTCAGCCGCTCCCGGAGGCCACTGCATTGACCACGCCTGCCGAAGCACTGGCCAAGAGCGCCGCAAGGCAGCAGCCAGCCAGAACTTTTTTCAGATCATTTGTGTCCATTTTCCCTCCTTTGTGAACAATAGCTCACAGTTGGCATTGTAAACACCGATGACTCTTGAGGACTTTTATAGATGATAGCTATCTGAACTGCGCCAGAAACGTCAACACTTGGCATAAAATGGATTGAAAAAGAGTATATTCTAGTCGGCATTTCCTTTTTTACTGATAATTATGAGCTTGTTATCAGTCTTTTTCAAGAAAATGAGAATTGGCGGGTTCGTTCACGGCAATTTGGCAAGCGCGCAATACATCTTTCGAGGCAGGGTCTGATCTGTCAAACTTGCGCCCCGACACCTTCACCATCTTGATCGCAGTCGCCGGAAGGAGTGCCGGTTGGTCACGGAATGGAATCTTATGATTTCCGAAGAAATCTTGAACAGGCTGTTGGGGAAGTGCTTGACTTTTTCAGGTCTGATAAAGCGCGAGGCGTTGTTGGGTGCGCATCTGGACTATGCCGAGGTATTCCGATGCCGAGTCGGTTCCTTGATCAAGCTTTCCGCCGGAATACCGAACTGACCATGAAGGTTGCGTATCATTTTCAGGGTAAGGGGGCGCTTATGGTTCAGCACTTCATAGACACGGTTCATGCGTCCGATAACCGGCTCCAAGTCCTTGGGCGTCATTTCGTTTTGTTCCATATGGAATTTGATGGCCTCCACAGGGTCAGGAAAATTCATGGGATACGCCTTGCGCTCATAGGCTTCCACAAGCGTTACAAGAATATCGAGCAGATCGCCTTCGGGCGTATTCTCTTGCGCGTTCATCAAAGTTTCAATCTGGCGCAGAGCGGCTCTGTAATCATCTTCATTGTGAATAGTCTTTATATTCATAAGTCACCTCATATCGTTTGCGGATCAATGGCGTCATAGTGCGCATGTGTCCCGATAAAGCGGATGTAAACAACCCGGTAAGGATAATTTATCCAAACAACCAATCGGTATTTGTTCCCGGCAATGTTGAAAATCACTCTTCCATCCTGCAAAATGCTGGCGCTTCGCAAATCAGCCTTGATATCGGTTGGGTATGCCCAGTCAGCCTTCAAAACAAATCTGTACCAGGCAAGCAGCGGTTCTTTGGCATCCGCATAGGTCGGGGATTCCCAAAAAATTTTCAATGTGGACAGAGCGATTATTCTCATAAAAGTAAAATAGTCCCAAATTGGGACTATGGCAAGGGCAAAGGCGTCGGGCGAAATGGAAAACTGAGGGCGGCCTACGCATTTCCAGGCGTGGTTAAATCAATGTACCCAGAAACATGGCAATATTTTTACGCAGCTTCCTCTGGGGTGAAATACTGCTGCCCATCGCAACGATGTTCGGGTTTGGTACTTATAGCTTGTCCAAAAGTGAGCTTGTCCGATTCCAGGCTAGGCTGAAGGAAGAAGCTACTCTTTTAATATTCTGTTATTATTGAGATTTTTTATGTGAGTTGAAGGAGGCGCCCTTTCCAGCAATCGTAACAACCAGCAAAATGGCCATTACCGCCTACTATCTGCCCATTGCCATCTTTATTAAGCGGGCTGTATGTAATCGTCATGAGATGGACTACCGCAACCCAGTTGGACAGATGGGCGGATACGAGACTGAGCCAAGGTCAATTGCCGCACCTGGTCCGCCGTTTGATCATGGCTTCCTGCACGACTCTGCGCCCTGCGCAAATACCCGTTCATGACAGCATCTCGCGACCAGGATGGGACGGTATCTTGGCTGCTAGAGATGATGAAGGCAACGAATTTATCCCACAAGGCGTGTCTGTTTGGGAATTTGGGACTAACCGTAACATTAATCAAAAAGCCAACGAAGACTTTGGCAATCGTAAAGATCAACCGGGCGTTGGTATCATCCCCGCTGAAACGACCTTCATGTTTGTCACCCCGCGCAGGTGGCTTAAGAAACAGGAGTGGGAAGAAGCCAAACGACAAGAGGGCCCATGGCGCGATGTGAGGGCCTATGACGCTGAGGATTTAGAGCTTTGGCTTGAGTCGTCGCCAGCGGTAGGCGCTTGGTGGGCCAAAGAACTTGGATTTGTCCCCCCAGACGCGATTTCTTTGAACGGTTGGTGGGAAGAATGGAGCAGTGTGACGAATCCCGTTCTCACGCCACCCCTAATATTGGCGGGACGAGAAAATGAAACGCTCAAATTGGGCAAATGGATTGAGGCTGCCCCTTCGATTCTTACTCTTAAGTCTTTGTCGCCGGATGAAAGTGTCGCTTTTTTTGCAGCCTTTGTCCAAAACCTGCCAGACGACCAAAAGCAAGTTGTTGAAGCACGTACCTTTATTTCTGGTTCCCAAGAGTTCTTGCGGCAGTTTGTTCCAACTAAGAGGCCTCATATTGTGGTGACCCTGCAAACGGAGATAGGTATCGCGTCCTCCTTGGTGCGGTATGGACATTATGTACTACTTTGCGTTGGGAATGAAGTTCCTGACGGTGGGCAATACCTCAAACTTGACCGTCCAGCACGCGAGCCGTTCATCAACCAGTTGAAAATGATGGGACTTGGGGAAGACAAATGTAAAAAGTTGGCCGACAGTACTGGTCGTAGTTTTTCCATCCTTAGACGGCGGTTAGCACCATCCGGGATGCTATCATCGCCGGAATGGGCTTTGCCGGATAATGGACCACTCTTAATTCCTGCTTTGCTGGCCAACAAATGGGACGAACACAATAAACATGACCGGCAGGCACTCGCCGAACTAGGCGGCCGGCCATATGAGGAACTCAGCGCAGTGTGGGCGCGTTGGCGCAATGTTTCTGATTCTCCCTTCACTTGTGTGGGCAGTTCATGGAAACTCACCTCGACCGAGGATGCTTGGACCATGCTTGCGCGGTTTCTGACGGGGCCGGATCTGGACCGCTTTGAACAAGTCGTTCGGACTGTTCTTGGGATGGACCATCCCAAATATGAACTCGAACCTGATAAACGTTGGTACGCGGCTCTCTACAACAAACAACGCCCGTATTCTGACCGTATCATTGAAGGCTTAGCCCATAGCATCAATAGAATGGGAACAATTCGGCACGACGACGCTCCAGATCAAACCATTTTTTTGCAAAGCCGCGCTCGTAGTCTTGTCCAATACTTACTTTATGATGCCACTGGCGTCCGCTGGGCATCTTCAGCCCGCTGCCTTCCAGATCTAGCCGAAGCGTCTCCTTTACAATTTCTGGCGGCCCTTGAGCATTCTTTGGTCCAAGACGATCCGCCCGTCATGGAAATGTTCACCGAAGAAGGATTCATGGGGGCGTCCACACATACCAATCTGCTTTGGGCACTGGAAACGCTGGCATGGTTTCCGGAACACTTTGGGCGCGTTGTTTTGGCCCTTGCCCAACTTTCACGCTTGGACCCCGGCGGACAAATGAGCAATCGATCCGGAAACAGCCTTCGGTCAATTCTTTGGCCCATCGCACCTCAATCAACGACGACTCAGGAACAACGAGTCGAAACGTTGCGGATGCTGCACGATCGGGAGTCCGACGCATTCTGGAAGGTCGTTCTCCGCTTACTCCCCGATAATTTAGCCAGTTGGACGGACAATCCTCGTCCAAAATTCCGTGAAGACATCGCACCGTGCCCCAGAACCTACTCCCCCTATTTGCTGGGACGGGAATGGGATGCCATTGCCGACCTCGTCCTTGAAAAAATAGCTGATATCCCAGTTCATTGGCCCAAACTGTGGCAGAAGTATCCCGATCTTTCTCCACCTAGCAGGAAAAATGCACGGGAAATTTTTCAACGCTGCATCCCTGCCATTAACCAGACCCAAACGACCTGTCTTGAAATAGTCAAGGAACTTCGCAACATCCTTAATCTCCACAGATCGTACACCGATGCCGAATGGGCTCTTCCCGAAGAGGAACTCGAATCCATCGAAACAATTTTTCATCAAATAGGATCCAATGGCCTATACAAGTATGCTTGGCTCTTTGTGTTTGGATATCCTGAATTTCTTGATGGAGGAGACATCACCGACGATCAATATGGCGCGCGGGTACAGATCGCGAGGGAGAACGCAGTTCTTGATATTTTTACACATTTTGGATTCCATGGAATCATTGAATTATCTACAATTGTTAAGCATCCAGGCAGTATTGCTTTTAGTTTGCGATTGGTAGAAGAACAATGGAACTTAGAAGAATCAATCTATCCTTTGCTGAATATGCCAGAAGACTCCGCCCAATACGCCTTTGCCACAGGCTACATCAGTAGCCAAATTTATCCGCTGGAAAATAACAATTTCGCACGGTTGTCACAAAATGCCCGTGACGAACAGTGGGGGGCATCTGCTATGAAGGCCTTGTTCCGCCAGGCCCCAACTCGCAGAATCGTCTGGGATTTGCTGGAAGAATTTCCTGAAGAAGTCCAAGAAGATTATTGGAATAAAGCATACCCGGACTTTGGGGCAGCCGAAGAAGAGGACATCCTTTACGCCCTCAGCTCGTATCTCCAGTACGCAAATGCGGCTATAGCGCTTAAAGCAATAGCAAGTCATGGAAAATTTCTTCCCACTGGAATGCTGATTCAGGTTCTTGAATGTTGCCTCACGCATCAGAATCAATTGAACAAGCGGCTTGAACACATGAGTTCCTACTATATAGACGTGGCCTTCAAGGAACTAAAGAAACGAACAGATCTCCATGAAATGACAGTTGGCCTTCTGGAATGGCGCTACCTCCCTGCGATCGACCAGGGCGAACCTCTCACCCTCGCTCTTCACACCTCGTTGGCAAAGAGTCCAAATTTATTCATTGATTTTCTTGCTATGGCGTATCGTCCAGATGAAGCGGAAGAGCCGGAGAAGGACCTATCGGATCAACAAACTCGGAGTGCAGTCAATGCCTCCAGATTCTTGTCAATGTGGGCCAATCCTCCGGGAACTGATGATAACGGGAAAATTGACATCGAAACGCTCTCAGGATGGATTGCCGATGTCCGCCTGCGGGCAAAGGAAAGGGGGTATCTCAGCTCCTGTGATTATACACTAGGAGGCTTGTTGGGACGGTTTGTCGGCCCAGAGCCTACGGGAGAAGCTTGGCCACCGGCTGAGATCTGTCGCATTCTAGAAGAACTTAACTCTCGAGATATGGATGACAGTTTTTGCAGCAGTATCTGCTATGGGCGAGGAGTTATTTCACGCTCCATGAATGAAGGTGGCGCCCAGGAAAGGAAGCTGGCGGCCAGCTTTAGTAAAAGCGCTGAAGGAGTTGGAAAGCAATGGCCCCGAACGTCGGGCATTCTCCGAATTATCGCCGAATCATACGAGAAAAACGCGATACGGGAGGACTCTGAAGTGAAGCGGCGAGATTTGAAGCTTTAAAAGAAGTCAGAAGGACACCTGTGGACACGCCTGAGAGCGTAAGAAAAAGAGTTTGATTTTTGTTTGACTTTTTTTGGATCGTTCAGCTGGCTTCATCACCATTCATAAATTTACAAATCGAATACTAACTAGTCGACCCTGAAAATATGACAATATACTGAAATAAATTGAAATTTACTCGGAAATAACGTATTTCGAATAACCAGTAATGCAGTGAAAAATGCATTTTTCTGGTCGAAATCACTCCGAGGTTATCAACGATGCAGCCCAAAAAATCGGACCACCAGCGCAGCTTCCTTTGCCCGGATCTGCTCGATCAGCTTGATCCTCGAAACCACCTTCTCGGATTGGCCAAGGTTATCCCGTGGCAGGTGTTCGAGGATAACTTCCGGCTGACCTGCCCGGCACTTTTCAGACCAGTCGAAACTTGAGATAGGTTCCCCCTCAACCACGAGGGAACTGATGAAAAAGGGACGATTTTCCGAAGA
>NZ_FOTO01000003.1:0-383481 GCF_900114595.1 Desulfomicrobium norvegicum | reverse complement strand
CGCCTACCAGCTCAACCTCAAAGGAGAATCCATGCGGAAGATGAAATCCATCATTGACCCCAACTGACCAGTTCCCATAGCGTCCCAAAACCAGCGTCGCTTCGCTCCGATTTCCTGGTCAGTTTCAGCCGGAACAGGTGGGCGGTTTGCCGTGGAATCACTGGTCAGTTTGTCCGGAATGCGCAACTGGCCTCAACACACGCCTTCAATACGGAAAGTGGCAAGCCGATCCCGTTCCCTGATTTTCAGCGCACCAAATACTGGTCCTCCGGCAAAGATAACCGGCAACAAGGCCGCGCGGACAAGGCGAACATAATCAGCCAAAGTTGATAACAACCCGACGAGGTCCGGTGCCTGACGCCCCTTAAAGTTCCCATTAAGGGAACAATCTCTTGACAAGAAAAATGGGAACTTTTAGATAACAGGCATGAACATACTCAGTCGGAAAACTCTAAATTGCTACTGCGAGAAATATGCAGGAGCGAGAGGAAGCCTTCTGGCTTGGTATGATCTGGTTTCGAAGAAACGGTACGCGAATCACGCAAAGTTGAAGGAAGATTTCCCCAGCGCCGACCATATCGGTGGAAGCAGGTATATTTTCAACATTAAAGGAAACAATTTCAGGCTTATAGCCTGGATTCGATTTGAAGCTGGCCAAGTGTATGTAAAATGGTTTGGAACCCACGCCGAATACGACAAAATAAAGGCAGCAGAGGTGACGTATGATGATCCGTGCCATTAAGACAGATGCCGACTACGAAGCGGCGCTGGCTCGGGTCGAAAAAATTTTCGACTCGGAGCAAGGCAGCCCTGAGTTTGATGAACTGGAGGTTTGGGGGACTCTCATAGGCGCATATGAAGATGAGAATCATCCTGTACCGCCGCCTACTCCGCTTGAAGCTATCGAATTTGTCATGGACCAGAAAGGGCTTAAGCAGAAAGATCTTATCCCCTTTATTGGATCGAAAAGCAAAGTATCCGAAGTGCTTGCCGGCAAAAGAAAGCTGACTCTAAAAATGATCCGCTCGCTTCACGAAGGCTTAGGCATCCCAGCAGACACCCTCCTGAAGGAGCCTGGCAAAAAGTTGCCCGAGGGTTTGGCAGATGTTGACTGGAGTCAGTTTCCTATCAAGGAGATGACCAATCGCGGCTGGATTGAAGATACCAAAGACTTCACGGATAGAGCCGAGGAAGTTGTCCGCAATCTCATGGTACAGGTGGGTCAACCCGATTGCCTGCCTACGGCGTGTTATCGATGCGGAATTTCCAGAACTGCAAAGGATATCGACATGTACGCTGTCCAGGCCTGGCTATTGGGTGTCCAACTCAAGGCGCAGCGCATCGAAACAACGGGTACTTACGATCGCAATCTAGATGAGACATTTCTAAGTCGTCTGGCAAGGCTGAGTATATTTAGCGATGGACCTATGAAGGCCGTTGAGTACCTCAGCTCAAAAGGGATCAAACTGGTTATTGAACCACACTTCTCCCATACCAAGCTGGACGGCGCTGCCATTCTTCAATCCGGCATACCGATTGTCGCACTGACGTTGCGGTACGACAGGATTGATTATTATTGGTTCACATTGCTCCATGAATGTGCCCATGTCATCAAGCATCTTTCAGAAGATAACAGCCTCATTCTCGATGATCTTGAATCTCAAACAGTTGATATAAGAGAACATGAAGCTAATATTCTTGCAAGAGATGCCGTTGTTCCAATTGAAATATGGAAAAGTTCCAAAATCACAAATGTACAACACCCCAACAAGGAGCACGTCACTGACTTGGCAAGCAAAATGGAAGTTCATCCTGCGTTGATCGCAGGGCGTGTTCGATATGAAAGAAATCGATACGATATTCTTTCAGGGCTTGTTGGACACCGAGAGGTACGGAAATTTTTTCTCGAAAAATGAGTTGAAAATCGGGGCTTGTTATAGACGGTAATGGATATTTTTTGAAAAATTACCGCAGCCTTGAACATCCCACAAAAAAACGACCTCCTGTCTCTGGACGGCATGCGAGAATAACCTCGAATATCCTGTGAACCAACAAGACCCGCCGGCCTCCTAAGCCCCCTGCTCTGCCATCGCGTCGGACATTCCTTGCAGGAGGGAATCGATCTCGACCGGTTTGGCCACATATCCGTTCATTCCGGCGGCCAGGAACTTCTCCCTGTCTCCCTCCATGGCATAGGCCGTCAGGGCGATGATGGGGATGTTCCTTTTTGGGCCAAGAACCACGGATTCCCGGATGATGCGCGCCGCTTCGATTCCATCCATGACGGGCATCTGGATGTCCATGAGGACGCAATCGAAGTCGTTTTCGGCCAGCAGTTCAAGGGCCTGCCTGCCGTTTTCGGCCAGGGCGACCTCGTGTCCGGCCTTTTCCAGCAGCTTTTGGGTGGGAATCCGGTTGGATGGATCGTCCTCGACCAGAAGCACGCGGAATCCAGCACCGGTTTTGATGGCGGCGGGTTCAACGGTTTTTGACGGGTTTTCGCGGTCCATCTTGAAAGGCAGGACGACATGCACGCTCGTGCCTTCGCCGGGGGAACTCTCGATGGTGATCTCCCCGTGCATGAGCCCGACCAGCCGTTGCACGATGGACAGGCCAAGCCCCGCGCCCTGATAACTGCGAGTGAACGAGTTTTCGACCTGCCGGAACGGCTCGAAGATGTCACCAAGCCTGTCCTGGGCGATGCCGATGCCTGTATCCTTGACGCAAAAATGCACGCGATACTCATCTTTGTCCTTGACCGGCAGGGCCTCGATGTCCACGACGACCCTGCCGCGCTCCGTGAACTTGAGGGCGTTGCCCACCAGATTGAAAAGCACCTGGCGCACCCGCATTTCATCTCCGACCAGGACGTCGGGCAGGCCAGGGGCAAGGCTGCATTCCAGAGCCACACCCTTGTTTCTGGCCGTGACGGCGAAAAGTCCGGACACGGAATCAATGATGTCCTGAATCTGGAAGGGTCCCTCTCGGATCTCCATCTTGCCCGCCTCGACCCGGGAGAGGTCCAGAATGTCCGAGAGGAGTCTGGTCAGGCGGTTGGCGGCCTCTGTGGCCATGTGGATATAAGTGGTCTGTTCGGCATCAAGAGGCGTGGTTTCCATGAGCTGGAGCATGCCCATGACCCCGTTGATCGGAGTACGAATCTCGTGGCTCATGTTGGCCAAAAATTCGCTTTTTGCCTGGCTGGCGGACTCTGCCTGCTCCTTTGCCTGGAGCAGAGCTTCCTCGGCCCGTTTTTGTTCCGTGATGTCCCGAAACTCCGTGACCCGTACATTCGCCTGTTTATATGGAATGTTCCGCGCTTCGAGACGAACGGGAAATACTTCCCCGTTTTTGCGAATGCCTAACGCCTCATAGGGGCTTTCGTGCCCGGACAGGATGTTGCGCATAACCATGTCGCGGGATTTTTCGGATATGAGCATAAGGCAGCTCATCCCGATCAGTTCGTCTGTGGAATAGCCCGTTATTTCGGAGAGGCCCTGATTGCAGTCCAGAATGATGCCCTTGTCGTGGATGGTAATGCCGCCAAAGGAAGCATTGTGAAGGGCTTTGAAACGTTCCTCGCTTTCCCGGAGTTCCCGTGTCCTCATTTTCACCTGCCTACGCAGCGCCCATGACCAAAGAAAAAATCCGAGCAGGAGGAGAAGCAGCGGCACCAGAATCATGGCGATCTTGCGCAGGATGGAAACAAATGTCAGGCTTGGCTGTTCGTACACGCCCATCCATTTTTCGTGAAGGCGGCGGTATTCGCCGGAATCCTTGATCACCTGGAGTCCCTCGCTGAACTGCGCCAGAAGCGCCGCATGGCCATTGGGCACGGCATAGCAATAATCCAGGGAAAAAAAGGAATTTTGACTCAGGGCCAGATTTGTCAGTCCAAGCGCCTTGATGATGTGCAGGGCGATAATGCGGGGGCCCAGTGCGCAGTCATATTTCCCCTCGGACAATGCCCTCAGCATGTCCTCCTGGGTCTCCACCGTGGAAATTTGAGATTCCAGGCCTCGCTCCGACAGATAGTCGTGAATGATGTCTCCTTTCTGGACGACGATGCTCTTGCCTTTAAGATCGCTTATCGAACCCGGATCGAAATTTTCTCCGCGTCGCCCCACAACTACGTAATTGTTCACCGAATGGGCTTGAGTGAAGTCGAATTTACGGTCCCGCTCCACAGAATAGAATATTCCCTGAACAGCATCGATCTCGCCTCGCTCCAGGTCGTGCAGCACATCAGTCCAGGGCCCGAGACGGATTTCGACATCAAGCCCCATCTCCCTGGCAATCATCCGAGTAAGCTCGACATTGAAGCCGGCCGGGCTTCCCTTTTCATCCAGGTACTCGAACGGAGGATACTGATGATCACCACCCACGATGATGCGGCGGTCTTTCGGCAGTTCAAGGGCGGCGAACCAGCGTGAATGCAGGCGACGGTAGGTCCCGTCGGCGATGACTATGGCGAGCCCTTCGTTCAGCAGGGCCAACATGCGGCTATCGCCTTTTTTGACGGCGAAACAGAAATCCTGCCGGAAGTCCTCGATGGGATTATCGACAATCTTCAGATTCCCAAGTCCGGTTTGAGGGATGAGGCGCAAGGCCACAAGTCGTTGCACGACCACGGCGTCGTGATGTCCCTGTGACAGTTCGTGCAGGGCCTGTTCAAAGGTGGGCGTGGTTTGGATCTGCATGCCACGCTCTTCTCGCCGCAGGAATTCCTCGGCGTTGTCACCCCGCATGACAGCCACACGCCGTCCCTTCAGATCTGCCAGGTTCTGGATATCATCCGTCCCGGAACGCACAACGATGGCCCCATGCAGAGTCATGTAGGGCACGGTGAAATCAAAGAGTTCTTCGCGCTCGGGCGTGCGGCCAACCAATGGCAGGACCTGCACATCCCCCTTTTCCAGCCAGCCTTTGACTTCATTCCAAGGGCCCGTGCGAAAGGTGACGTCGCGGCCCATGACCGCAAGGGCGGCCCGCATGAGTTCCACGGAAAAGCCGTCTGCACGGCCCAAGCCGTCCACAACGGAAAAAGGCGGATAATCGATCTCGGCTGCCGACACGACGGGCGCCGATGGCTCGGACCCCTCGGCGGTTCGCGGGACTTGCAGGATGAGTGCGAGCAGCATGGACGCGATCAGTGCAGCGATGTGCCGCCCCGGTCTGGTCGCATGCATGCCCGAATGTTTCCAGTCGTCGGATGCAAAGAGGATCTGTGCGCTCATTTTTTCAAGAACACCTTGGGATATCAGTCTTCATGGCCAGACGCCCTTTTGGACTACATCCATGAAAATCTCAAGGCATGCTAAAAAAATTGGCTCGCGTTTGCCTCTATTTGATGCAGAAATCCATGACAGAGAGTGAATCATTCATTTTTCACTATGAAAATATGCTCTCATTTCCACCGGCAACCACTCCTCGGGCGACCCAGTTTCAAATTTTCCCTTTCGCGAGTGGAAAAGGTAGGTTACATATTTCAGCATGCCACAGAGCCGCCAGGGCAGCTGGCTCAAGGCACGGCCCTTGATGCAGGGTGCTCTTTTCCAGTCGGCATGCATCACAAACCCCGTCATGCGTCGCCGCACGTATCCGGAGGCCCCATGTTCGCTCGCCTGTTGCATGGCTCGATCAAAAAAAAGCTCGCCATCCTCTTTCTGATGGCGGCGCTTCCCGCCATCGTCATCATCGTCATTGCCGGACTGGACAACCATCGGCGGGCGGTGGCCGACGCCGAACAGCAATTGCAGACTTTTTCCCGCCATATGGCGGACACGCAGACCCAGCTCACCCAGGCCACCCAGGCCCTCCTTGAAGGCCTGGCCATGCTGCCCGAAGTGCGCCAGGGCGACGTCGAGGCATGCAATAGCCTCTTCGCCAATCTGCTCAAAATAAACCCGGACTACGCGGCCCTCCATCTGGTCGATCCAAACGGAAATCTTGTCGCGTCCGGCAACGCTCGCAAGCCCGCGAACTTCGCCCACACGAGGCATTTCAGGGAATCCGTCGCCACCAAGGCCTTCGCCACCGGCGAATATCTCCTGGGTGTGACCCTGCATGTTCCCGTCTTCACCTTCGGATATCCAGTCCTGAACGACCAGGGAGACATCGCGGGTGCTCTGCTGACCGCTATCCGCCTCGACAGATACGGAGAATTGTTCAGCCACTCCACCTTTCCGGACAGTTCTTTCGTCGGCGTCTGTGACAGGAACGGGCTGCGCCTCTTCCGCTACCCTGAAAACTCCGCCACGATCCTCGGGGAACCGATCAAGCAAACGGTCTTTGAACGTGCCGTGTCCGGGCCTTCCGAGGGGTTTCTCCTGGAAGAAAGCACGGACGGAGTGGAACGTATCGTCGCATTCCAGAAGCTGAGCCTGACCGAAGGCAGCCCGCCCTACATGTACTTCTTTGTCGGATCGCCGAGCGCCATGTTCTACGCCGACGCAAAGAGCGGAATGCTGCGCGATTTCGTGGTCCTCTTTTTGACCATCGGCCTGACCATGCTGAGCGGCTGGTTTCTGGGAGGCAGGACGGTTGGAATGCGGCTTGAGGAACTGGCTGGGGCAGCGAAACGGATCGGCGAGGGAGATCTCACCGTCAGGGTAGCCCCCGCGCCCGAAATCACCGAGGTGGATGTCCTGGCCCAGGCGTTCAACAACATGGCCGAATCCCTTGAACAGGACACGATCAACCGCGCCAGAGCGGAAGATGCGCTGCGCAAGAGCGAACACCGCTACAAAATCATCTTCCAGAATTCTCCACTGGGCATAATCCTGTTCGACCCCGAGGGTTTCATTGTCGACTGCAACGAACCGTTCATTCGAACCATGGGCTCCTCCCGGGAAAAACTGATCGGATTCAACACGGCCCGCCAAAGTTCCCCCAAAATGCGCGAAACGATCAAAAAAGCCCTGGCGGGGGAGGTTGCGGTCTTTGAGGACGAGTACACCTCCATCACTGGCGGAATCACGAAAAGCCTGCGAGTCGTGTTCAATCCTATAACGCCGGAACGGACGCCAACAGGCGTCATCGCCACCCTTGAAGACATTTCCGATCGCAAGCGGACAGAGACTGCGCTGCTGGAAAGCGAGGCTCGTTTCCGCAAACTCTTCGAACAGATCCCCTCCATCGCAGTTCAAGGTTACGGGATGGACGGCCGGACGCGCTACTGGAACCAGGCCTCGCAAAATCTTTACGGATACAGCGCAAGCGAAGCGATAGGCGCAAAGCTGACCGACCTGATCATCCCGCCCGAAATACGCGAGTACGTCGAGGCCGACATGCGCTCCATGGCGAAAACAAAAATCCCCATCCCCGCCAGCGAACTGACCCTCATGCGCAAGGACGGCTCCCGGGTGCTGGTCTTTTCAAGCCATGCCATCGTCACGAATGCGGCAGGCGAAGCCGAACTTTTCTGTGTGGACATCGATCTGACCAACAGACAAGAGGCTGAAGAGAACCTGCGCAAGCTTAAAGAAGCTGCAGAAGCCGCCAATCAGTCCAAAAGCGAGTTTCTGGCCAACATGAGTCACGAAATCCGCACCCCCATCAACGGGGTCATGGGCATGCTCCAGCTTCTGGAAACGACCCCGCTCGACGACGAGCAAACCCGCTACGTAGAAATGGCCGCCGAAGCCGCGAACCGACTGACCAGACTCCTCTCGGACATTCTGGATCTCTCCCGGGTCGAGGCGGGCAAGATGGAGATCCGCAAGGCTCCCTTCCAGATCCGGGACATCGCCGATTCCGTGGCCGGGCTTTTCAACGTCACGGCCAGAAACAAGGGCGTGACCCTGGAATGCAGTCTGGACCCAACCATGCCCGCCACCCTGGTCGGGGACGAAACGCGGGTGCGCCAGGTTCTTTTCAACCTGGTGGGCAACGCCCTCAAATTCACCGACAGGGGCACGGTAAGCATGGAGATCACGACCCTTCCGCCACGCACGGATGACGACATCCGCGTTCGTTTCCAAGTCGCGGATACGGGCATCGGCATCCCCGAAGACAGACTTTCCGTCATCTTCGAGCCGTTCCGGCAGGTCGAGAACTCGTTCACTCGCAACTATCAGGGCGCGGGACTTGGCCTGTCCATCGTGCATCGGCTGGTCGGTCTCATGGACGGAGAGATCGGCATCGAGAGCACGCCGGGTAAGGGTACGGCGGTGCATGTCGTCCTGCCCTTCAAGATGAACCGCGAAAACCCGTCAAAAACCGTTGAGCCCGCCGCCATCAGTACCGGCGCAGGATTCCGAGTGCTTCTGGTCGAGGACGATTCATCCAACCGGATTCCCACCCAAAAGCTGCTGGAAAAGGCCGGACACGTGGTCACCCTGGCCGAAAACGGCAGGCAGGCCCTTGAACTGCTGGCCGAATACGACTTCGGCTGCATCCTCATGGACATCCAGATGCCCGTCATGGATGGAATCGAAGCGACGCGCACCATCCGGGAATCCGAGGCCCTTGGCCCAAAAAGGAACATCCCCATCATCGCGCTGACGGCCTATGCCATGGAGGGAGACAGGGAGAAGTTCCTGGCCGCCGGAATGAACGCATATGTCGCCAAACCGGCAACCCTCGAAGAAATGACCAGGGCCATGCAGGAAGCCCTGGGCGTGGAGCCCGGCGACAAGCCATATGCGCAAGATCCGCGCACCACTTTTGGTTTGCCCTAACCGGGCTTCAATCCTATGAAACGCCCCATGGCAAAAAAACTCTTCACCACCCTGCGCTCGCGGGCCATCGTCGCGCTCACCGCGATCTTCCTGGTCATGAGCCTTGGTTGCGTGCTCATGGTCGGACTGATCATCACCGATCGTCTGGACTCCTTCGAACGCGACCTGGCCGCGGCCAATGTGCGCCGTGCGCGCAACGCGCTGCAACAGGACATGCAACGCATCGACAACCTGCTCAAAGACTGGGCGTGGTGGGATGACACCTACGAATTCATGTTCTCGGTCTCCGGTGACTATGCGCAGAGCAACATCACGCCGGACGTGTTCATCAACCAGGGCCTGAGCGCCATGGTGTTCGTGACCGACAAAGGCGAGATCCTGAGCGCCTCGCGGATGTCCGGCGATGAAAAGACGCTCGGCGTGCCCAGCGAAGACCTGCTCAATTATGTCAGAAGAACGGGCCTGTCCTATCCCCCCGAAGAACTCTTCAGCGGCAGCCCCGCGCTGGTGAACATCGACGGATCATTGTGGATCGCGGCAAGCCGCGCGGTGCTGACATCCCAGCAGACCGGACCGGCGCGCGGGCGGCTGTGGATGATCCAGCAGATCGACGAGACCTACGTCGAGAGACTCACCGAGCGCACGGAACTGGCACTGCAGATTCACGTCGCCGAGCAGGAAAAGCTGCCTCGGGCCATGCTTGCGCTGCACACCGCTCCTCCGGCGACGGGCGAGACCCTCGTCGTTCCCGAGCGCGACCTCATCTGGAGCGCCCTGCTTCTTACCGACGCTGCGGGCGGCCCGCCCATAGCCATCATCGCCAATGCTCCGCGACAACTCACGATCCTGGCCCGCTCAACAATGAAAACCAGCCTCGCGGTGGTCATCGTGTTCGCTGTCGTCGGTTTTTTCAGCGGTTTCGCCTTTCTCGAACAAAGCATCCTGTCCAGGCTGTCGCTCCTTAGCGGGCGCGTCAGAAAGGATGCGCCGGACGCACAGTTTTGCAGACTGGATCAGCACTGCGACGAAATCGACCAACTCTCCAACCTGGTGGACACCGCCTTTGAATCCATCCGTGAGAACGAGCGATTTCTCAAGGAAATCCTGGGCGCGATCAAGGTCGGCGTCATGCTCATCCGCAAGGAAGACAGGGTCATCGTCAGCGCGAACCCGTATGCGAGCGCCCTGGCCGGCCGCCCCGAAAAGGACCTTGTGGGCAAGGTCTGCCACCAGTTCACCTGCGGCGCCGAAATCGGGCAATGCCCAGTCTGCGATCTCGGGCAGAACCTCAACAATTACAAGTGCGAGTTTCTCGGCAGAGACGGCGAACGGATCGACATCCTCAAATCCGTGACCATCATCACGCGAAACGAGCAGGAATATCTGCTCGAAACATTCTGGGACATCCGCGAAATCGAACGCACACGGCGCCTCCTGGAAGAATCCGAGGAACGTTACCGGGCGATGTTCTTGAACACCGGCACACCGGGAATCCTCATCAACGAGGACACGTCCATCGCCGTCGCCAACACGGAATTTCTCCATCTTGCAGGGCTCACGCAGGATGACATGCGCCAAAGCCCGCCCTGGACACGCTTCTTCCACCCCGAGGATGCGGAAAGGATGCTCCGCTATCACACGCTGCGGCGCCAGGACGACAATGCCGCCCCGCGAACCTACGAGGCGCGCCTGATGGATTCCTCGGGAGCGCAACATCACGTCAAGCTCACCGTGGCCATGATCCCACGCTCACAGCAGTCCATCGCCTTCCTGCTCGACATAACCGACATCAAGAGAGCCGAAGGAAAACTGCATGAACTCGCCTACACCGACGCCCTGACCGGCCTGCCCAACCGCCTCTCCGCCCTGGACAGGCTGACCCGGACCCTGACGCGCCTCGACCCGGACAGCTCCAACCTGGCCGTCTACCTGCTCGACCTTGATGATTTCAAGATCATCAACGACTCCTGGGGCCACGCCGCCGGGGATATCGTTCTCATGGAAGTGGGACAACGCCTGCTCAGTGTCCTTGATTCCTCGCAAATGCTGGCCCGCCTCGGCGGTGACGAATTCATCGTCGTGTCCGGCATCGGGGCCGACGACAGTGAATATTCGGGGCTGGCGCAAAAGCTCATCGACACGTTCAGCAGCCCCTTTGAACTCGAAGGCTCCGAAACCTTTCTCGGGGTCAGCGTGGGCGTGGCCGTCTTTCCCAAGGACGGCGACACGGCAGGACAATTGGTGCGCTGCGCGGACCTGGCCATGTATCAGTCCAAATCCTTGGGCAAGAACATGTTCCACTTCCATTCGCCGGAATTGACCCTGCAGGCTCAGCGTCGCGTGGAGATCGAACGGGAGCTGCGCCTGGCCCTCGACGCGGGAGAGATCGAGGCTTTCTTCCAGCCGGTCATCGACCTCGACACCCAAAAAATCGTCGGAGCCGAAGCCCTGGCGCGGTGGCGCAAATCGGACGGCACTCTCGTCTCTCCGATGGATTTCATACCCGTGGCGGAACAGACAAACCTCATCACCGACATCGATTTCAGCATCCTCTCCCAGGCCTGCCATCAGGCCAAAAGCTGGGATGAAGACGGATGGGGCAGGCTGCGCATCTCCTGCAACATCTCTGCGCGGCATTTCCAACGCGGTAACCTGCCAAGGGAAGTGCAGCGGGTCCTCGAAGCCAGCAAGCTGTCCCCGGAACAGCTGACCCTCGAAGTCACCGAGACGGTGTACATGGAAAACATCGATCAGGTGCGCGGCATCCTCGAATCCATCGACGAAATGGGCGTCTCAAGCGCTCTTGACGACTTTGGAACCGGCTATTCGTCCCTGTCGTACGTGCGCTCCCTCTCCTTTGACGTCCTCAAGATCGACAAGTCCTTCGTGAAGAACCTGCCCGAAGCGTCGGCGCTGGCGCTCATTCGCGCCATGCTCGGCATCGCCATCAGCCTGGAGATAACCCCCCTGGCCGAAGGCATCGAAACCCCTGAACAGCTCTTGCTGCTCAGATCTCTTGGATGCCGGCTTGGACAGGGGTATCTGTTTTCGCCTCCGGTGACCGCGGCGCAGTTCGTAGAGTTGCTCAAAAAACAGAACGCAGAGTGATCGTTGCAATGCGTGGAATCCTTTTTCCAAGGACCGGCCTGAAATAATGTGTGCAACTTTTGACGCCAAAGGCTGAATCGGATAGGTAAAATTTCCGCGAAAATACGTTTTCCGGCAAGCAGCACACCCAAAAAAACGGAGAAATTCATGGACCCCACCAATTTCATCCCCCAAGCCCTGCCCATTCCGGTGGAATGGGGCTGGTTCTACTTCTTCCAGATGCTCACGTTCATCCTGCACATCCTGGTCATGAATGTCATGCTCGGCGCGTCCATCATCGCCCTGGTCCATCATCTGCGCGGCAAGGCCGAAACCGAGCCCCTGACCAAGTCCATTTCCGTCAAGCTGCCCTTCACCATCGCCTTCGCCGTCAATTTCGGCGTGGCACCCCTGCTCTTCATACAGGTGCTTTACGGACAGTTCATCTACACCAGCAGCGTGCTCATGGCCGTTTACTGGCTGTCGGTCGTAGGACTGGTCATCATCGCCTACTCCAGCGCCTACATCTACGATTTCAGCTACGTATCACTTGGCAGACTGCGCACGGTCTTCATCGCCGTGACCACAGTGTGCCTGCTGACCACGGCCTTCATATACACCAACAACATGACCCTCATGCTCAGTCCCGCAAACTGGGCGGCATACTTCGAGAATCCGTGGGGCACGCTGCTCAACACCATGGACCCGACCGTGCTGCCGCGCTACCTGCACTTCGTCGCGTCATCGGTGGCGGTGGCGGGTCTGGCGCTGGCCCTTTTCTACCGGTTCAAGGTCAAGAACGATCCCGGAGCCCAGCGCTGGGTCCGGCACGGCATGAACTGGTACGCCTACACGACCATGCTGCAGATGGCGCTTGGCCTGTGGTTCCTCGCCGCCCTGCCCGAACACGTCATGAATCTCCTGCTGGGGGGCTCCCTGGCACACACCCTGATTTTCGTCACGGGCGCGACCATCGGCATCTTCAGCATCAGCAACGCCTTGAGCTACAACGTCGGCACGTCGGCGATCCTGTCGCTGACCACCATAATCCTCATGCTCTTCCTGCGGGACCTGGTCAGGGACGCCTATCTGGCCCCGTATTTTCAGGTCAGCGACCGCGTCGTCACCGGTGAATATCTCCCGCTTGTCCTTTTCATCCTGACCCTGGCGGCCGGGCTGTGCGTCGTTGCCTGGATGCTCCGCACCGCCGCCACGGACTCGGAGGTGCGTTCATGAATTTTCCAATCTGGGAACTCCAGTGGGCCGGCGGCGGACTGCTCATCGCGCTGATCGCCGTCTTTCATGTCTATATCGCCCATTTCGCCGTGGGCGGCGGACTCTTTCTGGTCCTCACCGAACATCTGGGCTATCGCCGAAACTCCCCGGCAATTCTTGATTACACCAAACGTCACACCAAGTTCTTCCTGCTCGTGACCATGGTCCTGGGCGGAATCACAGGGGTGGGCATCTGGTTCATCATCTCCCTGGTCGCGCCCGCCGCCACGTCGCAGCTCATCCACATCTTCGTCTTTGCCTGGGCCATCGAGTGGGTCTTTTTCCTGGGCGAGATCGTGGCCCTCTTCATCTACTTCTACACCTTCGGAAAAATGGGGGCGCGCAACCATCTCACCATCGGCTGGATCTATTTCTTCTTCGGGTGGATGTCGCTCTTCATGATCAACGGCATCATCGGCTTCATGCTCACTCCCGGAGACTGGCTGACCACCAGGGATTTCTGGGACGGATTCCTGAACCCGTCATTCTGGCCGTCCCTGGCGTTTCGAACTTTCATCGCCTTCATCCTGGCCGGACTCTACGGATTCGTCACCGCCACCTGGGAAAAGGATCCCCAGACCCGCGAGACCCTGGTCCGCTACTGCGCGGCCTGGCTGCTGGCGCCCTTCGCCTTTCTGCTCCTTTCGGGGTGGTGGTACGTAAGCGTGCTGCCAGAAGGCGCGCAGGCCATGGTCCTGGGCGCGAACCCGGAAATCGCCCCGTACATGCAGGGCTTCCTGTGGATATCGGCGGTGCTTTTCGCCGGAGGACTGCTCATGGCCGTACGCATGCCGGCCGCGGTCAAGCGCCCCATGGCCCTGGTTCTGCTCGTCATCGGCCTTTTGTACATGGGCTGCTTTGAAACCGTGCGCGAAGCCGGACGCAGGCCCTACCTGATCAACGGCTACATGTATTCCAACGCCATCCTGGCCGGCACCGAAGACGCCATCAGCGCCGAGGGCTATCTGCAGACCTCGGGCTGGCACCGGAACAGGGAGATCACCCCCGAAAACGCAAGGGACGCGGGCCGGGAGATCTTTCGAGGCCAATGCGCCGCCTGCCACTCCATCGGCGGCCCCCTGCACGACATAAAGCGTCTGAGCGCGAAGTTCGGAACCGTCGGTCTGGAGGCCCAGATCGCGGGCATGGGCAAGGTATACTCCTACATGCCGCGCTTTGCCGGCACGGTGCAGGAGCGCAAGGCCCTGGCCGCATACATCGTGCATGACCTCATCGACGACCCCGAAGTGACGCAGCAGACCCGTCCCCGCCCCGAGCTCGATCTTGAAATCCCGGCCTTCGATGCCGAGGGCGACGAATACGTGCTCCTGGCCTGGTGCACACTGGGCGAAAAATGCATCTCGGACAGCGACAGCCGCTTCTCCATGTTGCCCCCGGGCAGCACGCTCATGGCCCAGCTCATCCGGCGCGGCCCCCTGCCCGAGCTCGTGACCGAGGACGTGGAAATCACCTTCACGGCCCCGGCGGGCTTCGAGAATCCGAGTAACCATGTGGAATTCTGGGACTACGCGCCCTCCCTGGTGGGCAAGGAGCTGGCGCCGAACGTCAGCGCCAAGGGCCTGGGCATGTCGGGAACGATGAAACCAAGCGACCAGAACCTGACCTTCCTGGCGGACGGCATCCCCGTGCTGCCCTACATGGACGACGGCACCGTCAACCCCTATCCCGTCTTCACCATCGAAGCCAAGGACAAGGCCAGCGGAGAGATTCTGGCTACCACCAAGGTCGTGGCTCCGGTCTCGACCGAGATCGGCTGCAGGAACTGTCATGACGGCACCTGGCGACACGACGGCGCCATGGGCATCTCGGTGACCACAGCCTCGGACGTGCTGGCCAGACACGATCGGCGTCACAAGACCGAGCTGCTGCCCCAGGCCGAAGCGGGCAAGCCCGTACTCTGCCAGAGCTGCCATCCCGATCCGCTGCTCAAGGCTGAAGGCGATCCGGCGCTCCTCAACCTCCCGGCCGCCATCCACGGCTTCCACGCCAACTACCTGTCCGAGGCTCCCGACGCCGAGCCCTGCCACACCTGCCACCCCACCGGGCCGGACAGCTACACCTATTGCGCCCGCGGCACGCACGCGAGCAAGGGACTGACCTGCGTCAACTGCCACGGTACCATGGAAGACCACGCCTTGAGCCTGCTCAAGGCCGAAAAGGAAGCAGGCAAGCCCAAGGCCGACCTGCTCATGCGCCACATCAAGCCCAGGCTGGTCGCATCCGTTGAAGAAATCGAACCGCGCAAACCGTGGAACGATCAGCCCGACTGCCTGAACTGCCACGTGGACTTCGAGCCGCCGCAGGACGCCACGCCTTCGGCCTTCAACCAATGGGTACGCGGACCGGAAGGGCTTTATCGCATGCGCACCGATGACGCGGGGCTCATGTGCGAATCCTGCCACGGCTCGACCCACGCCGAATATCCGGCCGTCAACGCCTTTCATCCCGATCTCGACGCCATCCAGCCCTTGCAGTACCAGGGCCATCCGGGCCCCATCGGGAGCAAGGACAACTGTGCGGTGTGCCATACCGAGGACAAGTACGACGAGTTCCATCACCCCAACATTCTCGGTCAACTCTAATTCCAGCCGCACGGACCGGGGAGTCTGACCCCGGTCCGTGCGATCAGCGGACAGCCGCCCCAGGTTGCCTGCAAGACGTCCCGCCACCGCGACCATGCGCGAATCCCCGCAAACGTTTTGTGCGACCAAAACGTGACGGAAACTCCCAATTCCCAGAATTCACTTTACCATCACATGCCCTTGAGCTAGCCTCCTCAAAAGGCTTGCATTACAAGCCCCATGTTCCGACACCGCCCCCAACACACGGAGAATCGCATGTCGTATCTGCCCTGCGTTGGATGTGGCTGGTGCTGTCTGCATGACCAGTGCACCGATTCCATGCGTCGCCACGGCTACCTGCCCCGCTGCCCCGAACTTTTCTGGAGCGATGAAGCCGGGCGCTACCTGTGTCTGACCATGCTCGAAGGCGAATCCGGGGACGGAATCCGCCGTGATCAACACACCGGCGGGGGCTGTTGCGCGCCCCTCAACTCCTGGCGACAGGACATTCGAAACCGGGACAAGTGACCCGCATCTTTCGGACGGACCATGACCCAACCCTCTCCTGCAAAAGACAACACGCCCCGGACATACAAAGACAAAACGTCTCCCCGCCTCATGAGCGGACAATTGACCGTCCTCTCCATTCTGGTGGCCATGGTGCCGCTCCTGTGCGTCGCGACCCTGGGCTATGTTTTTTACGATGCGGCGTACCGGGAAAAAACCCATGCGCTCCTGGCTGAAAAAGCGATGAACTCGGTCCAGAGCCTGGACGGCTTTCTCGAAGAGAAGATCGCCAATCTGAGGCAGGAGACCGACTCGGCGGCCATTGCGGAACTGTCGGACTCCGGCCATCTGCGCGCCCGGCTGCATTCTTTGCAAAATGCCTATCAAGGCGTCTTCCTCGGCCTTGACCTTGTCGATGCAAGCGGCACGATCATCGCCCGCACCGGGGACGAAAGCCTCCTGCCCACACCGGCCGGAGAGTCCTGGTTCGCGCAGGCCATAAGCCGCCCCCAGTTCGTCAGCAATCTGGCGCTGTGCGACACGTACTGCTTCCTTGCCGTGCGCATCACCACCGAACAGAGCGCCTGGCTGCTTCGGGCCCACCTCGATCCGGATCTGATTCAGGAAAAGATCCGCCTCTTCCACCCCGGAGGAACCGGGGGCGCGTTCTTTCTGGACCGTCAGGGCGCCTACAGCGCCGCCAGCGGCACCGAACCGGACAGCCCGGAGACCGCGTTACTGCTGGCCCAGCAATTCTTTCCCGAAGGCAGGCCCGTGGTGCTGGAGGCCAAGGACGCCAAAGGCCAGACCAATCTTTACGGCTGCGCCCCGCTACGCTCCACGGGCAACATCCTGGCCATCCATCAGCCCAGGGCCCAGCTCCTGCGGCCGCTGTTCAAGGCCCGCCTTGTAGCCCTGGCCATCATCCTCGCCGGTTGCGGAGGCATCATCATCACCGCGCTGGCCCTGGCCAAGCGGACGGAACAGCGCCTGTTCAAGGCTGAACTGGAATTGCAGCACATGCAAAAACACGTCATGGACGCAGGCAAGCTGGCCGCCATCGGCGAACTGGCGGCCGGCGTCGCCCACGAGATCAACAACCCCCTGGCGATCATGATGGAGAACGCGGGCTGGATTCAGGACCTGCTCAAATCCGACGATCCGCACAGCGAGGAGAACACCGAGGAGATCTTCTCGTCCCTGCAGACCATCACCACCCAGGGCCATCGCTGCCGGGAGATCACGCACAAGCTGCTCAGTTTCGCGCGCAAGGCCGACACCACGACCAACGTGGTGCACATCAACTCGCTGCTGGAGGACATTGCCGGGTTCGCGCGGCAAAAAGCCAAATACCGGGGCGTGGAAATCAGGCTGGCCCTTGATCCCAAGGCGGGGGAAGTCGAAAGTTCGCCCACGGAAATTCAGCAGATCATCCTGAACCTCGTCAATAACGCCATCGACGCCATCGAAAAGGACAACGGGCTGGTGCAGTTGCGCTCCAGCCGCGAGGATGGCTTCGTGCGCATCGATGTCGAGGACAATGGCCAGGGCATCCCCGAAGACATCCTGCCCAGCATTTTCGAGCCGTTTTTCACCACCAAGGCCGCCGGCAAGGGCACCGGTCTTGGCCTGTCCATTTGCAGGGACCTGCTGTCAAAAATGGGCGGTTCCATCAGCGTGAAGTCCACTTCGGGCCAAGGCTCCATTTTTCATGTTCGTCTGCCTGCAAGCTCACCGAAATGATGCCCGCGTCTGACAAAAAGGAGCCATCCGCTCAATTTGACTCCATAATTTTCTCTCGATAGGATTTTTTCGCCACTGATCAACTCTCAATGTGGAGCCCCAATGCCGAAGGACAAACCCAAGACCAGCGAAACGACCACCCACGGCGAACTCATCGACATCCTCATCAAGGAAGGGCTCCTCTCGGAAAAGCAGGCGCTCCACGCCTCCCGGCTGCGCACAAAGCTCGTTCGTCCCAAGCCCCTGCTCGAAATCGTCAAGGAACTCGGCTATGTGACCGCCGACCAGGTCACCGCCGCCATTCGCAAGAACAAGCTGTCCATGCGCATCGGCAGCCTGCTCCTGGAACTCGGGCTGATCAGCGAGGCCGATCTTGAGGCCGCCTTTCAGATCCAGCGCACCAGCAAGACCCCGCAGAAACTGGGCGAAGTCCTGGTCAACAATAATTTCATCAAGGAATTCAAGCCCCTGGAAGCGCTGTCCATGCAGCTTGGCTACCCTTTTATCGATCCCAGATTCACCAACCTCGACGCCTCCCTGCTGCATCAGATTCCGCTCACATACAGAAACAAGGCGAACTACGTACCCATTGAGCGGCAGGAGCATCAGGTCGTCGTGGCTTTTGCCAATGTCCTGGACCTGGACGACCAGCAAGAGGCACGCACCATCTTTCCCGAAGGCATCCTGCCGGCCATCGCCACGCGCGAATCCATCGTCGAAACCTACCAGCGCTTCGAGCGCGGCGCCCAGTCCAAGGAATCCGTCGATGACGATTCGGCCTCGGGCATCGTGGAGCGCATCATCCTCGACGCCATCGAACTCGACGTCAGCGACATCCACATGGAGCCGCTCCCGGACCGCCTGCGCATCCGCTTTCGCCGGGACGGGGTGCTTGAGCCCTACAAGGACTTCCCGCGCGAGATAATTCCCAACATCTCAAGCCGCATCAAGATCATGTGCAAGGCGGACATCGCCGAGAAGCGGCGCCACCAGGGCGGCCGCATCCTGTTCGAATATCCGGGTGGCGAACTGGACATGCGCGCCTCCTTCTATGTGACCATCCACGGCGAGGCCATCGTGCTGCGCCTTCTGAACCGCCAGGGCAACCTGATCGACATCACGGGCATCGGGATGTATCCGAAGATACTCAAGCGCTTCATCGACGGAGCGCTGTCCCGGCCCAGCGGCGTCGTGATCATCACCGGCCCCACGGGATCGGGCAAGACGACCACGGTCTACAGTTGCATCCACCACCTGAATACGCCGCTCCTCTCCATCATCACCGCCGAGGAACCGGTCGAATACGTCATCCCAGGCATCTCCCAGTGTTCCATCGACCCCAAGATCAACCTGACCTTCGAAGAAACCCTGCGTCACATCGTGCGCCAGGACCCCGACGTCATCCTCATTGGCGAAATCCGCGACAACTATTCGGCCGAGGTGGCCGTGCAGGCGGCGCTGACCGGACACAAGGTCCTGACCACCTTTCACACGGAAGACTCCATCGGTGGCCTGATCCGACTCATGAACATGGACATCGAGGCTTTCCTCATCTCCTCCACCGTGGTCAGCGTGGTCGCACAGCGGCTTCTGCGGCGCATCTGCCCGGAGTGCTCCCAGCCGTACAAGCCAAGCCCCGGCGAACTGCAGCTTTTCGGCTACACGCAGGCCACGATCCAGGGCTCCAATTTTCGCAAGGGCACGGGCTGTTCCCACTGCCGCTACACCGGATATCGAGGACGCATCGCGGTGTTCGAACTGCTCATCCTCGATGAAATGGTCCGCGCCGCCATCCTTGAACGGCGGACCAGCTTCGACATCCGCAAGATCGCCCTGGAGAGC
Source organism: Desulfomicrobium norvegicum (assembly GCF_900114595.1). Taxonomy (NCBI): domain Bacteria; kingdom Pseudomonadati; phylum Thermodesulfobacteriota; class Desulfovibrionia; order Desulfovibrionales; family Desulfomicrobiaceae; genus Desulfomicrobium; species Desulfomicrobium norvegicum. Next base: position 363,764 of record NZ_FOTO01000003.1, on the reverse strand, counting down.
GCCGGGCTTGTGACCCTGTTCGAGGAAGGTCTGGTCAAGGCCGCCGAAGGCCAGACCACTCTGGAAGAGGTCATGCGCTGCCTGCCTCTAGTTCTGAAACCACGCCCTCTGGAAGAAACCCGCCGCATGCTCGGAGTCTAGCAATGAACGAGGCCAAGTCTTTTATCGAAATCCTCATGGAGCATGTGAACTCGGACAAGGCGCAGCTCCCGCCATTCAATCGGACCGGCCTTGCCATTCAGCAGGAAATGGCCAAACCGGATCCGGACATGCAGGTCATAGAAAAGCAGATCCTGCGCGACCCGGCCGTCGCCGGTCAGCTGCTCAAAGTGGCCAACTCGTCCTTCTACCGGGGCATGATCGAAGTGACCACGGTCAGAAACGCCATGGTCCGCCTCGGCCTGGCTGAAGTCTCCAATCTGGTCACCCTTTTGACCCAAAAACAATCCTTCAGCACCCAGGATTCCTTCATCCGCGAATACATGGACCAGCTCTGGATTCACTCCGTGGCCTGCGCCCTTGGCGCGAAATGGATCGCCAAGGAATGCCGACTGCCGAGCAAGATGAACGAAGCCTTTTTCGCTGGCCTCCTGCACGACATCGGCAAGGCCTTCCTGCTCATGGCCATCTCCGACCTCAAAAAAAACGGACAGATGGGCGATACCATCCCGCAGTCCTTCATTGAGGAAGTCCTCGAAACGCAACACCAAAGCATCGGAGCACAGCTGCTCAAGACCTGGAACCTGCCGGAGATCTATTGCACGGTGGCCGAACACCACCACGACGAGAACATGGACGGCCAGGACATCGTGCTGATCATGGTCAGTCTGGCCAACAAGGTCCTGGCCAAGGCCGGCATCGGGATCATGCACACGCCGGACATCGATCTGGCGACCAGCCCCGAGGCGATCCAGCTGGACCTCTCCGAGATCAAGGTCGCCGAACTGGAGCTGACCATGGAAGATTACGTGGACTTTGTGGGAGAAGTCGGCTGATTCACCCGGCGCTGTCGCGCTTTCCTTCCGACTGAAAACGCAGACGGGCCGATTCCCTTGAACCGGCCCGTCTGCGTTTTTCATGCCCGGCGATCACCATCCGCCCCCGCCGCCTCCGCCGCCGCCTCCGCCGGACGAGCCGCCCCCGCCCATGCCCGAGGAACTGCCCGGAGCGGATGAAGCCGAGGATACGGCGGACTCCATGCCCCGTCCCAGGCTTGAAGCGAACAGGCCCGGATGCATGCGATTCCAGTGACGGCCTTCGTACCAGTCCGGATCGTATCCGGCCCGGTCCAGCAAGCGCGCAAAACGTTCCCCCCACTGATTTTCAACACCCAGCGCCATGGCGTAGGGCAGAAACTTCTCGAACAGCTCGGGAGTCTCGTCGGGAGGATGAATGAAGTTCAGCCGGTCCTCCTCGGCCACCGACAGGTAAAGCTTGAAGCCCTCGATCTCGTCCAGGGTCTGGCGGCCGATGCGCGTCGGTGCCTTCAAAAGTTCATAGAAGAGCGCATTCATGAAAATCATGGCCCCAAACCCCAGCACCGCCGCAATCCCCAACTGACTGGAGAGGAGCCACAATCCAACCGCCTCGCCGCCCAGAAAAGGTATCGTGAAGACGGACAGGAACAGGGCCGAGCCTTTGCCGCGAATGCCGCCGCCCTGCCATGCGGCGGCGACCTGGCGCACCAGCATGAAGCAGCCGAAAGTCCAGAAAGTCAGCCACACGCAGATGAAAAGCGTCCCGGGCGGAACGGATGCACTCCAGACCATGCCCGCCACCGAGGCCAGGGTGATGCCAAGCCCCGGCGCCAGCCAGCCCGTGTTGGTCAAAAAATAGTTGGAGGACAGCTCTTTCATGAGCTTGTTCTTCATGGCCCGCCGGGCGCCGCCGATGACCTTGTGGTTCACGTTCTTGAGTTCGACGACCGTCCCTGCCTTGCCCAATTCATCCCAGGCAGCCCGTTCGCCGAGGGACAGAGTCTCCGGGGGCTGGTCGGCCAAGGTCAGGCGCATCTTCGCATTGTCCCCGATTTTCAGCGCTCCCTTGATCGCCATGTTGACCACGCCCGCGCTGAAAGCCGTGTTGTCGAACTTCATGCGCGTCAGCATGCGCACCATGGCCGGAGAAAATCCACGCGGCGGCGCAAAGCGGGGAATGATCACTCCCTTGGCCGGATCACGACCGACCTTCATCCAGGCCAGCACGTAATAGATGCCGAGCAGAACGGTCCCAAGGCCCGCGAAAAGCACTCCGCCGCTCCTGTCCAGAACCTGCGCCGCCTGCTCCGTGGCCGAAGGCGGGGTCACAAAGCCCTTGGGCCAGGACACGGCGATGGTCAGGCCCTCGCCGGGGGCATAGGGCCGCGAGGACGTGAAGGTCACCTCCCGCTGCCCGCTTGCCGGAATCGCGCGGTTGTCCCTGCTGCCCATGGGCCCTTCGTAGGCCACGGCCTCAAGAGCCGTGGCGCCGTCCGGCAGGTGCACCGTGCAGCTGACCCGGTCCAGGGGCAGGCGCCAGCCGTTGCCGTTGACGTTCCAGTAGAGCTCGTCATGCTCCTCGAAAAAACCCAGCTGTCTGGTGGTGCGGTACGTGAGGGTGTAGGAATAACGCCCCGGCTGCAGAAAGACATCCTTGCTGCCGGCATAGATGGCCACTCCGTTGGATCTGTTCTCGACGTGGTGGGGCTCCGCCACGCCGTCGCGGGTAACCTCAAGAAGCGTGAATCCGACGCGCACCCTGTTCCCGCCCCGCCCGGTGTAGAGCGTTGGAAATTCACGCACGATCCCGCGTCGGATCTGATCCCCGGTGGCCTGGACCGTGATGGTCTCCGTGACCACCATGGAGCCGTCGGGATCTATGAGGACCAGGGAGGAAAAATCGAGAACCCGCTCGGTCTCGGCAAGCAAGGGCGCGCAAGAAAGCAGCCAGATCAGCGCGGCGAGAAATATCCGGCCCCGGACCCCCGCCATTCTAGAACTCCACCTTGGGCACAGCCCGCTCCGATGGACTTTCCAGCTCGAAGAATTCCGCCTTCTCAAAGCCGAAGCGCCCGGCGATCAGATTGGACGGGAAGGACTCCACCGCGATGTTCAGATTGCGCACCGCCCCGTTGTAATAGCGCCGGGAGAGCTGCACTTCGTCCTCGATCTCGCCGAGGGAAGCCTGCAACTGGGCGAAATTGGCGTTGGCCTTGAGGTCCGGATAGTTTTCGGCCAGCGCGAAAAGCCTGCCCAGCGCCGCCCCCAGAAGACCCTGCGCCTGGGCCGTCTCGCCCACGCCCTGCGCGTTCTGGGCCACCCCGCGCAAGCGGATGACCTCTTCCAGAGTGCCCTTTTCGTGCGCGGCGTATCCCTTGACCGTGGACACGAGGTTGGGGATCAGATCCGTGCGCCGCTTGAGCTGCACATCGATCCCGCTCCAGGCCTCCTGCACCATGTTACGCATGCGTACCAGACCGTTGTAGATGAGGATGCCCCACAGCAGAACGGCGGCAACCAGGACAAGCACGACAAGAAAAGCGATCATGATTCCTCCATGACGGAATGTTTGTGCCCATGATGTAGAGCAAAGCCCGCCCGTTGAAAAGACGGCCCTTGCTTTTTGAGCCGGTCCTTGCCAGATCATGAGTTCCGCAACACTCAATCACGCGCGTGAGGTTCCCATGTCCAATCCCAAGAACTGGATCATCGCCCTGCTCCTTCTGGTCATCGCAGGCCAGGCCTGGCTGCTCCTGGACAAGGACTCAAGCGACGAACCCAAGACCCTGTCCGTGATCGGCGTCAGCCTCGACAGCGCCATGCGCACCACCCTGGCCGTGGAATTCGACCAGCCCGTTCCGGAGTCCATGCGCGCGCAGACGGCGCCGGCCGGTATCGAGCCCAAGGCCGAAGGGCAATGGGTGTGGACCAATCCCTACACCCTGAAATTCCTGGCCCAGACGCCCCTGCCCCTCGACATGCAATACTCCCTGACCTTGAGCCCCGAGGTCTTTCCGGATGAAATCCTGAACGCGGAACGCACCCGGCTCATCCGCACCGGAAGCTTTGCCGTGCAGGAGATGACCGTGAACGAACTGGCCTCGGAAGCCGGGCCGGACATGGTCGAACTGGAGGGCCGGATCGTCTTCAACGCGCCCGTGGACCCGGCGAATCTCTTGGCCGCCATGAGCCTTGGCGAAAAAGACGGCGACCCTGTCGAGCTTTCGCTTTTGACCCAGTGGCGCACGACCAGCTTCGGCTTTCGCAGCGCGCCAGTGCGCAAGGATACGGCCGGGCGCACCCTGACCCTGCGTCTGGCTCCGGAGCTGACCGTGGCCGAAAAGAGCCTGGCCCTCGGGCAGGAATTCCGCCGGGACATCGAGCTGCGCCTGGACCCGGTGCTGCGGGTCGTCAGCGCCAGCCCACAGGCCGACAAGGACCAGTCGCGCATCGACCTTGAATTTTCCGCGCCCGTCAGCGCGGCATCCCTGCGCGAACTGGTGCGCATCGAGCCCGAGACCCGGATCTCGGTCTCGGCCCACGGCAAGACCGCCTCCCTGAGCGGCAAGCTCGAACCCGGCAGCACCTGCACGGTCCGCATCGCCAAGGGCCTTGTGGCCGAGGACGGAGCCGTGCTTGAAGCTCCTTTCAGGCAGGACCTGCGCATGCCGGACCTGCCCCCGAGCGTGGACTTCTCTTCTGCCGGCATGTTCCTGCCGCGACAGGGGCAAGGGCTCCTGGGGGTCGAATACGTCAACGCCGACACGGTGGAACTGACCGTGAGCCGGGTCTTCCCCAACAACCTGAGCACCCTCTTCCAGGACTACGGCTATTCCATCTTCGACAGCTCCGCCGCCCGGGACTCCGTGCCGTATCATCTGGGCAGCGAAATCCACCGCGAAACGTTCAGCGTAAGCTCCGCCACCAACAAGGTGCAGGAGCGGACCCTGTCCATGTCCGAGCTCATCCCCGACAAGCGTCCGGGCCTCTACAAGCTTGGCCTCAGCCTGCCCGCGGACTATCGCGGCGCCACGCGCTGGGTTCTGCGCACGGACATCGGCCTGGTGGCCAAGGAGGACGGCGCGGGCTTTCTGGTCTGGGCCAGTTCCATCGGAGATCTGCGCGCCCTGGACGGCGTGGAACTGACGCTGCTGAGCTTCAGGAACCAGGTCCTCGGCACCACCCGCACCAACGCCGCCGGCCTGGCGCGCATCCCCTATGCGGGGCATGACGACGAACTCGGCTCACCGGCCATGATCCTGGCACGACACGGCGAGGACTTCAGCTTCATCGTTCTGGACCGCTTCCGCATCGACACCACGGGCCTCGATGTCAGCGGCGCATCAATCAGCCAGGCCGGATTGCAGGCCTATATCTACGGCAAGCGCGACATCTACCGTCCCGGCGAAACCCTGGACGCCGCCGTGCTGGTCCGTGACGGACGCATCGGCACCCCGCCCGATCTGCCCGTGACCCTGGAGCAGCGCGACCCCGAGGGGCGCCTGCTGCGCACCCTGAACCTGGTCCTGGACCGGGGCATGGCCGGGCTGAGTCTGGACATCCCGGACTGGTCCCTGACCGGGCACTATCTTCTGCAGGCCCTGAGCGGCGGGCAGGTCATCGGCTCCTACGCCTATCAAGTGGAGGAGTTCATCCCCGACCGCCTGAGCGTGGAGATCGCCTCGCCCCAGACCCGGGGCGAACCGGGCCAGCTTCTGCCCTTCGAGGTCGTCTCGCGCTATCTCTTCGGACCTGCGGCATCTAAACTGGCCGTCTCGGTCAAGGCGCGGCTGCTGGCCGCCGACTTCGCGCCCAAGGGTTTTGAGGCCTACAGCTTCGGCGATCCGGGCAAGAGCTTCGAGCCCCTGCCGCTCCTTGCCACCGAAGCCCGCCTCGACGCCGACGGGCGGGCCGCCTTCGACGTGAGCATCCCGAAGGATCTGACCCCGCCGCTGGCGCTCTGGGCCGAGTTCACCGGCCGCGTGCGCGAACAGGGCGGACGCGGCGTGACCGCCAGAAAACGCATCCCAGTGCACGCCTACGCCCTCTACCCCGGCATCAAGCGGCCAGGGTCCATGGAGCTTGAGCCGCGCAAACGGGCCGTGTTCGAGTTCGTGACGGTGAGCCCGGACGGCGAGAAGACCGCACATCCGGAGCTGGTCGCAACCCTCTTTCAGGACCAGTGGCAGACGGTCATGCGCAGGACACAGTCCGGTTTCAGCTACGAATCCGTACGCAACCCCGTGGAAATCTCGACCCAGCGCGTCGCGCCGGGCGACGGCGCGGGCTCTTTCGCGGTCACGCCCCCGGATTACGGCTCCTACCGGGTGCGCCTGACCGACCCGGCGAGCGGCGCGGCCTCGGAGCTGGAATTCTACTGCGGCGGCTGGGGCTACTCGCCCTGGGCGGTCAAGAACCCGGCCAGACTGGAGCTTATTCCGGACAAGGAAGGGTACCTCGCCGGAGAGACGGCCTCCATCCAGATCCGCTCGCCGTTCGCGGGCAAGGCGCTGGTCACCGTCGAAGGCCGGAACGTGGAACATCTTGAAATCGTGGAACTGAACGGAAACACCGGCCAGCTGCGCATCCCGGTGCGCGAGGACTGGCAGCCCAACGTGCATCTCACGGCCACCCTGGTCCGCCGGGCCACGGACATCACGCCCGGCAGCGCGGGACGGGCCTTCGGGGCCACGGCCCTGTTCGTGGACAGCCTCTCGAACCGCATGGACCTGCGCGTCGACGCCCCGGACGAGGTCCGGCCGCTGACGGATCTTGAAATCCGGCTCCAGGCCAGCCCCCGCTCGCGGCTGACCGTGGCCGTGGTCGACGAGGGCATCATGCAGCTGGCCGGGGGCAAAAACCCGGACCCCTTCGCCCATTTCTACGCCCAGCGCGCCCTGGACGTGATCAGCTACGACAACTTCGCCTTCATGTTCCCGCACGTGAGCGCGGCAAGGCCTCTGGCCGGCGGCGGCGACGATCTGGGCGGAGCCTCCTCCTTCATGCGCACCGAAGGCATCCGCCGGGTCAAGCCCGTGACCTTCTGGTCCGGAGTGCTCGACGCCGACCACACCGGGATCGTCACGCACCGCGTTCGCCTGCCCGATTTCCAGGGGGCGCTGCGCATCGTCGCCGTCGGCAACCAGGGCAAGAGCTTCGGCACGGGCACGGCCATGACCCGCGTGCGCACGCCGCTGGTCCTGACCCCGACCCTGCCCCGCTTTCTGTCCCTCGGGGACGAGATCGAGATTCCCCTGACCCTGCGCAACGACACGCCCTCCGGCGCTTCCTTCCGCATCGGAGCGAGCGTGACCGGACCGGCCACGCTTGGAGCCATGCCCGCCCCCCTGACCCTTGAACCCGGCCAGGAAGACACGGTCTATCTGCCCCTGCGCTGCGGCATGGAGGAGGGCAAGGTCATCCTGAGCTTCACCGCCACGGGAGGCGGTGAGACCGCCACGGCCGGGGAAGAGCTCGATCAGCGCTCGCCCCTGCCCGTGACCCGGACCATGGAGACCACGACCCTTGAGACGGAAGCGGGCGAAATCGGCGCGCCTGTGCCGGACAGCTTCCTGCCGGGCTCGGTCAAGCGCACGGTACACCTCTCCACCCGGCCGCTCATGCGCTACTCCGGGCATCTTGAGAACCTGCTCGGCTATCCTTACGGCTGCGCCGAGCAGACCGTGTCCAAAGCCTTCCCGCTGCTGCACTTCGGGGCCCTGGCCCGGGAACTGGCGCCGGGACACTTCAATGCCGGCGGTCCGGCCGGGCTGGTTCAGGCGGCCATCCGTCGCCTGCAGACAATGCAGACCCCGTCCGGCGGCTACGCCTTCTGGCCGGGAGACAGCGATCCCGACCCGTGGGTCTCGGCCTATGTCTGCCACTTCCTGCTGGAAGCCCGACTGGCCGGACACACGATCCCCGAACGCATGCTCGAAAGTGCGTTCTACCATCTTGAATCACTGGCCAATCCCGAACCGGGAAGCACGCCGCAAAAAATCGAACAGGCCGCCTACGCGCTCTATGTCCTGGCGCTGGGCAAGAAGCCCAATCTTGGCAGCCAGGACTATCTGCGGACGACCTTTGACAAGTCCCTGAGCGGCGTGGCCAGGACCCTTCTGGCCGGAGCCTATCTGCAGACAAGCAACCACGGCGCGGGCTTTGCGCTCCTGCACGCGGCTCCGGCCGTCGACGACGATCGCCGGGAGAGCGGCGGCAACCTGGGCTCGGGCCTGCGTGACCGGGCGCTCATCGCGCTCATCCTCCTTGAGAGCGTCCCCGATGATCCCATGCTGCCGGAACTCATGACCCGGCTTTCAGGAGAACTTGGCCGGGGCGAATGGCATTCGACCCAGGAGACGAGCCTGGCCTTCATGGCCATGGGCAAATACCTGTCCGCCCTGGACGACGGGCGTCCCTTCGCGGGTACCCTGGCCTGGCCGGACGGCGCGCAGACCTTCGGGGACACGAAGCTCTTCATGCGGGAAAACATCCCAACCGCAGGGGCGCTGACCCTTGAAAAAACGCCTGCCGACCGGACCGTCTTCGCCACCGTGCTGACCTCGGCCACGCCAAGGGCCGCGTCCCATGCCGCCTTCAGCCGGGGGATCGAGGTGGAGCAGACGCTGCTGCGCGAAGACGGGCAGGCGCTGGTGGACAACGGCGTGCGCCAGGGCGATCTGATCCTCATGCGCACCAGGGTGCGCAGCACCTCCGGACGCATCGACAACGTGGTCGTGCAAAGTCTCCTGCCCGCAGGACTGGAAGTGGAAAATCCGCGCCTGGCGACCACGGAGCGGCTGGACTGGATGGCGGAAGAGACCCTCATGGAAGGCCATCAGGATCTGCGCGACGACCGCATCCTCGTCTTCACCAATCTCGACGGAAACGGCTGGAAGACGCGCTACAGCGTGCTGAGGGCGGTGACTCCGGGCCGGTTCGCCCTGCCCCCAGTGCAGGCCGAGGCCATGTACCATCCCGGCCTGCGCGGCGGTGGCGCGCTTGAGGCCATTACCGTCCACAGGGAAGCGCCGGCCCCATGAACAGACTCAGGTGGATCGCGGCGGCTCCATGGCGAAAGGCCGCCGCGATCCTCATTTTGATCCTGGGACTCCCGGCCTGCCTTGGGCTGGCCCTTGACCGCCTCTTTCCCTTTCCCGTGGAGCGTCTTGAGGCCCCGGCCGCCGTCCGCGTCCTGGACCGGGACGGCAAGCCGCTGCGCTTCTTTCTGGCCGCCGACGGGATGTGGCGCTTCCCCCTGACCTTAAGCGAAGTCTCCCCGGACCTGACCGCGGCCCTCATTGATTCCGAGGACCGCCATTTCTTCCTTCATCCGGGCATCAATCCGCTGTCCGTGTTGCGCGCGCTGTGGGTCAATGTCCGGCACGGACGGATCATAAGCGGGGCCTCGACCATCCCCATGCAGGTCGCCCGTCTGGCCGACCCGCGCCCGCGCACGCTAGGTGCCAAGGTCGTTGAGGCGCTGCGCGCCCTGCAGCTGTGCTGGCATCACCCCAAGGAAAAAATCCTGCTCTGGTACGTCAATCTGGCCCCCTTCGGCTCCAACGTGGTCGGAGTCGGAGCCGCCGCCTGGCATTATTTCGGCAAGGCCCCGGACACCCTCTCCCTCGGGGAGATCGCCCTGCTCTCGGTACTGCCGCGCTCGCCGACCCGCTACAACCCGATCCGAAACCCCGGGCTCGCGCGGGAGGTCCGGGACCGGGTCCTGGACCGCTTCGCCGCGCACGGCGTCTTCGATCCGGCACGCGTGGCCGAGAGCAAGACCCGCCCGCTGCCCGGCCGCCGCTTCGCAGTGCCACAGGACGCACCGCATTTCAGCCGCTGGGTGCGCTCACGCCTTCCCGAATCGCCCGTGATCCTGAGCAGTCTGGACAGACGCGCCCAGGACATCACCGAGGCCCTGATCAAGGGACGCATGGACGGCCTGCGCCGTCAGGCCATCGGCAATGCGGCGGCGGTGGTGCTCGACATTAAGACCCGCCAGATCCTGGCCTACGCCGGATCGGCGGACTTCTGGGACGATTCCCGGCAGGGGCAGGTCGACAATACCCTGTCCAGGCGCTCGCCCGGCTCGACCCTGAAACCCTTTCTCTACGCCCTGGCCTTCGACCAGGGACACCTCGTGCCGGACTCCATGCTCCTTGACGTGCCCACGGATTTCGCGGGCTACGTCCCGGAAAACTACGGCCAGAATTTTCAGGGCCTGGTCAGCGCGCGCACGGCCCTGGCCACCTCCCTCAATGTCCCTGCGGCGCGTCTGCTGAACCGCTGCGGGCTTGCCCCCTTCCACGGACTGTTGCGCGAAGGCGGCCTCTCCACCCTGGACAGACCGGCGAGCCATTACGGGCTGTCCATGGCCCTGGGCGGCTGCGAGGTGAGGCTGCTGGAACTGACCAACCTGTACGCCACCCTGGCCGCGGCGGGCCTGCACCGTCCCGTTTCCCCCCTGGCCGGGGGCCCGGACCGGCGCGAAAAGGACGTCCGGCTTTTCTCCCCCGAGGCCTCGGCCATGACCCTTGGCATCCTGGCCACGACCAGAAGACCCGACCTGCCCGACGCCTGGGAGTTCACCCTTCAGGCCCCCAAGGTCGCCTGGAAGACCGGGACCTCGTTCGGACACCGCGACGCCTGGGCCGTGGGCGTAAGCCGCGACCTGGCCATCGGGGTCTGGGTCGGCAATCCCGACGGTTCGCAATGCATGAACATCTCGGGGGCGCGCCACGCCGGTCCCCTGCTCTTCGATCTCTTCCGGGCCCTCTCCCCCGGTACGACGCGCCTGCCCTCGTTCCCCACCCCCGCGCTGCAACGCATCCAGGTCTGCGCCGTCAGCAGGGAACGCCCCGGCCCCGGCTGCCCTCTCACCACGGCCGACGCCATCGCCGGGGTGACCATGCTCCCGGTCTGCGGCATGCACAAAGAGATCTTCGTCAGCCCCGGGTCGGGCCTGCGCCTGCACGGAGACTGCCTGCTCATGAAGGACTCGCGAAAAGAGACCGCTCTTGTCTGGCCTCCCGAGCTGGTGGCCTTTCGCCGCGCCCAGGGCCTCAGCCTGCCGGGGCTGCCTGGCATCGACCCCGACTGTCCAGACGTGCCGGATGAGGGCGGCCCGGTCATCCAGTCCCCGTCCGCGAGCACGCCCTACCAGGCCCGCCCCGACGCGCCCCAAAAGTTTCAGCGGCTGGCGCTGACTGCGGCCGGGGCAGCGGGCGCGACGGTTCATTACTGGTATGTGGACGGCCGCCACGTGGGACAAACCGCTCCCGAGACGCCCTGCTTCATTCCCCTGCAAAGCGGCACGCACGAGGTCGTGGTCACCGACGATCACGGACGCGGCGCGCGCACGACCTTCACGGTGCGCCCGGCAGCCGAGCCCGGCCTTGGCAGCCGGGATGAGCCCTGATAGGCAGGGCTCATTCCGGAGGGTCCATGGCCATCAAGCTGCATCTCGTCTTCCAGGATCGCGTCGGCATCGTCGCCGACCTGTCCCGCCGCATCGCCGACCGCAAGTTCAACATCGTGGCCATGGAAGTGGACCGCGTGGACGATCTGGCCCATGTCTACGTGGAGGCGGAAGACCGGCAGCCCGAAGCCCTGCCCACGGACCTGCCCGAGGCACTCGGGGACATCCCGGGCCTGCTCACCTCGCGCCCCATCGACACCCTGCCCCAGGAGGAACAGGCCAGACGGCTGCGCGTGGTTCTGGACAACATCGCGGACGGAGTCGTGGCCGTGGACGCGGCCGGACGGGTCACGACCATCAACGCCGCCGCCTGCCAGATCCTGAACCTGGACCAGGACAGCGTGCCCGGCATGGACGTGCGCGAACTGGACCTCGGGGATTCGGCCATTCTGGACAGCCTCGCCGGAAGAGAAAGCGGAGACGTGAAACGCACCCTGGTCACGCCTTCGGGACGCTTTCAGTATTTCGCCACCTGCCGCCCCATCCGCGACGCCCAGGGGCACATCATCGGGGCGGTGGAGATCGCCAAGGACATGCAGGAGATCCGCATGCTGGCCCGCAGCATCTCCGAACCCGCCCAGATCAGCTTTTCGGACATCGTCGGCCAGAACCAGAACATCAACAACCTCATCGGCTACGCCCAGCTCATCGCGGCCACGGACTCCATCGTCTGCATTCGCGGAGCTTCCGGCACGGGCAAGGAGCTCTTCGCCCGGGCCATGCACACGGCAAGCGGACGGTCCGGGCCCTTTGTGCCCATCAACTGCGCGGCCCTGCCCGAGCAATTGCTGGAAAGCGAGCTCTTCGGCTACGTGGGCGGAGCCTTCACCGGCGGCCTGAGGGACGGCAAACCCGGCCTGTTCGAGGTCGCGGGGGAGGGCACTGTCTTTCTGGACGAGATCGGCGACATGCCCCTGGCTTCCCAGGCCAAGATCCTGCGGGTCATGCAGGACCACTGCGTACGACGCATCGGAGGATCGCGGGAAATTCCCATTCGGGCACGGATCATCACCGCCACCAACGGCAATCTGGAGAAAATGGTCGAGGAGGGAACCTTCCGGCAAGACCTGTACTACCGCATCAACGTCCTGCCCATCCATATCCCGCCCTTGCAGGAACGTCTGGACGACTTAGGCCTCCTGGCCGAGCATTTCCTGTTCACCCTGGCCTCGCGCATGGGGCGTCCGGCCAAGGCCGTCACCGCCAAGGGCCTGGACAAGCTGCGCGCCCACCACTGGCCGGGGAACGTGCGCGAACTCAAGAACGTGGTCGATCGCGCCGCCATCCTCTGTCCGACGGAGAACATTGACGAACGCTTCCTGATCCTGGCCCACGAACTCGGCGACGGCATCCCGGGCCAGACCCGGCAGGTCCAGGCCGCCGAACCGGGCAAACCCATCAGGGAGCAGCTGGACCGCCTGGAAAAAGACATCCTTGAAAACGCCCTGACCCGGGCCAAAAGCATCCGCCAGGCCGCCCGAACCCTGGGCCTGTCCCACACCGCCATCCTGAACAAGATCAGGAAACACGGCCTGCGCGTGTCCAGGCCGCTGCGCGTCGAATAGATTCAACTATTCGATATTCGAGGAAAATTTCAGGCGCGCCTCAAATCCCGTTGTCGAGAGCCACTCAAAACGCCCCCTCTTTCACACAGAGTCCACCTTTGCGGCGCCAGGCCACAATCAGCCCTCCCTCTTTTCCTTCACCCCTCTCGGTGATACGAGAGTAGATCATGGAGCACAGCACCAAATCCAAACCATCCCAACGATCCATCCTCATCATCGAGGACGAGGAGTTCATCCGCCTGACCGTCGCCGACCATCTCAAAGACAACGGTCACTGCGTCGACGAGGCCGCAAGCGGAGCTGAAGGGCTGCGCCTGCTCGACATCGACCGTCACGAGACTGTGCTGCTCGATCTGCGGCTCGGCGACATGGACGGGCATGCCATCCTGGCCGGAATCAGGGAAAAATCATCCGAGATTCCGGTCATCATCGTTTCCGGAGCCGGCGACATGCACGATGTCATCAAGGCTCTGCGCGCCGGGGCGTCGGACTTTCTGACCAAGCCGATCCTCGATTTCGCCCTCCTTGACCTGGCCCTGGACAAGGCCTGGGAACGCCTCGATCTGCTGCAGGAGCGCCGCGAATATGCGCAGGAGTTGGAAAAACGGGTTCTCGAACGCACCGCCGAGCTGGCCGAAACCAACCGCAAGCTCCGGGAGAGCGAATCGCTTTTCCGCCAACTTGTCGAAAACATAAAAGAAATATTTTGGCTCCAGCAGCTCAATCCCCCGCGCATACTCTATGTCAGCAAGGCCTGCGAAGACATTCTCGGAGTGTCCGAGGAAGCCATTATGCATGACATCAGAAATCTGGCCGACCGCATCCATCCCGATGACCATGGTCGCGCCCAAGACTTCTTTCGGCTCAAGACCATGGAAAATTCCGCCGATGAACATTTCAAGTTCATCAGGCCCGACGGGGAGATCCGCTGGCTGCGATCCAAGATATTCCCCATCGCCGACACCGACGGGGTCTTCACCCGCGTCGCGGGCATCACCGAAGACATAACCGAGCGTATCGCCGCTGCCGAGAGGGAAAAGGACAACCAGCGCAAGCTCATCCAGGCCGACAAGCTGATCTCGCTTGGCACCCTGGCGGCCGGTGTGGCGCACGAGATCAACAACCCCAACCATCTCCTGCGGCTGAACGCACAGGCCCTGGAGCAGATATGGAAGCTGCTCCGTGAACAGCTTGACGAGTCGGTTCCTGAAATCGCCTCCATTTCCATCGGCGGCATGAGCATGGGGCAGCTCGATACGGAAATCCCGCGCCTGCTGGGCGGCATGATCGGGGCTTCGGACCGTATCCGCGACATTGTCCAGCACATGAAGGATTTCGCCCGGACGGACACCCAGGGCATCGACCTGCCGGTCAACGTGGGGGATGTCCTGCGCGCCGCCATTTCCCTGCTGCACAACAGGCTCAAAAACGCCACGGACCGCCTGGAACTTTTCATCGAAGATGACCTTTCTCCAGTAAAGGGCAGGCAACAACAACTGGAGCAGGTTTTCATCAATCTGCTCATGAACGCCGCCGAAGCCCTGCCGGACAAAAGCGCAGGTATCCATGTCCGCTTGCGCAGGCAGAGTCCGCACCAACTGGAGTTGGCAGTCCGCGACGAAGGGACGGGAATTTCCCCGCAGGTGATGGAACACATCTTCGATCCCTTCTTCACCACCAAACGCGACTGCGGAGGGCTCGGACTCGGGCTTGCCATCAGCAAGACCATCATCGACTCCCACGGAGGGGAACTTTGCTTTGAACCCGTAGAGAGCGGAGGCACGTTGGCCCGGGTGACGCTTCCGACAATGGAGACGGGAACATGAACCTTTACCCCGCCCATCCCGTCCTGCTGGTGGATGATGAAGAAGAAATCCTGGCCAGCCTGAGGCTCACACTGGCCCTGGCCGGAATCACAAACACCATTCTCTGCCCCGATGGCTCGACAGCGCTGGATATCGCCCAGGACAGGGAAGTCGAGGCCGCGCTCCTGGACGTGCTCATGCCCGGCCGCAAGGGTGACGAGATCCTCGAAGGGCTCTTGAACCTCCAGCCCGACCTGCCCGTGATCATGGTCACCGGGGTCGACGACGTGGACCTGGCAGTTTCATGCATGCGCAAAGGCGCCTACGACTACATCCGCAAGCCCGCCGACTCGGAACGCATCGTCTCCGCCCTGACCAGGGCCTTCGAACTGCGCACCATGCGCCGGGAGCGCCGCAACCTTTCCTCCGGATTCCTGAGTCCGGCTCCGCCCAAATCCGAAGCCTTCCATGAATTCGTCACCTGCAGCCCGGCCATGTTGCGCATCTTCCAATATTGCGAAGCCATCGCCACAAGCCCGGAGCCGGTGCTCATCATGGGAGAAACAGGTGTAGGCAAGGAATTGCTGGCCCGGGCCATCCACAATGCCAGCGCCCGCAAGGGGGAGTTCGTGGCCGTAAACGTGGCCGGACTCGACGACCAGGCCTTTTCCGACACTCTTTTCGGCCATGTGCGGGGAGCCTTCACCGGCGCGGACCGGGCGCGCGGCGGCTTCATGGAGCGGGCCGCCGGGGGCACGCTCTTTCTGGATGAAATTGGAGACCTGCCTCTGCAGGCTCAGATCAAACTGTTGCGCGTCCTGCAGGAAAGGGAATTCTTCCCCATGGGGGCGGACCGACCCAAACCCCTGACCGCAAGAATCATCTCGGCCACCAATCGACCCGTCGATGAATTGAAAGATGCTCAACGCTTTCGCGCCGATTTCTATTTCCGCATCGCCACCCACTCCCTGACCATCCCTCCCCTGCGGCATCGCCCTGAAGACATCGCCCCCCTGACGGATCATTTTCTGGCCCAGGCCGCAAAGACATACGGCCACACCATCGAATTCCCCGCCCGCCTGCTCGAACTCCTGCGTGAATACGCATTCCCCGGCAACATCCGCGAACTGCGAGCCCTGCTCCTCGACACGGCGGGAAGATCTCAAAACGGCCGGCCCGGCCTCCACGCCCTGGCCGGGAAACTGTCCCAAATCCAGCCTGCACAGCAAAGCTGCGCTCCAGATCAACTGTTCTCGACCTTTCTGCGCCTTCCAACCCTGCACGAAGGCTCCGAGGCCCTTGTCGCCGAAGCGATGAAACGTGCCGGAGGCAATCAACGTCGGGCGGCCCTGCTCCTGGGCATCACGCCGCAGGCCCTGAATTCACGGCTCAAACGGCGCTCGTCCTCGTCCGTGTAAAGATACATTGATCCCATTCCAAAATCTTGAGTTTCCTTTCCGTCCCCGGCCCACACGGCCTGCGCCTCCCGCGACATATGGAACATAAAGATACGTTGATTCCATAAACCGCCCTCTTTTCCGCACGCCCCTCCCAACACGCTGTTTTAAATCATCTTAAAATACAAAAACAGTATGGCACGTCTCTTGGTTATCGCAATCCGGGAGGTGCCCTATGGACACATCAAATCAAACAACAACACCTACGGTCCTGCTCATCGACGATGAGCGGATGAACCGTCTTCTGGTTGGCGACTACCTCCGCGACAGCGGATACGCAGTTCTCGAGGCGGAATCGTCAGCGGATGGTTTGCGCATTTTCGATAACGCACGGCCCGATATCGTCATCACCGACCTGCGCATGCCGGGCGGTGACGGGAACCAGGTCGTCACGCAGTTGCAGGCCATCGCCCCCGATACCCCGGTCATCATCATTTCCGGAACAGCCAGCCTGGAAGAAGCGCTCTGCACACTGCGCGAAGGCGCCAGTGATTTCATTTCCAAACCGATTCGGGAAATGGAGCGCATCAAGCAGGCCATCGACTCGGCCATGAATAAAGCGCGCCTTGATCGGGAAAGCCGCCATGTCCAGATAGCCTTGAAAGACGAAATACAGCAACAAACCCACGAATTGCGGGATCTCAACGCGCAACTCAAGCAAGCCCTTGAATCCACGGTCAACGCCCTGGGCGTCATCGTAGCCCAGAAGGACCCCTACACCGCCGGCCACAGCGAACGCGTGGCGCGCATCGCCATGGCCCTGGGACATGCCATGTGCCTGCCCCAGAACCGCATCGAAACCCTGCGCGTGGCCGGAAACCTCCACGATATCGGCAAGGTCAGCGTCCCGGGAGAAATTCTGAACAAGCCGGGCAGACTCACGCCGGAAGAGTTCGAACAGGTCAAGATCCACCCGGAAACGGGATTCGAAATTCTCAAGGACATCCCTTTCCATGGGCCGGTGGCGGAAATCGTCCTCCAGCATCACGAACGCTACGACGGCACGGGCTATCCACGCGGTCTCAAACAGGACGCAATACTGCTCGAAGCCCGCATCCTTTCCGTGGCCGATATCTACGAAGCGCTCACCTCGGACCGTCCCTACCGGCAGGCGCTTTCGCACGAGGAGGCCATGGCCCACATCATCCGCGAAGCCGGAAAAACGCTCTGCCCCCTCTGCGCCTGCGCCTTCACCGCGGCCAACAGGTCGGGAGTTCTCTCCGCCATCGCCAGAAACGAACACTCGCAATGCATGTGACCGTGTATCCAATGAGACGCATCAATAACCAAATACATGAAACAATGCGGAGACAGACACCATGGCAAAACTCACGATTCGAACAAAACTGATTGGCGGAATGCTGCTTCTTGTCAGCCTGGTTTGTTGCGGGCTCGGCTACATTGCCTTTGACCGTGCCAAGCATGCCACTTTTACCCAGGCCGAGGAAAACATCGTCGCCGTGGCCAAATACGGCGGGCAACTCGCCAAAAACCGTCTGGATTACCACGTCGCCGTTCTGCAAGGCATTGCCAATCGTGATGTGATCCGTTCCATGGAATGGAGCCGGCAACGACCGGCGCTGGAGAACGAGATCGCCAGGATGAAATATCTGGGAATGGGCATCGTCGAACCGGACGGCCTGGCCCGTTACTCCGATGAAAGCACTGCGGACCTGAGCGACAGAGACTACTTCAAGCAGGCCCTGGCCGGCCGGACAACCTTCTCGAACGTCATCATCAGCAGAGTGACAAATACCCCGGTCATCATGGCCGCGACGCCGATCACGGACCATGCTTCCAACGTCCAGGCGGTTCTTGTCGCACGCCTCGACGCGAATCTGCTCAGCGACATCACCGACGGCATCAAATACGGCCAACACGGCTATTCCTATATCGTCGACGACAACGGGGCAGCCATTGCCCACGCCAACCGCCAGTTCGTCCTGGATCAACGCAACTTCATCGAGGAAAGCAAGACCAACCCCGACTTCGTGGATGTGGCGAAAATGCTTCGACGCATGACCAAGGGCGAGACCGGCTTCGAGCAGTACCCGTTCATGGGCAAGGACCGCTTCTTCGGGTTCGCGCCCATCGAGGGCACAGGATGGTCCATCGCGGTCGGAGGCCTGGCCGAGGAAATTCTGGCTCCTATCCACCAGATGCGCTGGATGATCGGTCTGGCCTCCCTGCTCTTCTTCGCCGTCGGCATCGGCACGGCGATCCTCATCGCCAGAGGGGTTTTGAACCCGGTCAAAACCTGCGCCAACCTGCTCAAGGACATTTCCGAAGGCGAAGGAGACCTGACAAAGCGCCTGCCTGTCGAGACAAACGACGAACTCGGCCAACTGTCGCAACATTTCAATAATTTCGTCACGAAACTCCAGACCATCATCGCCGGCATCGCCGACAACGCCCGCACCGTGGCTTCCTCGGCCACGGAACTGTCGGCGGTGAGCAGCCAGACAACCCAGAGCGTCCGGTCCCTGTCCTCCAAGACATCCACGGTGGCCTCGGCCTCGGAAGAGATGAACTCGAACATGGCGTCTGTGGCCACCGGGATGGAGCAAACCACGTCGAATCTCGCTTCCGTTGCCGCAGCCACCGAGCAGATGACATCGACCATCAGCGAGATCGCAGGCAACACCGAGCGCGCGAGCGGCACGTCGGAAGACGCCGCGCGGCAGGTGGACAGCTTCGCCTCCGTGCTGCGGCAGCTCGGAGACGCCGCGCAGGAGATCGGCAAGGTCACGGAAACCATCGCCGCCATATCGTCGCAGACCAACCTGCTGGCCTTGAACGCCACCATCGAGGCGGCCAGGGCGGGTGAAGCGGGACGCGGGTTTGCCGTGGTCGCCAATGAAATCAAGGAACTGGCCCTCAAGACAGCCGAAGCGACCAACGACATCAGGGAACGGATCGGCGGCATTCAATTCGCCACAGGCAACGCCGTGAGCGACATCGACCGCATCGTGAAGGTCATCGGCGAGGTGAATTCCATCGTGGCGAACATCGCCGCCGCCATCGAGGAGCAGTCCGCCGTCACACGCGAGGTGGCCAGCAACATCGCCCAGGCGACCGAGGATGTGCAGGACGCCAATATGAGATCCACGGAGATGTCCGCGGTTTCACGGGACATCACCGGAGAGATCACGGCCGTCGACACCATCACGAACGACATCCGTTCGGGCGGGGAGCAGGTCCAGACGAGTGCCGAGGAGTTGTCCAGGCTCGCTGAAGATCTCAGCGCCTTGGTGGGACAATTCAAGATCTAGGAACAACGGCCGTGCGGGGGGCAGAAACCAGAGGCCGGGACGCCGCACCTGGCCGGGTCGCCTGCCGCAGCACACGGTTTTTACAGTCAACACACGAAGATAACCGCCTGAAAGGAGTATTTCCATGCAATGGTTTATCAACATGCGCATCATGAGCAAGCTTGTCCTGTCCTTTGGAGTCATTCTGGCCATCATGGCCGGGCTTGGCTGGTTCGCAAGCACGGAGATGTCCGACATCAACGACAAATCCACGGAAATCAGCACCGTCTGGCTTCCCAGCGTCCAGGCCTGCGGGGAGCTCAATTCCCTGATCCTAGAGGTACGCAATGCGGAATATGGACATGCGATTTCCGAAGATGAAAAAAGCATGTCTGAATACGAAGAACGTATTGAACAATACAAAACGGACATACAAAATGTCAGGACTGCGTATGAGAAACTTCCTTCTCTGGAAGAAGAGCAGCGTCTCTACCAGGAGTACAAGAATCATTGGGATCTCTACATCAAGGAGCACGCATCGATCATAGCCTTGTCCCGCGCCATGAAGACCAAGGAAGCGGTCACGGCCATGCGTGGGACATCACGGGCCGAATACTACGCGGCCAAGGACGCCCTGGACAAGATCATCCATCTCCAGAAGAGCGCCTCGGATGCCGCCAGTGCCGAGGCCGACACAACATACGCCCATGCCCGCACGTCCATCCTCGTCGCCAATATCGCCGCCGTCCTTATCGGCCTCCTGGTCGCTTTTCTCGTGGGCCGGATCATCACCCGCCAGCTGGGCACCGAACCGGGCGTTATCGCCTCCGTCGCGGAACGGGTCGCAAGCGGGGACCTGACCATCGCCTTCAATGACACCGCGCACCATATCGGCGTCTATGCCGACATCAAACGCATGTGCGAACGCCTGCGCGACACCGTGGCCGAAGTACAGGGCGCCTCGGAAAACGTGGCATCGGGCTCGGAGGAAATGAGCGCATCGGCCGAGCAACTCTCCCAGGGCTCGACGGAACAGGCCGCGTCCGTGGAGGAAGTCTCCTCCAGCATGGAGCAAATGGCCGCCAATATCAGGCAAAACGCCGACAATGCCGCGCAGACGGAAAAGATCGCCCTCAAGGCCGCCCAAGACGCCGACGCGAGCGGCAAGACAGTGGTCCAGGCTGTGGACGCCATGAAGGAAATCGCCGAAAAAATCTCCATCGTCGAAGAAATCGCCCGCCAGACCAACCTGCTGGCCCTCAATGCCGCCATCGAGGCCGCCCGCGCCGGGGAGCACGGCAAGGGTTTTGCCGTGGTCGCGGCGGAAGTACGCAAGCTGGCCGAACGCAGCGGCACGGCCGCAGCCGAAATCAGCGCACTGTCTTCTTCCACGGTGGTCGTGGCCGATCAGGCTGGCCAGATGCTGACCAAGCTGGTTCCGGACATCCAGCGCACGGCCGAACTGGTGCAGGAGATCTCCGCCGCGTCCAACGAACAGAACGCCGGAGCGGGGCAGATCAACAAGGCCTTGCAGCAGCTCGATCAAGTCATCCAGCAGAACGCCTCGGCCTCCGAGGAGATGGCCTCCACATCCGAGGAGCTGTCCAGTCAGGCCGAACAACTGCAAAGCACCATCGCTTTCTTCCGTCTCGGTACCGATACGGGCAAAACCGTCCGCCAAACGACTCGCCGAAATCGGCCACAGCCTGCCCCTAAAGCGCTCAAGGCGATGACTTCCAGCTTTCCTGTCGGCGGCCTGGCCCTGGACATGGGGCGCGACAATGAAGACGACGAATTCGAACGCTTCTAACCAGAGGACGGGATGACAAATGAATGACAACGCTATCAAGCAATATCTGACCTTCGCCCTGGGCGAGGATGTTTTCGCCCTGGAAACGGGCTTCGTGCGCGAAGTCATCGAACTCGTGCCCGTGACCCGCATTCCCAGGACTCCCCCGTTCATGCGCGGGGTCATCAACCTGCGCGGCCACGCCGTGCCCGTGGTCGACCTGCGCATCAAGTTCGACATGCCCACGGCCCGGGACACGGTAAGCACGTGCATCATCATCGTGGACGTGGAGATCGAGGGCGAGAAGTGCCACATGGGCGCCATCGTCGACTCCGTGCTCGAAGTCTTTGAAATGGCGAACGAACAGATAACCCCGCCGCCGCGCATGGGCACGTCCATCCGTCCGGATTTCCTCAGCGGCATGGGCAAGCAGAACGAGGAGTTCATCATGATCCTCGACATCGCCAAGGTCTTCTCCCCCGGAGAACTCTCCTTGCCGGGTGAGGCCGAACCCCTCGAAACCGATTCATGACCAGGGGCGCCCCCGCGGCGCCCCAACCCCAAGATTCCGAGCCGCAGGAATCCTCACGGACCGGCGGAACGGAAAGAACATACACCCGTCAGGAGACTTCGATGTTTTCGTGCACCGCCACGGCCGATCCAGGACATGTAGTCGTAAAATTGTCCGGCGACCTCATTGTGGAACATTCCAGGGAAATCCACGCCGAACTGCTGGCCCGCCTGTCCCAGGATCGCGACGTGACCATTGACCTGGGGGAGTCGGCCCGGATCGACCTTTCCTTTGTCCAGATCCTGTCCGCCCTGATCAAATGTCCGGACAGGAACGTCAGAATTGCAAACCTGCCCACGCACGTGACCGACACTGCCGGAGTTCTGGGAGCGGCCGATATCATCAGGGAACTCTCGGCCCGTTCGGGGGATGACGCATGAGCAAGACCATCATGACCGTCGACGACTCGGCCAGCATCCGCCAGATGGTCAGCCTGACCCTGAAGGAAGCCGGCTACGCCGTCATCGAAGCCCGCGACGGCAAGGACGCCATGGCCAGGCTGTCCGGTGCCGTGGACATGATTCTGACCGATCTGAACATGCCCGGCATGGGCGGCATCGAACTCATCCGCGCCGTACGCGCCACGCCGCAGTACAAGTTTACGCCCATTGTTATGCTGACCACGGAATCGCAGGCCTCCGCCAAGGAAGAGGGCAAAGCGGCCGGGGCCACCGGCTGGATCATCAAGCCCTTCAAACCGGATCAGCTCCTGGCAGTGGCCAGAAAACTGCTGCGCTAGCCCATCAACCCGGAGTCAGAGATGTTCAGAGAAGAAATGCACCGTCAGGCATTCAAGGAAGAAGCGCTGGAGCTTCTAGGCGAGCTTGAGACCTCGCTGTTGGAACTGGAGACGGACACGACCAATGACAAAGTCATCAACCGGGTCTTCCGCGCCATGCACACCATCAAGGGTTCCGGCGCCATGTTCGGTTTCGAGAATATCGCGTCTTTCACCCACGAAGTGGAGACAGTCTTCGATCTGGCGCGCACGGGCCGGATTGAAGTTACCAGGGAACTGTTGAGCCTCACGCTCCTGGCCCGGGACCACATCCTGGCCATGGTCGAAGGAAAAGATTCGGACACGGGGGTTGAGGAAGTCATCCGGGGCCTCAGGGCACTCAATCCGGAACACAAGCCCCTCGAAGCCACGCCAACCCGCGAACCGCTTACATGCGCCATGAACCCGAACCTGCGTACCTGGCGCATCCGCTTCACCCCGCCTAAAAATCTTTTCTTGAGCGGGACCAACCCCGCCTCCCTGCTGGAAGAGCTGTGCGAAATGGGCGAGCACCACGTCATCATGCACTTAAGGGACATCCCCGCCCTGCCCCTGCTCAATCCCGAGGACTGTCTGGTCTGGTGGGACATCATCCTGACCACGGCCGGCAGCGAGGAAGAGATCCGCGATGTGTTCATCTTCGTGGAGGAAGACAGCGACCTGACCATCCAGATGGTCGGAAGCTGCCAGGGCATCGACGAGGAATCCTACAAGCTCATCGGCCAGATCCTGGTCGAAAAGAACGACATCACCAAGGACGCCCTGGAGCGTATTCTGCTGGAGCGCAAACCCATCGGCCAGCTTTTGTCAGAGGCGGGACTGGTCAGCGCAAGTCAGGTCGAGGCGGCATTGGTCGAGCAGCAGGAAGTCAAACGCCTGCGCCAGACGGCCAGCGCCGAGGCCCAGCAGACCTCAAGCATCCGCGTTCCGGCGCAGAAACTGGACTTTCTGGTTGACCTGGTCGGCGAACTGGTCACGGCCCAGGCGCGGCTGACCCAATTCGCCAGCGAGCAGAGCGACGCACGGCTGCAAGCCATTTCCGAAGAAATCGAGCGGCTCTCCGACGAGCTGCGAGACAATACGCTCGGCATCCGCATGCTGCCCATCGGCTCGACCTTCAGCCGCTTCAAGCGCCTGGTGCGGGACCTTTCCCAAGAACTCGGCAAGCGCATCGTGCTTGAAACCCACGGCGAGGACACCGAGCTGGACAAGACCGTCATCGAGCGCCTGAACGACCCGTTGGTGCACCTGCTCAGAAACAGCATCGACCACGGCATCGAGAGCCCCGAGGAGCGCATGGCCCGGGGCAAGAATCCCGAGGGCCGCATAGAGCTTTCGGCCGAACATTCCGGAGGCGAGGTGCTCATCCGCATCACCGACGACGGCGCGGGCATCGACCCCGACCGCATCCGGGCCAAGGCCGTGGAAAAGGGCATCATCGCCGCGGACACGCCCATGTCGGACAAGGACGCCCTCATGCTCATCTTCGCGCCGGGCTTCTCCACGGCAGAGAAGGTCACCAGCATTTCAGGGCGCGGCGTGGGCATGGATGTGGTCAAGCGCAACATCGACGCCCTGCGCGGCCGCATCAGCCTGGAAAGTGTTCCCGGTCAGGGCACGACCATCTCCGTGCGCATCCCCCTGACCCTGGCCATCATCGACGGCCTGCAGGTCCAGGTCGAGGACAGCTGCTTCATCATGCCCCTGTCCGCCGTGGAGGAATGCGTGGAACTCATCCGCACGGACAAGGACCGCGCCGATCTCATCAATCTGCGCGGCCAGATGGTGCCCTATGTCAGCCTGCGCAGGGATTTCGGCATCCCGGGACAGGCCCCGAAGATCCAGCAGGTCGTAGTCTGCAACTCCCAGGGACAAAGCGTCGGCATCGCCGTGGACAGGGTCATCGGCGAGCACCAGACCGTCATCAAGAGCCTGGGCAAGGTCTATCAGGACATACGCGGGATTTCCGGCGCAACCATCAAGGGCGACGGGAGCATGGCTCTCATCCTCGACATCGCGGCCCTTGTGGCGGCCGGCTCGGCGCCGCCCGCATCACGCGTCCTGGCCTAGCGGCAGGGAGATGACGAACTTGGCCCCCCGCCCCTCGCGCGAAGAGGCGGAGAGGTGTCCGTGATGGTTGTTGGTTATGATGAAGTACGACACCGAAAGCCCGAGCCCGGTTCCTTCGCCGATCTTCTTGGTCGTGTAGAAAGGCTCGAAAATGCGGGCGAGTTCGTCCTTGGGGATGCCCGGGCCGTTGTCCTCCACCTCGATCACCGCCCAATCCTGCATCCTCTTTGTGCGCAGGGTCAGCGCCGGGCTTTCCGTTCCGGCCCGGGCCATGGCCTGGGCGGCATTGCGCACGAGGTTCAGGATCACCTGCTCGATTTCCGTACCGACGCAGGGCACCAGCGGCAAGGCGGGATCATATTCCCTGACGATATTCAATCTTCTGAAATCATAATGCTTCTTTAAATCAAAATCCTTGCCCGCCAACTCAAGGGCCTTGGACGCAATGGCGCTCAGATCATTGGAGGAAAACGTCCGCTCGCTGTTACGGCTGAAGGAAAGCATGTTCGACACGATATCCGCGGCGCGCTCACCCGCATCGCGAATCCCCTTCAGATAGCGAAAGATGTTGCGCTCTTCGAGAAACATGGCCAGGCGATGCAAGTCCAATTCGTGTCTCCTGGCAACTTCGATGTTGGGCTCCAAGAACGGATCGAGCCTGCGCGTGGTATTTTGCACGCCCTGCACAATGATGCCCAAAGGATTGTTGATCTCATGGGCCATCCCCGCCGCCAATCCGCCGAGGGACTGCATTTTCTCCGTCTGGATCATGAGTTGCTGCATGCGTTTCATTTCGCGCAGATCGCGTATGACGGCAAAAACAGTCGGATGGCCATTGATGTCTATGAGCTGACATGACAGCAGGCAGACGATTTCTTCACCGGATTTCCGATATGCCGTGAGTTCATAATCCCGGATTGTCTCTTTGGCGTGTATCAGTTCGTAGAGGCGCTCCCTGACGGCAGGAGTCTGGTACATCCCGAGTTCAATGGTCGTCTTGCCCAGGAGTTCCTCCCGGGAGAATCCGAAAAGATCGACAAAGGCATCGTTGACGTCCTGAATGCGCTGCGTGTCAAGCCCGAAAAGCACGATGCCGTCCGGAGACAAACGGAAGATGCTCGCGAACTTCTCCTCGGACTGCCGCAACCTCTCCTCGGCGGCCCTGCGGGTGGTAATGTCCTCGATGGTGCCGTCGAGATAGGCTGGGCGTCCCGAGTCGTCGAATTGCAGGGAAGCGTTGATCACGGCGTAAAAAGGGGAGCCGTCCTTGCGTTTGAACTCGATTTCCCTGCGTATTCCGCCTGGAGAGACAAGCAGGGCTTCAAGCATGTCGCGGCGGGTGTGGGGATGAGGATAAATGCCTGTTTCCAGGCTCTCCACCGAGGACAGGAGCTCATCCCGGTCCCGGTATCCCAACATGCGGGCAAGAGTCGGATTGGCCTCCAGAAAACGCCCGTCGTAGCTGGTGCGGAAAATCCCTATGGGAGCGTTGTTGAAGATGGCCCGATACTTCTCCTCGCTCTGCATCAGTGCCTTTTCGGTGCGTTTGGTTTCGGAAACGTCCTGAATGATGCCAAGCACCCTCTTTGGCGAATCGGGTGTCCTTGCGAACAGTTGCCCATATTCAAAAACATCGGCGTACGACCCATCTTTGCGTCGCAGGCGATACTCGATGATATACCTCTTCTTTTGCGACAACGCCTCTTCGAAAAGAGCCGTCGCCCTGTCCGCGTCCTCCGGGTGAAGCAACTCCGTCCAGACGTCGAGGCCCCCCCGCATCTCCTGCGGGTTGTACCCCAACACATCCAGCATGCTCCCGCTCCAGCTCAGAACGTCATTATCCACGTCATATTCGTAGAAGGTGAGTTTGGCCGCGGCAGTGGTCAAATCGAACTTCTGCCGCCAGCGCTTGACGCTCTGCTCCGCTTCTTTGAGCGAGGTGACATCCACGGCCGTGGACAAAATGCTTGTCAGCCCGCCAATGGAAACCAGCGATGCGGAAAACAGCACATAGCCCACCGCGCCGTCAGGCCTGGAAATCTTCGTTTCCATGTTGCTGAAGCTCCCGTCGCGCTCAAGCATCTGAATAAAACGCAACCTTTCATCATTGTCGACCGCAGCAAGGTCCTGCACCGAACGGGTGAGCGCCTCTTCACGCGAAATGCCCCATCGGGACAAAAAAGCTTTATTGGCACCCAAATATGTACCATCGAGCGCGTTGAACGCAATGGAATACGGTGAATTGTCGAAAATGGCTTGAAATTTCTCCTCGAACTCACGTCTTTCATGAGACAGTGTCTCGATTTTCTCGTAGGCAGACCGCAATTCGCGAATGCGAGTTTCCAGGGAGCTCCTGTTTGATCGAAGGCGGGCAAGGACAATAAGCAATGCACCAAGCAGAAGCGAAATCGTGCCGAATGACAGCAGGAGAGCAAGGAAAGCAGGAAGACCGGCGTCAAAATGCAGGGCGGACGGAAATACCGCGTTCATCACGTTCAAAAGCGTATCCTCCAATCTCAAAACATGATTGGAGTTACAAATGGAAATACGTGACGGCCTACAGACAGCTGTTCATTCCGGCATCGGCGGCAAAGCGCATATCATGTTTTGAGATACTTGCGCATACACAAAGACTACAGCGATGAAAACCGCGAAAAGCGCTTGGCTATACTCAGAGGAAGAAGCAAGGCAGGCGGGTCAATCCCGAAATCGCGCAGCGCTTTCGCCCATGCGCAAAAGGATTTTCTGAAGGGCCACGCGGGACAGGCCCGAGACGCGGGCCGCTTCGGACACGTTGCCTTTGGTCTGGGCCAAAAGCTCGTTTACGTAGGAGTGGGTGAATGCCGCCACGGCCTCGGCCTTGGCGTTCTTGTAGGGTTCCAGCGCGGTTTCGCCTCCGCCCAGGCTCTTGCCCATGGGCACGGGCAGACATCCGCCCTGCTGCACCATGCGCAGCAGATTCATGTCTACCCGCTCCGTGGTGGCGAAAACGGTCAGACGGCGCACGAAATTCTGCAACTCACGCACGTTGCCGGGCCAGGAGTGAGTGGCCATCCAGTGCATGACCTCCGGATCGACCTGTTTTTCGGCCAGCCCCATCTCGCGGCAGGCCGCCCGGAAGAAGTGCCCGGCCAAAAGCGGAATGTCCTCGGCCCTTTCGCGCAAGGGCGGCAGGGTTATGGTCAGCACGTTCAACCGATAATACAGATCCTCGCGAAAGGTCTTGGCCTGAATGGCGGCTTCAAGGTTCTGATTGGTGGAGGCGACCACGCGCACATCCACGCGTGAGGATCTGTTCGATCCCACTGGCCGGACCTCCCCGTCCTGCATGACCCGCAGCAGCTTGGTCTGGACCGCCGGGGAAATGTCCCCGATTTCGTCCAGATGGATGGTCCCCTTGTCAGCGGCGGCAAAGAGCCCCTTGTGGTCGCGGTCGGCCCCGGTAAAGGCGCCCTTGACGTGGCCGAAGAGTTCGCTTTCGAGCAGATTCTCGGGAATGGAAGGACAGTTCACCGCCAGAAAGGGCCGGGAAGCCCGTGCGCCGAGATGGTGCACCATGCGGGCCACCAGCTCCTTGCCGGTGCCAGATTCGCCCCGGACCAGCACCGTGTATTCGGACTGGGCCACGGCCGCGATGGTGCGCTTGAGCTGCCGCATGGCCGCGCCTTCTCCGACCAGCTCCCCGCCGCATTCCTTGCTGGCCAGGATCTGGCGCAGACGATTGTTTTCCTCCAGCAGCCTGCTTCGCTCCAGTCCCTTCTCCACCACACGGAAGAGCTGTTCCGGCTCGATGGGCTTGGTCAGAAAATCATAGGCACCAGCCCGCAGGGCCTCCACCGCCGTCTCAATGGTCCCGTAGGCGGTGAGCACGACCATGCTCAGGTCCGGCAGCAGGCCAAGGGCCTGGGACAAAAGCTGCAATCCGGTCATCTCGGGCATGCGCAAATCCGTGATCATGAGCTGCGCGGGTTTCGCCGCCAGGGCTTGCAGAGCCTCGGCTCCGCTATGCACGGCCACCACGTCGAGGCCCGGAAAATGACCTCCGACAAGCCTGGCCAGTCCGCGTGCGAAATCAACTTCGTCGTCGACAATGACGACCCGTGCTCCCGTGACAATGCCGGCTGAATCCATGACTTCCATGCTCAATCCTTCCTCTGGTGCGCAGTATCCGATTCCTGGTCATCGGTTCCAGACGGCAGGAGCACGACAAAGCGCGCGCCGCCGAGGTCCGAATGCTCGACAAAGACTTCTCCGCCCACGTCCCTGACCATGCCGTAGACCACGGCCAGGCCCAGTCCAGTCCCGGCGCCGATGGCCTTGGTCGAATAAAAGGGATCGAAAATATGCGGCGCATCCGCCGCCGAAACGCCCGGACCGTTATCCTCCACCACGATGGCCACCCGCCCAGCCTTGGGCGCGACCCGAACCACTATCTCGCCATCCTCCTCCCCGACCGCGTCGAGGGCGTTGATGACCAGGTTGCTGAGCACCTGCTCCAGCTCACCGATACCCATGCGCACGGGCAGAGGCCGATCTGGTTGTTCCACAGTCAAGTGCGCCCTCTTCTTGGCGGCCTGCACGGAAAAAACCTCGGACACGGACACGGCAACGCCGCAGGCATCCGCCGTGCCCGACCCGGCAGCCTTGGGGCGGGCAAAATTGAGAAGCTCCTGAAGCACTCTCTGCGCCTGCCTGGTGTGGCGCTCGATTATGTTCAGGTCCGAAGCCTGCTGCGGATCGGAGATCGTCTGGCGGAGCAACCCCGCATAGCAGAGGATGACCCCGAGCGGGTTGTTGATCTCATGCGCCAGGCCCGCCGTGAGCTTGCCTACGGTCGCCATCTTCTCCGAATGCCAGACCTGGGAACGCATGCGCTTCTCCATGGTGGTCTCGCGCACATAGACGACCACGCGGTCCGTCTGCCCGTCGGAACTGCGCACCGGGTACATCGAAAGTGAAAACGACCTGCCTCCGGGCAGCTCGACTTCGCGCAGATCCGGCGCCCCGCCGCGAATGGCGTCAACCATCGGACAAGGATGAGACAACGGATCGAAAAAGATGGACAGCATGTTGCCGTCCGTGCGTTCGCCGCCCGTCAATTCCGAGGTCAGCTGTCGGGCGGCCTGGTTCACGGTCAGCACGGCGCAGTTCGAGTCCATGAGCGCCAGCGGGTCGGTGATGCCTTCGACGATGGTTTCGAGCACGTTCATCTGCCGCAGCAGGCTGTCGATGGCCGTCAGATTCTCCGCTGCCGTGCCGAGCTGACGACCGAGCGCCGTGAGTACCCGCTGATCGTGCCGTGCCGCCTCTGCTTCGGTGTCCCAGTAGAGGCAAAGGATGCCCTCGGCATTTCCGGAGCTCGACTCCACCGGCACGAAAATCCTGGATCCCGATTGCAGGCAGGCGCTTCCGGTCAGCACATCCACCATGTTCTCAGGCAACTCGGGAGCGGCGGACGACTCCGGCCAGACGTAGTAATTCCTGGAGACCATGGTGCACACATAGGCGATGCTGCGCGCCCCGAAGCGCTTGCAGATCTGAGGCAGGGCCAGGCTCCAGAGTTCCGAACGCGAACCGCTGCGGCGCATGTCCTCCAGCAGGCGCACAAAGAGATGCACGTCTGCCTGCCGGGCTTCGGCCTCATGGGAAAGGGCCTCGGTGCGATCATCGACCATCTTGCGCAGATTCTCCGCATAATCCTGGAGCTGGTGGCGGACCTCGAAGAGATGATTGCCCATCTGCTCCATGCCTTCGACCAATTCCTCGATCTCGTCGCCCTGCTCCAGCTTGTGCAGGAGCTCGGAGCCTTCCGCATCGACCACGTTGCGTCTGAAAACGCTGTTGAGGCGTTTGAGATTGTTGACCACCAGAACCCGGAACAGAAAATTTGTCGCTGAAAAAAACAGCAGCGCGCCAAAGGCGAAAAAGGCGAAGTAGGTC
This sequence comes from Desulfomicrobium norvegicum, assembly GCF_900114595.1. NCBI lineage: Bacteria > Pseudomonadati > Thermodesulfobacteriota > Desulfovibrionia > Desulfovibrionales > Desulfomicrobiaceae > Desulfomicrobium > Desulfomicrobium norvegicum. Next base: position 333,081 of record NZ_FOTO01000003.1, on the reverse strand, counting down.
AGGATGGTCTGCTGCACGCGCCCGACACTGCTCTGCACGGAGATGCCCACGAAATCGACCCCGGCGATGGAGTTCTCCTCCTTGCCGAAACCCCGCCCCCCGTACAGGGACAAAAGCTCCGGCGGAGCATCCTCGGGCTTGCCGTGGCAATACATGCACCCTTCCTCGAAACGCACGGCACGGACTTTCAGAAAATATTTTTCCCCGTCCATGGTCTTGTACCCCTGCCACAGCTCCTGCTCGGGATTGGCCCTGAAATAGCGGATCAGTTCCCGTTCGTGCGTGTTGGCTTCGTAAGCGGGGTTGCGTGCGTCGATGGCCACGCGGCGATAGATGGTGCCGCCGTGATCGTCGTTGATCGGCGCCATGATGGTTCGGGAAATGTAGGATGAGGACATGGCCTCGATGATGAACGAAGCGGGCAGGCGCTCGTACATGGCCGGGCGCAGGATGTCGCGCACGTAGTGCTGGATGGAGTCCACATGGGTGAAGATGAGCAGGGCCTTGTCCCGCACCTCCTCCTCGAGGACATTTTTCATGTGTAGATAAAAACCGACGGAAAAAACGATGCCCAGAACAATGGAGGCGACCAAAAGCCCGGAAACAAATTTGGTCTGTATCTTTGATGGCTTGAGAAGGTGCATGGGCTCGCCTGAAATTGATGCTTCCCGTGGCGGTGGAAACGTGTGTGAAGTGGATGAAGATGCGTTCGCTCAGACTGTCGGCAAGACCAAATCAAAAAAGGGCACCATAGAAATCATTAGTGTTCTACCGTCCTCCAATCAAGACCTGAAACCGTTCGGCTGCTCCTGATCTGAGCACATTTCCCCCAAAGAGAGGCGCCTCGACTATTTTTCCTCCAGGGCAAAACGCAGGTAATCCTCTCCTTCCTTCACCTGTGCAACATCCGTGTAGTAATAACGGGTCGGATCGATGCCATTATCGTCCAGATACGAGGACATGCGGCTCAGAACACCACAGGAGTTGGTCAAAAAAGGCAGGAACAGGTAGACGAAGGCCAGGGCGGCGCCCATGGTCAGAACAAAATTCTTCAATCTTACGGGCAGGCTTTTTTCAGTCATGACGATACGTCCTTAAAAGCCGGGAGGAAGATCCTCCCGGCTGTTTTTCGAGACAATTTAGATCTTGGCCGTGATTTCGGGGAAGACCACGTAGAACATGAGGTAGGCCATGGCCAGAGTCAAGACAAGATTGAGGCTTTGACCGCAGACATACAGGATGAGCGGCTTGCCGCCCTTGAAGTACTTGGCCAGCTCGCGGAAGTTGGTGGACAGGCCGATGGCCGCAAAGGACAGGGCGAAGAACCAGCCACGCAGAAGCCTGGTGCCGCCGCGGACGATGCCGTGATCCACGACCGCGCCGCCAAGATCCTTGCCCATGCCCTGATCCAGGATGGAGAAGATGATGGAGGCGGCGATGAAGCCGAGCACGAACTTGGGAAAACGATGCCAAATCTCTCCTGCGCCAACGGTCTTGCCGGCCACGCAGTCAACCTTCGTGCACCAGTACACGGCGATGCAGAATGCGGTAACACCGATCATGACGTTCTGGATCATCTTGATGGTCGCGGCCACGTACATGGCCTTCTGGCCCAGGAACGCGCCTGCCGCGGCCACCGCGCCGGTGGAGTCGATGGTGCCGCCCATCCAGGCGCCGCCCAGAACTTCCGGGATGCCGACAGCCTTGATGAAGGCAGGCATGGCGATCATCATGATGGCGGTGAAGACCAGGGACAGACCGATGGACAGTGTCAGCTCTTCCTTCTTGGCCCGGCAGGCTGCCGCAGCGGCGATGGCGGCGGAGGTGCCACACACGGACATGTCGGCGGAGATGACGACGTTGAGTGTCTTGGAGGGCATCTTCAGCACCTTCTGGCCGAAGATGTAGGTGCACACGAGCACGACGGGGGTGACTACCCAGGCCACGAAAATGCCGGGTGTGCCGATGGCCACGATCTTGTTGAAGAGCACTTCCGCGCCCAGAAGAACAAGGCCGGTCTTGATGAAAAATTCGACTTCACAAGCCGGAAGGACCCATTTGGGAGTGCCCACGGTATTGGCTATGACCATGCCCAGAAGCACGCCCCAGGCTTCGGCGCCAAAACCGTACTGCTTGGAGATGGCCTGTCCGCCGAGAATGTACGCCAGGACGGCGACCAGGAAGACAATCACGAAACCCTGCAGGAACGCAGGCGCGCTCTTGCCCATCATGGCAATGCCCGCACCGAAGATCAGCGCGATGAAGATGCACAGGCCGATGAGGGACGGAATGTAGTTGTAGGGCTTGTTTTCGACCTTCTTCTTGGCATCTCCGGCAGCCTTGTGCGCGTCGCGCCACTCGGAAATCTTGGCCGCGGCCTCGTCATTGAGCGCCTGGTTCTGGAAGGATGCGCCGGCCGCAGCCTCTTCCGCGGCCACGGCAGCGGCGAGTGCCACTTCAAGCTTGCCCTTGGCCTCTTCGTATTTAGGCATGGCCTTCTCGTTGAGCGCCTTGGCCTGGGATTCGGAGCGGATCAGGGAATCCATGGGGTTGGTCTTCCAGGAACCTGGCGTCTTGGTCCAGTGGGACGCAAATTTGCCAAACGCGGTACCGGAGCCCTTGAGTTTGCCCTTGGCATCCTGGGCATTGTGCCAGGCGATGGTCTTGAACGGAGCCTTGGCCAGTTCCGCTTCCTGGATCTGGTTGGCGGTGGCTATCTTTTCGGCAAACTCCGCCTTGGGACCAAAAGTCGTGTACGCCAGGATGCAGACGGAAATAATGATAAAACCGAGCCAGATGGCCAGGAAGTCCTCTTTCTTCCACAAATCCGACCACTGGCTTTTCCCGTGGTCGATGACGACGCTGCTGCTTTCTTCAGACATTGGTTTTCTTCCTCCTCGATGATTATGAAGCGTTCTCTCGCCGGTTATTTTGACGACGAAGCCAGAGCAAAAGCCCTGCCATGTCTGCAAAAAATACGAGACCGCATAATTTCAGCGCGTTACAATTTCGCATCTTAAAAAAAGCGCAAAGCACGATTTACACTGCAAACACAAGTTAGCACCGCAAACTTCAAGAGCTGCATCCTGCAGCCGTCCAAAATTTTGGAAAACGATAAAAAAAGGCGTGGCCGCTCGAGAGGAACGCCACGCCTTTTCAAGGCAGGGAAAAGAAAAAACTACTTCTCGATGTCGAGTTCGCGTTTCTTGGAGTAGATGAAGCGCACCAACTGGTACTCGAAGGGACTTCCGGTCTCGTAGTAGCGAAACTTGACCTGATGCCGCGCGTCGACAGCCTTGACCCCGTAAACGCCGGTGGACACCGACTCGCGCGCAATCCAGCTCATGTCCTGGAAGAGGCCGTACGATGGGTTTATGGTCATGGCCGCGTCCACGAACACGCCTCCCGTGTCGCGCACTCCGGAGGGCCCGAACACGGGGAGCACCAGATACGGACCGGGGGGGACGCCCCAGAAGCCCAGGGTCTGTCCGAAATCCTCGTTTTCCTGCGGGATGCCTCCATTGCCGAGCACGTCGATGATGCCGCCCAGGCCGATGGTCGTGTTGAAGACAAAGCGGCCCAGCGAGACCGAAGCCTTTTTGGCCTTGCCTTGCAGGACAGAGTTCACAAAAATCGGTATTTCTTTCAAGTTATTGAAAATATTGGAAACGCCCTGTTGAACGCTATCCGGCAGGATCGCCTCGTAGGTGCGGACCACTGGCAGATAGACGTAGCGGTCAAGCTGGGCGTTGAAGTGGTACATGTTCCGATTGAATCCCTCCCAGGGATCATGGACCTGAAAATGCCGCTCCAGGGTCGGGTCCTCGGGCAGGCCGCGATGTACGGGGGCCTGAAAAGGGCCGGGCTGATGCTGCCCGTTGGTGGCGCATCCGGCGGAGACGAAGAGGATGAGGCAGAGAAGAAATATGCGCATGGTATGTCTCACTTGCGGAAAAAATCGAGCATGGCCGCGACATTGTCCCGATAACGGATATTGCCGCAGTGCCCCCCTGCCGGATAGAGCGTCAGGCGGCCGTTGAACGTGCGTTTCAGAAAACCGAGGTTGTCGGGGGTCAGAATGGGGTCGTCGACATTGGTCATGACCGCGATGCTTGTGGACTCGCGCAGAAAAGGAGCGATGGATTCGAGGCTGCTGGCCGCCACGGCCCGTTCCCGGGTCATGGCCGGATCCGTGAAGGCCAGGAAAGGCAAGAGATACTCGTCCACATAATCCTCGAAACTCACGCCCACGGCCGCATCCAGATAAGGCGACAGGGACTCGTTCTTCTCGATGACGTGCCCCCTTGGGGAAATGTATCCCGCTCCCGTGCACACGTCGCTGGTAAAAACCATGGACGCAAGAGAGACTCGGAAAGCGACGCCAATGAGGATCTTGAGCTCCTTTTCGGAAATGGAGCGGCTCCCGTGCAATGCAAAAAGAAATTCGTCGCCGAAATTGACCTCGTCGCTACCGCGATAGGCCGCCGAAAGATCGGAGACCAGATCGGCCACGACCCTTGCGGCCTCGGTCCGGTCGGCCACGTTGTCGGAGAGCAGGTGGTCGAGGATGGTGGCAGAGGTCAGCAGGCTGACCGCCGGATTGAGGAGCATCACCTTGTCGAATCCGAAACGCTTTTCGCGCGTGTCCAGCTCCGCCAGAAAAGCGGACTGTGTTCCGCCGAGGCTGTAACCGGTCAGGTTGTAGGAGGATATCCTGTCGCGGCCAATTTCGTTCACGATGGCGTCCATGCTCTGATACAGGTCAGCCACGTCGCGGGGAATGAACCCCGGAACCTGGGTCGTGGAGGCGCTGACCACAAAGTTCGGATACGTCGGCGATGACAGGCTGACCACGTGGTACCCGGCCCGATGAAAGACCGCCTGCAGGAAGCGGCAGTTGGCCGAATCGTAGGAAGAGCCTGTCCCGGCAATGATGAACAGCAGCGGCGCCACGTCGCGTTGCAGGGCAACGGAGTACTGCAGGGTGTCGTCATACCAGAGGATTTCGGGCACCGGACGCTCATGCAGCAGGAGCTCCCTTTCGCGCACCGCGCCCAGATCACTCAACGGGTTGAGATCGCGCAACGAGGAGGGACGGATGGAGTCCAACGGAAATTCGTCCCGCGGCAGAGTGCCGAGCACGGTGGCCTCGTAAGGATTCTTGAACGGATATTCATAGGCACTGGCCGGCGCGAAGGCGGCCAGAACGAAAAGGCATAATAGCAGGGCGCGATGCATGCGCAATCCTCCACGGTGATGTATCCGGGATCACTAGCCAGTTGGAGGTGTGAGCGCAAGCTTTTGCACCGTAAATGAAAAGAGCGCCCGCAGGCGCCCTCTTGCAAATCATGTACGTGTACCGGATCAACGCTCGTCGAAATACAGTTTGTGTTTTATGTTCACGCCTTGGGCGATGAACACCACGGATTCGGCAATATTGGTGGCCAGATCGCCGATGCGCTCGAGGCGGCGGATGAGAATGATGGTGTGAACGGAACGCTCGATGGCCGGAGTCTCGTGGATCATGTATTCGATGACCTGACGCATGTTCTTGTGGTTCAGCACGTCGACCTCGTTGTCCAGATGGCAGACCTGCAGGGCCGCCTCCACATTGCTGGATGAGAACGCCTGGGCCGCGTGCCGCAGCATGGCCAGGGCCTTGGTGCCCATCTCCAGCACGTCCTGATGAAAAGGCAACGGCGGCCGCGAACTGAGCATGATGGAGCGCTCGGCGATGTTCACGGCCTCATCGGCGATGCGTTCAAGATCGACGCTGATGCGCATGCACCCGAGGATGAAGCGCAGGTCTCCGGCCACGGGCTGCTCCAGGGCCAGCAGCTTGAGCGCCAGCTCGTCAATCTCCACCTCCAGACGATTTACTTCCACGTCCCCGTCCTGAACCTCTTCGGCCAGATACAGATCCTTGTTCACATAGGCCTGGATGGACTTCTGGACCGCGTCCTCGGTCAGGGAGACCATCTTCAGCACCTTGAGCTTCAGCGTTTCGATTTCTTCATGCAAATGCGTATACATCTTTCACTTCCTTTAAAAATTTGTCGGACCATTCAGAAGAACTGGGGGCATCAGCCGAAACGGCCTGTGATATAGTCCTCGGTCTGCTTGTTCTCCGGACGGGTGAACAGCTTGTCCGTGGGGCCGACCTCGATGAGCTTGCCCATATAGAAAAATGCGGTCCGATCGGAGACGCGGGCGGCCTGCTGCATGGAGTGCGTGACAATGACGATGGTGAATTTGTTCTTGAGTTCGTGGATGAGCTCCTCGATCTTCTGGGTGGCGATGGGGTCAAGCGCGGAAGCGGGCTCGTCCATGAGCAGCACCTCGGGCTCCACGGCCATGGCCCGGGCGATGCACAGGCGCTGTTGCTGCCCGCCCGAAAGGCTGAGGCCCGACTGGTCCATGCGGTCCTTGACCTCGTCCCACAGGGCGGCGAGCTTGAGGCTCTCCTCAACCCGCGCATCGATGAATTCACGGTCCTTGACGCCGTTGACCCGCAGCCCATAGGCCACGTTCTCGTAGATGCTCTTGGGAAAAGGATTGGGCTTCTGGAAGACCATGCCCACCCGGCGCCGGAGCACGACCACGTCATGGGCATTGTCGTTCAGGTCCTGCCCGTCCATGGTCAGGGACCCTTCGATCCGGGTACCGGCTATAAGGTCGTTCATGCGGTTGATGCACCGCAGAAAAGTAGACTTGCCGCAACCCGAAGGCCCGATAAGGGCCGTAGCCTGATGCTGCAGCATATCGAAGCTGATATCCTGGAGCGCGTGAAAGTCCGAATAATAGAAGTTGAGATTTCTCGATGAAATCTTGACCGTTTCTGTCATGTCTATTCCTCTGGGATCTGCCCGGCCAGGGGCAAGGTGATGATGAAGCGGGAGCCGATCCCGGTTTCGGGCACGGGGCTCTGCACCGTGATCCGCCCTCCGTGATTGGCCATTATGTGCCTGCAGATGGCAAGGCCGAGGCCCGTGCCGCCGATGGAGCTGTTGCGGTCCTTTTCCACACGGTAGAACCGCTCGAAAATCCGGGTCTGATCCTCGACCGGAATGCCGGGCCCGTTGTCCTCGATGAAAACAACCAGCTCACGACCGCTCGCATGCCCGTGGACACGGATGACGGCGGTTTCGTCAGGCACGTACTTGATGGCGTTTTCAAGGACATTGCGAAAAACCTGGACCAGCTGCTCGAAATTGGCCCGCACCTGGGGCGTTGAGGCACCTAGCTCGTTCACGAATTCGATGTCCTTGCTCAAGGGATGACAGCTCTTCCAGGCCGAATAAAGCGCCGAGGCAGGCTCCACCGTGACCAGGTCGGGGCGCTGCTTGCCATGCTCCAGGCGCGAGAGCTGGAGCAGCTCGTCGAGCATGGTGTTCATGTGGTTGGCGTTGCGCAGGATGACCTCCAGGAAGGAGCGCGTCTGCTCGGGATCGTATTTCTCGATGCCCACCAGGGTTTCGGCGTAGCCCTTGATCGATGTCAGGGGTGTACGCAACTCGTGCGACACGTTGGCCACGAAATCACGACGGATCTGTTCCACCCGCTTGATTTCGGTGATGTCGTGAAAAACCATGATCACGCCAAGCTCGGCGTCGCCCTTGATGGGCACGATGGAGACGTCGAAGCTTCTGCCACCCGCCAGGGAGACCACCACTCCGACCTGGGAAAAATCACCTTCCCGGCGCTTTTGGAGCGCCGCGTCGCAGGCATCCTGAAGATCCTGCAGCAGGGACAGTTCCATGGGCTTGCGCCCGGCGAAGGTCGAAAGGCCCGGAAAAATCTCCTGGGCGGCGTAGTTGCCGCGCAGAATCCGGCCGTGTCCGTCGAGGACGATCAGCCCGGCCTTCATTCCGTTGAGCACGGCTTCGGATTCCATCTTCTGCTTGACGATGGTCTGCATGTTGGACTCGATGCGTTCGACCATGTTGTTGAAGGCCTGCACCAGTGGCGTAAGCTCGGTGCTCGGCGAAAAGCGAATGCGCTTGCCCGGCTCGCCCTGGCCGATGTCGGCGGCGGCCTGGGCCACGCTCGCTATGGCGCGGCCAATCTGCCTCGAAGTCAGGGAGACGAGCCCGAAGGCCAGGATGACGCTGAACCCGTAGACCCAGCCAGTCCGTCCGTAGAGCCGGTCCAGGGTCTTGCGAATCTGGCTCTGGGGACGCGCGATGCGCACGATACCCTCCGGCATGATCCCGCTGGCCTGTGTACGCATGGCCGCATAGAGCAGATCCTGGTCCAGGGTGTCGCTGTAACGCAGGCTGAGACCGATCTCTCCGGCAAGGGCCTGTGTCACTTCCGGCCTGCCCAAATGGTTCTCCAGTCTCTCGACCCGTTCCGCCGTCACGCCGGAATCGGTCAGCACCCGACCTTCAAGATCGATGAAGGTGACGCGGATGTCCATGCGTGCCGCAAGGTCGCGCAGCGCCTCGTTGACCGCCGCGAAGGAAGTGAAGGAGCCATGGGACAGCATCCACTCCACCGCGCGCAGGTCTCGCCGTGCGCTGTCTCGGGCTTCGCGCTCGCTGGTCTGCCCGAGATTCTGGTGCAGATAGTAGGCAGGCACGCCCAGCGCCAAAAACAAAATGACCCCGAAGGCCAGAAACAGCCGCAGCCGCAAGGAAATCGTCGTTGTGGTCATGAAGCGCCCTAGTCGACCTGATTTTCACGTTTCATGCGATAACCGATGCCTCGGACGGTCTCCAGCCAGTCGGCATAGGGGCCGAGCTTCTTGCGCAGCCGACGCACATGGGTATCAACGGTGCGCGAATAGCCTTCGAATTCGTACCCCCAGGCATTGCTCAGGAGTTGCTCCCGGGAGAGCACCTTGCCCTCGTTACGCACGAATTCTCCGAAAAGATTGAATTCCGTGGGGGTCAGGTGCGCGTCCACCCCGTCCACGAGCAACGTGTACGCCTCGAAATCGGCAGCCAGGCCCTCGCGCTGCCAGTGCGCGACCTTGGGCAGGATGTTCACGTTGCGTCGCAGAACGGTCTTGATGCGCAGCATCAGTTCCCGGGGGCTGAACGGCTTTATGACATAATCATCCGCGCCGAGTTCGAAGCCGAGGATGCGGTCGACTTCGTCACCCCGGGCGGTGAGCATAATGATTGGTATGTGAGCGCATTCCGGGCTGCCCTTGACGGCCTTGCAAACGTCCGTGCCGCTCATGCCGGGCAGCATCAGATCAAGCAGCACCAGATCCGGCCGTTCGGACTGGACCAGCTGCAGGCCCTTTTTTCCATCCCGGGCCACGAAGCAGTCGTACCCGCCCGACTTGAGATGAAAAGCCAAAAGGTTGGCGATATCCGGTTCGTCTTCGATGACGACAATCTTGTGAGCCATGTTTCCCCCCTTGTTCACGAAAAGAGCCCCGCCACTTTCGACGCGCCGCCCCCCTCGTACCCATGATGGGCTACAGGGAGCATGTGACAGCATTGTGACACCTGTATGAATTTCCTGTAACATTCCCCGCAAAGGGACTCAAATCCAATCGCCTCGCACCTGTCACGGGCCTGTCGCCAAAATGTCGCATCCGCCGGACAAAGAGCTTCCTAACTTTGATTCTACCTGAAAACGACCCCGGTCCCATCCATCAGAGGAAATGATGTCCAACTCTCAAGCCCAAACCATGCAGGCCGCGACCAAGCCCATTTTCGAACTCAAAAGATTCCTGCACGCCCATCACTGGCTGAGCATCTTCATATTTCGCCTCAAGGACTTCGGACTCTGCCGGGAACTCTACGGAGACCATGTCGCCGAGGAACTGGAGAACCTGCTCATCAACGCCCTGAACCAGCACGACCCCGACAGCCCGATGCTCAGCGCCAGACACGCCCTGCGCATCTCCTCCGGAGAGGCGCTGCTCATCCGATGTCTGGGACAGGCCAAGGATTCCCAGCTCATGGACCAGGCCTTCAGCCTCAAGGTCAAGCTGCAGGCCATTCTCAGAAAACATACCATTTCCTCGCTTGGCAGGGAATTCGAGATCGAGGTGGGGTTCTCGACGTTGCCGGAATCGTCGCTTTTCGAACGCGAGCGGATCTTCCACGAGGCCATCCATGATGCGCGGCGCATGGCCCAGGGCGGCATCGACCTTGAAGCGGTCAAGCTCTCCTCCACCTTTCGGGCCATCATCCGCAACGGACAGATCCGCATGCTCTTTCAGCCCATCTACGATTTCAAGACAGGAACCGTCATGGCCTGGGAGGCTCTGGCGCGCGGGCCGCGCGGCTCCGATTTCGAATCGCCGTCGATCCTCTTCGATTTCGCCGAACAGTTCGGACAGCTCTTTGCGCTGGAGCAGGCCTGCCGAGCGAAGGCCATGGAAACGGTGGGAGTTCTGACCACGGGCCAAAGGCTGTTCCTGAACATCCACCCGCGCACCGTGGTCGACCCGACCTTCGCCCCAGGCAAGACTCTGGAAATTCTGGACAAACATGGCCTCAAACCCGAGGACATCGTCTTTGAAATAACCGAACGCCATTCCATAAAAGACTTCACCTCGTTTCACAAAACCCTGGACCATTACCGCAGCCAGGGATTCAAGATTGCCGTGGACGACGCCGGAACGGGCTACTCAGGGTTGTCCACGGTCGCGGCCCTGAAGCCCGACTTCATCAAGGTCGACATGTCGCTGGTGCGCGACGTGGACAAGGACCCGGTACGCAGGGCGCTCATGGAGACCATGGTAACCCTGGCGGGCCGCATCGGCTCGGAAATCATCGCCGAAGGGATCGAAACCAAGGGCGAAGCACGCGCCCTGACGGAGATCGGAGTCCATTTCGGCCAGGGATATTATTTGAGCCGCCCCCATTATCCCAAACCCGAGACCCACCTGGACATGAAGGAGCTGACCCCGCTGCGTCCGGACAACTTCGGCAGGCTGTCCTGCTCCATTCCCATAGGACAACTGGTCCAAAAGACATTGACCGTCAGCCCCCGAACCCCGGTGCAGTCCGTGCAGCGGATCTTCGCCACCAACCCCGCGCTCTCAAGCGTGGTTGTCGTGGACGACGGCATACCCCAGGGGCTGGTCATGGGCTACAGCCTGGACCGGCATCTGGCCACTCTCTACGGGCGGGCTCTGTACGCGGAAAAACCAGTGGCGGTGCTCATGGACACCACTCCCATGGTCGTGGACGAACGCGAACCCGTGGAATCCGTGGCCAAGAACGCCAACACCCGCGAAATGCTGAAAGCCTACGACGAGGTCATCGTCACCAGTGGCGGACAATTTTTGGGCGTGGTCACGGTGCAGAAGATGCTGACCACCCTGGCGCAGGTTCAGGTCGAAATGGCCAAGGGCACCAACCCGCTGACAGGCATCCCGGGCAACGTGGCGCTGGAGAAGGAAATCGAGACGAGGCTCAGGCGGGGCAAGCCCTTCTGCATGCTCTACGCGGACCTGGACAACTTCAAGGTCTACAATGACGTCTACGGCTTCAAGGACGGCGACCTCGTCATACTGCTGCTGGGGCGCATCATGACCTGGGCCATTTCCCGGCATGGGCACAGCGGAGACTTTCTGGCGCACATTGGCGGGGATGATTTCGTGGCCATGGTCAATCCGGAGAAAGCGGAACGCATCTGCCAGGCCGTCACCCGCTGCTTCAAAAGGCTCATCCTGAACTGCTACCATGCCCAGGACCGCGCCAGGGGCTGGATCATGGGTAAGGGCCGGGACGGCAGGGAGCAGCAGTTCCCGCTGGTCTCCGTGTCCATCGGCATCGTGGACTGCATGGCCCCGTGCAGCCTGCAGGCCCTGGGGGAAAAAGCGGCCCAGATCAAGGGCTACGCCAAGACCCTGCCCGGCAACGTCTATGTTCGGGACCGGCGCGGCAATCGGACCTGCGAGCAAACCGCATGACTCGGACAGCCGCCCTGCTTCATGCGGGCGGCTTTTTCTCCACCACCAACATGTTCCGCCATTTCCCCTGCCTGAAGCGCCACCACCCCACAAGCGAGAGCATGATCAGAAACGTGCAGGTCACGGCCCAGAAATAATAGAGCCCGAAATCAAGCCAGGCTCCGGCCAGAAGTGGCGCGATCATGACCAGAAAGACCAGCGCCAGACGCGCGGCCATGACGAAAACCGTGTCCCCCGCCCCTTTGAGCGCCCCATAGACAATGAAGCTGACCCCGTCGAAGAACAGGTACGCGACTACGATCATGAGCAGGGTCCGGCCCATGCCGACCACCGAGGCAAAGGCGGCCGGGTCCATGTCGCAGGGCTGGAACAGATGCAGGACCGCTTCCGGGGCGAACAGGAAAACCGCCGACATGGCCGCCAGATAGGCAAAGGTCAGCACGAGGCTGGCACGCACCACCATGGGCACGTCGTCGGGCTTGCCCGCGCCCATGGCCTGACCGACCAGGGTGCTGGTGCCCATGGCGAAGCCGACCAGAGGCATGAAGGCCAGGGCGTTGATGTTCAGCGCGATGTTGGTCGCGGCCAGCTCCATGGTCCCGAGCCTGCCGACCACGAAGATGAAGACCGTGAAGGCGAATATGTCGAGGAAGAATTCCATCCCGCTCGGCAGCCCGTAGCGCATGAGCCTGAGCCACAGCTCGGGCCTCAGTCGCCGATCGATGGCCAGGCGGAACCGGGCGTTCTCGGAGCGGCGCATGGCCAGCCAGAGAATGGTCGTGATCACCCCCCAGCTTATCACCGTGGCCAGGCCCGCGCCCAGGATGCCCAGCTCCGGAAACGGCCCGACGCCGTTAATGAGGCAATAGTCGAGGGGGATATTCAGGAGCATCCCGGCCGAGTTGGCGAACATGACCACGCGCGTGCGCCCAAGGCCGGTGAAGAACCCGGCCAAAGCTCCGCCGACCAGATGCATCCCCGCCCCCAGGCACAGCGTCCTGAAATATATGGACTCAAGGACCTGAATCTCTTTGGAATGGCCGCCGAAGGCGAAAATGCTCTCGGCCAAAAAGGCCAGCGCCCCCAGCACGACCGCTCCCAAAAGCGCCACATAGATGCCCTGCCAGACCGCCCTGCCGACCATCTCGGGACGCCCCTGACCGGTGTACTGGGCCACGAACACGGAGACGTAACTCGTGGTGCCAAGGAAAATGGTCATGGCCAGAAGGGCCATGATCCCGGCGGGCAGGGCTGCTGCGATGGCGTCGAGGGAATAGCGGGCCAGAAAGAGGCGGTCCGTGAACTCCATGATCGTGGTCGCCCCGAGGCTTATGACCAGTGGCATGGAAATTTTGAAAATGCGGCGATATATGATGGCCGTGGCCGGAGAGATGTGGATCATGACCCATGAGTGCCCCAAGTACGGCGCACTGGCAATATCGAAAACAGTCGGCCGGCTGCCGTGACGCGCCCGAGGATCAGGCCGGGTCCGGTTTTCGCGCGGAACTGCTCACGGGACGCAGGGAGGCTCAGGCAGCCCGCACAGCAGAAAACCAAGGATCGGCCTGCATTTTTCTTCGCAGGGCGCGAAAAACCGCCCGTGAGCACGGGTGGCAGAACGATTTTCACGGCCGACGTAGAATTCCGCAAGCCCCAGCGGGGTCAGTCCGTGCACGGCGGCATGGTGCAGCAGCTTGGGCGCGCAGCATTCTCCCGTGCCCGTGGGCATGGCCTTGCCCGTGAAGACCTCGGACAGGGCCCTGGTCCGGCCGCGAAAATTGGTCAGGCGGTACAGGTCGAAGATGCGTTCCATGAGGCTCCGGGACAATTCGCGCCGCCGGGCCAGCATGTCCAGGCGGACCGGATCGTCCACCCTAAGGCCCTGCATGCGCAGAGTCAGTTCCTTGATGCGCGGCTCTTCATGTTCGATGGCGCGCTCGAACTCCGCCGGGTCAAGGATGGGCCCAACCCAGCCCGGCACCTCCCAGATTCCGTTGTACTGCCCGGAAAAAGCCCTGAGCACGCCACGGGTTCCGTCCTTGTCCACGTACGGGAGCACTCCGAACATCTGCCCCCGGGCAGGGCCGTAAAGGTACTCAAGGGACAGGCGCGGATCGTCTGCGGCCTGTCCAAGCCCGATATTCCCGCATTGCTCAAGCCGCGCCATCAGCTCCCGGGCATGGGGCAGGGCCGCCTCGGCGGGCAAAACATGTTCGCATCCGCAATCCCGGCAAAATCCGGCGCAATCAAGGGACGGGTATTCCATGACCAGCCTCCGGCCTACAAGCCGTGACGTTTGATCTTGCGCCACAGGGAGGCCCGATCGATGCCCAGCAGCTTGGCGGCAAGGGTGCGATTGTCCGCCGCATGCTCCAAGGTCCATCGGATCTGCTCCCGCTCGCACTCTTCCAGGGTCATGGGCTGCCTGTCTCCCGCCCGGCTGACATGCAGCGAAACTTCGCGCAGCTCCGGCGAGAGATGCGCCGGACGGATCTCGTCACCGTTGCAGAAGACCACGGCCCGCTCGATGACGTTCTGCAGCTCGCGGACATTGCCCGGAAAGGCGTAACGGCCGAGGATATCCATGACCTCGTCGGAGATGCCCGGCGCGGGCCGATCCGTCTCCCGGCTGGCCTTCTCCGCGAAATAGCGCGCCAGCAGGGGCAGATCCTCGCGCCGCTGCACCAGCGGCGGCATGCTCAGCACCAGCACGTTCAGGCGAAAATACAGATCCTGGCGAAAGCGGCCCGTCTCGACCTCGGTCTTCAAATCCTTGTTGGTCGCGGCCACGAGGCGCACGTCCACAGGAATGTCGGCGGTGCCGCCCACCCGTCGGATGCACCGCTCCTGCACGGCGCGCAGAAGCTTAACCTGCATGGCCAGCGACATCTCCCCGACCTCATCGAGAAAAAGCGTGCCGCCTTCGACCGCCTCGAAGAGGCCCTTCTTCTGCCGGGTGGCCCCGGAAAAAGCGCCCTGTTCATGTCCGAAAAGCTCGCTTTCGAGCAACTCCTCGTTGAACGCGCCGCAGTTGATGGCCAGAAAGCGGGCCTCGGAGCGTCGGCTGAAGAGGTGTACCATGCGCGCCGCCACCTCCTTGCCCGTTCCGGTCTCACCCAGGATCAGCACCGTCACGTCCGAAGGCGCGACCTGCGCGATGGTCCGCTTGAGTTCGACCATGCACGGGGCCGCGCCGAGCATGGGAACGGGCAGGGTCCGTTCGCGCAGCTGTTCGCGCAAACGCGCCACCTCCAGCCTGAGTCTGCGTTTTTCCAGCGCCTTGTGCACCAGCAACCTGGCCTCGTCGATGCGGTACGGCTTGGCCAGATAGTCGTACGCTCCGGCCCGCATGGCCTCCACGGCCGTATCCACCGTGGGGTAGCCGGTGATTACCACGACCTCGACATCGGGATGACGGGACTTGACCTCCCGCAGAAGGGCCAGGCCGTCCATCCCTTCCATCATCAGGTCTGTCAGGACCATGTCGAAGTCCGAGTCCTGCAACAGGCCAAGCGCTTCGATCCCGCCGGACGCGGTCACGGTCTCATGCCCTTGCCGCGCCAGCGCCAGCGCCAGATTGTCGCGCGAGATCGGCTCGTCGTCGACCACCAGAATCCTGGCCGGCGGGGGCGTTGACGGCCCGGAAACGCGGCTGCGGACATCCTGGGCGCTCACGATGCCCCCGATGTGTTGCCGCCGAGGGGCAGGTGCAAGGTGAACGTGGTGCCTTCTCCGACTTGACTCTCCACGCTGATGGTGCCCCCGTGTTTCTTGATGATCCCGAACACCACCGACAGGCCAAGGCCCGTGCCCGTGTCCTTGAGCGTGAAGAAGGGATCGAAGATGCGCCCCAGATGTTCCGGCGAGATACCCGCGCCGGTATCGGTCACTTGCAGCACCGCCTCCCCCGACCCGGGGTCGGACCTTGCGGAGAGGGAGATCACTCCGGGAGGGCTTATGGCGTGGATGGCGTTTATCATCAGGTTCAAAAGCACCTCCTGAAAGCGCTGGCTGTCGAGGGGAAGCTTAATATGATCCGGAATTTCGGTCAGAATGCGCACCCCCGACGGCACTTCGCTTGAAACCAGTGTCACAGCCCGCTGCACGACCGCATGCAGCGGCACGGGCTTGAGGCAGAATTCCGTTTCCCGGGCGAACTCAAGGAGCCCCTTGACGATGTCGCGCGAACGGCTGACTTCCTGATAGATATTGTCGAGCATCTGCCTGGTCAGCGCCGGATCGACGGGCAGGGCCGCCTCCAGGTCTTCCTGCAGGATCTGGCAGGAGGTGGAGATGTTGTTGAGCGGATTGTTGAGCTGATGGGCGATGCCCGAGGTCAGGACGCCGAGCGAGGCCAGCTTCTTTTCCTGCAGGAGCTGGTTCTGCCTGCGTTCGAGTTCCTCGATCATGTGGTTGAAGGCCTCCACCACGCCCCGCGTTTCGTCGCTGGTGTCCGGCAGGGGCAGGGGCTTGAAATTGCCCTGCACAATCTGGCGCGTGGAGTGCTCGATGATGCCAAGCGCGCCGAAAATCCTTCTCCCGACCAGCCAGGAAAAAAATATGGCCACGCCCGTGAAGGCTCCAATGGCCAAGGCCAGCTGATGTTTCAGGGTCCCGACAATGTCCAGGATGCGTTCGCGCTGGTAGAGCACGAACTGCCGCACCACATCGACCAGATCCTTGCCCTGGTCGCGCAGTTCGACGCCCAGGGGATCGTTCTCATCGTTGTTGCTCCCCGGCTGTGTGCCGATGCTCGTAAACAACTCCTTGTAACGGCGCAGGTCATCCCGAAGCTGGGCCAGGGTCACCCGTCCCTTCAGGTCGGCTCCGATCAAGCCGCCTTCCCGGGGCTCGATGCGTTCGATGATGGACAAGGCCTTGTCGCAGTAGCGCAGGGTCTCAAGGTAATCCTCTTCCAGCGCGTAAAGCAGATAGTTCTTCTCATAACGACGGATTTCCAGAATCTCGCTGCTCAGATCGTCCACGACCTCGGCCAGGGCCAGAGCGTCTTCGATCTGCAGCAGGTAACGGTAGGAGATGGCTCCGAGCACCGAAAATCCCAGCACGGACAGAATCATGCCGAATAGGACGATACGCCGGATTTTGCCGCTGGCAAATCGCGTGATCATTCCGTACATGGCGCGCCCTCCTGACTGCCCAGGACCACCGCCAGGGCCTGCTCGACCCGTTCCACCAGCACCACCGGCGGCAGGTCCGCGACACTTTCGCGCAGGGCCTCGACATCGGCCGCGTTGGCCACGGGGAGCACGACCATGGCCGCCCGACCGCGCAAGGCGGCCAGAATCTTCTCGCGCACCCCGCTGACGGGCAGCACCCGGCCAACCAGGGACAGCTCTCCGGAAAGGGCGACGTCCGAGCGTGCCGGACGGCCCGTCAAAAGGGAGACCAGGGCCACGGCGATGGTCAGTCCGGCGGAAGGGCCATCCTTGGCGATGCCCCCTGCCGGGATGTGGATGTGGATGTCGTGCCCCTCGAAAAAATCCAGCTCAACGCCAAGCGTCCCCGCGTTGCTGCGGATGAAACTGAGCGCGATCTGGGCCGACTCCTTGAGCACGCCGCCGAGGGAGCCGGTCAGGATGAGCTGGCCCGGACCCCTCATGCGCGTGGCCTCGACAAAGATGATCTCACCACCCGTTTCCGACCAGACCAGGCCCGTGGCGGTGCCGACCAAACCTCCGGCCTTGGCGTCGTCATGGCGAAACCGCGCCGGCCCGAGCAGGACCGCCGCGCCCTCGCTTCCCACGGGCGCGGCCACGGCCTCGGCACCTCCGTCCAGACGCAACCGGGCCAGCTTGCGGCACATCCGCGCGATCTCGCGCTCAAGGCCCCGCACTCCGGATTCGTTGGTGTACTCGCGGATGATGCGCACCAGGGCCTCGGGGAGAATCGTGGGATACGGGCTGGTCAGCCCATGCCCACGCAGCTGGCGCGGCAACAGAAAGCGGGTCGCGATGTCGAGCTTTTCGCCCTCGGAGTATCCCGAGAACTGCACCACCTCCAGCCGGTCCAGAAGCGGCCCGGCCAGCCGCTCGACCCCGTTGGCCGTGGCGATGAAGAGCACCTCGGACAGGTCAAAGGGCATCTCCAGATAACGGTCCACGTAGCGCGCGTTCTGTTCCGGATCCAGGATTTCGAGCATGGCCATGGCCGGATCGCCTTTCACGTCCTGGCCAATCTTGTCCATCTCATCGAGCATGAAGACCGGGTTGCGCACGCCCACGCTCCTCAAAGCCTGGATGATCCGACCGGGCATGGCTCCGACGTAGGTCCGACGATGGCCGCGCAGCTCGGCCTCGTCGCGCAGATCGGCCAGGGACATACGATAGAAGCGCCGTCCGAGGGCTTCGGCGATGGCCTTGCCAACCGAGGTCTTGCCCACGCCCGGAGGCCCGACAAAGCACAGGATCGGAGAACGATTGGAGTAGCGGTGCGTGCGAGAGAGCAGCGCCGAACGCACCGCCTCCCGCAATTCACCCAGATCTATGGGTTTTGAAAGATAATGCACGGCCCCGGTCTTTAAGGCCTGCACAGCGGTGTCCACCGTGGCGTATCCCGTGACCAGAATGAATTTCGTCTCCGGAGCCACGGCCCTGGCCGCTTCAAGGAGCTGCATGCCGTCCATGCGGTCCATCTTCAGATCCGTGACGATGCAATCGAATTCCTGACGGGCAAGAAGGGCCATGGCCTCTTCGCCGTTGGCCGCGACCTCCACCGCGTAGCCTTCCCGCGCCAGCACATGGCGAAGGTTGGAGCGGGCAATGGGCTCGTCGTCGACGATGAGCAGCGAGGCCTGCCGCTTGGAATGCAGCACTCTCGACGCCAGATGCTCAAGCACACGCTCCCGGACCTGCCCCAGACCCGCATGACTTCCGTCGAAGACTTCCGCGGCCTGCCCCAGATCCAGATTGTCCTGGGTCACGGCGTTCCACGGCAACGAAAGAAGGGTCTCCACGTAATTGAGCCCGATGGAATATTCCGCCACCGCCGCATCGGTCTTCTCCATGCGGCTGATTTCGGATTCGACGGCGATGCCCACGGCCTCGGGCAGCTCCGCCTGGCGACATTTCTCCCGTAATCCCGTCGGGTCCGCCGGTGGTACCGGAGCTTCAAGTTCCTGTTTGCGAAAAAACATCATCCCATCCCCTGCGCCCAGTCCGCTTCATTTCAGCTCTTTGTTGCAGATTGCAACAGCGCTGCAAACTGCATCAACCCCGGCAACTGGACCTTGTTATGGTTTTCACGATCAGGCGCTGCAATATGCAACACTGCACGAAATCCAACCCCTCATCCACTTCAAATTAAAATCAATAATTCAGAATGGATATAAAAAAATCAAACATGGCACGAGCCTTGTTTAGGCTGTCGCAACACATTTAACACGAGGTTAGCAAAATGAGCACCATCCGTGAAACCATCGAAACGAACTACGCGGCCACAGCTTTTGCAGAACGCAACCTGAGCGAAGACGCCAAACTCCTGCTCAAATCAGACGGGCCGCAGCCCAAGGCTCGGGCCAAAGCGGTCAAGAGCGCCGAAAAACGCCCCCGCACGACCTTGCAGGCACGCTAGGCCATCACAGCAACGATCAGGAGCAAACACATGCCGCGCAATTGGTTACGAAATTCGGTGCAGACAGGCGCCCCGTCACTGCGCAGGGCCCGGTCCGTTCAGGACCGCCTGGCTGATTACAGCGAGGCGGTCGCCTTGGCCGAGGCCGGAGAGCAGATGCTCGCCGCCGATGTGGTCACCCCGTCCGCGACCGGGCGCAGACGCATCCTGGTCATCGGACATGGCTGCTCCTTTTCCCCTCGCCTACGGGAATACGCCTTGAGCGTGGCCGAAAGGATGGGGAGCGACCTTTTGCTCCTGAGTATCGGCATGCGTAGCGCCGACCAGAAATGGCGGGATTCCTTTACGCAAATGTCTTCTCAGGCAGCCTCCTCCTGGTCCGAAAGCGCGACGCGGATGAACCTGCACGTCGCTCACGAAGTCAGATTCGGCGGCATCGAAGAGGCTGTCAGCGAACTCGTGCGCGCCTGCGGCAGAATCGAGTTCATCCTGAGCGAACCCGAGGAAGGCGAACAGGTCGTCGGCCAGACCGGTCTGGCCCTGTTCACGGTAAAGTGA
Source organism: Desulfomicrobium norvegicum (assembly GCF_900114595.1). Taxonomy (NCBI): domain Bacteria; kingdom Pseudomonadati; phylum Thermodesulfobacteriota; class Desulfovibrionia; order Desulfovibrionales; family Desulfomicrobiaceae; genus Desulfomicrobium; species Desulfomicrobium norvegicum. Next base: position 313,049 of record NZ_FOTO01000003.1, on the reverse strand, counting down.
TGCGGACTCACACCTGCGATCTCATTCCCGCTCCCACGCAAATCCGGAGCACTTCCGCCAGGGACCGCACCTTGACGGCGAAGGAGGCAAAATGGGCACCCTTGTACTGAGAATGGTTCCATTTTTCGGCTGGATCAAAACGTATTCCACCGAAAATCTCAAAATGGACTTCATGGCCGGCCTGACCGTGGCCCTGGTGCTCATTCCGCAGAGCATGGCCTACGCCCAACTCGCCGGGCTGCCTCCGTACTACGGACTCTACGCTTCCTTCCTGCCGCCCCTCGTCGCCGCGTTGTTCGGCTCCAGCCGTCAGCTCTCCACGGGACCGGTGGCCGTGGTCTCGCTCATGACCGCCGCCAGTCTCGAACCCCTGGCCACGGCGGGCAGCGAAAGCTACATCGCCTACGCCGTGCTTCTGGCCCTGGCCGTGGGCATCTTCCAGCTGTCCCTCGGCGTTTTACGCCTCGGGCTGGTCGTCAACTTCCTCTCCCATCCCGTGGTGGCCGGCTTCACCAATGCGGCGGCCATCATCATCGCCACCAGCCAGCTCTCCAAGATGTTCGGCGTGTCCGTGGACAGCGCCAAGCATCACTACCAGACAATCATCAATGTCGCGCAGGCGGCCATGCATTACACGCACTGGCCGACATTGGCCCTCGGCACCTTCGCCTTTGCACTCATGTATCTGCTGAAGCGCATGACGCCGCGCGTCCCCAACGTGCTGGTGGCCGTGGCCCTGACCACCATCTTCGCCTGGGGCACCGGCTTCGAGCACAACACCACAGTCGGCGTCGCATCCCTGGCCGCGCCCAAGGCCAATGAAGCCATCGACTCCTACAATGCGGCCATGCAGGCCCAACTCGATCTGGCCGCCAAGCGCACGGCCCTGACGGTGGCCATGGAAGAAGCCGAAAAACACAACGAACGCTTCGCCATGGTCGATGAAGAACATGAACTGCGCCGTCTGTCTCTGGAAATGGACATCGCCAAAAACCAGGCCAGGAACATAAAGGCCTCGCTGCGCGGCATGCTTTTCCAGGGCGTGCCCGGAGCCAACGGCGGCATGAAATTCTATCCTGAAGGCAGCCCCCTGCCCTCGGGGACGGCAAGCGACGGCCGGACATGGCGCATCGGCGTCGGCAATGCGCCTCTTGACCCCATGGCCGTGACCATGATCGGCGGCGGAACCGTGGTTGGCGCGGTGCCCGGCGGTCTGCCCGCCCTGAGCGTCCCGCATTTCGATCTTAAGGTCATGCTCAGGCTTCTCCCGAACGCCGCCATCATCGCCCTGCTCGGATTCATGGAAGCCATCTCCATCGCCAAGGCCATGGCCGCGAAAACCGGCCAGAGCCTGGACCCGAATCAGGAACTCATCGGCCAGGGGCTCGCCAACATTCTGGGCGCCTTCGGCAAAAGCTATCCCGTTTCCGGATCCTTTTCCCGCTCTGCCGTCAATCTGCAGGCCGGAGCCCTGACCGGATTTTCGAGCGTGTTCACCAGCGCGTTTGTACTCGCGGCGCTGCTCTTTTTCACACCGCTGCTCCACCACCTGCCGCAGTGCACATTGGCCGCGGTGATCATGATGGCCGTCATCGGGCTCATCCAGCCCGCGGGCTTCCTGCACTCCTGGAAGGTCGCAAAATACGACGGCGCCATCTCCATCATCACCTTTCTGGCCACCCTGGCCTTCGCTCCGCACCTGGACAAGGGCATCATGATCGGCGTGGTCCTGTCCCTTGGCGTATTCCTGTACCGCAACATGCGCCCCTCGGTCAGCTCCCTGGCCCGAACCGAGCAGGGGGAACTGCGCGACGCGACCCGCTTCGGACTGGACCTGTGCACGCACGTGGACATGGTCCGCTTCAACGGCCCCCTGTTTTTCGCCAATGCCAGCTTTTTGGACGAGGCCATCACCAGCCGTCTGCTTTCCAAGAAGCGCCTCAAGCACATCGTGCTGGTGGCCAAGGGCATCAATGACATGGATGCCTCCGGGGAAGAGGCGCTGGGCCTGGTCATCGAGCGCTGCCGAAGCCGGGGAGTGGATATTTCCCTGGCGGGAGTCAACGACACGGTCATGGCCATCATGGACCGTAGCGGGCTCTTGGACAAGATCGGCCGGGACCACATTTACACCAACATGGAAAAGGCGCTGTGCACGGTCCACGCCGGGGCTCATTGCGGCAGCGATGAAGCCCGGTGCCCCCTGACCACGGCCTGTCAACTCCCCTCGCGGCCGTCAGCGCGGCAGCCACGTGCCCACGCATATGCCGCGGCAGGAGCTTCCCGGAATGGACGACCGTAGGATTCCCCTCACAACACACCCGCTGCAAGCGGTAAACAACAACATGGAGAATACAATGGCCACACCTCAATCGGACAAAAAACCCATCGGACGGACCATCCTCTTCGGCGCGCTCACCGCAGCCTTCTACACTGGCTTCTTCACCTACGGAGACAACATCGCCGCGCACTTCGCCCAGGGCTCCTTCTGGGCCGCGGGTCCCATTGCCACGGTTTTTGCCGTTTCGTACCTGCACGGCGAGTTCGCGAGCAACCTGTGGTCCGTCCTCGGCATTTCCGCCATACGCAAGGATGCCAGAAAGACCGTCGAAGCCACCAAGCGCCCGGCCCAGCGCCCTGTTCTCAACGCCTGAACCAACGCATTGCAGGAGACACCACAATGGATATCTTGAGTCTTGACCCCACCAAATTCATCGATCTCAGCACAATGGCAATCATCTTCCTGTTCCTGGTCGGATTCATCGGCGGCCTGGTCAGCGGTTTCATCGGTTCCGGAGGAGCCTTCGTGCTCACTCCCGGCATGATGAGCCTCGGCGTACCCGGCACGGTGGCGGTGGCCAGCAACATGTGCCACAAGTTCCCCAAGGCTCTGGTCGGAGCGATCAAGCGCTTCCGATACGGACAGGTCGACGTGAAAATGGGCCTGATCATGGCCGCCTCGGCCGGCATCGGCGTCCAGATCGGCATCCACATCCAGCGCATCATCCTTGACATGTGGGGGCAGGCCGGTTCCGATCTCTATGTCAGCCTCTCGTTCGTCTTTGTTCTCGTTTTTGTCGGCGGCTACGTCATGAAGGACGCCGTCAAGTGCGCCCGCTGCGGCGGCGTGGAAGAAACCACGGCTCTGGCCACTCGCCTGCAAAAGATCGAGCTGTGGCCCATGATCAATTTCCCGCGTTCGGGCCTGCGCATTTCCCTGTGGTTCACCCTGCCCGTGGGCTTCGCCACCGGCATGCTGGCCGCGACCATCGCCGTCGGCGGATTCGTGGGCGTACCCGGAATGATCTACGTCATCGGCGTGCCCGGCCTCATGGCCTCTGCCACGGAACTCGTCATCGCCTTCGCCATGGGCCTTGGCGGCTCCATCAACTGGGCCATGCACGGCATGGTCGACATCCGTCTCGTGCTCATCATCCTCGGCGGCTCGCTGCTGGGCGTTCAGCTCGGCGCCATCGGCACCACGTACGTCCGTCCGCACATGATCAAGATGGTCATGGCCACCATCATGCTCATCGTCGCGGTCAGCCGAGGCCTGGCCTTGCCCACGTATCTCGTAAAGCTGGGAGTCATGAACATGGGACCGGACACGCTGAACCTTCTGAACAAGGTCAGCTTCGCCTCAATGTGCATGGCCCTGCTGATCGGCTCCGGCATCATTCTCGGCAGCATGTGGATTGGCCGCAGAGCACAGCTGGCGGAAGCCGTATAACACCGACTCCGGCTCTCAAAACAGATTCCGAAACGACGAAACCCCGCGCTGCGGGGTTTCGTCGTTTCGCGCTGATCCAGGGATGCCCGGCAGCACATAAAAGAGGAGGCGGGATCGGAACCAACGGGCTTTTCTTTAAAACCGGGACGCCCGCAGGCCAAACAATTTGTCACGATCCTGTCACAATCGCCTCAACATCCTGTAACAAACCCCCTCTAGAAAGACCCCCAGCGCAACAACGCAACCCTGAATTTGAAACATAGCCAAGGAGGCATCCTCATGAACCGTTTTCTGAACAAAGCAATCTTCGCCCTGGCCCTGCTGCTGGTCGGCACGGGCATGGCCCATGCCCGCGATCAGGTCAAAATTTCCGGATCATCCACGGTTTTCCCCTTCTCCAGCTACGTGGCTGAAGAGCTGGGCGCGACCACCAAGTTCCCCGCACCCGTCGTCGAGTCCACCGGTTCCGGCGGAGGCCACAAGCTTTTCGGCGCCGGAATGGGCGTGGGCACCCCCGACATCGCCAACTCCTCCCGCCGCATGAAGGTGAGTGAATTCGAGAATGCCGCCAAGAACGGCGTGACCGACATCACCGAAGCCAAGATCGGCTTCGACGGCATCGCGGTCGCGCAGAACGCAGACAACGAGGCCATGAGCATCTCCCTTGAAGAACTGGCCACCGCAGTGGCCGCCGACATCATGGTCGACGGCAAGCTCGTACCGAACCCCTACAAGATGTGGAACGAAATCAACCCCCAGCTGCCCGCCCGCAAGATCGTCTTCTACGGCCCGCCCACCTCTTCCGGCACCCGTGACGCCTTCGAGGAAATGGTCGTTGAAAAGATCTTCGGCAAGAAGGAAGGTTACGAGAAGGGCTACCACGCGATCCGTCAGGACAACGCCTACGTCCCCGCCGGTGAGAACGACAACCTGATCGTGCAGAAGCTGGCCAAGGACAAGGACGCGTTCGGCATCTTCGGCTACAGCTTTCTGGAAGAAAACGCCGATTCCATCCAGGGCGCGGCCATCAACGGCGTGACCCCGAATCCCGAGTCCGTCGCTTCCGGCCAGTACCCCATCTCCCGCTCCCTGTTCTTCTACGTCAAGAACGCCCACTACGACGCCATCCCCGGCCTGAAGGAATATGTGGAACTATTCATGAGCGAGAAGATGATCGGCAAGGACGGCCTGCTGAAGTCCATCGGCCTCATCCCGCTGCCCGAGGCAGAGCGCGCCACGGCCCGCGAGAACGTGCTCGCCAAGAAGAAGTTGACCCTCGACGACCTGAAGAAATAGTCTAGCAAGTGAATCCCGCGAAGGGCCGAGCCGTGAACTTACGGCCCCGGCCCTTCGTCGCGCCCGACAACATGCGAGGAACCTCGTGACCACAACCTACCTGGCCCAATATCTTTTTGCCGGACTTTTGCCCCTGGCGCTGTTCGGCTATCTCCTCGGCCGCAGGAAAATCCGGACCCAGCAGGACCCCAATGCCAGATACAAGGCATCGGAAAATCTGTTCGGATGGTTTGCCGTCAGCAAAATGCTCATGCCCGCCGTGCTGATCAGCGTGATCGGCTCGATTCTCGACCTCTTCGATCTGGTCGAAGTGCCCTGGACCATGCTCGCGGCAGCGATCCTGATCCTCGGCGCAGGAGGCATCTGGATCGCGCTGAGGGCCATCCGTCCGAGTCTGCGGGTCCGTACGGCTCTGGAAAAGACCATCACCCGCATTCTGCTAGTGGCGTCGCTCATTTCCATCCTGACGACCATCGGCATCGTCATGTCCATCGTCTTCGAGGCGGTTCATTTTTTTCGCATCGTCAACTTCTGGGACTTCCTGACCGGAACGACCTGGAACCCCGACGCGGCGACCATCGACGACGCCGGCAACATCCAGCCCCTTTTCGGATCGGTGCCCCTTTTCGCGGGCACGTTCATGATCACGGCCATCGCCATGTGCGTGGCCATCCCCGTGGGCCTGATGTCGGCCATCTGCATGTCCGAGTACGCGTCGCTTGCGGTCAGACGGGTGGCCAAGCCCGCTCTTGAGGTCCTGGCCGGCATCCCCACCGTTGTTTACGGTTTTTTCGCGGCCATAACGGTCAGTCCGCTGATCGTGAACCTGGCCGACAAGGTGGGCATAAGCGCCGATTACACCAACGCCCTGAGCCCCGGACTGGTCATGGGCATCATGATCATCCCCCTGGTCTCATCCCTGTCCGACGACGTGATCAGTTCCGTACCGCAGAGCCTGCGCGAAGGGTCCCTGGCGCTCGGGGCCTATCCTGCCGAAACCATCAAGCGGGTCGTTCTCCCAGCCGCGCTGCCGGGCATTGTCTCGGCCTGTCTCTTGGCCGTGTCCCGCGCCGTCGGGGAAACCATGATCGTGGTCATGGCCGCCGGCCTGCAACCGAATCTGTCCTGGAATCCGCTGGTGGGAATGACCACGGTCAACGTGCGCATCGTCGATGCCCTGACCGGCGATCAGGCCTTTGACAGCCCCGAGACGCTGTCCGCGTTCGGCCTTGGCCTGGTCCTCCTGGTCCTGACCCTGTGCCTGAACATCGTCTCCCTGACAGTCATCCGAAAGTTCCGCCAAAGATACGAATAGGAGCCTCACGTGAGCATGCCCATCGACCCGCGCAGCCTGCGCAAACGCAAAAACTCGGAAAGCCAGTTCAAGGCCCTCTCCTACATGGCCATTTCCGTTGCCGGAATCTTTCTGGTGGTCTTCTTCGCGGACATCATCCGGCAAGGGTACACCGCCTTCATGCAGACCGAGATCCGGGCCAACGTCACCTTTTCCGAGTCGATCCTGGACGACCCCCGGTCCGCCCTGGACAAAAGGCTCGTCCCGCTGGTCAGTCGCGGCGTGACCCGCATTCTGCCCATGCAGCTGCGGGAAAATCCGCAACTGCTGGGCACGACCTCCGAAGTCTGGGTATTGGCCAACGCCGAGGTGGACCAATACATCAAGAACAAGCCCAACCGTCTGAAACCAAAAGAAATAAAGCTGGTGGACGAACTTGTGGCCGAGGGCTCGATCAAGAAGGTCTTCAACGTCGGCTTCTTCACCAACGGCGACTCCAAGCTGGCGGAGATGGCGGGCATCCTGTCCGCGGCCGTGGGGACGATCTATCTTTTGGGCATCACCTTCATCTTCAGCTTCCCGGCGGGAGTCATGGCCGCCATCTACCTGGAAGAATTCGCTCCGGACAACCGGCTGATGCATATCGTCGAGGTCAACATCAACAACCTGGCGGCCATCCCGTCCATCCTTTTCGGCCTTCTGGGCCTGGCGATCTTCATCAACTTCATGGGACTGCCCCGCTCGTCGGCCCTGGTGGGCGGCCTGACCCTTGCGCTCATGACCCTTCCGGTCATCATCATCTCCACCCGCGCGGCCATCCGGGCCATCCCGGACTCCATCCGCGAGGGAGCCCTGGCCCTTGGCGCAACGCACTGGCAGGTGGTCTGGGACCACATCCTGCCGCTGTCCCTGCCGGGCATCCTGACCGGGACCATCATCGGCCTGGCCCGCGCCATCGGCGAGACCGCGCCGCTTCTCATCATCGGCATGGTCGCCTACATCCAGGACATGCCGCGCGGCCTGACCAGCGCGGCCACCGTGCTCCCGGCCCAGATCTACGTGTGGTCATCGGAATCGATACGCGCCTTCACCGAGCGCACGTCCGCGGGCATCATCGTCCTCCTGGTCGTCCTTTTGTCCATGAACGCCCTGGCCATTTTGCTGCGCAACAAATACGAGCGCAAATGGTAAGGCTCCGCCGCCGAAACGCCGCAGGGAAGGACTCCGGTTCTTCCCTTTTTTTTGACGCAGGCATTCGCGGACAAGCCACCAGTCGCAGGTACCCCGGCGAATCGGCGGCGTTGCCACGGCCAGGCCTTTGGGATAGCCAGCGCGGGTCATGGAGGTCAAAAATGACGACTCTTCCCGAAGACAAAGGGGTCCGGGGCCTTGTCTATCTCTGCCAGACCGGAAAGTGCGTGTCCTGCGGCAGCTGCTGCGGGCTTTACAACATGGCGGACCTGTCCCGTGAACGGCTGCACGCCGTCCTCTGCGCGCGGACGGACTCCTTCGCCTCTGTCCCGCGCACCATCGACGGCATCCTCGCCTTTGAGCAGGAGCGCTTGCGCATCGAGGACGCTCCCGCGCCCATAGAGGATTTTCATCATTGCGTCTTTGTGGGTTTGATCCGCGACGAGGGCGAACGGGTGGGCTGCCTGCTGCATCCCCTGGCTCTCGGGAACAATGGAATTGATTGGCGGGGGCTGAGTTTTTACGGCGGCGCGGCCTGCAAATACTTCTTCTGCCCAAGTTATGACGAGCTTGAAGCCAGAATCAAGCGCATGGCGCGCGAGGTGCTGAATGACTGGTATGAATACGGCCTGATCATTCCGGAACATCGCTTTCTGGCCGCGATGACGGACGCCGTCGAAAGCCGCCTGGGCTTTGCCCTGGACGCGGGCGCCCTCACCGAAGACGGGAAAAAAGCCCTGGCTGATCTGCTGCGGCTCAAATTGAACTGGCCATTCCGCGACGAGAAAACGCCTCTGGCCTGGAATTTTTTCAGCACGAAAGACACCTCTCGCCCGGTCCTGATCACGAGCAAACACGTTCAAGACCCGCAACTGCTCGGCATCATGCACGAACTGGACACCCGCCCCGAGCACGCCGCTTGTGCTCAAAAAACATTGCTCGAACACCTCGAACGGGCGGGCAGGATACTGCGCTCCAAATGAAAGGACCGGCGCGTGGGCCGGTCCTTGGGGTGAGCTTAGGCGAACAGTCCGCCAAGGTCTTTTCAGTCGACGTGAATGTCGATGGCCTTGGGGGTCGCCTTTGCCGTCTTGGGCAGATGCAGGTGCAGCATGCCGTCCTTGAATACCGCCTTGATGCCTTCCGGGTCGACATTCTCCGGTACGGTGAAACGGCGCATGAAGGTTCCGGTGAATCGTTCCACTCGGTGGAACTTCTTGTCCTTTTCCTCCTTCTCTGTCTTGCGCTCACCCTGAATGGTCAAAACTCCGTTCTCAAGCGACACCTTTACATGGTCCTTCTCCACGCCGGGAATATCGGCCTTGATCAAAAACTCCGTTTCGGTCTCGGCAATATCCACCCGCGGGGTCCAGTCACTCGACGCAAGGGCCTCCTGCCCTCCGCGCGGCCATCCTACGGCCTTGGTGTACCGATCGAACATGTCCTCAATTTCCCGCCAGGGATCCCATTTCATCAGTGTCATGGCCAACCTCCTTCTGTGACCAGCTTATAAGAGTTTCACGGCCCGGAACGTTTCCGGGACGTATGAAAAATAAAGCGCTGTCGCGGTCAGTCAAGGGCGCAGAAGCCCCCGGGGACGGCGTCGGACAACATGCCAACGTTACCTCGCCATTGCGAGGGCACTTGGGCAAATCCCGGCAGGAAATGAATTCGAAATTTCAGATTCTTATTGTCACGCCTCTGTCCCGGCCAGAAATGCGGCCAGGGCCAGAGCGTAGAATTTGGAGCGCTCGGAGTCCCCGCGCGAAGGCACGACCAGGGGATAGCTGGCTCCGACGACGATACCGGCCATGGGCAATTCCATGAGACTGGTCACGGCCTTGTAGAGCACATTGCCGGTGACGATGTTGGGCGCGCAGAGAATGTCCGCGCGGCCGGCGGCGGGATGGTCCACACCCTTGGCCAGGGCCTTTTCCCGCGACACCGCGATGTCGAGCGCGAAAGGTCCGCCGACAATGGCGTCGCCGAAGATGCCCATGCGGCAGAGCTTGGCCAGGATGTCCGCATCCTTGCTGGAAACCATGTCGTTGTAGGACACCTTTTCCGTGGCCGAGAGCACGGCCACCCTGGGCGGCTCCATGCCCAGCTTCTTGGCCACGGCCACGGCGTTGTTGATGATGTCGATCTTGCGCGTCAGCGACGGCGCGATGTTCACCCCTGCGTCGGTCACGATGAGCAGGCGTTCCTCGCGCGGATGCGGAAAGACCCCGATGTGGCTGAGCAACCCGGCGCTGCCGCGCTTGCGGCCAAGCACGGCGCGCAGCAGCACGTCGGTCTTGACCCCGCCCTTCATCAAAAACTGGGCGCGCCCCTCGTGCAGCAGATCGAGGCTGGCCGCCAGGGCCGCCTTGTCGTCAGGCTCGTGCAGGCATTCAAAGGCGTCGAAGTCCTCCCGGGCCAGCTCCGGCAGGCCGCGCATGCGTTCCACATCGCCGACAAAGACGGGCTCGGCCAGCCCTTGCCGCGAGGCCTCAAGCCCGGCCAGAACGGCGTTGGGTTCCGCGCAGGCGGCGATGACCACGCGCACGGGCGTTTGGCGGGAGCGGACCAGCTCCACCATCCGCTCCAGGGATTGAACCGGCGATACGGGGCCCGCCATCAGCCGTCACCTCGCGACAGCGCGATGAGCCCGGTGCGGCTCAGGGACTGGATGCCATGCGGGGCCAGGGTGCGGATCAACCCCGCGACCTTGCCCTGGGGCGCGGACAGCTCGGCGGAGATGGTCTCGTTGCCCATGTCGATGACGTTGGCCCGGAAAACCTCGAAAATCTGCAGAATCCGGCTGACCGTGTCCTTGGTGATGCGCACCTTGATCATGACCAGCTCGCGGTCCATGAGATCCTGCCCCGCAAGGTCCTCCAGACGCATGACGAACTCCAGGGACTCGATTTCGTCGGTCACGGCCCTGATTTTCCCTTCATCGGGCTCGACGCAGATGATCATGCGCGACACGTCCTCACGCTCGGTCTCCCCGCAGGAGATGGAACGGATGTTGATGTCATGGCGCTGGAAGACCTGGGCCATGGCGGCCAGGACGCCGGGCTTGTTCTGGACCAGGGCGGAGATGGTGTGGCGCATGAACGGCTCCTTGATTGGGGATGGTGCGGTACCGGAAAGAGTATGTCAGGGCCTGGGTTCCGAAGCAAGGTGATACAGGCATCACTGTCTTGGACCGGAGGCTGAAAGACGAAAAGACATGGATCCCCGCCTTCGCGGGAATCCATGTCTTCCCCTAGCCACCCGAAATCAGGCGTTCCAGTCCAGGATGACCTTGCCGGACTTGCCCGAGCGCATGACATCGAAGCCCTTCTGGAAGTCCTCGGCGGCGAAGTTGTGGGTGATGACCGGGGACATGTCCAGTCCGCTCTGCAGCATGGCTGTCATCTTGTACCAGGTCTCGAACATTTCGCGTCCGTAGATGCCCTTGAGCTTCAGGCCCTTGAAGACGACCTGGCCCCAGTCGATGGCCGTGTCCTCGGGCATGATGCCGAGCAGGGCGATGTGCCCGCCGTGGTTCATCTGCGCGAGCATCTCACGGAAAGCGTGGGGATTTCCGGACATCTCAAGGCCCACGTCGAAGCCTTCGGACATGTGCAGGTCGGCCATGGTCTCGGCCAGGGACTCGCTGCCGACGTTGACGGCGCGGCTGACGCCCATCTTGCGGGCCAGGTCCAGGCGGTAGTCGTTGACGTCGGTGATGACCACGTGGCGAGCTCCGCAGAACCGGGCTATCCCCGCGGCCATGATGCCGATGGGTCCGGCCCCGGTGATGAGCACGTCCTCGCCGACCAGATCGAAGGACAGGGCGGTGTGCGTGGCGTTGCCGAGCGGGTCGAGCATGGCGGCCACGTCCCCGGAGATGGTGTCGGGGACCTTGAAGGCGTTGACGGCCGGAACGCAGACGTACTCGGCGAAGCAACCCGGACGGTTGACGCCCACGCCGATGGCGTTGCGGCACAGATGGCGCTTGCCCGCCTTGCAGTTGCGGCAGTGGCCGCAGGTGATGTGCCCTTCGGCGGAAACGCGGTCACCGACTTTGAGCCCGCGCACCTCGGAGCCCATGGCCACGATGCGCCCCACGAACTCATGCCCGACGGCCATGGGCACGGGGATGGTCTTGGCCGCCCAGGCGTCCCAGTTGTAGATATGGATGTCGGTGCCGCAGATGGCGGTCTTGCCGACTTTTATCAGGATATCGTTATGGCCGACCTCGGGTACGGGGATCTCTTCCATCCAGATCCCGACTTCGGCCTTGGCCTTTACCAGCGCTTTCATTTTTTCCATTTTATAATCCTCGTATGTTCTGAATTTTATGCGCAATGTTTTACAAATCTTGAAGATGGATTCCCGCCTGCGCGGGAATGACGCCGGGGCAACGCCCTCGTGACGCCGGAAATGCCCCTACTGCTTCATTAACAGGCAACCATGCTTTCATGCCTTTTCGGTCAGCGCTCAAGGCTTTGCGGGTTGGCGGGACGGTGGGGCGTCGACTGTCTGACTGAGCCAGGCATCGTTTGTTGCGTTGTCGCCCATCACTCGAAGTAAAAGCCTTCGTTCGGCAGCAGCGACAATGCAACTCTACGAGGCCCGCGAAGGAGTTTCGGCGGCCCGCCGTCCCGCCAACCCGCAAAGCCCCTTCCGCCCACCTCCTCACCATCTCAAATCACTCCCAGTTCCTTCCCGACCTTCACAAACGCCGCCACGGCCATCTCCAGCTGTTCCCGCGTATGCGCCGCGCTCATCTGGGTGCGTATCCTGGCTTTCCCTTGGGGCACCACCGGAAAACTGAATCCGATCACGTAGATGCCCTCTTCGAGCATCCGCGCCGCCATGCGCTGGGCCAGCACCGCATCGCCGAGCATGACCGGGATGATGGGATGCTCGCCCGGAGCCAGGGTGAACCCGGCCTCGGTCATGGCCTCACGGAAATACCGGCTGTTCTCTTCCAGTTTGACACGCAATCCGGGCTCGTCGCGGATCAGGTCCAACACGGCCAGCGACGTTGCGGCAATGACCGGTGCCAGGGTGTTGGAAAAGAGGTATGGCCTGGAGCGCTGCCGCAGCCACTCGACGATCTCCTTGCGGCCCGAGGTGTAGCCGCCGGAAGCTCCGCCCAACGCCTTGCCCAGGGTGCCGGTGATGATATCCACCCGGCCCATGACCCCGCAGTGTTCATGCGTGCCCCGCCCGTTTTCGCCCATGAAGCCCACGGCGTGGGAGTCATCGACCATGACCAGGGCGTCATACCTGTCGGCCAGGTCGCAGATGGCCGACAGGTCGGCGATGTGACCGTCCATGGAAAAGACCCCGTCGGTGACGATGAGCTTATAGCGGCAATCCGCCGCGTCCTTGAGCTGCGTTTCCAGATCGGCCATGTCGTTGCTGGCGTACCGGAACCTTTTGGCCTTGCACAGCCGCACCCCGTCGATGATGGAGGCATGGTTCAGGGCGTCGCTGATGACGGCGTCCTCGGGCCCGAGCAGGGTTTCGAACAGGCCTCCGTTGGCGTCGAAGCAGGAGCTGTAGAGAATGGTGTCGTCGGTGCCCAGAAATTCGGACAGGCGCTCTTCGAGTTCCTTGTGCACGTCCTGGGTGCCGCAGATGAAGCGCACGGAGGACAGGCCGTAACCGTAGCGGTCCAGGGCTTCATGCGCGGCCGCGACCAGACGCTTGTCACCGGCCAGGCCAAGATAGTTGTTGGCGCAGAAGTTGAGCACCTCGCGGCCTCCGGCCACGGTGATGCGCGCGCCCTGGGGCGAGGTAATGACCCGTTCGGCCTTGAAAAGCCCGCCTTCCCGCAATTCCTCCGTCCGCCGCGTCAGATCTTCCAGTATCCGTTTCATGCCGCCTCCCCGTAGAATTTCGATTTGCGTAATTTTATCGCCATAAAATTTCTTGTCAATGAATGAATCGGCAATATATTGACGAATAACTCAATTGGCAACCGTATTCCGGAACCACCCGCACAGGCTTTGTCTTTGCGGCAAGACTTCGGTATGCGCTCACGCGGGAGCAAAAACGTGAACGAAAAAGAAATTACCCTGGACCACACGGACCGCCGGATCATCGCGGCCCTGCAGGAAAACGGGCGCGAATCCTACAAGAACATCGCCCAGCGGCTGGGCGTGTCCGACGGCACGGTGCGGCTGCGCACGGAACGGCTGCTCAAAAGCGGCTATCTGCGCGTCTCTGCCTCGGTGAATCCCATGTTTTTCGAGGACGGTCTGACCGCCACCGTGGGAGTCAGCCTTGAGGGGCGGGCCAATGCCCAGATCATGCGCGCCATCGCAAACCTCGACGGCGTGCAGTCCGTGTCCAACGTCTCGGGCCGCTTCGACCTTCTGGTCGAGATCCACGTTGCATCACGCAGCGATCTGCGCCGTTTTCTGGTCGACGACCTGTCGGCCCTTGGCGGCATCCAGAATACCGAGACCTTCCTTTATCTGGAAACCATCAACAAATGGGTGCAGCAGCGCCGGGAAGACACCATATGAGCCACATCCTGCACGGATTCACCGATCCGAAATATCTGGAAGTTCTGATTGCCAAGGCCGAAACCCAGCTCCGCGAGGCGGAAAACGAGGAAGACCGGCAGCGTTTCGCCGCCTATCTGGAAGTGCTTAAGGGATGGAAGGAAAAGATCGGAGCGAGCCAGGAAACCGGCGCGCCCCGCGAAAACGAATCTGAATGAGCCTACTGTGGCCGGACTGAATCCTCCAACCGATCCCGCATCAAAAGCCCGATCAGTTCCGCCCGATCAAGCCGCCGGGCGTAGTCGTCCTTCAGGATTTTGAGCGCAGCCCTGTTCCTGTCCCGCGCGGCCGCCTCGATGTACTCGGCCACAATGGGCTGCGCCTCGCGGCGCAGTTCCTCATCGGATTTTGCATCGAGCGCCCTGAACAGCGCCTCCAGATCTTCGGGCGCGGGCAGGCCTGGAGCATGCAGGATCACTCCGATGCGCTCCCGATAGCGCACCAGCGAAGCCTTTATGTGGCTCTCCTTGATGACCGACAGGCCTGACCAGCCCGCCCGCATCCACTGAAACACGCCGCTGCGCACCACGCGGCCCTCACCAAGATAGACGCCGATGGATACATTGGTCTGAATCCTGGATGAGACCCAGCCAAGCCCGGTCTTGGTCAGCCCTTCCTCATCCGAATAGACGTAGCGGCTGTCCTGGTCGCGCCCCACAAGGTAGCCCCGGGTGCCCACTTCCGACGGCCCCGGCTGCACGCTCACGGACAAAAGCGCCTTGTCGTCCGGCAAAAACACAAGCACCCGCTTCAGCTGCATTCCATAGCATCCGCCCGTGGACAGATCCGCTGTGGTGCGGTCGTACTGCTCGCCCCGCACGACTTCAGTCCCGGCCGGAGGCCAGGGATCGGCCCACAGACGCCGCTGCTGCCCGGCGCTGCCCTGGGTGGTCCAGACCGAGGAGCGGATCGAAAAGGGCTTTATGAGTTCCTGGGGAATTTCAGGGTTGTAGAGATAACGCAGCAGTCGCTGCATGGGCATGTCGATCGCAAAGCCCTGGTATGCGCCGGGAGCGTCCGAGTACCTTGGCAGCGCGCCCGAGGTGTCGCCGTGTGCGCGCACATGGGCGATGATGGGCGCGATGCGGGCCGGGTCCGGGTCGTAACCGTGAAGCACCTCGCGGCACAGATGCTCCACGGCCCGCTCAAAATCCGGCGGCGGCGCATGGGGACCAAGGGCCATGGCCGGCTCCGCGCCAAGGCAGAAAAGAAAGAGGATGAGCCCGCGGACCCATCCCCTTTTGTCTCGAAAAAGGACACTCACTTATATCTCCCCTTCCTTGACAAAAAATCGGATCTGCGAACCCGTGACGGAGCTGCGCCCCGTGTAGAGAAACACGACCAGAAAGACTCCCTGCAAAAGGAGCAGCACCGGCACGTTCCAGAGGGCGGCGAGGCCTTGCCCGAAATTCACGGCGGCGCCGTGCGCGGTCAGCAACAGGGCCGGCACAAGTCCATAGAGAACGCCCGCCCCGGCCATGATCTGGTAGGCGGAGATCTTTTGTTCGCCCCGGTAATCGGCGCGGAAGAACTCGGACAGCACGCGCCAGACCTGGGTCACGACCAGGGGCGCGATCATGGCCATCGAAAAGCTCCCGGCCGCGAAGAAGATCATCCCCAGACAGGCGGCGGCGCAGTAAAGATAGGCGGTCATGAGCTGCACGGGCACCAGCCTGCGCCCGCAGAGATCATGGGCGTAGGCCGCTTTCTTGGTTCCGCCGTGAAAAACGACGTTCCAGCGGCTGAAAATCCCCTTCCAGGGCTCGGCCAGGGTGTCGACGGGACGCCCGTAACAGCAGCCGAAGCTCAGGCAGGCCAGGCGTCCCACGCCCTCGCCCACGGCATAGGCGATGGCCAGGGCCGCGAGCGCAGGCAGCACCGCCCCGCTTCCGGTCAGCCAGACCACGCCCGAGGCCACGAAAGGAGCCACGACAATGCCCACGAAGGCGGCCCCGCCCACGCTCAGGGTGTTGGGCTTGCCTTCGACGAGGCGGGCGACGATCTTCGCCGCCGGTATGCACAGCCCGAGCATGCCTGCGACCATGAGCACAAGGCCAAGGATGCCCATGCCAACCGAACCCAGCAACACGACGGCGACGGCCGTGGCCAGCGTGTAGGCCAGGGCGCTGAACCCCCCGTACCAGGTTAGATTGAGGGCCTGCCACATGCCGTCGGGATTCTTGAACAGGGGCACGCTGGCCATCATCTGCCAGCGTTCGCTCGGCAGGACCCGCCCGCTCAGAAAGATGAAGGCGAAAAGCGCGGCCCCGAAGCAGACGATCAGCAAATACTCCATATTTTCTCCATCGGCGCGGTTCACCCCGCCCGTCATGTGTTTTGGTTGAGGACGCGGCCGATGCTCTCGCGCACGCGCACGTCCGTTTCCACCCAGGGCCGTCCCAGCCAGCTTGAAAAACGGCTGCCCACGTCCCCCCGGAACTGATTGGCGACAAGATCGGGGCTGAATTCGACCCGGCCCGGCTCGAAAATGAGCACATCCAGGGAACTGCCCGGCCGATAAAGGCTCTTGGGCTGTCCCATGCGCAGAAAAAGACCGGGACGCACCGGCTCGTGGGGGTCGTACCCCGAGGAAGCATAGGCCTGCACAATCTGCCCGATCATGAGCGCCGCCACCTCGACCATGGCCACCTGGCCGCATCCGCTGCCGCCCGGGACGTCCGTGTCGATGATGGTGACCGCCCTGCGGTTGCGGGAAAAGGGAGTGACCTCGCTGATGACGGCGGTCGGATTGCAGGAGTGAAACGCGCCCTCGATTTCGTAAAAGTCGCGCACCACCCCGCTGACCGGAACGTGATTGTAGTGGTACTTGTCCGGGGTCAGGCGAAATATGGCGAAATCGCCGCCCGCGAAGACCTGATTCCAGTTCGGGCGGCCCAGAAATTCCTCGAAGGAAAAAAACTTGTCCTTGATGAAGAGCACGCTCTCTTCGCTCAGGGAACCGGTGAACATGCGCGAGTCCGCAGGAGAGACCACGGCGGCCTGATCGCCCGTCATGGGCCGGACCGTTTCGTAGCGGATGCGGCGTTCGAAGATGCGCCGGGCCGTGTTGTAATGGGACGGGGCCTCCACGCACTCGGAAATGTCGATGCCAAGGCGTTTGATGAGCGCGCTTGCGCCCGAGATGCGCGCGCCCAGGGGCAGGTCGTAATTGACAAAGCCCAAAAGGCTGGATGCGCGCGCCGAAGTCACGGCGTCGAACAGGACCGGAGCCTTCTCCCGTACGCGTGAATAAAGATAATCAATGACCCGGTCGCAGAACAGTTCCTCGTCCCGGATGCTGCCCAAATCTCTGGCTATATACTGATGCGTCATTTTTCCTTCCACTTGTGCGACTTATGCGGCTGGCCGACTGATTCGGGCGTTTTCGCCGTGCATGCCGATTATCAAGAGCAGAAGCTGGATCAGCACCGGCCGGCACCCGCCAAGCTCGCCCGTACGTTTCAATTCCGACCTGGCCTCTCGCGCAAACTCCATGATGTCCCGCCCGCCGAGCAGCGCGGGGAGCCCGGTGCGGCAGAACCGTGCGGGCAGGCAGCCGAAATTCTTGACCGTTTCGCAGTCTTCCAGAAGGTAGTCGAGAGCCTCGGCAAGATGCGCGGTGCGCAATTCTCCCCTGTAGACATCCTCGGCGCCCATGTTGAAGTCCTGGGCGCGCAGGGCCAGCGGCGTGCGCGCCCCGACATGCTTCAGAATGCGCCGGGTCAGTTTTCCCCCCGCGCCAAGTTCGGGGTCCGTGATGCGGGCGCGCAGATCGCGCAGCAGCTCCTGCGCCCCGAAAAGTTCGATCACGTCCCGCCCCTCGGATTCGATGAAATCAAGCAGCGCCTTGCGGTACTCCTGCACATGCACGCGCAGGTTGCCCGGATAGCGATGGCTGCCCCGAACGCCGGTGGCCCTCGACACGAGATCAAGAAGCAGGGCATTGCCCGAATCCCGCCGCACGAAGAAAGTGGGCAGGTTGATGGCCGTGGCGAAAAATATCTGCCGACGCTCGCTCTCCACTTCCGGGCTGTCGGGAATCGAAGACCGGCTGACGCGTCCGCTGAGCACAAGCTTGCAGGCCAGCGCGCTCAGGAATTGCTGCAAGCGGGCCGCGGGCCGCATGTCCGCCTCCAGGGAATCGAAAAGGCTGTAGAAGCGGCCCTCGAAACCGGAAAATCCCATCACCTCGAACGAGCGCTGCTTGTAGAGCAGATAGGTGGACATGGATTCATGGAATACGCCCATGGCCGCAAGATCGCGCTTGAGCCTCAGGTCGTTGCCCATCTCGCCGTCAAGCGCCGCGCAGCGGTGGGTGCTCATGAGCGTGGTCATGTAGTCCAGCAGACGAAAATCCGGGATGAAGTCGCCGCGCAGCCCGAAAATCCGGGCAATGGCCCTGTCCATGAGCGGCGGACCAAAAGGAGTCAGGGGACGGCCGCAGACTTTCAGCTTGGCCTTCTTTTTCCAGCGCCGCCAGATCATGCGCAGGTGGGTGTAATCGAGTTCGTGCGGCAGGAATCCGAGCGCCTTCTCCGGATGAAAATCCTCGAAATCCATGCGCATGGGAGCGGCGCTGTAGGTGCCTACAAATAGCGGCAGAAAATGCTCCACGATCTTGATGACCAGGTCCCCGAGGTACTTCTCATCGGTGACGCCGAAATCCCCCTTAGCGCGCAGAAGCTCCCCAAGGCGCTTGCTGCCGAGCGAAATGTGCGTCCCGTTGTTGGCCAGGCACGTGTTCGAGGTGTTGGGCAGGACCACCAGGTTGTTGGTCAGAATGCCGGACTCGCGCAGCTTGGCGATGGTGTTCAGCTGACTGCGCGAGAGCATGCGGTGACACAGGCCCATGTACTCCTTCTTGGCCTCACCCCGGTCCCAGCCCGACAGGCACGGGTTCATGAACAGCTCGCGGTAATGGGCGTCGGGAATGATCTCGTTCAGACGCTTCTGCCGGGCGGGGGGCAATGGCGCGAAATAGATCATGGCCCGCTGCCCGTGCTGCAGCAGCCCGAACCCTTCGTTGGCGTGGTCGAGCAGGAGCTGGGACAGCAGGAATCGCTGACTGGTCTCCCGGGCGATGCCCCGCCCGCCCTGGAACGCGTCGTCCATGGGCACGGGATAAAAGGAGAAGGTCTCGGGGGAGGTGTTGTCGTTCAGGAAATGGGCAAGAAAGGATTCGGCCAGCCGGCGCACCTCGGAGGTCACGCCGGACCCGGCCAGGTCGGCCAGGGAGAGCTTGAGCAGATAACTGATGGGAATGCGCAGCCAGTCTTCGCCGTCCCTGGCAAAAAAGAAGTCCGCGCTGTCCTTCCTGCGCCCTGACGCGGGGTCGCTCTTGTCCGCCAGGAGGTCACGCTCCAGGGTGTGGCGGGCAAAGGTGTTCAGCCGTCCCAGGGGAAAGCGCACCCAGCTGTTTTCCCAGACGGCATCCGGACCGGCCTCCAGATAGCGTTCAAGCTCAAGGAGCGTATGGCTCGACGTGTCCCCGGCCACGGTGCGCCGGGCCACGTTCTGATAAAAGCTCGATTCCCGGATTCTGAGCGGCAGGTCCACGCAATCCGGGCTGCCCATGACCGCGACCTGCAACTCGCTCTCGCTTCCGGCCGTGGCGTCGTCAGGACCGAAAGGGAGCACGTCCAGGAGGCGGTCGCTCCACCCGCCTTCAAAACCCATCTTGTCGGCCAACCGCCCTTCCATGCCCGCCTGCATCGTTGTTGTATCGAAAAACATGCACACCACCTTGTTTGAATGCCTTGAACAAACGAACATGAAGAGGATGCGAAGAATTCGTGACCGCCCGGTGACAGCTTTCGGGGCGCCCCATGGCGAAGGGCCCGGGCTGTCACCGAAGCGTCACCTGTCCGTCACGGGCAGGTTTGAGGCTCGCGGCAAAGACAGGTCATGGATATGAACACCATTACTCAATATGGCCCCCTGGCCATCGCACTGGGCGCCTTCGTGGAGGGGGAAACGGCGGTGCTTCTGGGCGGCGCGGGGCTGGCCCTGGGGCTGTTCGATTTCTGGACCGTGGTGGGGGCGGCCTTTGCGGGCAGCATGGCGGGAGATCAGTTCTTCTTCTGGCTCGGCAGGCTCAAAGGGTCCGCCTACCTGGCGGGACATCCGCGCTTCGGAACCAGGGTCGCCCGCGTCGGCGACCTGCTTCTGCGCCATCGCCTGCCGCTCCTTGGCACCTACAGGTTCATCTACGGCATGCGCGGAGTCATCCCCTTTGCTTTTGGCGTCTCGGATCTGTGCTGGCGCTTCTTTCTCGCCGCCAACCTTTTCACGGCAACGCTATGGTCGGTGCTCATCACCCTGCTCGGGCTTCATGCCGGAAAATTCCTGACCGATCCGTCCGTCGTTGCAAGATTGCCGCTACTCGGCGCGGGCGCGGCCCTGCTTTTCGGGCTGGGGATGCTGGTGCGCGGTCGCTTCAAGGCCCGGCCCTGAACGCGCGGGGGACGCTCAATGCATGGGCCATCGAAGCGTGATGGCGGCTCAGGACGCGGCTTCGGTCGAAACTAGAAGCGCGGGCGCGGCCTGACGCGGCGCGAAGCGCGTCAGTTTTTCCGCGCGCATGGGTTTGGTGCCGTCAAAGAAGTCACAGGCCATGTAGTAGCGAAGGTCAGAAAACCAGAGGCCGGGCAGCTCCGGGCGGGATGAGAACCTGCGCATCACTTCCAGAGGATTGGAGAGCGCCATCCCGAAGGGCCCGAGCAGCTCGGACGGGTCCCGGAAGCATTCCCAGTCGCAGCGCCGACAACCCGGCTCGCCGTCGGGCAGATCCTGCAATTCCCAGAAAGGCCCAAGGTCCTCAGCGCTGCGATAGCCGCACGGATAGGCGTGTCCGGCCGTGGCATCCACGAAGAAGAAATCCAGGCCTCCGCGACAGGCATATGTCTGTCCGGCCTCCCCGTCGGCCTGCCGCACCAGGGCGTCCAGGGAGGACAGCGGCGTGAAGAGGCGGATGCGAGACCTGAAATCCGGCACCACATCCTTGAGCGCGAGCAGCATGGCCCTCTTCTCCTCGGGGCTGAAACGGATGAACGGATCCGAGGAGGTGGCCTGGTAAACGGCGAGGTCTTCGTCGCTCATGGGGTAGCAACAGTTGGCGATGGTAAAGCCGAGTTCCGTCGCAAACGTGAAAAAGCGGGTGAAGGCCTCGGAAAAGCCCTGCCGAAAATCGTGCGCATCGAAAGGGGCCTGCAAGGCCGGAATGCGCCCGCCGCAGAGGCGATTGATGCCCAGATTGACCGACGGGTAAAGGCCGCGTTCGTGAAAGATGGGCACAGCCTTGGCCATGCCCCTCACCACGCCGGGCAGGCCCCGGTTTTTCTCATGGATGTCCGGATCGCTTGAATCGAGGCTGATCCAGAAATTGCGGATGCCGCTCTCAAGCAATTCGTCGGCCGTGCGGCGCATGCGATCCGCAAAATCCGAGGCCTCATGGCGCTGAAAGATGAACCCGTTGGTGCCGGTGCGGATGTAAGGAATACCGAGCTTCTTGGCGCGTCGGATCATGCCCGTCAGGCGCCCGAGATCCAGCAGGGGCTCCCCGCCGGTGAAGGACACGGCCTGCATCCCAAGCCTGGCCACGGTATCGAGAACGCGGTCCACGACCTCGGGGTCAAGACTGTGGCGGGCAAAAGAATTGTCCGCGCTCATGCCGCATTGCACGCACCGGGCGTTGCAGCGGGTAGTGATCTGGATCACGGCCTGGCCGGGAAGGCGCCCCCGGAACAGCGCGCGACAGGTGGGGAGAAACTTCATGAAAGGCTCCTTTGGCCGAAAATTTCCGGGACGCCGCCGCGCAAGTCATGGGTTCAGCAGCTGCCGCAGTCCCTTTGCCGCCTTGAAGTGAACCCGCCTGCGCGCCGGAATGGCGATGCTCTCCCCGGTACGCGGGTTTCGGCCCATGCGCGCGGCATGGAGCGTCACGGAAAAAGAGCCGAGCCCCGGCAGAGAAATACCCTGATCCAGGGTCAGGGCCTCGCGGATGACCGCATAGAGGGCCTTTTGCGGGGAAGAATAGGAAGTATGGGTCGAATGGGTCGAATGGGTCGTATGGGTTGCAGGAAGTTCTGTGTTTTCGTTCGTCTCATTCGGCCCATTCGTCCTATAGGTCCCATGGGTCCTATCTTCTTCCGCTTCTTCCCCTTCTGCCGCTTCTGCCGCTTCCTTCAGCTCATTTTTTTTTTGCTTCGTCACCCAGGGGAGGCGAAGACAGGATGGGGGCTTCAAGTTGTGTCGCCACCGGGGTCAGCGGCTGCATCTTGTTCGGCACCCAGGAGAGCTTGAGTTCAAGCTTCTCCTTGTCGCTTTTCTGCTTTATTTCGAGCTCCGCCTCGATGCTGTCCGAAGGCCTTAAAATCAGGGGCCTGTCTTCGTTGTCGAGGATGAGCGTGCCCTGCTTCAGACCCGAGAGCACGGTTTCCAGATACGCGACCAGATCATCCCTGGTCATGATGTTCTTGGATTTGAGCTTGTCTTTTCCCATGAGATCCTCCTTTTAAATATCACGCCAGGGAGATGAGGGCCTGGCAGAGCAGATGCGGGTCGATGGCGCCGGTTTTCGTGTCGGTCAGGGGAGTCTTGATGATCTGGACGCCGAGGGGCGCCAGCTCCCGCTGCGGATTCTTTGCGTCCGGATAGCTCACGGACGGATCAAGCAGTACAAAGTCGAGGACATCGCTGATGGCGATGCTGTCCGGGGCGTCGGCGCGCAGGTGCCGCAGCAGGGTCCTGACCTGGCCCGCCAGGGACAGGCCCACGGATTCAGGGTCGCTGAACGTGTTCGGGATGAAGACCTTGGGACAGGGCGTCTGACTCACGGCCTGCCCCACTCCCCGGGGCAGCAGGTTGGCGACGATGGAGCTGTAGAAGCTGCCCACCGGATAACAGATGAGGTCCGCGCCCTGGATGGCCCTGCGGATCTTGTCGCGGATGAGCGGGCGCACCGGCGCGTTGCCCTTGGCGGGATCGACGAGGGACAGTTCGGACACGGCGCGGGTCAGGGGCAAAGTCTCCTTGCCTGTCAGCAGATGCTGGCCGACGAGGTGGCCGCCGCCTTCGAGCACGGCCCGAAGTTGCAGGTTGGAATTGATCAGCAGGCGGACTTCCCCGCGCACCTGGACCAGTTTGGAATAGATGTAGACGATGGGATCGATGTGCCGCCTGTTTTCAAGATATCCGGCGGTCAGGATGAGATTGCCTACACTCGCCCCGCGCAGGTCGAAATCCGGGCCGATGGATTTCTCGAAGAGTTGCAGATGATGGCGGATGATCTTGCGCATGGGGTCCGACACACGGGTAATGAGCGGATGGCTGCCTGCGACCAGGGCGGAGAGTTCGTCCAGCAGCTGTCCGGAACTTGCGGTCTTGGGCAGACGGTGGGCAAAAAGCTCGAAAATCTCTGGGTATCCATGCAGGGTGCGATCGGCCAGGGCCATGAGCCGGTTGCGCAGATCACCCACGGCCGGCATGTCGAAATAGCGGCGCAGCACGGCCGAGCTGCCCCCCGAATCAAAGGGCGTGACCAGGTGCACGGAGTTGTGGGTGTACCCCACCAGGGCCTGGCTGGTTTCCTTGAGAGCCGTGCCGCCGGTGAAAAAGAGGATTCGCGGCCCAAGGTCGGGACTGCGCAACGACCTGGCCACGCGTACCGGATCCGGAACGTTGACCTCCCGGGTGACCCGTATGGCCGTCATGCCTTTTCCAGCAGCCGCAGACAGCCATCCGCGGCCTGGTCAAAGTCCACGCCTCCGCTGATCTCGAACACCCTGCACCCCGCCAGCGCCTTGGCATAGTCGTCTTGCGTCGGGGCATAGCCGTTTTCGGCGGTGAAAAAAAGGCCGGTGTCCTTCATGAAGGCTTCCAGCAGATCGTGCCGTGCATTGATGTCGATCTCCTCGAAGCGCGTGGGCGAGCCGTCCCGGTGCCAGTTCAGCAGCACCAGATAACGCATGGGGCACTGCAGGATGAACCTGTCCGGGCCAAAAAGCTGGTCGATGAGGGCGTCGTATTTGTGCTCCAGACTCCAGAGTTCCTCCGGTGGCAGGCTCTGAAAGTGCGCCGTGTCCTCGGGGGAGATTATGCCTGTCAGGTCGGGATTGTGCAGGGCCGTGCCGGGATTGATGCGCGGGTGCTTGGCCACGCCGAACATGACCGGGCCGGAGCTTGCCGGACTGATCATCAGGCGGTCGTTGCTGACAAAGGTCACGCCCTTGCTGACCAGATGCAGGGCCAGGGTCGATTTGCCCATGCCCGAAAACCCGGCCATGGCCATACCGGTCTCGCACATCGCCACTCCGGCGGCATGCGCCAGAAGACAGTCTTCGTTCAACTTGCGCTCGATGAAACGGTTGTTGATGAAATTGACGACCTGGTTGGGATTGGCCTCGCAGTCCCCCACGGCCAGATTTTCCCCGTTTCCGAAGAGAAAATGCATGCCGGTCAGACGCTTGCGGATGACCCGCCCGCCTTCGATGTCGGCCCACTCCTCTTTTATCTTGGTCTTGCCCGGGTCCGGCTCCTTGACCTCAAAAATCAGCCCCAGATCAGGAACCTCGCCCTGCAGGGCCGTGATGGATATGTCCGCCTCCGACCCGGAGTTCAGGAATGGCGCGAAATATCTGGTCAATTCCCGGGCCAGATTCCCGGAATTGGTCATGACCCGAAAACGGCAGTCGCCCATGCTCAGGCAGACCTGGTGCGGTGTCGCGACGCCGGCGCTCAAAAGATGCACGAGTCCGCGCAGAGTGCTGTCATTATTCACGAATCTTCTCCATGACATAATCGGTGTACATGGCCGCGGCATCAAGACCGCAGGCATCCTGGATGCCACGGAACCCGCCGAAGGCCGAAACCTCGAAGACCACTGGCCCGGTGGCGGCTTCCACCACATCGACACATGTGAAATCGAGATTGAACAGGGCCTGGGCCGCCTCGGCCGTGCGCATGGCCTCGGGCGAAGGCGTGGCCGGGGCGTATTTGCCTCCCGACTCGGTGGTCGTGTTCCAGGCCCCCGTGCCGCAACGGGCGTAGGTGGTCAGGTACTTGCCGCCCAGAAAGACGATGCCGAGATCCTGCCCGGGCAGCTCGATCTTCTGTTGCATGTACATGATGGGATTTTCCGCGTGAAAGGCCTCGATGGCGGCGCGCGCCCCGGCTCCGTGGTCAATGACCGTCATGCCCCGGGCCTTGGAGGTGAAAAGCGGCTTGAACACGGCCGCGCCATAGCGTTCAACCGCGCCCAGCGCCTCGTCCACGGACTCGGTGATGGTCGTCGGCGGCATGGGGATATTCCCGAGACGCAGGGTCACGGTGCAGCTGAGCCTGTCCAGGACGCGCATGATGGACATGGGCGAGGAAAAAATGGGCAGCCCGCGCTGTGCCAGAAAGCGCAGCACCTCAAGCCTGTCGAGAAGATCCGGAGAATAGCGCGCGCCGATCTTCTTGATGATGAGGCCGTCAAGGCCGCCAAGATCGACCCCTTCGGTCCAGACCTTGCCGCTGTCCAGGTCCATGCAGACCTGCTCCATGTCCACCAGCAGGCGAAATCCGGTCTTGGCGGCCACCGTGTCCGCAAGAAGTTCCGAAGACCACCCACCGCGCGTTCCGACCACTCCTATCTTCATAAAAAAATCCTAATAGTTGAGTATTTCCAAGGGGAAAGAAAAATCAGCCGGAGACTTCAGTTCATGTTCCGTGAGCCGCTCCATGAGAAAAAGACAGCGATTGTACATGGCATGGGCAAAGGCCCGGTTCAGCTCGAAACGGGTCGAGGTATAAAACGACCTGGCCACACCGAGCCCGAGCCGGATGTCGAAGCTCTCGTCGCCATGGGCCCGGGCGAAATTCCTGGCGAACTTGTAGAAGCTGGTGATGGTTTCGCTGATGCGCTTACGCGATTCCCGGTCAAAAGCGGGCAAGCGGAAGTTGGAGACGAGAAAGACCGAGACGTCCTGCACGTAGTCGGCATGCTGGGAGCGATACAGATCTATGAAATAGACCTTTTGATCCAGATGACTGTAGATGACGTTGTTGATGTTGAAGTCGCCGTGGATGAAGACCGAGAAAGGCGCCGGGAATCTGGCCTCGATGTCCATGCAGCCCTTGATCAGTTCCCCGGCCGAGGGGATGGCGATGGAGCCTATGCCCATCGCGGGGCGCATGAGCTCCGGATGGACCTGCAGGATCGAGGACATGCGGTCCAGGGCCTGACGCATCATGTTCGTGGGCAGGGCGTGCTCGCTCATGGTCTGTTCCCAGATGTGCTGCACGGTCTGCTCGAAGATGAAGAGGGCGTTTTTGAGGATCTCCCGGTCCGGATTGAAAATGGTCTCATCGAGGGTGCAGCCGGACAGGAACTCAGTCAGCAGCGACGCATTCTCCCCGTCTTCCTGGTAACTGAAAACCCTCGGTACCAGTCCGGGAAATATCTCGTTCCAGCATTCGAGGTTGATCTTCTCCTGACGGATCTTGCGCAGGTTGCCTTCCTTGAAGATGGAATCCCGGGCCTGGGGGGATTTCTTCTCTTCCACGCGGGCGATGCGGCATCCGGAGCGCGAGCCCCAAATTCCCTGAAAATCCACATCCGTGACGTCCCCCTGCATGCCCGACTTGTTCAGGTTGCGTTGCAGGGCCTGGAACTGCTGGATCTTGATGCGTTCGCCGATGATGACGAAAAGCAGCGCCTCACCGATGTTGAGCAGGCTGTCCCCGATGCGCTCCATGTACCGGATGATGAAAAGCGAGGTGATGTGATCCTCCACGTTGCGGCCGATGCGCAGGTGGATCATGATCTTGTCGAAATTTTCCTTGTACATGGTGTCGAGCTCGTCCTCCATGCGGCAAATGGACAGCGCGCCCGACAGGTTGGCCTTTTGCAGCACGGGAAGAATCTCGCTCACCGTATCGTGAATTTTCAGGAAGCTATCCTTATAGTCGAAATTCTCCAGAAAGCGAGGGGTGGACAGATAGCCCATCTGCTTGGCGATATTCACGCAATAGTCGCCGATGCGTTCAAGGTTGATGCTGATGACATGCACGGCCCGCAGACACTTCATCTGATCCGGAGCCAGCTTGGTCTGGTTCAGCGTGGTGAAGCACTTGTTCTCTATGACGTTCTTCAGGTTATCGATGTAGTCGTCCTTGCTGAAGATCTTGTCATAGGTCGCCGGAGTCGGCTCCAGCAAAAATTGGAAGGTGGCCTTGATCTGGTTCTGCACTTCCATGATCAGGAACCTGAAATTCTCATCGAGCCCTTCGAAACTTTTGAGCATGACGCGTCCTAGGAAGTGATGGAAATGGTGCTGGATGCCGGGGATTCGTCGCTCTTGTCCTTCCAGGCGAACTTGACGGAGAGCTTGTTTTCAGAGCCCTTTTTCTTCACCGAGACCTGAAATTTCATGAAGCCGCTCGGGTGCAGACATATTTCCGACCCCTCGGAATGAAGCACTATCCGCCCCTGCGCGAAGCCGTCCTGCAAGGCCTGCAGATATTTCTGGATGGTCTGGCTGTCCTGTACGGACTCGAATTCAAATTTGTCGTCTTGAGACATGATCATTCCTTGTTTCAGCCCAGCAGGCGTTCACGATATTCCCGGATGACGATTTCCCGGCTCATGCCCGAAAGGATGAGCCGCTTGGAGATCTCCAGATCGTCCCAGGCGGGTTGATACCCGATCTCACGGTTCGCTTTTTCCGAATTGCGCTGTGAGACGTCCTTCACTTTTTCGCCCATGTGCGTGTCGTCGCCCATGAAGACCAGCTTGCGGCGCTGGGACAGACCCGCGCAGGCGTTGGCCCTGCCCACGACCGTGATCAGAAAATCCGTATAGCGCTGGGACTGAGGATTCCAGACCTCGTATCCGTCCACGTCGTAATCGGCCAGGAGGATGGGCCAGAACTGTTCGGGATGCGGGATGATGATCCCGCCGCCAAGGGCGCGGACCTCCTCGATCACTTCCGATGTGCGGTAGAAATAGCGCAGCGAAAAATGGATTTTGACGATGGCCTTGACCGCCGAAAGATACGTTTGGATGCGGTCGATGAGCTCGCTGTCGTACACGGGGCGCAGCGCGTTGAAATAGTTACGCAGCAGCTTGTTCTTGAGGGCGTCCTGGGGAAGGCGCGCGTGGTTGTCCTCCACCATGCGCTGCACCTTGGTCACATGATGGCGCACGAATTCGACCAGATCCAGATCGGCCCCGGTCTCCCGGGCGGCCTGTTCGATGCGGTCTTCCAGCGGGGCCGTGATGGTGTGCATGAAATCAAAGAGCTGGGAAGCGCGGTAGGTCAGGGTGTGCCGGAGCATGGCGCGCAGCGTGTGGGCATGCTCCAGACGGGCCGTGGCAAAGTGCAGCAACAGCTGCACCTTCTGGTTGAAACCGTGGGAGTAGCAGTCCACCTCCACGCCGCTGAAATCGCCGTATTCGAGGATCTCGTTGTGCTGAGTCGGGATGATCAGGCTCTCGGTCATGCCCGGAAACATGTTGTGAACGCGTTGTTCAATGACCGGCATGGGCACGAATTCAGGGTGCCAGTGCACGGCCATGACGCTCTGCTGAACGGGAAGGGTGAGCGACGGCGAGACCAGTTCCTTCAGTTTTTCATCATTGAGATCCGTGCTGATCACGCGCTCGAAAACAGCGAGATCCTGCTCGGTGATGGCCGGGTCCCAGGCCGCCGGATTCATGGGATCGAGAGAACGCATTTGCAAAGCCTATTTGTATCGGTCGTGGCAGGATTTTTTGGACTGGATCAGTTCTTCGACCACGGCGGCGATCGCGGCCTGGTCTTCCTGGTCGAAGGCCAGGCGCAGGCGCTCGCAGATTTCCGCATACGCAGGATAGTATTCGTCACCGTAGCCGTGATATGAAATCATTCTTTCGGAATCCGAGAGAAAAACCGAGACAATCTCCCGCGAAGGCATCTCGCCGTTGGCGATGCTTTCCCTCATGGCCTTGAAGTAGATCTGCATCCGCTTCTTGAGTTTCGAGTAGCTCTCGCACACGACTCCCGATCCGCAGGGGTCTTCGGCTCCGCAAACCTTGATGCCCTTGCCCGTGAATTTGACCTCCAGCGCGTCCTCATGCCCCAGATCGACCTTGACCTTGAATTTGACAAGTTCCGCCAGGCTGATCCCGTATTCGGCCAGATCATCGGACTCCTGCTCCAGGGTATCCGCCAGTTTGCGAAGCAGATCCGCCGCTTCCGCGCGTGAGAGCAGCCAATTGTGTTTGAGTTTCGAGGCCATGCACGCTTCCTTGGTGAAAAGTGATATATAAATGCGGATTTTGTCTGTTAACAGCGCCATAAAGTCAATTCCCATACTGTGACATTTGCGTCACAGCTTTGTGACAACCCTACCCCGGCCTTTCATGAACTCGATATCTTTATTGAATTGTCATGACCGCGTAACAAAAATGACGTCCATGCGGGATAACGTGCTTAAACCACAACGAGGTACGCATATGATCCCACAGCGCAAGGCGGACATGCATGTTCATTCCAAGTTCTCCAGCAGGCCGTCACAATGGATTCTACAGAAACTCGGCTGTCCGGAAAGCTTCACGGAACCTGCCTTCATTTACGAGCGGGCCAAGGCCGCGGGCATGGACTATGTGACCATCACCGACCACAACGTCATCGACGGGGCGCTGCAGATCGCCCATCTGCCGGGAGTCTTCGTGAGCGAGGAGGTCACCACCTATTTCCCCGAGGATCGCTGCAAGTTGCACGTCCTGGTCTATGACATCACGGAAGGCCAGCATGTGGAGATCCAGCGCCTTCGGGAAAATGTCCATGACCTGTGCGGCTACCTACGCAGCGAGAACCTGGTGCACGCGCTGGCCCATCCCCTGTTCGCGGTCAACGACAAGCTGGACATCGACCATTTCGAGCAGAGCCTGCTGCTCTTCGACATCTTCGAATTGAACGGTTGCCGAGACGATATGCAGAACACGGTGCTGCGAAAAATTCTGGCCGATCTGGACCGATCCACCATCGAGATCCTGGCAGACAGGCACGCAATGGCGCCGCTGGGCCGCAAGCCCTGGGAAAAGGGGCTGATCGGCGGCTCCGACGATCATTCGAGCCTCAACATCGCAAGCATGCACACCCTGGCCAGGGCGGACGGTCCGGACGATTTTCTGGAAGCGGTGCGCGGCAGGAACTCCCAGCCGTCTGGACGCGCAGCCACCGGACATGCGCTGGCGCGCAATCTGTACGCCATTGCCTACCAGTTCTACCGCGCCAAGACCCGGCGCTCGCGTTCCAAATTAGTCTGCATGCAGTTCGCCGACCGCATGCTCGGTGCCAGCGAAACGTCCGGGGACGGCTTTCTGGCCCGTCTGCACGCGGCCATCGGCACACGCAAGAGCAGCACCTACCTGCGCCTGGCCGACGCCGAAGGGATCAAGGCCGTGCTCCTGAAGGAGGTGACCCGAATCATCGAGAACGACCCCGTGTTCACGGCCATCGCCAGGGGCGAGACGGGGGCGGATCTCGACCAGGAATGGTTCCGCTGCGTCGGGCAGGCCTCGGACAAGCTCATCGCCACCTTCCTGGACCGCCTGCTCACCAGCGCTCTCGGCGCCGACATCTTCGACATCTTCAGCACCATCGGCACGGCCGGGTCGCTGTACGCGCTGCTGGCCCCTTATTTCGTGTCCTTCGGGCTCTTTGCCCGGGAAAGATCTTTCAGCCGCAAATGCGCCCGCGCTTTCGGACAGGCCAGGCCCCGTCCCCTCGCGCTCCTGCATTTCACGGACACCTTCGAAGACGTGAACGGCGTCTCATGGACCATCCGCCAGCAGCTGGACATGGCCCTCGAACACGGCAAGAACATGACCGTGATCACCTGCGGACAGGGCGAGAACGCGCCGGGCCTCCAGGTCTTCGACCCCATCGGTACCTTCGCGATACCCGAGTATCCCGAACTTTCCGTTTCCTACCCACCGTTTTTGCGCATGCTCGAATACACCCTCGAAGCGGACGCGAAGCTCATCCTGGCCGCCACGCCCGGTCCTGTCGGCCTCGCCGCGCTGGCCATAAGCAGAATTCTGCAGATTCCCATCCATGGCACCTATCACACGGCCTTTCCCCAATATGTCGCCTCCCTGACCGGCGATTCAGGCCTTGAAGATCTGACCCGCAAGTACATGGCCTGGTATTACAAGCAGATGGATGTCGTTTATGCCCCGTCCCAGGCCATCGCCGATGAATTGACATCCTTCGGCGTGGAGCGCGGGGCCATCCGGGTGTACCCGCGCGGAGTCGACACCGCGCGCTTTGATCCAATCAAGCGCAACGGCTTCTTCAAGCGCTGGCGGGGCGTTGACCACTTTAAACTCATCTACGTCGGGAGAGTCTCCAAGGAGAAGGATCTGGACATTCTCTGCGCGGCCTTCAAATCGGCCCACGAGTCATTGAGCGGACACGGGGTCAGCCTCGTCATCGTCGGCGACGGGCCGTATCGGGAGGAGATGGAGCAGGAACTTTCAGGACTGCCGGCGCTCTTCACCGGCGTCTTGCACGGCGAGGCCCTGGCCGAGGCCTATGCCTCCGCCGATCTTTTCGTCTTTCCATCGACCACGGACACTTTCGGCAATGTGGTCCTGGAGGCCCAGGCCTCGGGGCTGCCGATCATCGTCAGCGACAAGGGAGGACCCATGGAGAACATCGATCCCGGCAAGACCGGACTCATCGTTCCCGGACGGAACGCAAAGGCCCTGGCGCAGGCCATGATCGAACTCTGCGGCGACCCATGCCGGGTCAAACGCATGGGCGAGGCGGCGCGCAGCTTCGCCGAGGAGCGCAGCTTCGGCTCCGCCTTTCTGGCAACCTGGGAGCTTTACAAGGACGCGACATCGCCTGCCGCGTGAGGGAATCTCACACGCGGCAGACGGGGTATAAAGATTTGTGGGGAAAGGACCGGGCCGTTGGCGCCCGGAAAATCAGAGCCCAGTCTTGATGACCATGTCCGTGATGGGCCCGCGTGAGCGTTCGCCCTTGAGGACGATGTGCCCGTATCCGGGCAGCCCTTTGAGCATCTTCACGGTCCAGTTCAGTCCGTTGTTGGATTCATTCAGATAGGGATTGTCGACCTGGCGCGTGTCGCCAAGGCAGATGCATTTCACGTTTTCGCCCATGCGGGTCAAAAGCGCCCGAGTCTCCGTGCGCGAAAGGTTCTGCATCTCGTCGATGATGACCACCGCGTTCTCAAGGTTCATGCCCCGGATGAAGGCGATAGGCAGAATCTCGAAGCGTTTGGGATTGTACCTGAAATTGCCGCTCTCGCTGTCGGCGAAGATGCGGTTGGCCGGGCGCAGGTCGTGCAGCTTCATGAGCAGATCGCCGATGTAGCGCACGTAGGGAGCCATCTTTTCCTCAAGATCGCCGGGCAGATAGCCGAGCTTGGCGCCGATCTCGATGACGGGTTTGACAAGGTAGATCTTGCGGTATGGATTGTCCTTCTTCTCAAGGGCCATGAACAGAGCCGCGGCCAAGGCCAGGAAGGTCTTGCCGTATCCGGCCTCGGACTGGATGGTGACCAGGTTCACGGCATCGTCGAGAAGCAGTTCCAGGGCCAGGTTCTGATAGACGTTGCGCGGCCGCACGTTCCAGACGTTGTGCTGAAAATCGATGAAGCGGGGCCCGGAGGTGGCGTGCATGTACGGCTGTCCGCCAACCCAGGCGAAGCTGTTGGCAATGGGCGGCTCGCCCTCGCGCACAAAACCGGTGTAGGACTGGGATTCGGAGCGGAAGGGATTTGAATCGCGGTACCCCTCGCTGGCGATGGCGTGGATGCGGGCCTTGAGCTGAAGGATGCGGTCGTTGGTGACCAGGATGGGCGCATCCACTCCGCTGTCTTTGAGTTCGTCAAGAATCAGGTCATCGCCGCTCTTGCTTTCCGCGTCCGTGAACGTCCGGGGCGGGAGGAACAGGACATCCGGGTCGTCCTGCAGGGCGGCAATGGCCTGGGCCACGATGTGGGCCACACGCGGCTCGCGCTTGAGCTTGTCCAGCTCTCGCAGAACGGTGTACGGCAGGATGACCCGGTTTTCCTGGCCGTTGCGCAGGGCGCGGATGCATTGGGGGTTGTCAATGAGCACATTGGTATCAAGTACGTAATTCTTCTGCATGGACGGCTCAATCCTTAGGGGCCGGTGGCCCCGGTCCGGACCATTGACGGGAGAGGGCGGCCGATCAGACTGCTGCCAGAACCCCGTCCCCAAGTCCGGTGCGTCCGAATTCTCCGGGATGCCTGTCGATCATCTCCTGGCACTCTATGCAGAAGAGCGCGCTCGGTATGGCCAGGAGCCTGCGGTCAGCAATATGCTCTCCGCACATTTCGCAGATCCCGTAGGAATCGTTGTCGATGGCCTTGAGGGCGACGGTGATGTCCCTCAGCAGCTTAACGTTGCGATTGTAGCGTATCATGTTCCAGTCCTGGGAGGAAGCGGTGCTGGCCTGATCCGCCAGATCCGGCTCAAGCTCCCGGTCCTGGCACATGGATTCCCGTAACCTTTCGTTTTCCCTTTCGATCTTCCTGAATTTTTCCCGCAGCCGAATCTCGATGTCCTGATGGATATGACAAACACGCGACATGGATACCTCCATTGTGTGTGGCAAGTCGGTCCACCCGGAACACCCGGATTCGAACTTCTTGCCGTTGAAGCACACTAGGATCCGCGTGTTTCGTACCGGAGACGAAGGCGAGGAGGTTTCATGACAGAGTCATCGGCCCGCATCCGCCAAAAGGCGATCAACTATGAGGCGCTCAAGGGCGGGATCGTCCTGCAGGGTCGGCTGGAGCACGAACTCGATCGCGGGGAATTCCTCCCGCAGGGCGGCGATCATTTCCGGAATGTCCTGCTCGATATGCACCCCGTTGTAGAGGAAGTACTGCATGACCACGATCCTGTCGCAGCCCTGCAGGACAAGGGCACGCACCTGGTCGGCCAGGGTCGGTTCGCCCAGGGAAAAAAAGGCCGGCAGGACCGGCGCGCCGCTGACTTCCCGCGCGACCCGCTCCACCATGGCCGTGAACTGCAAGGAAACCTCCCTGCGCCTGCTGCCGTGCCCAAGCACGATCATTCCGGTTTTACGCACGCACCCTCCCTGTAAACCTGTAAAGATGAAAAAAGGCCCCCCACTTGTTGCAGGCGGCCCTTGAACCGACGCGCTTCCGTCGATACTAATGCTTGTGATCCTCATGAGCCGCTGGAGGCTGCTCGTCGTGGACATGGTCGTGATCATGGTCATGGGGATGACTGTGGGTCAGATCCCCGTGGGTGTGTTCGTGCTCATGCTTGACCACGGTCGTGGTGGTCTTGCCTCTCAAACATCCGCAGCCCTTGCACATACGGACCTCCCTTACGCCTTGAAGCAGGCTGTTTGCGATAAATATGGAGGTCAAGGTAATCCTTTCCCCGGCAATGGCAATACCGGGAAAAATGCAATATATTGCACATGCACACGTCTTGTGCAGCAACCGGCACGCAAATCTCCTGCAGGACGCACGACCACAAATCTCAACAAGCTGAAATAAAACAACTTAAGCTTTTGGCACGACGCCTGCTATGTGAGGTCCAACCAAAGACATTCCACTACCTCCAGAATGTAATTGCAAAGGGAGCCTTAAAATGTACCTGAAACACCTCATAATCGCCGCCTCGTTGGTCCTGGCCCTCGCAGCCGGAGCCCAGGCCTACAAGAGCGGCTGTCCGGGACAGGGACACTACCAGGACTTCATGTCCGGCCTGACCCCCGAACAGCAACAGAAAGTCCAGGCAGTGACCGACGAGCACCACAAGGAACTCTTTGCCCTCCACAAGGAGCTCCTTGCCAAGCACGAAGCCATGGAAGCCCTGTTTGCGGCAACCCCGACCGACAAAGCCGCCATCGACAAGGCCGTGGCCGAAGTGAGCGAACTGCAGGCGAAAAAAGAGAAACTCAATGCGGACTACCGCGTGGAGTTGACTGAAATCGCCGGAAAGCCCGTTCCCATCGAATCAGGCAGAGGCTGCGGACGCATGTCCGGATGCGGAGCACACTCCAGCGGCGCCACCCCAGGCGTCGGCTCCGCTCCCGGATGCCCAGCCGCACAAACCATGTAAAACCTTCTCTCTCCCTCCCTTGAAAAGGGCAAAGGCCGTACCCCCTGCGGCCTTTGCCTTTTCCTTGAGAAAGGCAGGCCATGGAACTCGTTCTCCCGTCTCGCAGCGATCGCACCATCATGATGGCCACCATGGCCGTGTTTGTCCTTGGTCTGGCGCTGAGCTTCTCCACATGGCGCAATCTGCGTCAGCAGCAGGAATCCTTTCACGAGCACGCCCTGGTCACGGCGCGCGCCATCGCCACCGGGATCGAAATCAATCTGCGCCGGGAACTGCAGTTGCCCGCGACCCCCGAACACACCAACACGCTTCTGCACCTCCATCGCACCCTGGCCAAGGAACTGCTCCAGGACTACATCAAGCGCACCGACGCACGCTTCATCGGCCTCTACAACCCCCTCGGGCACATCCTGCTCTCCTCGCACAATGATCCAAAGGCGATCCAGGGCCAGCTGCCGACCATCGCCTGGGCGAGCATCGGCAACGCCGGGGAATGGAGCGGCGAAATGAACTTCGAAGGCCAGCCCATCATGGTCCTGGGCCGCATCTCGCACCTGACCACCGCTCCCGCCTGTCCCGACGGCCAGTGTCCGCCGGACAAGCAGCCGCCGCTCCTGCTCATCGGCGTCGACATGACCCACCATCTGGCGGCCTTCGGCAAATACAAGCGCACGGCCATCCTGCAGACCGGGTACATCCTGGCGGTGACCATCGTCTTCTGGATTCTGCTCCTGGGATTTCTGCAACGCAACGAACAGCACAGACGCCTGCAACGCCTGGAATCCTTCAACGCCCGTCTGCTGGACAACATGCCCGACGGTCTGCTGACCCTTTCCGCCGACGGCACGGTCGTGGCGGCCAATCCGGCGGCCACAAGCCTCATGGGCGGACTCGGCCTCGTGGGGCAGCCGCTCTCCGGCATTTTCTCGAATCTGGGTCTGACGCCGGACAGGCAACCCGGACAGGACTGGAGCACTCTCAAGACGGCCGACCGGCATCTGGAAATTTTGCAACTCCCGTTGAAGGATGGATCGGAGCAGCGCCTCGTGCTGATTCGCGACCGTACGGAACTGGCCGGTCTTGAGCGCGAGCTGCACCGCAATGAAAAACTGGCCGCCATCGGCCGCATGGCGGCGGGTGT
Organism: Desulfomicrobium norvegicum; assembly: GCF_900114595.1. Lineage (NCBI taxonomy): Bacteria > Pseudomonadati > Thermodesulfobacteriota > Desulfovibrionia > Desulfovibrionales > Desulfomicrobiaceae > Desulfomicrobium > Desulfomicrobium norvegicum. Next base: position 276,716 of record NZ_FOTO01000003.1, on the reverse strand, counting down.
GGCCCACGAGATTCGAAATCCGCTCTCGGCCCTGCGCGGATTCGCCCAGTTCTTCGCCAAGAAGCTTGCCGGACGCGACCCCGAAGAGCTGTATGCACGGACCATGGTCCAGGAAGCGGACCGCCTGAACCGCGTCATCACCGATCTGCTCTTCCTGGCCAGGCCAAGGCAGCTGAGCTTCGCCCAGGTGCCCCTTGCAGAGATTTTCCGGGAAGTGCATACTCTCTTGTCCATGGATGCAGGCGCCAGAAACGGTCGCCTGGAACAATGGACGGATGCCCAAACCGTGCAGGCCGACCGGGACGCCCTGAAGCAGGCGATCATCAACCTGCTCATGAACAGCGTCGAGGCCCTGCCCGAGGAAGGCGGCCTGATCGAACTCTGGTCCGAGCCCGCCGCGAGCGGGACGTGGATTCGCGTCCGGGACAACGGAACAGGCATGAGCCCTGAAGAGCGCGAGCACGCCCTGGAGCCGTTCTTCACCACCCGGGACAAGGGCACCGGCCTTGGCCTGGCCATCGTCCACACCATCATGCAGGAGCATGGCGGCAGCATCCAGATCGAAACGCCGGCGACCGGAGGCACCACCGTCTCCCTTTTCTTCCCCGCCAACCAAACCGGGAGCAGCACATGACCTCACAGTCCACAGTCCTCGTGATTGACGACGAACCGGCGCACAGGCTCATGGTCCGCGTCGTCCTCGGCGACGCGGGCTTCAAGGTGCTGGAGGCGGACAACGGCTCGTCCGGCCTGGCCACATTGCGCGCCAGGCCCGTGGACGTCGTCCTTCTGGACATGCGCATGCCGGGCATGAGCGGCCTTGATGTGCTGCAGAAGATGCACGAGGAAGGGATGACGACCCCGGTGATCATGCTGACAGCGTTCGGCAACGTCAGCAGCGCCGTCGAATCCATGAAGATCGGGGCCTGGGATTATCTGACCAAGCCCACGGACAATGACGAATTGCTGGCCGTGGTCAAAAAGGCGGCGGAACACGTGCGCCTGACCCGCGAAAACCGCGACCTCAAAAAACAGATCGGCCGGTTGCAGGAGACCAGAATCATCGGCAACAGCCTGGAAATCCGCAAGGTCGTCGAGCTCATCGAACAGGTGGGCCCAAGCGAAGCCAACGTGCTCATCCTCGGGGAATCGGGCACGGGCAAGGAACTCGTCGCCCAGCAGCTGCACGAGCAGAGCACGCGCGCCAGGGGTCCACTGGTCAAGGTCAACTGCGCGGCCCTGCCCGAGAACCTGCTCGAAAGCGAACTTTTCGGCTATGTGCGCGGCGCCTTCACCGGCGCGGCCCAGGACAAACCCGGACGCTTCCAGCTGGCCGGGGGCGGCACTCTCTTTCTCGATGAAATCGGCGAACTGCCCCTGACCTTGCAGGCCAAGATCCTGCGTGCCCTGCAGGAACGCATCGTCGAACCCCTCGGCGGCGTGACCCCGGTCAGCATCGACGTGCGCTTCATCGCGGCCACCAACCGCGACCTCCCGGCCATGATCGCCGAAGGCAAATTTCGCGAAGACCTCTATTACCGACTGAATGTGCTCGAAATACGCATTCCGCCCCTGCGCGAACGCATCGAGGACATCCCCCTGCTCGTCGACTATCTGCTGGACAAGCTCGGCCGCAAAAACAACCGCCCGATCCGCACCGTCAGCCGGGAATTCCTGGACGCGCTGGGCCGTCATGAATGGCGGGGCAACGTGCGCGAGCTTGAAAACGTCCTGGAACGCGCGCTCATCCTCTGCCGCGGGGACATCCTGGACCTGCGGGACCTCCCGGATCACCTGCTGGCTCCCGCCCCGGCCGCCCGCCCGGCGCAGTTCGTCCAGCCCGGAGAAAGCCCGCTGGAAACCGCCGAGCGCCAGGCCCTTGAAGAGACCCTGCGCAAATACGCCGGACACCGCGAGCGCACGGCCCAGGCGCTCGGAATCAGTCGGCGCACGCTGCAATACCGTCTCAAGAAATACGGACTGACCACCAGATGAAAAAGGCCGGCCCCCTTCGCGGGGAGCCGGCCTTTTCACTTCTCATGAATGCAGAGATCAGATGCCGCAGGCATCCCGCAGATACTTCACGCGCAAGTTGCGCGTGACCAGCACGGGACAGGACGCACCTTCGAGCACGCGCGTGACCACACTGCCCATGATCACGTTCTCAAGCACCGACAATCCGCGCGAACCGATGACGATGAGATCGCAGTCCAGCTCGTCCTGGACATTCAGGATGACATAGTCGGGACGTCCGCTGCGCGAAATCAGCTCCACTTCCATGCCGCAGGGCTCCAGCATCTTCTTGTACTCTTCCAGGATCGCCATGGACCTGGCCTCGGCGTTGGCACGCAACTTCTCGGCCATGTCTCCGCCGATGGTCATGGTGACGGGCTCCCAGACGTTGAGCAGATATATCTTGGGGTGTCTGGAATTGACCAACTGCGTGCCGTATTTGGCCGCGTTTCTGGATGAATCGGAACCATCCACCGGAATCAAAACACGTTCAACCTTTATCATGGCAGTATCTCCGTGGCGGCAGGGCCGCCTCTTTGCTTGCGATTAACGGAAGAAAAGGAAGGTCATGAGCACGAAACAGGGGACCAGAATACCCACGGACCAGGCCATGTAGCCAAAGAAACTGGGCATCTTGATTCCGCTTGATTCGGCGATGGACCGGACCATGAAGTTGGGGGCGTTGCCGATGTAGGTATTGGCACCCATGAACACCGCACCCGCCGAAATCGCCATGAGTGTGTGCACGTGCTCCATCAGGAATTGCGCATCGCCACCGGCGGTGTTGAAGAAGACCAGATAGGTCGGAGCGTTGTCCAGGAAGCTCGACAGTGCGCCGGTCAGCCAGAAGTACATGGCGTTGTTGGCCACGCCGTCCACGGAGACCATGGCGATGAGGCCCGACAAGGCGCCGTCCATGCCCGCGCGCAGGATGGCGATGGCCGGAATCATGGTGATGAAGATACCGGCGAAGAGCTTGGCCACCTCGACGATGGGCTCCCAGTTGAATTCGTTGCGGCGGCGGATTTCAGCGGCCGTGGTCTTGAGACTCACCCCGGCCAGAACCAGCAGCAGCACGTCACGGGCGATGTTCTGCAGCTCGACATGCACGTGATAGATCACCACGCCGCCCTCGGGCTTCCACATGCCGCTCATGAGCACGCCGCCGACCACGCCGGCCAGCAGGAGCAGGTTGAAGGTGCCTTCCAGGCGCAGCTTGCCGTCCTGGCCCGCATCAGGCGACTCGGGGCGTCCTTCCTTGCTGAAGAGCACCGTGTCGATGACGAAATAAAGCGTCAGCAGAATGATCGACATGACCACGAAAGGCACAAACAGATGCTTTGTGGTCCAGAAAAAGGACACGCCCTTCAAAAATCCCAGAAACAGCGGCGGATCGCCCAGGGGCGTGAGGCTGCCGCCGATGTTGGCGACCAGAAAGATGAAAAATACGATGGTGTGAACCTTATACTTGCGGTGCGAGATGGCGCGCATGAGCGGACGGATGAGCAGCATGGCCGCGCCGGTGGTGCCCATCCAGCTGGCCAGCAGGGTGCCGATTAGTAGAATGACCGTGTTGACCACCGGCTTGCCCACCAGGGAGCCGCGCAGGCAAACGCCGCCAGCGATGGTGAACAGGGAAAAAAGCAGGATCAGAAACGAAACGTACTCCAGGGCGATGGTGTGCACCACGGAATACAGCGCCAGCTCGTAACCGTGGCCGATGGCGAAGGGAACCAGGAACGCCACGCTCCAAAAAGCTGCCACCTTGCCGTAATGATGGTGCCAGAAGTGCGGCACGGCCAGAGGCATGACGGCGATGGAAAGAAGCATGCACGCAAAGGGAACCACCCAAAGCACGCCCAAATGCTTGCCGATCTCCGCAGCCTCATGGTGCAGATCCCCCCCGGAGGCCCAAACATCCGGCAAGACGCCAAGAACCCCCAGCCCGATGACCGCCAGGCAAAAAAACCAGACAGAACTTTTTCGCATCCGATGTTCTCCTTATTGACCACCACCGGGAGGTGGCGACCAGTTCGCTGACATGAAAGGCGCCACGAAGACGCCCAGCCTCTCCCCTTTATCCCTTGCAAGCGAAAAAGCAGACCCGTCTCCGACGCGTGTCATCTCCGGACACCGAAAAAGATGAAATAATGAACTCTGCGGCCCTGTCCGGAACATGATTGCCCGGAAACGGAGGCGGTCGGTCGGCACGCCGCGACCGCCAAAGACCTGATTTTTCGCACGGCGGGTCAATATGCCATATCGCCGCACGCGGCAAGACCCCTGCAAAACCCCCTGCCTGTCTATGTAAGCGGGCAGTCCGCGTCTTCCTCGCGCGCCCTGCGAAGGAGGTCCTGTTTTCATTGACCAATTCGTACAAAAAAGATTCGGATTGAATCGCCAGGAGCGCACAAAAAAACCGGCCCCCTTGATGAGGGCCGGTCCTGATTCGATGTTGAAGAGGAGGTTGCCGGTCGTATTACAGCCCGCAAGCGTCCTGCAGATACTTCAGGCGCAGGTTACGTGTGACCAGCACGGGGCAGGTCGCGCCTTCGAGCACGCGGGTGACCACGCTGCCCATGATCACGTTCTCGAGCACGGACAGGCCTCGCGAACCAATGACAATGAGGTCGCAATCAAGCTCGTCCTGAACGTTCAGAATGGCGTAGTCTGGCCGACCGCTACGCGAAATCAGTTCCACGTCCATGCCGCAGGGCTCAAGCAGTTTCTTGTATTCCTCGAGCACGGCCATGGATTTGGCCTCGGCGTTGGCGCGCAGCTTTTCGGCCATTTCGCCGCCGATGGTCATGTTGATGGGCTCCCATACATTGAGCAGATAGATCTTGGGGTACTTGGAATTGACCAGATGCGCGCCATACTTGGCCGCGTTTCTGGAAGAATCCGATCCATCGACCGGAATGAGTACACGTTCAACTTTGATCATAGTCATATCTCCACGGCGGATATTCCCGCCTCAAGGGTCTTGATTAATGGAAGAAGAGAATGTTCATAAGAACGAAACACGGCACCAGAATGCCTGCGGACCAGGCCATGTAGCCAAAGAAGCTGGGCATCTTGATGCCGCCCGTTTCAGCGATGGACCGGACCATGAAGTTGGGGGCGTTGCCGATGTACGTGCACGCCCCGAAGAAAACCGCGCCTGCTGAAATGGCCAGCAGGGTTCCCACTTCGGTCATGAGGCGCTGCGCATCGCCGCCGGCCGTATTGAAGAACACGACATAGGTCGGGGCGTTGTCCAGGAAGGCGGACAGGGAACCGGTCAACCAGAAGTACATGGTGTGGTTGTCGAGGCCCTCGGCGGTCTTGACCATGGAGATGATGCCGTTCAGGGCGCCGTCCATGCCCGCGCGCAGGATGGAGATGGCCGGGATCATGGAGATGAAGATGCCGGAGAAGAGCTTGGCCACTTCCCGGATGGGCTCCCAGTCAAACTCGTTGCGACGGCGGATCTCCGGGGCCGTGATCTTGAGGCTCACGAAGGCAAGGGCCAGCAGCAGCACGTCGCGCAGGATGTTCTGCAGTTCAACGTGGACTTCATAGACGGTGATTTCAACGCCGGGCTTCCACATGCCGCTCATGAGCACGCCGGCGACCACGCCGCCCAGAAGCAGCAGGTTGGCGGTCCCTTCAAGGCGCAGCTTGCCATCCTGGCCTGCGTCGGGAGACTCGGGGCGACCTTCCTTGTTGAAGAGCACCGTGTCGATGACGAAATAAAGCGCCAGCAGAATGGCCGACAACACAGCAAACGGGATGAACATGTGCACCGTGGTCCAGAAGAAGGACACGCCCTTCAGGAAGCCCAGGAACAGCGGCGGATCGCCCAGGGGCGTGAGGCTGCCGCCGATGTTGGCGACCAGGAAGATGAAGAACACGATGGTGTGCACCTTGTACTTGCGGTGCGAGATGGCGCGCATGAGCGGACGGATGAGCAGCATGGCCGCGCCGGTGGTGCCCATCCAACTGGCCAGCAGAGTGCCGATCAGCAGGATAATCACGTTGACCTGTGGCTTGCCCACCAGGGAGCCGCGCAGGCACACGCCGCCGGCGATGGTGAAAAGGGAAAAGAGCAGGATGATGAAGGAGATGTATTCCAGAAACAGGACATGCAGCACATTGTAGACGGCCAGATCGAAACCGTACACCAGGGCGTATGGCACGATGAAGGCCGCGCCCCAGAAAGCGGCGACCTTGCCGTAGTTGTGATGCCAGAAATGAGGGATCGCCAGCGGCATGATGGCGATGGACAAGAGCAGGCCCGCGAAGGGCACGACCCAGAGCACGCCCATCTGCTTGCCGATTTCGTCCGCCGCATGATGCAGTCCCCCGGCAGCCCAGACTTCAGGCAAGACGCCAAGCACTCCCAGGCCCATGACTGCCAGGCAAAAAAACCACACAGAACTTTTCCGCATCCGATGTTCTCCTTCTTGTGTTGCCGCCAACGCGGCAGCCGGTCGTTTGTGATCAAGACTAAGGGGCATCAACAAAAATGCTCCGCCACAACCTTGATCAAGGATTTGGTCAAAAAGGCCAGGTCCTGGTCATCCGTGATGTATGGCGGCATCACGTACACCAAACGGCCAAAGGGACGAACCCAGACGCCCTCCTCGACAAAAGCGGTCTGAATTTCGGCCATGCGCACCGGATCCTTGAGCTCCACCACTCCGATGGCGCCAAGGATGCGCACGTCCGAAATGTAGGACAAATTTCGACACGGGGCAAGGCCGATTGTCAGCAAACGCCCGATCCGCGCCACTTGCGAGGCCCAATCGTTATCAAGAAGCAGGCCCAGGGACGCCCTTGCCACGGCGCAGGCCAGAGGGTTGCCCATGAAGGTCGGGCCGTGCATGAACACTCCTGGCTCTCCCGAGCAGACCCCCTCGGCCACGCGATCCGTGGCCAGAGTCGCGGCCAGGGTCATGTAGCCCCCGGTCAGGGCCTTGCCCAGGCACATGATGTCCGGGCTGATCCCGGCGTGCTCGCAGGCGAAAAGCTTTCCCGTGCGCCCGAAACCCGTGGCGATCTCGTCGGCGATGAGCAGCACGTCGAAGGCGTCACAGAGTTCTCGCACGCGCTTGAGGTACATGGGATGGTAGAAGTACATCCCCCCCGCCCCCTGCACCACGGGTTCAAGAATCACGGCCGCGATCTCGTCATGATGGCGCTCAAGGGTTTCGCGCATAGGGATGATGTCGCTTTCGTCCCACTCGTCGCCGAAGCGGCAGCGGGGACGCTGCACGAAATGGTGCCTGGAAAGAACGCCCGAGAAGCTCTCGTGCATTCCGTTCACGGGGTCGCACACGCTCATGGCCGCAAACGTGTCGCCGTGGTAGCCGCCCCGGATGGTCAAAAGGCGGTTCTTCCCTTCCCGGCCTCGGCAGATCCAGTACTGGTAGGCCATCTTGATGGCGACCTCGACGGCCACCGAGCCGGAATCGGCCAGGAAAACCTTGGTCAGGGGCGCGGGCGTCAGCTCGACCAGGGTCCGGCAAAGCTCGACGGCCGGCGCATGGGTCAGGCCGCCGAACATGACATGGGCCATGCGGGAGAGCTGGTCGGTGACGGCGGCGTTCAGAACGGGATGGTTGTAACCATGGATGGCCGCCCACCACGAGGCCATGCCGTCGACGAGCTCCCGGCCGTCCGCGAGCCGAAGGCGCACGCCGCGCGCGGAGACGACCTCGTGCACGGGCAGGGGATGAGTCGTCGAGGTGTAGGGATGCCAGATGTGCTCGCGGTCAAAATCAAGGATGTGGTTGGTCATGGGTTCGCCGGTGAGGTTTTGCACTGTTCGGAGGAATTGCGCTTCGCCGTGGCTTGGGCTAGCAGCACGTGGACACGAGGACAAACATGACTGCTATTCCACCGGAATTCAATCTTCAATCATATGATTTCGACCTGCCCGAGGCCCAGATAGCCCAGGACCCGACCGAAAAGCGCGGGGCCTCCCGGCTGCTGGTGCTGGACCGGGACAGCGGCGAAGTGCGCGACGCCATGTTCGCCGACATCCCGGACCTTCTCCCGCCGGGCGCGCTGCTGGTGGTCAACAACACCAAGGTCCTGCCCGCCAGGCTCATCGGACGCAAGGAGTCCGGGGGCAAGGTCGAGTTCCTGCTGCTCACGCCCCTGGCGCTCATAGAACCAGGCGCAAACGCGGACGGCACCAGGACCGCCGAGGTCGAAGGGCTGCTCAAGGCGTCAAAGGGACCGCGCCAGGGGGACCGGCTCCTTTTCCCGGGCATCGAACTGCGCGTGCTCGAAAAGGGCGAGTTCGGCAGGGCGAAGGTTTCGATGCGCTGGGCCGGCGACCTGGCCGAACATTTCCTGAAGCAGGGTCACATCCCCCTGCCCCCGTACATCCACCGCAAGGACAAGAGCGAGGATCGCACCCGCTACCAGACCGTCTACTCCCGGGAAGACAAGCTCGGCTCCGTGGCCGCGCCCACCGCCGGCCTGCACTTCACCCCGTCGATCATGGACGCCCTGGCCGCGCGGGACATCCGGATGGCCGAAGTCACCCTCTACGTCGGCTACGGAACCTTCAGCCCGGTGCGCGCGCACGATATCCGCGAGCACGTCATGCACGCCGAATACGCCGAAGTGTCCGAGGAAACGGCCCGCGCCATCGCCACGGCCAAAAGCGAAGGACGCCCCGTCGTCGCCGTGGGCACGACCACCTCCCGGACGCTGGAGAGCATGGCCACGGCCCTGGGGGAAATTGGTCCCTACAAGGGCTGGACGGACATCTTCATCCGCCCCGGCTATGGCTTTAAAGTCGTGGACCAGCTCATCACCAACTTCCACTTGCCCCGCTCTTCCCTAATCATTATGGTCTGCACACTCGCGGGCAGGCAACAGATTATCGATGCCTACAACCACGCGGTGCGGCAGGGTTTTCGCTTTTTTTCGTACGGCGACGCCATGCTCATCCGCTGATCCGCCCGACAGGAAATTCTTGATCATCAACACTATCCCCCCGTGGAGGTATTCCATGTCAAGCAGAGTCGAGTTCCGGGAAGACCGCTGCAAGGGCTGCCTGCTCTGCACCGAAGTCTGCCCGACCGGCATCATCCAGCAATCGAGTCGATTCAATCAGAAGGGATACAAGGTGACCGAAATCGCCCCCGACATGATGAGCGAATGCAAGGGCTGCGCCTTTTGCGCCATGATGTGTCCGGATTATGCCATCAACGTGTACACGACGAAGTCGGCCAAAGGAGGAGGAAAATGAGCACTCCCAAACGCATCTTCGTCAAGGGCAACGAAGCCATCTCGCGCGGTGCCCTGGCCGCCGGGGTGAAGTGCTTTTTTGGCTACCCCATCACCCCCCAGAACGACATCCCCGAATTCATGTCCACGGCCATGTTCGAGGCCGGCGGACAGTTCGTGCAGGCCGAGAGCGAAGTGGCCGCGGCCAACATGCTGCTCGGAGCGGCAGGGTGCGGCATCCGGGCCATGACCTCGTCGTCGAGCCCCGGCATGTCCCTCAAGCAGGAGGCCATTTCCTACATGGCCGGCAGCGAGCTCCCCGGCGTGCTGGTCAACGTCAGCCGCGGTGGCCCCGGCCTCGGGGACATCGGCCCCTCCCAGGGCGACTACTTCCAGTCCGTCAAGGGCGGCGGACACGGCGACTACAAGCTGCTGGTCCTGGCGCCGGGCACGGTGCAGGAAGCCTACGACCTGACCATCAAGGCCTTTGACCTGGCCTTCAAGTACAGAAATCCGGTCCTGGTGCTGGCCGACGCCATCATCGGCCAGATGAAGGAGCCTGTGGTGCCGTGGGTGCCCGAGAACCTGGACCCAAACGAAGGTCAGGACTGGGGCCTGCAGGGCGCCAAGGACCGCGATCCGCGCCTTCTGAAATCCCTCTTCCTCGACGACGGCGCGCTGGCGGGACAGAACCAGAAGCTTCAGGCCAAGTACCAGGCCATGCAGGCCGAAGTGGATCAGGAGCTTTTCCTGACCGAAGACGCCGAGCTTGTCGTCGTGGCCTTCGGATCCATCGGCCGCATCGTCAAGAGCACGATCCGCAAGCTGCGCGCCCAGGGGCACAAGGTCGGGCTGGTGCGGCCCATCACGCTCTTCCCCTTCCCCTCGGAAGTGCTCCTGAACCTGGCCAAGGAAGGCAAGCGCTTCCTGACCATCGAGCACAACATGGGCCAGATGGTGGAAGACGTGCGCCTCTCCATCCGGACCGTGGCCGATTCGGCGTTCCATGGCCAGCTGCCCGGCAATCTGCCCACGCCGGATGATTTCGAAGAACCCATTCTGAAGGCGCTGGAGGGATAAGCATGACCCAGGAAATTCGCGTCACCAACTATCCCGAGGTCCTGACCGACCGGGCCTCGCATTACTGTCCGGGCTGCCATCACGGCACGGCCCACCGTCTGGTGGCCGAGGCCATCACGGACCTGGGCCTGGTCGACAAGACCATCCTCGTCGGTTCCATCGGCTGCTCGGTCTTCATTTACAACTACCTCACCCTGGACGCCATCGAATCGCCCCACGGCCGCGCTCCGGCGGTGGCCACAGGCGTCAAGCGCGCCCGGCCGGACAAGATCGTCTTCACCTATCAGGGCGACGGCGACCTGGCCTCCATCGGCATGGCCGAGATCATGCACTGCGCCAACCGGGGCGAGAACATCACCACGATCTTCGTCAACAACACCGTGTACGGCATGACCGGCGGACAGATGGCCCCCACCACCCTGGTCGGCCAGAAGACCACCACCTGCCCCGGCGGACGCTGCAGCGAGAACGAGGGCATGCCCATCCGCATGACCGAGATCATCGCCTCCCTGGGCGGCGTGGCCTTTGCGGAACGGGTCGCGGTCAACAACATCAAGAACATCAAGAAAGCCCGGAAGGCCGTGACCAGAGCCTTCGAGTATCAGACCAAGGAAGCCGGCTTCTCCTTTGTGGAAATTCTGGCCACCTGCCCCACCAACTGGCGCATGACCCCGCTTCAGGCCAACAAGCGCATTGAAACGGAAATGATCCCCTACTTCCCTCTGGGCAACTTCAAAGACGTGCTGGCAAAGGAGGAGAAATGAGCATTTACCAGGATGCAATCATCGCCGGATTCGGCGGCCAGGGCGTCATGCTCATCGGCAATCTCCTGGCCTACGCGGGCATGAACGCAGGGCTCAACGTGACCTACATTCCCGTATACGGACCGGAAATGCGCGGCGGCACTGCCAACTGCACCGTCGTGGTCTCCGATGACGTCATCGGATCGCCCATCATCCGCTCGCCTGTGAGCCTGATCATCATGAACGGCCCGTCCCTGGACAAGTTCCAGCCGCAGCTGCAGGACGGCGGAGTCCTGATTCTGAACTCCTCGCTCATCGACCCGGCCCAGACCGACAAGAACCGGGTCAAGGTCTACGCCGTTCCGGTCAACGAGATCGCCGACGGCCTGGGCAATACGCGCATGGCCAACATGGTCGCCATCGGCGCCTACGTGCAGGCCACGGGCATCATGCCGGTCAAGCAGGTGCAGGACAGTCTCGATTCGGTCATCTCCTCGCACTACAGCCACATGATTCCCAAGAACGCGGCGGCCATTCAGGCCGGCGCGGATTACGTCATCGCCAACGGTCAATACGCTTAACGATCCCCGGGGCCCTCGCGGGCCCCATTTTTTTCCGCACCCATCCTCCACCTGAACCGTCCGAGGTGCGACCATGCTTCTTCTCGGCATCATCGGCCACCCCCTCGCGCACACCCTGAGCCCCGTCCTGCACAACTGGGGATTCCGGGAGCTGGGCATAAAGGCCTCCTACCACGTCTGGGATACGCCCCCCGAAAAACTCGCCGCCTTCATGGCCGCCCTGCGCACCCTGCCCATTCACGGGGCCAGCGTGACCATCCCGCACAAGGAGACGGTCATGCCCCTTGTCGACAGGCTGACGGACAACGCCCGCGACATCGGCGCCGTGAACACCCTCTACTGGCAGGACAAAATGGTCTGGGGCGACAACACCGACGTGACCGGGTTCATGGCGCCGCTCCTCGAACGGGGTACTCCCCCCGGCACGGCCCTGGTCCTGGGCGCGGGAGGGGCCGCCCGCGCTGCGGTCTGCGGCCTGCGCCAGGCGGGATGGAAGGTGCTTCTGTCCGCGCGCACGGGAGGCCGGGCCGACCGCCTGGCCCAATCGTTTCAGGCCGAGCATGTGCCCTGGGCCGACCGGCACGACGTGCGCCCGAGCCTGCTGGTCAACACCACCCCGCTTGGCATGTCCGGTCCCTTCCAGGCCCTTTCACCCTGGAAATCGTCCCTGACTGGCATCTCCCTGGTCTACGACCTGGTCTACAACCCCAGGGAAACCCAGCTTCTGGCCCAGGCCGCCCGAGAAGGCGCGGCGACCATCCCCGGCCTGCCCATGTTCGTGCACCAGGGACTGGCCCAATTCGAACGCTGGACCGGTCAGCGCTTCCCCATCCCGCGCGCCGTCTCCCTGCTGGAAGAGACCCTGGCCGCCCGGGGCAAGGCATGATCCGCTGTCCCTGGCTTGATCTCTCAAAGCCCGACTACGTCCGCTACCACGACGAGGAGTGGGGGGTGCCGGTCCACGACGACCGCGTTCTTTTCGAGTTCCTCATCCTTGAATCTGCACAGGCCGGGCTGTCTTGGTACACGGTGCTGCGCAAGCGGCAGGGATACCGGGCCGCCTTTGCCGGATTCGATCCTCAAAAGGTGGCGCGGTTCACCGCCCAGGACGTGGATCGGCTGCTGCTGGATCCCGGCATCATCCGCCATCGCCGCAAAATCGAGGCGACCATCGCCAACGCCCGCGCATTTCTGGAAGTGCAATCCCGCTTCGGCACTTTTGCGTCCTATCTGTGGGACTTCGTCGACGGCCGTCCCATTGCCCACGACATCCGGGCCCTGGCCGACTACCAGACCACCTCGTCCGAGGCCGACGCGCTGGCGCTGGACTTCAAGCGACGCGGCTTTTCCTTTCTGGGCGGGACCACCTGTCATGCCTACATGCAGGCCGTCGGACTGTTCAACGATCACAGCCGGGACTGCTTCCGCAGAGAGGAAGTGACCAGGCAGGCCTAAGCGCCAGGACTTGCAGTCCCCCCCGCCACCCGTCGTCTTTTGCTCCCGGAGCAAAAACGCGCAAGCCAACTTATTCTGGCACATCAAGCCGTACCGTGCTAAAAATAAGTATTGGGCAATTCATCCAAAACGCTCTTGGGGGAACAGCATGAACTTCACCGATCTGCGCAAATTCGTCGCTCCGGAAACGATTTTCGGGGTGGGCGCGGTGGATCTGGCCGGGCAGTACGCAGGCAAATTCGGCATCACCAGACCCCTTGTCGTCACCGACGCAGGCGTGATTGCTGCCGGATGGGCCACAAGAGTCCTGGAGAGCCTCGCCGCCTTCGACATCGAGGGCGTCATTTTTTCGGACATCACCCCCAATCCCAAGACCGCGGAGGTCATGGCCGGTGTCGCGGCCTATGAAGCCGGCGAATGCGACGGCATCGTGGCCGTGGGCGGAGGCAGCCCCATGGACTGCGCCAAGGGCATCGGGATCGTCGTCTCCAACGGCGGGCACATCCTCGACTACGAAGGCGTGGACAAGATCATCGTGCCCATGCCCCCGCTCATCTGCATCCCGACCACGGCGGGCACTTCGGCCGACGTGTCCCAGTTCGCCATCATCAACGACACGGACCGTAAGACCAAGATCGCCATCATCAGCAAGACCATCATCCCCGATGTGGCCCTCATCGACCCTCAGACCCTGATGACCAAGAGCCCGTACCTCATCGCCTGCACGGGCATGGACGCGCTGGCCCACGCCATCGAGGCCTTTGTCTCCAGCGCGCATTCGCCCATGACCGACGTGCACGCCCTGGAAGCCATCCGCCTGGTTCACGGCAATCTGCTGGAATCCTTTCTGCATCCCGAGGACATGGAACTCAAGGCCAAGACCATGCTCGGCAGCATGCAGGCAGGGCTGGCGTTCTCCAACGCAAGCCTTGGCGCGGTGCATGCCCTGGCCCACAGCCTGGGCGGCTACAAGGACCTGCCCCACGGCGAATGCAACGCCCTGCTCCTGCCGCATGTGGTGGACTACAACTTTTCGGCGGCGCCCGAACGATTCCGGGTCATCGCCGAAAACATGGGGCTCGATTCCCGGGGCATGGGCGCCTCGGAAGTGCGCGCGTGGCTCATCGAATCCATGACAGGCCTGCGCAGCGCCCTCGGCATCAGGGACAGACTGGCCTCCAAGGGCATACGCGCCAGCGACATCCCGGTGCTTTCGGACAAGGCGATCCTTGACCCCTGCCTTGTCACCAACCCCAAGACCGCCAACAAGCGCGACATTCAAGTCATCTATGAAGAAGCAACCTGAGGAGGGCGTGACCGGTGCCGCATCGCTGCGCGACAAGATCGTGGGTCTTAGCGAGTCTTCAGGACGCAAAAGCTACTACCCCATGCTGCAGCAAAAGATCCGGGAGCTGCAGGGCGAAATCGCCGATCGGCACCGAGCTGAAGAGACGCTGCGCGAAACCCTGAAGCGCATCGAACGGCAGCAGGCCGTCATCGCTGAAATTTCGACGCATCCAACCGTTTTTCATGGCCTTCTGCAGGAAGCCGCCCCCATGATCACGGCCCGGATGACCCACGCCATGGACGTGGCCCGGGCCAGTCTGTGGATGATGCAGGCCGACAGGCTTTGCTGCATGGACAAGTTCGACGCGCCAGGAGGGGCGCACACTTCCGGGACCTGCCTGGAGTGCGGCAGGTTCGACACCTATTTCGAGGCCATCAAAAAAGGCCCCGTCATCGTGACCGACGCCCTGCAGGACCCGCGCACCCGCGATTTTTCCCCGAAATATCTCGAAGCCAACGGAATCGCGTCCATGCTCGACGTGCCGGTGCTCATCGATGGAGAACTGACCGCCGTCATATGCTTCGAGCATGTCGGGGAGCCGCGCGACTGGCAGCCGGACGAAGTCACTTTCGCCAGCCGCATCGCCGATCAGGTCGCCCTCATCCTGGCCGGCCAGCGCCGGCGCATAACAGAGGAGCAGCTGCAAAGCGCCCACGCCGACCTGACGCGCAACCTGCGCTTCACCGAGGTGCTGCTGGACGCCATTCCCATCCCGATCTTCTACAAGGACTCGGAACGGCGCTATCTGGGCTGCAACCAGACCTTCACCGACATCATGGGCATTACCTCCGAGGAATTGCGCGGCAGGACAGCCCGGGAGTTATGGCCGGACCTCGCCGATGCCTACGACAACAACGACCAAAGCCTGCGTCAGGACACCCGCAAAAGCACGTACGAATCCAAAGTCCGCGACAGAAATGGCGACCTGCGCGAAGTCATCTTCGCCAAACAGATTTTTTTTGATGAACTCAAGAACGCGCAAGGCATCATCGGATCCTTCGTGGACATAACCGAACGCAACCGCGCCGCAAAGGAAACCCAGCGCCTGCGCACCCTGCTCGCCAACATCATCAACTCCATGCCGTCCATGCTGATCGGAGTGGATGCCGACGGCCGCATCGCCCAATGGAACCAGCAGGCAGCGCTGGTGACCGGCGTGAGCGAAGCCCAGGCCCAAGGTCGGCCTCTGGGCCAGGTGGTGCCATGGCTTGGGTCCGGAATGAAAAAGATCCGCCAGTCCATCGCCAGCAAGAAGCCCTTGTTCGAAGGCAAATTGAGCAGGGTGGAGCATGGCGAGACCATGTACGAAGACGTGACCATCTACCCCCTGATCACCAACGGCGTGGAAGGCGCGGTCATCCGCATCGACGACGTGACCGAAAAGGTCCGCATCGAGGAAATTCTGATACAGTCGGAGAAGATGCTCTCTGTCGGCGGACTGGCTGCCGGAATGGCCCACGAAATCAACAATCCTCTGGCTTCGATCATGGGCAACGCCCAGGTCCTGGAAACCAGACTCCTCCTGCCGTTGCCGCAAAATGAATTGGCGGCGCAGGAAGCGGGCATCACCCTTGAAGCACTGCAAAGCTATCTTGAGAAACGGGGAATTCCGAAAATGCTGAACTCCGTGCGCAGTTCGGGGGCACAAGCCGCGCAGATCGTAAGCAACATGCTCAGTTTCAGCCGCAAGAGCGAACCGGTGCTGGCCCCGGAAAACATCGTGGAACTTCTCGGCAAGACACTGGAACTTGCCCGCACCGATTACGACCTGAAGAAAAATTACGATTTCAAAAAAATCCGCATCGTCCGCGAATACGAAGACAATCTCCCCAAAATCCAGGGCTCGGCGAGCAAGCTGCAGCAGGTCTTCCTGAACCTGCTGCGCAACGGAGCCGAGGCCATGGGCGACAAGATCTACCCGGCGGAACAGTGGCCGCAATTCACGCTGCGAGTGAGAAGAAATGCACCGTGGGTGCGCATTGAACTGGAAGACAACGGACCAGGGCTTTCGGAATCCGTGCGCAAACGGGTGTTCGAACCATTCTTCACCACGAAGTCCGTGGGCAAGGGCACGGGGCTTGGACTCTCCGTTTCCTACTTCATCATCACCGAGGAGCACGCAGGCATGATGGCCGTGCAGACGGCCGAGGGAGAATGGACCAGGTTCATCATCGACCTGCCGGTCGCGATGTCGTCAAAATGAAAACGGCAGGCCCGGGAGCCTGCCGTTTGAATGAGTAAAGGGCGCGAGTATCAGCGGTAGACCTTGAGCCGGTCTCCCGGACGGATATGACCATTCTTCGCCAGGTTGTTCCAGGCCAGCAAGTCGGAGGGGGTCACCCCGAAACGCTTGGCAATACCCCACAGACTATCCCCCGGTCGAACCTTGTAGTTGACCAGCCTCGTGCGCACCGCATCAGCACTGGCCTTGGCGATCTTGACTTCGGCGCTGCCGGCATCGGGCACATAGAGCTTCTGGCCGACGCGCAGCACCGCGGAACGCTGGATGCCGTTGGCCTTGCTCAGTGAAGCCGGATCGGTCTTGAACTGTTTGGCGATGGACCAGAGCGTGTCTCCCTCGCGGACCAGATAATTGGCTCTTTTGGAGGCCCACTTTCTGGCATCAGCCACTGAATCGGAATCGGACGCCGGACCCTGACCGGGTATGCGCAACGCCTGTCCCACCTTGAGAGCCTTGGTCCTGCTGACATCGTTGACTTGCTGCAAGACCGCCACCGATACATTGTACTTTCGGGAAATTCCCCACCAGGTGTCCCCGGGCTTGACCCTGTGGGATGCGTAGCGGACCTGCCTTGCAGTCACGGGGCGTTTCAGGAAATCCTGGGCCTTGGCCACGAGATGGCCGGGGACCGCGACCTTGACGGACCTTCCGGGGGGCGCTTCCTGCTTGCGAAAAGAGGGGTTGAGCTCCCGAAAAGACTTCCAGTCCATGCCCACGCTTTGGGACAGCGCCAAAAGATCCGTTTCCGGCTTGACTTTGAGCATGACCGGAGCAGCGGAACGTTTCTCCATGTCCAGAGGTTCAAAACCCAATTTTTCCAGATTCCTGGCAACCTTGACCAGGGCCAGGAACTTGGGAACGTACAGCTTGGTTTCCTTCTTCAGATCCTCGGAGGCTTCGCACAGGCTGAAAAAATCCTCGGTGCCCGTCTTTTTCAGGGCGCGGCCGATGGCGCCTTCGCCTGCATTGTAGGCGGCCAAGGCCAGGGACCAATCTCCGAAATCCCCGTACAGCTTCTTCAGGTAGGCAATGGCGGCCTCGGTGGATTTGTGGGGATCACGGCGCTCGTCCACCCATTTGTCCACGGTCAACCCGTAGTTGATGGCGGTCCGGGGCATGAATTGCCACACGCCGCACGCTCCAGCGTGGGATTGGGCAAAAGGATTGAAGCCGCTCTCGGCAAAAGGCAGATAAATGAGGTCCTCGGGCAAGCCCTCGGCCAGAAAGCGCTCCCGGATGTGCGGCAGATAGAGCTGGGCCCGCTTGAGCCAACCCGTCATCGTGCCCCGCTGAACGTGGGTGTAGTAGTGAAAATAGCGCTGGACATCCTCGTTTTCCTCGGTATCCAGACCGATATGAAAGGATATCTGCGTATCGAGGATTTTCTGCTCCTCGGCGGACAGGGATTCGGCGTCGGGAAGTTCTTCTCCATCCGGCAGGACATCGAGCGGGTCGACATTGTCGACCGGACCACAGGCCTCCGGAGCGCCTTCCTTGACCGCAGCATCCTGCGGCGGCATATTTTCGGCGTTCTGACTCGCCATGCCGGAACCGTCCGGGAACGGTCCCTGAGCTTTCTTGACGGGCATGCAACCCGCCAAGACCAGCATGATAAGGAGCAGAACTCCACGTATATGAAATGTCAAAACAATCTCCTGGTCACAAGTTGGCCACTGGCCCGAGCAAAACGGGCGAGCGAGATCGAGCATTTTGACCTGCTACAGAAAAAAAAATCAAATTGCAAATCCGAACCAGGGACTCATCATGGATCAACAACCACACGAAAAATCCGACACCAATGCCCACCTGACTCCCGGCCGCAAACCGGTCCTTGAGCTCCTCGCCTCACGGCCAGAAGCCCTGGACACGGTGTTCCTGTCCGAAGATGCCGCGGGCCTTGGCGACGTGATCGGCAAATGCCGCGAACTCGGGGTGCGCTTCCGCAAAGTGCGGCGCCCGGACCTGGACCGCATGTATCCCGGAAATCACCAGGGAGTGGTAGCCCGCCTGCGCGGCCGACAGCTCGTCGAATTGGAGGAACTGATCGCCCGGGCCTGCCGGAGCACGTTTCCGCTCATCCTGGCCCTGGATCAGGTTCAGGACCCGGGAAACGTGGGCACGCTGGCGCGCACCCTACTGGCCCTTGGCGGGGCCGGTCTGCTCTTTCCCAAGGATCGCACGGCCTTCATCGGCCCGGCGGCCGCCAAAGCCGCTGCAGGGGCGCTCGACAGCCTCCCTCTGTGTCAGGTGGTCAATCTGGCCCGGGCACTCGATGCGTGCGCCGAGGCCGGACTTGCAATCTATGGATCGGGCACCGGACCCGAAAGCCGGGACCTCTTTCAGGCCCGTCTGCATTTCCCGGCGGTGCTGGTACTCGGCAATGAGGACAAGGGCATGCGCCCCAATGTGGGCAAGCGCTGCACAGAAAAGCTGTCCATTCCCATGCAGGGCGGATTCGATTCGCTGAACGTGGCCCAGGCCGGCGCCATGATCATGACGGAAATGTTGCGGCAGAGGCTGTAGGGGGGCGGGCTATTTGATGTATTGCGGAAAATTCAGGAAAATCTCCTGGGTGTATGTGATCATCTTGTCCATGATCCAGGGGAAGGATATGAGCAGCGCCAAAAAAACGGCGATGATCTTGGGCACGAACGTCAGGGTCATTTCCTGAATCTGTGTCGCGGCCTGAAGTATGCTCACGAAAACACCCACTCCCAGTCCCACGCCGAGCATGGGCAAGGCGATGACCAGAGTCAGTTCAATGGATTGCCGTGCGAAACCGATGACAAATTCGGGGGTCATGCTCCACTCCTGATCAGGGGCTAGATAAAACTGTTTACAAGAGAGCCTATTATCAGATTCCAGCCATCCACCATGACGAAAAGAAGAATCTTGAACGGCAGGGAAACCATGACGGGCGGAAGCATCATCATACCCATGGAAAGAAGGATACTGGCCACAACCATATCCAAGATGAGAAATGGTATGTAAATCAGAAATCCAATTTGAAATCCTGTCTTGAGCTCGCTGATCACGTAGGCAGGCACAAGAACCATGGTCGGCACGTCATCTTTGTTTTTCGGCCTCTCAAGACCAGTTATCGAGAAAAATACAGAAAGATCCTTTTCCCGGGTATGCTTGAAAAGAAAAGTCCGCAGCGGTGTTTCAGCCCGCTGCAAGGCTTCCCCGTAGCCAATCTCTTCCTTGAGATAGGGTTGCAGGGCCGTATCGTTGATGGTGCGTCCCGTAGGCATCATGATGACCACGGTCATGAAAATGGCCAGGGAGGCCAGCACCTGATTGGGCGGCATCTGCTGGGTTCCCATGGCCTGACGAAGAAAATGGAAGACGATGATGATGCGGGTGAAGGACGTGACCGTCAGCATGAAGGCCGGAGCCATGGACAGCATCGTGAGCAGGGCCATGATCTCCAGAGCCACGGCCACTTTCTGGGGCTCGGCCTGTCCGCTGGAAAGCTGCAAGGAAAGAGATGGAAGATTGGGCCCGTCGGCGGCCAAGAGCAAAATAGGAAAAAAACAGAAAATCAGGCTAGGAAGGAGTATCCTCCCCAGTTTCCTGGTCCAGTGTGGTCTGAAAATCCGGGATCGGTTCATTGTCTGCCTGGTGCTCCGCTATCAAGTTGATTCCGTTGTCGGTGACGCCCAACACCAGAAGCTTATTCAAGAAGCGGACCACCACCAGCTGCTTGCGCGGACCCAGGGCAACTCTTTCCTCCACCCTCAGGGCGCCGGAACCCCTGCCCTGCAGCCGTGCCGCCAGCCCGAAGCGCTTCAGGAGCGCGAGCGCAAGGAATATGAGCCCCAAAATAAGCAGCAACGCCGCCGCCATTTTGACCGATGCAAGTCCTAGTCCCGCACCGGCGCCTGTCAAAGTCGCGTTATCCAAGTTGCTTGACCCTCTCGATGGGGCTGATGATGTCGGTCAGACGCACCCCGAACTTTTCGTTGATGACCACGGCCTCTCCGCGCGCCACGAGCTTGCCGTTGACCAGTATCTCAAGAGGTTCGCCGGCCAGCTTGTTCAATTCTATGACCGAGCCCTGCCCGAGCTGCAGCAGTTCATTGATGAGCAGCTTGGTGCTTCCGAGTTGGGCCGAAACCTCAAGCGGAATGTCGAGGATGAAGTCAAGGTCCTTGCGCAGCCCTTCGGGCCTTGGCGCCTTGGCTTCCGCCGTCAAATCTTTGTAATCGAAATCCTTGCTCTGGGCGGCGAGCTGCTTCTGCTTCTTCTCATGCTGAATCTTGGTCTCCTCCTCGTCGGCCAGAGCCTTGGCCCATTCGTCGGCCAGGGCCTGATCGGAGCCGCCGGAGTCCTGTTCCTGCAACGCCGAACTCCAGGCATCGGCCAGGTCTTTCTCGGCCCCGCCGCCTCCAGCCTCCGCCTCACCCTGCTGTTCCAGGGCCGCGGCCCATTCCGCCGCCAGCTTGTCCTGATCTTCGACCATACCGTTCCCCTAGTAATTGAGTTCCTGTTCTTTGACGATCTTGAACGCCTTGTTTCCCTTGACAAAACCCGGAAGTCCGAAAAATTTGAGTATCCCGTGGATCCGGCCCGAAAGCATGTCGTCCTCGTCCTGGTCCAGCATGAGTATGTCGCCGACCTTCATGTCGAGAAGCTGACGTCCGGTGATCTGCGTCGTGCCGAACGTGACGTTCAGATCGACGGGCGTCTCCATGAGCCGGTCCCGGAAACGGGAAATCCAGGCATGGTCGATTTCCAGACGCTCGGTCTGGAAGGCGGCATACAGCTTCGACCTGATGGGCTCTATGGTGGCATACGGCAGTGCCAGAACCATGGACCCCAGGGCGTTTTCCAGTTCCACCTCGAAAGAGATGACCACCACCACGTCACTGGGCGGGACGATGGTGGCGAACTGCGGGTTGATCTCGGAGCGCAGCAGTTCGATGCTGACCTCGTGCACCGGGCGCCAGGCGTCTTCCAGGTTGGCCAGGATGATCTTGACCACCTTGACGATGATGGACTGCTCGATGGGCGTGAAATCGCGCCCCTCGATCTTGGGCTGGCTGCCTGCGCCGCCAAAAAAATTCTCCACCAGGGAAAACACCAGCCTGGTGTCGACCACCAGCAGCGCGTTGCCGCGCAGGGGGTCGATCTTGAAGATGTTGATGCTCGTCGGCACGGGCAGCGAGCGCATGAAATCCCCGAACTTGGACATGTCGATGGAGATCGGGTTCACATCCACCCGCTTGCGCATGGTGTTGGCCAAGGCGCTGGTGCAGAGTCTTGAGAAGCGGTCGTTTATGATCTCAAGCACAGGCATGCGACCGCGGATGATCCGGTCCTGATTGGCCAGATCAAAGGCCACGAAGCCCTTCGTGTCAACGGCCACCTCTTCTTCGGTCTCGATCTCCCCGCCCGAGATTCCCCGGAGCAGGGCATCGACCTCGTCCTGATTGAGGATCTTGCTCATATGCTGCCTACCAGTCGCTTACTGGACCACGAATTCCGTAAAATAGACATTGCGCACCTTGTTCTTGCCGATAATCTGGTTCAGTCGGCTGACGATGTCGTTTTTCAGCTCGATCTTCTTGTCCATGCTGCTGATATCGGCAAAGGACTTGCTGGAAAGCAGGAGCAGCAGGGTATCCTTGACCTTGGGCATGGCCGCGGTCAATTCCGCCGCCACCGCCGCGTTGGCCACTTCAACATCCAGCGTGGTTTTCAGGTATCTACGCCCCATGGGATCGGACAGGTTGACCACAAAAGAGTCAAGAGTCACCAATTGTCCGCCCTGCTCGGCCTCGGCCTTGTGTTCCTCGGCACCTTCGGCGGTTGCGTTCTCGGCGGTTTCCCCTGCCGTCTTCGGCTGCAGAAAGAACTTCCACGCCGCAAAACCACCCCCACCCAGAACGCCAAGGACAACGAGCGCTATGATAATGAGCTTGAGCTTGCCGCCCTTTTTCTTTTCAACCTTTTCCGGTGTCGCCGCTTTTTTTTCGGCCATATATTCCTCCTTTTTGATCCATGCGAAAAACGGGCCTAAAGATACGTTCTTCCCGTGGTTTTGAGTAAAATCTCCACTCTCCTGTTCTTGGCCCGGCCTTCCGGAGTGGTATTGTCACCCAGGGGAAAAGCCTCGCCGTAGGCGGAAACGGAAAAACGCCCGGGATCGAAACCCTGCTGCAAAAAGAAACTCAGCACGGACATGGCCCGCTCCGAGGACAGCATGTAGTTGTCTTTTTGACCCGCCGGGACGTTGTCCGTGTATCCAGCCACATTGATCGGCATGGTCACGGTGGCCAGAAAGCGGGAGAACTCCGACAGAAGCTTGCGGCTGTCCTGGGTCAAGGCACTTTCTCCAACGTCAAAAAGGAGACCGTCGGAGAGAACGAGAGCGATTCCCTCGGGCCTCACCAGAATTCGCAGATTCTCGTCAAGGGTGCTCCTGGCCATGCCTTCGGGCATGACCTCGTCCGGAAAAAGCAAATCCTTGATGCGTTGCGGATCGTGCAGGGCTTCGGCCGGGTTCTCGATGATCACATTCATGAACTCGAACCGGGTCGTCAGCTTGCCCGCCCCTTTTTTCGGAGCCAGCCCCATGTCGCCCACGAAGTGGGAGACCACGTCGCGCAGTATGGACTTGTCCATGGACGACATGGACAAAAGCAACACAAAGAAACTCAGCAGCAGGGTCATGAGATCCGCAAAGGTGACCAGCCAAGACGATCCCGGCGAATCGAGTTCGGCGCGTTTTTTCCTGCGTGCCATCAGGGTTTTCCCGGCAGGTCGAAGCGGAACAGAAAATCCTTGATCCGGTAGCTGTCCGTAGGCTTTTGAGCGGAGTCTTCGCGCACGGCCTGGGCCGCCATCTCATGGCTCCAGCTGCCGATACGCCGATCCAGGGTGATTTCAACCCGCCGATTGGTCAGCCTCTCGCCAGGGTCCTCGGTGGTCACGCGTGGCCGAAAACGGCCAAAAGCCTCCAGGCGCAGCTTCTCGGGCTCGACGCCCGTCTCGACGAAATACTTGTACACGGCCATGACCCGCGCCAGGGAGAGCTCCCAGGAGAAATCGACCTTGATCCACGGCTTGGCCAGATAGTCAGGGCCAAATTCGTCCATGCCGCCCGAGGCGTGCCCAGACAATCCAAGAGGATGGGCGCTTTCCATGACCACGGGACGCAGACGGTCCAGAAGCGACCGCCCTTTCTCCGTGAGTTCCGAGGAACCTGGGGCAAAAAGGGCATCGGCCCCGATGGACAGCCGCTGCATGAAGCGGTTGGATTCGAAGCGCAGATCCTTGTCCGGGTCTTCCCAAAGATGCTCCTTGACCGGCGAGAGATCCTTGAAAACGTTGATGGGCCCGGGGTCGACCTGGGTCCTGGTATCCACCGTGGTCAGATCGCTCATGCTCGGCGCGCCAGTGCCGAAGGTACCGGAAACGGAACCGATGGCGACTTTGCGTTTGTAGATGTCCGTGAGGGAGGCCATGGACACGAGCACAATAAAAAACGTCATCAGCAGGGTGACCAGATCCGAAAAGGTGATCATCCAGGACGGAAGCCCCGGTTTCGCTTGCTCGGTTTTCGCCCTCTTACTGATCATGCTCTTCCCCCGTCCAGACTCAGGACCTGACCTTGCGCTCCTTGGGAGGCAGGTAGCTGTTCAGCTTCTCTTCGAGAATGCGCGGGTTCTCCCCCCTGGAAATGGACATGATCCCTTCCAGGATCATGGTCCGGATCAGGACTTCCTCGCGGCTGCGCGCCCGCAGCTTGCCAGCCATGGGGTTGAAAACGAGATTGGCGAGGATGGCGCCGTAGAAGGTGGTCAAAAGGGCCACGGCCATGGCCGGACCGATGGTGCTCGGGTCGTTCATGCGCTTGAGCATGAGCACAAGGCCTATGATGGTGCCGATCATGCCCATCCCGGGTGCCAGGGTCCCAAAAGTCAGCAGTATCTCGGCGCCTTTCAGGTGGCGCTCCTCAAGACACGAGATTTCGGTCTCCATGATTTCCTGGATGAGCTGCGGATCAAGGCCGTCCACGGTCAATTGCAGGCCCTTGCGCAAAAAATCGTCGGGAATGTTCTTCAGGTGCGCTTCCAGGGACAGGATTCCCTCGCGCCGGACCCGGGTTGCGTAGTCGACAAACTGGGCGATGAGCGCCGCCGGGTCGTCGGCCTTGGACATGAACGTCTTCCTGATGATGCGGGCCACGCCAAGAACGCTCTCCAGGGGATGGGTCACCAGCACCGCGCCGATGGTGCCACCGACCACGATGAGCAGTGAGGAAAAATCCAGAAAAAGAAAGCCGTCACCACCCAGAGCGGCGATGACCAGCCCGAAGGCGACCAAAATTCCGATGATTGTGGCCAGATCCATAAAACATCCGTCCCCAGGGCCGTTAGTTTGAGCCGCGTTCTCCAAATATTCTGGTGCCAATGCGCACCAAGGTCGCTCCTTCCTCGATAGCCGCCTCGAAATCCCCGGTCATGCCCATGGACAATTCAGGCAGGGCAAGGCCGAAGCCTGTGCGCAAGGTTTCGGCAAGTTCCCTCAAACGGGCGAAATAGGGACGCGCCCGATCGGGATCATCAAAAAAAGGAGGCATGAGCATGAGTCCCCGCCAGCGCAGATTCGTGCCGCGCGCCAGAAATTCCGCCAAAGGCGGCAACTCCGACTCCAGAATGCCGCTTTTCTGCTTTTCCTCGGCCAGATTGACCTGCACCAGCACGTCCTGGACCACATCCATCGCTTCGGCCTGACCATGCAACGAGCGGGCCAGTTTCAGGGAATCCACCCCGTGAATGAGGTCGAACCGGCCGACCACGCTCTTGACCTTGTTGGTCTGCAGATGCCCGATGAGATGCCAGGAAATCTCACGCGGCAGGATGGCCATCTTGCCGAGGGCCTCCTGCACGTAATTTTCGCCGAACATGGGCTGTCCGGCCTCGAAAAGAGTCCGGATGTCGTGGGCGGAATGCAGCTTGGAGACGGCCAGCAGACGCGCGTCGGCCGGGTCCCTTCCGGCCCTGCGGGCGGCCGCGGCCATCTGCTCCAGAACTTTTTGCCACCGGTCGGTGATGCCTGGCTGATCCATGGATGCTCCCCCTGCCCTAGGACCCAAGGCCCAGGGAAGTCATGAACTGACCGTCCTCGGTCCAGCCTTCGCGCACCTTGACCCAGAGTTCCAGATGCACCTTCGTGCCGAGCAAGGTCTTGAGTTCCTGCCGGGCCTGCTGGCCGACAACTTTCAGATTCTGCCCCTGCTTGCCCACGATCATGCCCTTGTGACTGTTTTTTGACGTATAGATCATGGCCCCGATCATGGTCATGTTCTGTTCCGGCAATTCTTCCCAGGTTTCGATTTCGACGGCCACGTTGTAGGGCAGCTCCTGGTCCAGAGCCAGGAAAAGCTTTTCACGGATGATCTCCGAGGCCATGAACCGGACCGACGCCGTGCTCAGCTGATCTTCGGGAAAGAGCGCCGGACTGAGCGGCAGGAAGTTGCGGATCACGGCCAGAAGGGCGTCAACGCCAACCCCGGTGCGGGCCGAGATGGGCACCAGTTCCACTCCGGGCCAACGCTCGGCGCAGTCGGCCAAAAGTCCGAGCAGGCGCTCCTTGGGCTTGATCTGGTCGACCTTGTTCAAGGCCACGGCCATGGGAACGCCAAGAGAACCGATCCGGGCGGCCAGGGGACGCAGGTCACGCTCCAGGGCTTTTTCGTTGCCAGCATAGCGGGAGCCGTCGAGGAACAGGATGACTCCGTTGGCCTCCTGCAAAGCGCCCCAGGCGGCATCGACCAGAAAACGGTTCAGCTTGCCGCGCGCGGTATGGACGCCGGGGGTGTCCAGAAAAATGATCTGCTCTTCGGCGGTAGTGTGAATCCCGGTGATGCTGGTGCGGGTGGTCTGGGGCTTGGGAGAGACAATGGCGATCTTTTCGCCAAGGACCTTGTTCAAAAAAGTGGATTTTCCCGCATTGGGAGGCCCGACTAGGGCGATGAATCCTGCTCGATAGGTAGGGGACATGGGTTCCATATGATCTTTGTAAAAGGATACCGACGGGTTGAAATTCAGCCTCGGGGAAGCATTCGGGATTTGCGGGAATTATCCCTTGCCCTGCGCTTCGGAATCTGGATATAGCCCCCAAACATTATGGGCAAGGACTTAATCATCGTAGAATCACCCGCCAAAATCAAAACCATCAAAAAGTTTTTGGGCGGCGGGTATGAAGTGGAAGCATCCGTGGGACACGTGCGTGACCTGCCGACCAAAACCCTGGGCGTTGACGAAGACAACGACTTCGCCCCGGACTATCAGATAATCCCTGGCAAGGCCAAGGTCGTCAGCAAGCTCAAATCCGCCGCCAAGGCCGCGGACACGGTCTATCTGGCCCCGGACCCCGACCGCGAGGGGGAAGCCATCGCCTGGCACGTGGCCGAGATCATCCGGACGGCCAACCCCAACGTGAAGCGCATTCAGTTCAACGAGATCACGGCCAAGGCCGTCAAAGAGGCCCTGGCCAACCCCACGGAACTGCGCAAGCCCCTTTTTGACTCCCAGCAGGCCAGGCGCATCCTGGACCGCCTGGTAGGCTACAAGATTTCTCCGCTGCTCTGGAAAAAAGTCAAACGCGGTCTGTCCGCCGGGCGTGTCCAGTCCGTGGCCCTGCGTCTCATCGTGGACCGCGAACGTGAGCGCCAGGCCTTCATCTCCGAAGAATACTGGCTCTTCAAGATCACGGTCCAGGGCGAAACGCCCCCGCCCTTCGATGCCGACCTGTGGAAAGTGGACGGGGAAAAGCCCGTCATCGGCGACGAAAAGACGGCTCTGGCACTGGAGAGCCGCGTCAGCGGACTGCCCTACGTGGTCCAGAACATCGTCGAGAAGGAACGCCAGCGCCACCCGCGCCCGCCGTTCATCACTTCCACCCTGCAGCAGGACGCCAGCAACAAGCTCGGCTTCAACGCCAAACGGACCATGTCCGTGGCCCAGCGCCTCTATGAGGGCGTGGAGCTTGGCGAACGCGGAACCACGGCGCTCATCACCTACATGCGTACCGACTCGGTGCGCATTTCCGATGAAGCCCGGGACGGCGCCCGCGAGTGGATCATCAGCACCCTTGGGCCGGAATTCTATCCCGCCGAGGCCCGAGTCTACAAAAGCAAGGGCAGCGCACAGGACGCGCACGAAGCCATACGTCCCGTCGATCCGAGCCTGACTCCCGATTCCATCAAAAACAACCTGCCGCCCGAACAGTACAAGCTCTACAAGCTCATCTGGGAGCGCTTCATGGCCTCGCAGATGGCTTCCGCACGCTTCTGGGACACGGTAGCCACCATTGAGAGCGGCCCGGTCCTGTGGCGCGCCAAGGGCGAACGGCTCGTCTTCCCCGGATTTCTGAGGATCTGGCCCCAATCCTCGGACAGCCAGAGCGCCCTGCTGCCGAAACTTGTGGCCGGGCAGGAACTGAGCCTTGAGAAACTGCACAAGGAACAGAAATTTACCCAGCCCCCGGCACGTTTCTCCGAAGCGTCCCTGGTGCACAAGCTCGAAGAACTGGGCATCGGCCGTCCCTCGACCTATGCGGCGATCATCTCGACCCTGACCGAGCGCGACTACGTCCACATCGAGGAAAAACATTTCCAGCCCACGGATCTTGGCGTCATTGTCTGCGATCTTCTGGTGGAGCATTTCGCCCACCTCATGGACGCCGGATTCACGGCGCGCATGGAAGAAAGCCTCGACCATGTCGCCGAGGGCGAATCGGACTGGGTCGCCCTGCTCCGGGATTTCACCCTGGACTTCAACCCGACCCTGGACAAGGCCCGCGAGAACATGACCCAGGTCAAGGCCGGCATGGACACCGGCCTGTCCTGCCCGCAATGCGAGGACGGACGACTGGTGGTCAAATTCGGCAAGAACGGAACCTTTCTGGGCTGCGCCAATTATCCCGCCTGTTCCTTCACCAGCAACTACATCCGCAACAGCGCCGGAGAAATCGAACTGGTCAAGGAAGAGGCTCCCGAAGAACTTGGTCCCTGCCCCAAGTGCGAAGACGGACGGCTGGTGGTCAAAAAAACCAAGACCGGCGGCAGATTTGTGGCCTGTTCCAACTATCCCGCCTGCCGCCACACCAAGTCCGTAAGCACCCACGTGGCCTGCCCCAAGGACGGATGTGACGGCGAGCTGGTCGAAAAAAACAGCCGCCGCGGAAAGCCCTTCTATTCCTGCAGCAAATATCCCAAATGCGATTACGCGGTCTGGGACTTTCCTGTAGCCAAGCCCTGTCCCCTGTGCGAATCCAAGATTCTGGTGCGCAAGGAGACCAAGGCCAGAGGAGTGCACCTGGCCTGCCCGGTCAAGGATTGCGGATACTGGGAAAAAGAGGACTAGCTTAGGCCGCCGCGCATGCAGACCCTGTATTTCTTCAGAAACTCCACCGGGTTGTAGCTGAGCTTGGCCTTGCGCAGCCCTTCGTCGCCAAGGTCCTGCTCACGATTCACGATCTGAAAACCCTGGCAGCACCGCTCCAGAAAAATCTGGTTGATGGCCTGGTACACCCCCTTGAAATTAGGGCATCCCTTCTCAAAATGGATGACCACGGTCGTATCGTCCAGAGCCTCCGCGATGGTGTAGGCGATCATCTTTTCATCGACCACAAGTCCGCCGCCGATAAGTCCTTCCAGCCTTGACCAGTCATGCATGACCTTGACGATGGCCCGGTTTTCCGCGTCCAGGGTCTGATCGTTTTCGCTGTTGCGCCACAAGAACCAATCCGTCTGCAGGGCCAGAGCGAATTCCACGGTTTTTTCATCCAGAGGCACGAACTTCGCGTCATGGTCGCGCATGAACTGGTTGAGCAGATTCTTCTTGTTGTGGAATTTTCGGCCCTTGAGTTCGGTCAACTCACCAACATCATACAGATAATCCCAGTGTTCCCGGCACTCCTCCACCTCAACCCCAGGCAACCGCTGCTCCCAGATGAGCTTCAATTCCTCGGGGATGCGGATGAAACAGGTGCTCTGCGGCAGATCGTCCTGCAAGGCGGCCCAGTCGGCCTTCTCCCAATCACCGACCGGAGCCCAGTACATGGTCTGCGGAAAAGTCTGCCTGATGAGTACGTAGTCATCCCTGAAAGACCACTCCAGGCCGTACTCCCGGCCCCAGCCCCAGAGGTTGATGAAACTGTAATCCGACGGCTTCTGGGCGCACTGCGCCAGACGCCGGTTATATTCTTTCTGCCCGTCAAGAGTGATGGGGCGAAACGATTTTTCCATGGGTCCTTCCGATATAAGTTACGCAACAATTACGGTCATTTTGATCAGATTTAAAAACTCAAGAAATCAAAGCTCTTGCAGTTGAGGAAAAAACAATTATACTTTGTAACCCGTGGATGTCAAAGCACGTCACCCCAATTTTCCGGAAGCATGAAACTTATGTCAGATACCCAGGCCGCCTGGAAACTCAAAGCTCCGGCTCCCGAAGCCGCTCAAAACCCCGCCCAACAGCGAGACATCGCCGAACGCCTTGAAGTGAGCCCCCTGCTGGTCCACCTGATGTCCCTGCGCGGTCTGGCCAACGAATCCGACATGGACAAATTTCTGAGCCCCGGGCTTCGCTATCTGCATCCGCTGGACAAATGGCCCGGCATCGAAGCCGGGGCGGCTCTGATCTGCAAGGCCGTCGAGGAAAACCGCAGGATCGCTGTCTGGGGAGACTACGATGTGGACGGAATCACTGCCACAACGCTGGTCAAGGACTTCATGGCCCGGCGGGGCGTTGAAATCAGTCATTACATCCCCGACAGACTGGACTTCGGTTACGGGCTGCATGTGGATGGCATCCGCGAGTTGGCAGCCCAAGGGATCGGACTTCTGCTGACCGTCGATTGCGGCATCGCCAACAACGAGGAGATTCGCGAAGCCAGGGCGCTTGGGATGCAGGTCATCGTCACCGACCATCATCTGCCCGGCCAGGAACTGCCCGAAGCCGAAGTCATCATCAACCCCAAGCTCGAAGGATGGCCCACTCAGAACCTTGCCGGAGTCGGAGTGGCCTTTCTGCTCATGGGCGCGGTCAACCGCCTCCTCCCCGGGGCCGCGGCGGACATCCGCGATTTTCTTGACCTGGTCGCCCTGGGCACAGTCGCCGACGTTGTCCCCCTGGATGAACAGAACAGAATTCTGGTCAAGAACGGCCTTCTGCTGATCAAGGAAGGACGCCGTCCCGGCATCCAGGCTCTGAAAGAAATCAGCGGTCTTGCGCCGGACGACAATGTGGGCACGGGCTCCATAGGCTTTGCTCTTGCGCCCCGCATCAATGCCGCGGGCCGCATCGGCGATCCGGATCTTGCCGTCCGCATGCTGCTGGCGAAAGATCCGGAAGAAGCAAGGCAACTCGCCACAAAGCTCGACAAGCTCAACGCCAAACGCAAACTCGAAGAACAGCGCATCCTTGAAGAAGCCATCGCCCAGGCCGAGTCGCAGCTTCACCTGCCTGGTCTGGTGCTGCATTCCGAACACTGGCACTCAGGCATCATCGGCATCGTGGCCTCACGCATCGTGGAGCGCTTTCATCGCCCGTGCCTGATCCTGACCAAGGAGAACGGAATCTTCAAAGGCTCTGGCCGTTCCACTCCCGCCTTCGACCTGTACCAGGCCCTCTTGTCCTGCAAGCAGTGCCTCTACAAATTTGGCGGACACCGGCAGGCAGCGGGACTCAAGCTGGAACCCTTCCAACTGGCGAATCTGAAAAACCTTTTTGCCTGGGCCGTGGAAGAGCAACTGGGATCCAACCCGGCCCCGCCGGTCCTTGAACTGGACGCGGAACTGCCCTTCGCCCTGATCACGGCCACATTGCTCAAGGAACTCGAACTGCTTCAGCCCTTCGGCCAAGGCAACCCCAGACCTATTTTCCTTTCTCCGCCCCTGAACATACTCAAGCACCGTTTTTTCAGCCAGAAAAAACATCTGGAGCTGCATCTGTCCGACTCAAGTGACGGCACAAACATGCGCGCCGTGGCCTGGAGACAGGGCGAACGCTGGCAGGATGCCTCTTTCACGGGCAGGCAGATTAAAATCGCCTACACACCGCGCCTGTCGAAATTCAACGGCTTGCAACAGATCGAACTGGCCGTGCAGGATATCCTGTCTCTGGAATGAGCGCGCTTTTCTTTATCGCCAAAAACACGTAGACAGCAGCGAAAATCACGGAGGAACATATGAAAGCCCTCAAAAATTTATTGATTATTCTCGTACTGTTAAGCACAGGATGTGCGGCATTGGTAGTCGGAGGGGCGGCAGCCGTCGGAACATATACGTATGTCGCTGGGATGTTGCAGCGAACCTACAACGCCAATCTGGACACCACGTATCAGGCCACACTGGCCGGTTGCGAAGCTCTTGGGCTGCCCGTTCAAGACAGGCAAAAGCAGCTCAGCAAGGCTTCGGTCAAGGTCGTGGACGGGGACAGGGATGTCTGGATATCGCTTACTGCCCAAAGCTCCACCACTACCGAAGTCTCGGTACGGGTCGGGTATCTTGGCGACGAGCTTGCGTCGCGGCGCATTCACGAAGCAATTCAGGCCCGATTGTAAAACGAAAGCCCCCGATCACCGGGGGCTTGACTTGAACTTTTTCGCCGCCTTGCCCTTCAAACCCAGGCAAAACGCATGGCCTGCATGAAGGCGGAACCGAAATCCTCCCTTTCCACCAGACCTTCCACGACCACCCGGCCGGGCAAGCAGGCCAGCCAGGCACGGATATCCTCCCGCTCCAGCGCCAGAACAGTTCCCGCCAGGGCCGTGTTCCCGGCCACCTCGATTTTTTCGCGCCAAGCCTCCGGCAAGAACCCAAGCGTAATCAAGTCAGAGGGATCTGCGTGTTCTCCCAGCGCCCCGGCCAGATAAATCCGCGCCACGTCACCTTCCAGCAATCCCGCGCGCCGGACCAGGCTGCGCAGGGCCACGTTGACTCCCGCCTTGGCTTTGAGAAATTCTTCGATATCACGCTCCGCCACGAATACCCCCGGTTCAAGGTCAAGGATACGACCGAGCCGGTGCGTACGAATGCGTTCTGATATCTTGCGGGCCAAAGGCATCGTCGCGGCTTGAAAATGGCCGGCCTCATCGAGCACGCCAAGACGCCGCAGCAAAGCCAAGATCGAGGCGTAGCCAGTTCCGGAGATCCCGCTCAAGGGCGTACCGACCCATTGCAGCCCCGAGGGGCCGAGGGCGACGCGACTGAGCACACGTTCACCGGCCGTGGCTCCGCAGCACAGGCCCACGCCTTCGATGGCCGGTCCCATGGGAACGCTGCATGCAAAAAAATGCTCTACATCAAGCGCCAGAACGAATTCCCCGTTCGTGCCAAGGTCGGCAAGGAGAAACGGATATTCCGGCTCAAGAGTTGAAATATGGGCCAGACCCGCGCTGATGTCGGCCCCGATAAAAGGGCTGAGCAATGGCGGGATATAGGCGGCAGGCAAGTCGCCATCAATGCTGACCGTCTCGCCGCCCTGCCAGGGCAGGCTGTAGGGTGCGTAGGCCAACCCTCCGAGCGGAACATCCAGAAGAGTCGCGATCATGGTGCTGTTGCCGCACACGGCCAGAGAAACGGCACCGCTGCGACGCACCAAATCCCCGAGAACCCGGATGACCGACTGACGCAGATGGGCGCGTGCCGAATCCGAAGAGAGCGCGTATCTGAGCCGGGACATGACTTCGCTGCCGACGCCCATCTGCGGATTGATCGTGGCAAACTCAGGACTGTGCCCAGCCTTGGAACTCAGCGACCATTTTATGCGAGTCGTGCCGATATCAACGGCCAGGGACTCACCTCGCGAGCCGGCAAGCGTCGCTGGAGCAAAGTCGGGCACCTCGATGCCGCACGACTCCAGCACCACATGCTTGCAGGCCAGTCTCCAACCTTGCTCCAGTTCTTCGACGTCAAGCCTCGACTGATCATCCGCGCACGGCGCGGGAGGGGAGTCCAGAAAGCGGATTCTGCACTTGCCGCAAAGCCCCGTACCTGCGCACAGCTCACGGCCCTGGCTGATGCCGGTCTCAAAAAGCAGGTGCAAAAAAGACTGCCCAGGCTTGGCCTGAGCGGCAACCGCAATTGCTCCGGCCTGATGGATAACAACTTTCAACACAGCAAAAGCCGTTTCCCATCGCCGCGCGGCGGCTCCACGACCCCGATCTCGGCCGCCATTTCGCCGCCATCACGCAGCCACGCACGCACGTCACCGAGCAACTCAGGCGGCACGCCAAGGAGCATTCCGCCTGAAGTCTGCGCATCATACATAAGATCAAGCAACACGGGATCAAGTGCGGACGAGGCTTCAACCGTCTTGTGGCAAAAATGCTTGTTGGCGTGACTGCCAAGGGGCAAAAGACCTACCCGGGCCAAATCAAGGGCGTGATCCATGATGGGCACGGAAGAGACGTCTATCGATATGGAACAATCCGAGGCTGTGGCCATCTCAAGAGCATGCCCCCCAAGACCGAAACCGGTGATGTCCGTTGCGGCCTTGAGCCTGAATCTGGCAACCGCTTCACCCGGAACACGGTTGAGACGTGACGCCCAGCGGTACACATCATCCTCAAATCCGTCACATCCCTCCCAATTCCCTTTGATGGCCGTTGCCAAAACGCCTGTGCCGATGGGCTTGGTCAAAATAAGGACATCTCCAGGGCGCAGGCCAGCGTTAGTGGCATATCTGTCGGGATCGACAAAACCTGAGACCGACAATCCGTATTTGATCTCTTTGTCCTGGACGCTGTGTCCGCCAACCAGCATGGCTCCGGCCTCCTGGACCTTGAGCAGCCCGCCGCGCAGGATTTCGCGCAGTATGGAAACATCCATGGTCGCAATGGGAAAACACACGATGTTCATGGCCACATACGGAACACCGCCCATGGCATAGACGTCGGAAAGCGAATTGGCCGCCGCGATTTGGCCGAACCTGAACGGATCGTTCACGATAGGCGTAAAAAAATCCAGAGTCTGAACCAACGCCTTGCCGTCGGGAAAACGCACGATGGCTGCGTCCTCGCTGTTTCCCATTCCGGCGAGAATCCGCTCATCACTCTCGAAATTCAGTCCAAGCAATGCCTGCTCCAAGTCCCCTGGAGCCAATTTGGCAGCTCAACCTGCTGCGCTTACCGTTTGAACCAGTGGCGTATTTTTCACGGTTTAGACCTCACAGCGATGTTCTGGGCGTTGTTCTTTAAAAATTCTATCAGCTTGATGGCAGCAGGAAACAGGGATCTCTTCCTGTTGAAAACGACATGGAAGGACCGCTCCATCTGCAAACCGGGAAGGTCAACGGCCACCAAGGCTCCTGTCGCAAGCTCGTCGTGGATGGTGATGGCGGAGGTGATGGAAGCGCCCATGCCGGCAGAAAGACAGCGAGACATGGCACCGGCGTTGCGAACCATGATGACCGTCCGCAAGGAATGAATGTCGATACCGAACTTGGCGATGCTCTCGGCCATGGCCACGCGCGTCCCGGAGCCTTCCTCGCGCATCACCCATGGCAGGGCTCGCAAAAGATCATCCTCCGAAAGATGGCGATGTTTTGCGTAGAGTGCCGGAGTCATGGCCAGGACAAGGGAATCGCTCGCAATCTTTTCATAGTGAAGGTCGGGAGATTCAAAAACAGCGCCGACCACCCCAAGCATTAGTGCGTTGTCACGTACTTGCGTAACGATATCCTCGGAGTCGCCTATGCGCAAATCCATTATCACTTCCGGGTATTTCTGCCAAAATTTTGCAAGAATTTCCGGCATGATGTAATTTGCAGGAATGGTGCTTCCGCCCAGATCGAGTTTGCCGGTAATGCGATCCTGAAGCTTTCTAAGCTCGGAAATCGCCAATTCGGAGGCTTCAAAAATCTTTTTGGCATGCTCATAGAGCACTTCCCCGGCTTTTGTAGGAACGACACTGCGGCCGATTCGGTCAAAAAGCTGCACTTCAAGTTCCTGCTCCAGCGAAGCAACATGAGCACTGATTGTCGGCTGAGAAAGGTACAGCGACTTTCCCGCCTTGGAGAAACTGCAGTGTTCGTAAACCTTTGAAAATGCCTCAATTTTGCGAATATCCATATATACCCATTCCTAGTATAGATAAAAACAATGCATCATGGCAAAAAATAAGGCAGCCAGGCTGCCTTATTTATTTATGTCTGTCTAAGCTTCTTCAGTAGCTTCCGGGGCTGCGGCCTCGGAACCGGCTGTTTCAGCAAACTTGTCGCTCAAACGGGTGAATTCGATAAGAGCCATGGGGGCGCTGTCGCCAACACGAGGAATACCGAACTTGACGACTCTGGTGTAACCACCGGGAACTTCCTTGAAGCGGGGACCAATTTCATCGAACAGCTTTTTTACACTGTGATGGCTTCCCAGAACCGTAAAGGCCTGCCTGCGAGCATGCAGGGTATCCTGAAGTGCCATCGTGATGAGCTTGTCAGCAAAGATGCTCAGTTCCTTGGCTTTGGCTTCAGTCGTACGAATCCGCTCATGTTCTACCAAAGAGCGAGCCATATTTTTCATCAGGGCCTTGCGGTGCTCCCACGTGCGACCCAGTTTTCGACCAGCTTTTCTATGCCTCATCTTCTTCGTTCCTCTTTAACCAATCCTGGTACAATTCGTCAAAATTATCGACTCTGATTCCGAAATCCAGTCCCATGCTCTCAAGAACCCGGCGAATGTCTTCAAGAGACTTGCGACCGAAATTCTTGGTCTTCAGCAGATCAGCCTCGGTCTTTTGAACCAGTTCGCCAACAATATGGATGCCGGCGCTTTTGAGGCAGTTGCTAGCTCTTACGGGAAGTTCAAGATCTTCGATGTTCTTGAAGAGATTTTCGTTGATCTTGTCCTGGGGCTTGGATTTGGCCTTCTCGATATCAGCCGAGCCTTCATCGAAATTGATGAAAACAGTCAACTGCTCTTTCAGAATCTTGGCGCTGAAAGCCAAGGCATCATCCGGAGTGATGGAACCGTCGGTCCAAACCTCGATGATCAATTTGTCATAATTGGTCATCTGCCCGACACGAGCCTGCTCCACTGCGTAAGCAACCTTACGGATGGGGGAAAAGCTCGAGTCAAGGGTGATAACACCGATCTCGCTGTCCAAGTCCTCGTGCATCTCGGCGGGGACATATCCCTTGCCCATGCGAAACTCGAGGTTCATGACCAGATCGATATCTTCGGACAGAGTCGCGATATGCAACTCAGGATTGAGTATCTTAATATGCTGATTTTCAACAATTGCAGACGCCGTGACTTCGCCTTTGGCATTGGCGATGAGCTGAACCCGCTGTGGCTCGGGAGTGTTCATAGCCACACGCAATTGTTTCAAGTTCAGAACTATGTCGGTGACGTCTTCATTGACGCCGGGAATGGTCGTGAATTCATGCTGGATGCCCTGAATATTGACCGACACCGGAGCCGCGCCCTGAAGAGAAGAAAGAAGAACCCGGCGCAATGCGTTTCCGATCGTAGTGCCAAAACCTCTTTCCAGAGGCTCACACACGAATCGACCGTACATATCATTGCACTTCGGATCTTTTTCAAGTTGTTCCGGCCTGACAAGCTCTGCCCAATTTCGGACGTAAACTTTTTTGTCTCCGCTATACGTAGAACTCATGTTTACCGCCCTTTATTTGGAGTAGAGTTCGACAATCAACTGCTCTGTCATGGGGAACGTGATATCTTCCCTGGTGGGAAGAGCCTTTACGGATCCCTTGTAGGCAGGAGCATCAATCTCAAGCCATGCAGGTACGCCGCGACGCGCGACAACTTCCAAAGCTTCGGTGATGACAAGGTTCTTCTTGGTACGGTCACGCACCTCGAGAACATCACCGGACTTCATCTGAATCGAAGGCACATTGACGCGACGTCCATTGAGCGTGAACAGACCATGGCGAACCATCTGACGAGCCTGGCTGCGCGAATTGGCGAAGCCGAGCTTGTACGCAACGTTGTCAATACGCGTTTCAAGCAACATCAGCAAATTGGTACCGGTGATTCCCTTGCGGCGCTCAGCTTCCTCGAAATATCTGCGGAACTGACCTTCAAGAATACCGTACATCTTCCTTACTTTCTGCTTCTCGCGAAGCTGCAAGGCGTAATCGCTGGGTTTTTTGCGAGCCTTTCCATGATCGCCGGGCGCGTAGGCGCGACGTTCGAAAGCACACTTATCAGTATAACATCTATCGCCTTTGAGAAAGAGCTTTCCGCCTTCTCTACGGCATATTCTGCACTTAGGGCCTGTATATCTAGCCAAGGTAAATTCCCCCTATACTCTACGACGTTTGGGCGGACGGCAGCCGTTATGCGGAATGGGAGTCACGTCGCGGATGAAAGCGACACGCAAACCTACAGCATTGATTGCACGCATTGCGGACTCGCGTCCAGAGCCAGGTCCCTTCACAAGAATGCCAACAGAGCGCATT
This sequence comes from Desulfomicrobium norvegicum, assembly GCF_900114595.1. Classification (NCBI taxonomy): domain Bacteria; kingdom Pseudomonadati; phylum Thermodesulfobacteriota; class Desulfovibrionia; order Desulfovibrionales; family Desulfomicrobiaceae; genus Desulfomicrobium; species Desulfomicrobium norvegicum. The sequence goes on along the minus strand of NZ_FOTO01000003.1, from coordinate 238,584 downwards.
CCGCACTCCATGGCCTTGCGGGCGGCAGTTTCAGCGGCCTTCTGGGCAGCGAAAGGGGTGTTCTTACGGGAACCCTTGAAACCGGAAGCGCCGGAACTCGCCCAGCTGATTACGTTACCCGTCGGATCAGTGAAGGTAATAATCGTATTATTGAAGGTGCTGTTCACATGAGCAATACCCGTAGGGATATTTCTCTTTTCCTTTTTCTTTATTACTCTCTGCGGTCTTGCCATTTGTCTGTCTCCACCCAGTTACTTTTTCTTCTTACCAACAATGGCTCTGCGTGGGCCCTTACGAGTGCGCGCATTGGTATGCGTGCGCTGACCACGACATGGCAAGCCGCGCCTATGTCTCAAACCTCTGTAGCAACCGATATCCATAAGACGCTTGATATTGGCCACGATCTCACGGCGCAAATCGCCTTCGACCTTATGACTGGCTTCCAATTCTTTACGAAGCGTGTTGATATCATCACTAGTGAGATCGTCACTGTTTTTAGTCCAATCAATACCTGTAGCATCAAGGATTTTAAGAGCTGTAGCTCGGCCGATGCCATAAATATATGTCAATGCAATATCTAGCCTTTTGTTTCTCGGCAAATCTACACCAACTAATCTTGCCACAATATCCCCCTATCCTTAACCCTGTCTTTGTTTATGCCGCGTATTGTCACAAATCACTCTAAGCACGCCTTTGCGCTTGATAACTTTGCATTTGGGACAAATTTTGCGAACTGAAGGTCTAACTTTCATTGAATCCCCCGAAGATTTTCAATTGAAACTCAAGCCAATTTACATTTGGCTGAGAATAAATGGTCCGTCCTTGGTGATGGCCACCGAATGTTCAAAATGAGCAGATAGGCTTCGATCTTTGGTTACTGCGGTCCAACCGTCGGAGAGGATTTCGACTTGGTCGGTACCAATTGCAACCATTGGCTCAATGGCAATCACCATTCCCGGCTTCAAAGGCAATCTTGAGCTATTCTTGGGCACGAAATTGGGGACTTCTGGCTTCTCATGAAGCATCCTGCCGATTCCATGACCAACAAATCGCTTTATAACGGAAAACCCTTGAGCCTCAACCCGTTCCTGTACAGCCCGTGAAACATCGTAAAGGTCATTTCCCGGAACGGCCTGCTCGATTCCCAATTTGAGGGAATCCAAGGTGACTTCCAGTAAATGGGCCGCGCCCTCACTGATGCTTCCTACAGGAAAGGTCCTTGCGGTATCTCCGTAAAAACCCTGAAACTTAACGCCAAAATCAATGGATACTATGTCACCCTCAAGAAGTTCTCGCTTGGACGGAAATCCATGCACGATCTCTTCGTTGACGGAGCAGCAAAGGGCATATGGGAATCCCAGATAGCCCTTGAATGCTGGAATAACATCAAAAGCAGCGCACAGCTCTATAGCTTTTTCTTCCAATTCCCAGGTCGTTACTCCGGGGGCAACCAAGCAGCCAACTTCATTGAGAATGTTGGCCGCTATCCGGTTGGCTTCTCGCATGACGGCAATTTCCTGCGTATTTTTCAGGAAAATGCCCCTATGTTTTTTCAACCTTGCCTGCCCTTGATTTTTGCCTTGGCAAGCAGGCCGTCATATCGTCCCGAAATGAGATGCGACTGTACCTGAGACATGGTGTCCATGGCCACACCGACAACAATCAGCAGGGATGTTCCACCGTAATAAAAGGGGACATTGAACTGCTTCATAAGGACCATGGGCAAAACACAGACGAGCGAGATATACAAAGCTCCCCATAAAGTCAAACGGGTCAAAACCTTGTCGATATACTCGTTCGTCTTGAACCCAGGGCGAATACCAGGGACAAAAGCCCCTTGTTTCTTTAGATTTTCGGAAATTTCCTTGGGATCAAAAACAATCGCCGTATAAAAAAAGCAGAAAAATACGATGAATGCAACGAAACAAATATTGTAAATAATTGAATCTGGCCTGAAATAATCAGACATCTTGTTCAATATTTCAACATTTGAAAAGTTGGCTATCGTCGCGGGAAACATCAGGATCGAAGATGCGAAAATGGGCGGGATGACTCCTGCCGTATTTATCCGCAACGGCAGATGACTCGTCTGCCCTCCATACATTTTCCGTCCGACCATTCGTTTGGCGTAATGGATGGGAATCCTGCGCTGGGCACGCTCCATGAAAGTGATGCCTACCAGAACCCCAGCCATGACGACGACAACCAGCAGTACCGTAAAAAGGGAAACGTCACCGGCCGTGAAAAGCCGGTAGGACTTCCCAATACCGCTGGGCAGACCGGAGATGATACCAGCGCAGATGATCAGGCTGATACCGTTGCCGATCCCCTTCTCCGTGATTTTTTCCCCCAGCCACATGATGAACACAGTGCCTGCGGTAAGAGTCAGAACGGTGATGAGCCGAAATCCCCAGCCCGGCATGTAAACAATGGAAGCCCCAGTGGGGCTTGTCATCGTTTCAACACCAATGGAGATTCCAAGACCCTGGATCACGGATATCAACACCGTTCCATATCGCGTATACTGGGTAATTTTCTTCTTCCCCGCAGCGCCTTCTTCCTTGCTCAGCCTTTTGAGTTCAGGACTGACCACTGTCAAAAGCTGCAGGATGATCGAAGCGGAGATGTAAGGCATAATCCCAAGTGCAAATATGGACAGATTCATCAAGCCGCCGCCCGAAAACATATCGAACAGCCCGAAAAGGGTGTTTTGTGCGTTGGCAAAAAAATCTGCTAGAGCATTCCCGTCAACACCTGGTATCGGCAGATGAACACCTACTCGGAAAACAGCCAACAGGAGAAAAGTCCATAAAAACTTGCTTTTCAGCTCTGACATACCCGTGTTTGCGCCTTTGGATATACTCACATTACTATCCTTCGATCGAAATGGCTTCGCCACCTGCTGCAGTGATTTTTTCCACAGCCTGCTTGCTGAACTTGTGAGCAGTGATCTTGAGCGCCTTGACAGCTTCACCGTCGCCAAGAATCTTGATCGGCTGATCGCGATCAACAAGACCGGACAGATACAAATCTTCGATCAGCACTTCGGCCTTATCTGCAAAGGCGGAATAAACGGTCGAGAGATTGAGGGTCTGGTAGGTGACGCGAAAAGGGTTCTTGAAGCCACGCTTCGGCAGTCTGCGATAAAGGGGCATCTGGCCGCCTTCAAACCCTGCGCGTACACCGCCACCAGTGCGGGCATTCTGACCCTTGTGACCTTTGCCTGAAGTTCCGCCCTGGCCCGAAGCAGTGCCGCGGCCCAATCTTTTCACCTTGGCGCGTTCCTCGGGATATGGATACAATTCATGCAGGTTCATTATTGAATAACCTCTACAAGATGCTTGACTTTATTGATCATCCCTCGAACACATTCATTGTCGGGAAGAGTGCGGACCTGGTTGAGCTTGGTAAAACCAAGAGCCTTTACAGTTCTTTTCTGCACGGGGCTCTGGGTGATGAGGCTCTTAGTCAGTTTGATCTTAATCATAACTTCACCTATTTTCTCTTGATGGTGAGAGTTTTGCCTCTCATCCGTCCGACGAGTTCGGCGCTGCGCAGGGAACGAAGTCCGGCGAATGTAGCGCGAAGCACATTGTGCGGATTGTTCGTTCCAATGGCCTTGGTCAGGATGTCATGAACGCCAGCGGCTTCCATGACGGCACGGACGGGCCCGCCGGCAATGATTCCGGTACCTGCCGAGGCAGGTTTGAGCATTACGTGACCTGCGCCAAAATTCCCCAGTACTTCGTAAGGGATGGTACCATCGAGAAGTTCAACCTTCTGCATATCCTTGCGAGCCCTGTCGGTGGCCTTCTTGATGGCATCGGGAACCTGGTTGGCCTTACCAAGGCCGAACCCAACCGTTCCCTTTCCGTCACCGACAACGACTAATGCGCTGAAGCTGAATCGACGGCCACCCTTGACAACTTTGGCGACGCGATTGAGATAGACAATTTTCTCAATGAGTTCAAATTCGTTTTGTTGCATGGATGTCCTCGATTAAAAATTTAAGCCGCCTTCTCGGGCTCCATCGGCAACGGCTTTGATCCGGCCATGGTATACGAAGCCGTTGCGATCAAAGACCACGGAAGTGATGCTCTTCTTGATCGCTTCTTCGGCAACCTTCTTTCCTACCAGCTTGGCATTCTCGACAGTCAGACGAATATTGTCGCCTTCGAGGCTCAGTGTTGAAGCGGATGCCAATGTTGCGCCGGCCAAGTCGTCAATTATCTGCGCGTAAATATGCTTGCTGGAGCGAAAAACAACAAGTCTAGGCCTTTCAGGCGTACCGTTGATCTTTTTACGAATCCGCATCTTGCGTTTTTTACGGGCTTCATCTCTTGATAATTTCATAGCTTATCCTATTTCTTGCCGCCGGATTTGCCGGCCTTGCGACGGATAGTCTCATCGGTATATTTGATACCCTTGCCCTTATATGGCTCAGGCGGACGAACCCGGCGAATCTGAGCCGCGACTTCGCCGACAGCCTGCTTGTCACATCCGGAGATGGTAAGCTTGCTGCCTTCGGCCTTGGCCTGAATTCCGGCGGGCAACGCAAAGTTGACCGGATGAGAAAAGCCGACATTCAGCACTACGGTATTGCCCTGAACGTTGACCTTGTAACCAACGCCAATGACTTCGAGAGTCTTCTCGAATCCGCTGGTGACGCCGGTCACGGCATTGGCAAGCAGTGTTCTCCGCAAGCCATGCTGCTGGCGGGCGATCCGGCTGTCGTCAACAGGATTAACGGAAACCGTATTATTGTCGACACTGACTGCGATGGCAGGATGATTGGCAAGAGTAAGAACCCCCTTGGGTCCTTTCACTTCAATCCCGCTTTCCGCGATTTTAAGATCAACACCACCAGGGATGCTGATCGGCATTTTTCCTACTCGAGACATAGCGATCTCCTACCAAATCTCACAAAGAAGTTCGCCGCCAACGCCGATTTCGGCAGCCTGTTTTCCCTCGAGCACACCCTTGGAGGTGGACAAAATGCAAATTCCAAGACCATTTTGCACAGAAGGAATGCTCTTTGCACCCACATAAATACGACGACCCGGCTTGCTGATTCTCTTCAAGCCGGCAACGACAGCCTTATTTTCATGGTATTTCAAATTAACCAGTAAGGCATCATTCTCAAGGGCATATCCATTGATATAGCCCTCTTCGTTCAATATTTTGAGCAGCGCCTCGCGGGTGCGGCTGGGAGTAATAGAAACAGTTGAATGCATAGCTTTGTATGCATTACGAATTCGAGTCAATAAATCTGCAATAGGATCTATGACAGACATGAGCGTACCTCATTTACCAGCTAGATTTTCTTACGCCAGGCAGTTCACCGGCAAGGGCCATATTCCTGAAGCAGATTCTGCAAATGCCGAACTTGCGCATGAAGGCTCTGGGCCGACCGCAAATGGGACATCTGTTATACTGGCGTGTGGAAAATTTGGGCTTCCGCTGAGCCTTGACCATCAAAGATGTACGAGTCAAGTTACACTCCTCCTTACTTCTTGAAGGGCATTCCAAGAAGCTTCAAAAGCATCTTGCCTTCTTTGTCAGTCTGGGCAGTAGTTATAACAGAAATATTCATACCCACTGCTTTTTCGATCCTATCAATCTCGATTTCGGGAAAGATAGTATGTTCCTTAATGCCAAGGGTATAATTTCCGCGGCCATCAAAACCTCTGTCCGGTACTCCCCGGAAGTCGCGGACTCTGGGAAGCGCAATGGTCAAAAGCTTCTCCAGAAAAGCCCACATTCTGTCTCCTCGAAGCGATACCCGGCAGCCTACAGGCATTCCCTCACGCAGCTTGAACGCAGCGATGGATTTCTTTGCCCGTGTTACAACGGCCCGCTGACCAGCAATCAGAGACAAATCGCGTACAGAATCCTGTATGATTTTGTTATTCTGGCTACCTTCACCCAGTCCCATATTCAATGAGACACATTTAATCGAAGGAATCTGCATCACCGACGTGTAGTTGAATTCCTTCGAGAGTTCAGGAGCGACTTTATCTTTGTAGATCTTTATGAGACTACTCATTGCTGCACCTTAACTGATCGTTTCATTGCATTTTTTGCAATAACGAACTTTCTTGTTATCGTCAGTAAACTTATAACCAACTCTTGTCGGCTTTGAGCAAGCGTTGCACACCAACTGAACGTTAGAAACGTCAACAGGCATTTCCTTCTCAACGATTCCGCCAGGCTGGTTGTTATAAGGATTGGGCTTGGTGTGTTTTTTCACCATATTAGCCTTCTCGACAATAACCTGCTTTTTGCTGCGAAGAATTTTGACAACCTTGCCGATCTTACCTTTGTCTTTTCCGACAAGAATCATCACATTGTCATCTTTGTGAATTTTCCAGACATGAGTAGACATAGATTACAACACCTCTGGGGCTAAAGATACAATCTTCATAAAGTTCTTTGCCCGCAATTCACGTGCAACAGGCCCAAAAATACGAGTGCCCATCGGCTCAAGGTTCTTATTCAACATAACTGCTGAATTATTGTCGAAACGGATAAAAGTACCATCGGGTCGGCCGATCTCTTTTGTTGTTCTTACAACTACTGCCTGGAGAACATCGCCCTTTTTGACTTTTCCATGAGGAATCGCTTCTTTGACGGACACCATGATGATGTCCCCAACACGAGCGTAACGCCTCTTGCTTCCGCCTAGCACCTTGATGCAGGCAACCTTCTTGGCTCCGGAATTGTCTGCGACATCCAAAGTCGTCTGCATTTGAATCATTTTACAATCCCCTACAAAGCTCTTTCAATGATTTTCATCAGATGCCAATTCTTCCGCGCACTCAAAGGACGGGACTCGACGATCTGAACTTTATCCCCAATGTGACATTCATTGTTGGGGTCATGAGCCATGAATTTCTTTCTGCGGCGGATATATTTTTTAAGAACAGGATGTTTGACCAGTGTTTCGACACGCACGACAATGGTCTTGTCGTTCTTATCGCTCACTACGAAGCCAACAAGAGTTCTCTTGTTTGATGTCTTTCCGCTGTTACTCATCACCTGTCTCCATGTCCTTCGCTTTCAAAATCGTCAAAATCCGAGCTATGGATTTCTTAACAAGCGGTATTCTCTGACTATTTTCAAGCTGCGCGGTTGCATGCTGAAAACGAAGATTCATCAATTCCTTACGAAATTCACCAAGTTTAACCTGGAGCTTCTCAGGACCCAATTCCCGTAATTGTTGAGCATTCATCCTGTCTTACTCCTTTTCGACTATGGTAGTCTTTATAGGCAGCTTGTAGGCAGCTCTCTGCAATGCTTCTTTAGCCAGTTCGAAGTCGACACCCTTGATTTCATAAAGGATGCGGCCTCTCTGAACTGGTGCGCACCAACCGACTGGCGAGCCCTTACCTTTACCTTGACGAACTTCCAAGGGTTTGGCCGTGATCGTCTTGTCGGGAAAAATACGAATGAAAACCTTACCGCCTCTTTTAATGTGTCGCATCATCGCGATACGGGCGGCTTCAATTTGCTGACTCGTGAGTTTTCCGCATTCCATAGCCTTCAAACCGATTTCACCAAAAGCAACCGTGGTCGCGCGTCCTGCAAGACCGCGAATACGACCCTTCTGCTGCTTCCGAAATTTGACCTTTTTAGGACTCAGCATCAGCTATCTACCTCGCTCAGGATCTCACCCTTGAACACCCATACCTTTACGCCAATGATCCCATAAGTGGTCTTGGCAAGTGCAACACCGTAATCGATGTCGGCACGTAAGGTATGCAAAGGCACACGACCCTCTCTCGCCCATTCCGTACGAGCGATTTCCGCTCCACCAAGACGGCCGCCACACTGGACCTTGATCCCGAGTGCGCCGAACTTCTGGGCCATGCCCAGTGTCTTCTTGATGGCACGACGAAAAGCTACCCGACGCTCAAGCTGCTGCGCAATGGATTCCGCAACGAGCTGTGCATCTGTTTCCGGGCGGCGGATTTCGTTGACCTCTATCACAAACTCACGAGCGAACTTGCTTTTGAGTTCAGCCCGCAACTTTTCAATTTCAACGCCCTTTCGTCCGATAACAATACCGGGGCGTGCAGTGAAAAGTATCAGACGAACCTTGTCGGCAGCTCTCTCGATTTCAATCTTGGAAATACCGGCGTGAAACAGCTTTTCCTTTACATATTTCCGAAGCTTACTGTCTTCGAAAACATACTCAGCATATTTCTTGTCGCTGAACCAACGGGACTTCCAGTTTTTATTGTATCCCAAACGGAATCCGTAAGGATGAACTTTATGACCCAAAGCACTGCCCTCCTAGAGTTCATCGACAACCACAGTGATGTGGCTGCTGCGCTTGATAATTCTGTAAGCCCGGCCCATTGCCCTCGATTGAATCCGCTTCCAGCTCGGGCCGCCATCTATGCGAACTTCCTTCACATAGAGGTTGTCGACGTTGAGCTTGGAATTGTGTTCAGCGTTGGCAATTGCAGTCGTCAGAACCTTCTCAATCAGACGGGCAGCTTTCTTGGGGGTGAATTTCAGGACATTCAACGCATCTTCCACGTGTTTACCGGTCACGTTACGTGCGACCAACCTGGCTTTCTGCGGGGAAACGCGTATAAACTTGGCAACTGATCTTGTTTCCATTTGAAACTTCCTGTCTATTTCTTCTTCTTATCAGCAGCGTGGCCAAAATAAGTCCTGGTGGGTGCAAATTCACCAAGTTTGTGTCCGACCATATTCTCGGAGACAAACACCGGGATAAATTTCTTTCCATTATGAACTGCAAAGGTAAGTCCGACCATCTCTGGTAAAATCGTAGACCGGCGAGACCAAGTCTTGATCACCTGACGGCTTCTATCAGTGTGGGATTTTTCCACCTTGTTAAGCAGATGGCCATCCACGAAAGGGCCTTTTTTCAGAGACCTAGGCATAGAAACTCCTACTTACTTCCACGGCGTTTTACGATTAACTTGGACGAAGGCTTCTTCGGTGAACGAGTCTTATATCCCTTGGTGGGTTTACCCCACGGGGTAACGGGATGACGTCCGCCAGAACTTCTGCCCTCGCCACCACCCAACGGGTGATCGACGGGGTTCATCGCTACGCCACGAACCTTGGGGCGCTTGCCGAGCCAACGATTACGTCCTGCTTTGCCGATGGAGACATTCTCATGCTCGATATTGCCAACCTGACCGACAGTTGCGATGTTGACGGCCAACACCTTACGAACTTCGCCGGAAGGCAATCTGAGCAGAGCGTACTTGTCTTCCTTGGCGATAACCTGGGCGTATGCTCCGGCAGAGCGGGCCAACTGGCCGCCACGTCCGGGGTACAGCTCAATGTTATGCACAAGGGTGCCAAGGGGAATGCGGGCCAGCGCCAAGGCATTGCCGGGCTTGATATCGGCCTTGTCGCCGGCAAGGATCTGATCGCCTACATTAAGTCCAAGCGGACAGATTATGTAACGCTTGTCGCCGTCAGCGTAATGCAGCAGAGCGATTCGCGCACTTCTGTTCGGGTCGTACTCAATAGTGGCTACCTTGGCCGGAACATCGATCTTGTTACGCTTAAAATCAATCAGGCGATACAAAGACTTGTTTCCACCGCCGCGGCGGCGCATGGTTACACGGCCGTTATTGTTACGACCGCTTTTTTTATTCAAACCCTTGGTCAGGGACTTCTCAGGGGTTGTACAAGTGATCTCATCAAACGTGAGAACAGTTTGCGACCTGCGTCCGGCAGATGTGGGTTTAAGCTTTCGAATTGCCATGATTACACCCCTTCAAAGAAATCAATCTTTTCGCCGGCGGCAAGAGATACGTACGCTTTCTTGTATCCGCTGATCTTGCCTACCACGCGACCGAACTTCTTTCTCGTGCGCGGACGGTAATTGACAATGTTCACAGCGGTGACTTTAACGTTGAATACGTTCTCAACTGCACGCTGCACGTCGATTTTGTTCGCGGCAGAATGAACAAAAAAAGCAACTTGATTCCCAAGTTCCTTAAGGCCCGTGGATTTTTCAGAAATCAACGGCCTGAGTAATACTTGCGTGCTTTCCATTATTTCAACCTCTCCTGCAGGGCCAAAACAGCACCCTGGTCCAGGACCATCTGGGGATACTTGAGGATTTCGTAAACATTGATCGACTGCGGATCCAACACGAGAATACCAGGAACGTTCCTGGCCGAAAGAGCAAGGTTGGTATCTTTTTCAGCAACAACAATCAAGGCTTTTTTCAACCCGAGGGTATCCTTGCAGGCCACGAAGTTCTTGGTTTTGATCTCATCGAACTGGAGCTTGTTGACGACAAGCATGTTCTCGGAGGTAAACCGCGAGGAGATGGCCATCTTCAGAGCAAGCTTGCGGATCTGCTTGTTGATCTTGAAACTGTAGTCACGGGCCTGAGGTCCGTGGATCACAGCGCCACTTCTCCAAAGAGGGGAACGGCTGGATCCGGCACGAGCCCGACCGGTGCCCTTCTGGCGCCACGGCTTCTTGCCACCGCCCCTGACGAGACCGCGGGTTTTGACACCTACGGTTCCGGAGCGAAGCTTCGCCAAATGAGATTTCACAGCCAGGTGAAGCACTTCGGGTCTTACTTCAACCTGGAAGATGTCATCGGCCAGGGAAATCTCGCCGACTTCCATCCTGTTTTGATCGTATACTTTCGCGTTTGCCATTATCTATACCCCTTTACTTCATCTTGCTGAGGACGACGATCCCCTGCTTGGGTCCTGGAACTTGGCCGCGTACAAGCACGACATTGTCTTCCGGGCGGACGTCCACAATCTCAAGATTGAGCATCGTGGCGGTCTTGTTTCCAAGCTGACCCGGCATTTTCTTTCCCTTGAAAACCTTGCTCGGCCATGCGCACTGGCCGATCGAGCCGGGCTTTCTGTGGACCTGTTCGTGTCCGTGTGATGCAGGAGCTCCGCCGAAATTCCAACGACGGATGACGCCTGCGAATCCGCGGCCCTTGGAGGTACCGGTAACGCGAATTTTTTCGCCGGGAGTGAACATTTCAACGGTCAGTTTCTGACCGACTTCATATTCATCAACGCTGCCAAGACGGATTTCCTTCAGCATTTTGTAAAAGCCACAATTTGCCTTTTGCTGATGGCCCTGCTCGGGTTTGGTCAGTCGATGTGCTGCCACTTCTTCAAAACCAACCTGTAAAGCGGTGTAACCGTCTTTTTCGCTGACCTTTTTTTCAATAACTGGGCAAGGACCGGCCTGAATGACCGTTACGGGGATGACGTTTCCGTCAGCACCATAGATTCTGGTCATACCGATTTTGCGCCCAACGATTCCCAAAGTCTTTTTCATGATAGCCTCTCGTTATCCCTACAGCTTGATTTCTACATCAACGCCAGCGGGAAGATTCAGCTTACCCAGAGCATCAACCGTCTGTTGGGTGGGTTCAAGAATGTCCAAAAGGCGTTTGTGTACACGCATTTCAAACTGTTCCCGAGATTTCTTGTCCACATGCACAGACTTCTGAACCGTCTGCTTGTGAATACGGGTCGGCAACGGAATGGGACCGGCAATAGATGCACCGGTATTACGTGCGGAATCGACAATCTCGGCTACAGCCTTATCCAGAATGCGGTAGTCGTACGCTCTCAATTTTATGCGAATTTTGTCACTGTTCATGATGACCTTGCCTCATTACTCCACAATTTCGGAAACAACACCAGCGCCAACGGTACGTCCACCTTCGCGGATAGCGAAGCGAAGACCCTTTTCCATGGCGATCGGGTTGATCAGATGCACATGGAAAGTCGTGTTGTCACCAGGCATGATCATTTCTACGCCTTCGTCCAGAGTCACCACACCGGTGATGTCTGTCGTACGGAAATAGAACTGAGGACGATAGCCGGAGAAGAAAGGTGTGTGACGGCCGCCTTCTTCCTTGCTCAGAACGTACACTTCGGCAGAGAACTTCGTGTGCGGGGTGATGCTGCCCGGCTTGGCCAGAACCTGGCCACGCTCGACGTCGTCACGCTTGATACCGCGAAGCAGGGCGCCGATGTTGTCGCCGGCCTGGCCTTCGTCAAGAAGCTTGCGGAACATTTCAACACCGGTGCAAGTCGTCTTGCGGGTGTCGGTGATGCCGACGATCTCGACTTCCTCGCCAACGCGGACGATGCCGCGCTCAACACGACCGGTGACGACTGTGCCGCGACCGGAAATGGAGAACACGTCTTCGATGGGCATCAGGAAGGGCTTCTCGGTCTCGCGGATCGGATCGGGAATGTATGCGTCGCAGGCGTCGAGCAGCTCGAGGATGCACTTGGCCTCATCGGTGTCGGCGCTGTCGCTCTCAAGAGCCTTCAGTGCGGAACCGCGGATGACAGGAACGTCATCGCCGGGGAACTCGTACTTGGACAGGAGTTCACGAACTTCCATGTCGACCAGTTCGATCAGCTCTTCGTCGTCAACTAGGTCAACCTTGTTCAGGAAAACCACGACATAGGGAACGCCGACCTGACGAGCGAGCAGGATGTGCTCACGAGTCTGGGGCATGGGACCGTCGGTGGCGGCGACAACGATGATCGCGCCGTCCATCTGGGCCGCGCCGGTGATCATGTTCTTGATGTAGTCGGCGTGACCGGGGCAATCCACGTGAGCGTAGTGACGCTTGGAGGTCTCGTACTCGACGTGCGCGGTGGCAATGGTGATACCGCGTTCCTTTTCTTCAGGAGCCTTGTCGATCTCATCGAACGCTACATAGGATCCACCGCCCTTGAGGCTCGCGATCTTGGTGATCGCGGCGGTCAACGTGGTCTTGCCATGGTCGATATGACCAATCGTACCAATATTGACGTGCGGCTTCTTTCTTTCAAATTTTTGCTTGGCCATTCTTCATCTCCATTCTCATTTCTTGGTCAATTCTTCAGCAAGACTTGCAGGGACGCGATCATAATGATCAAACAACATAGTGTATGTCGCACGACCTTGAGTTTTTGAACGCAGATCCGTTGCATAACCAAACATGCTACTAAGCGGCACGTTTGCGCGGATGATCTGCATCCCGTGTCGCATTTCAAGACTGACGATCCGACCACGACGGCCATTGAGGTCGCCCATGACATCGCCCATATAGTCGTCCGGAGTCAGTACTTCCACAAACATAATCGGCTCAAGTAGCACTGCGGCCGCTTTATGACACGCTTCTTTCACAGCCATGGAACCGGCAATGTAGAAAGCCTGCTCGGAAGAATCAACTTCATGATACGAGCCGTGAACCAATTCGACCTTGAGATCGACCATGGGAAAACCGGCAAGAACACCGTTGAGCAGAGCATCGCGGATGCCCTTGTCAACAGCGGGGATGTATTCCTTGGGAATTACACCGCCCACGATGCCGTTCACGAATTCATAACCGCCACCCGGCTCCTGAGGCGTGACCTTGATGACGATATGCGCATACTGACCACGACCGCCAGACTGCTTGGCGTATTTGAGATCTTTTTCCGCCGGCTTGGAAATGGTTTCACGATAGGCAACCTGAGGCTTGCCAACGTTGGCGTCGACCTTGAACTCACGGGTGAGGCGGTCAACAATGATCTCAAGGTGCAATTCACCCATTCCGGCAATAAGCGTCTGTCCGGTTTCTTCATTCGTCTTGACACGGAAGGAGGGATCTTCCTTGACCAGCTTCTGCAGGGCCTGCCCAAGGGCATCCCTGTCGGTCTTGGTCTTGGGTTCGATCGCGACTTCGATAACAGGCTCGGGAAAATCCATTGATTCAAGCAGGATTGCCCGCTTGAGATCGCACAGAGTTTCACCGGTGCTGGTCTGTTTCAGGCCGACTGCGGCAACGATGTCGCCCGCATAGGCTTCCTTGATGTCTTCGCGTTTGTTCGCATGCATCTTCAGCAAACGGCCAACACGTTCCTTTTTGCCTGAGGCGGCATTCAGAACCGTCGAACCGGTAACAAGCACGCCGGAATACACTCTCAGGAAGGTCAGGTGCCCAAAGAAGGGATCGGCCATGAGCTTGAACGCCAAGGCGCTGAGCGGCAGATCATCGGAACACTCGCAAAGAACCTCTTCATTGGTGTCAGGATCAACACCAACCATGGCCGGGACCTCTACCGGGGAAGGCAGATAATCCACAACGCAATCCAGCAGTGCCTGTACGCCCTTGTTCTTGAACGCTGAACCGCAAATCACCGGGCAAATTTTCATGCCGATGGTGGCGGAACGAATTCCCGCCATGATTTCTTCAGGCAGGAGCTCTTCTCCGCCCAAATACTTTTCAAGCAGGGTCTCATCTTCCTCAGCGATAGCCTCGACAAGATTCATGCGCCATTCATCAGCCTGATCCATCATTTCAGCCGGGATCTCGCGCTCGACAATCGTTTCGCCCTTGGAATCAGCGTCATAATAGAGAGCGACCTTGCGAACGAGGTCGATCTGCCCCAAAAAGTTCTCCTCTGCGCCGATGGGCAGGTGCAGCGGAACAGGCTTCGCCTTGAGACGATCCTTGATCATGTCGACAACCCGGTAGAAATCTGCTCCCGAGCGGTCCATCTTGTTTACAAAGGCGATCCGGGGAACCCGGTATCTGTCCGCCTGCCGCCATACAGTCTCGGACTGCGGCTCGACTCCACCAACAGCGCAAAAAACAGCAACAGCGCCATCAAGCACGCGCAGCGAACGTTCTACTTCAACGGTGAAATCCACGTGACCGGGAGTATCGATGATGTTGATGCGGCAATTACGCCAGTGACAGGTTGTCGCAGCAGAGGTGATCGTGATGCCACGCTCCTGCTCTTGCTCCATCCAGTCCATGGTCGCCTGGCCATCATGAACTTCTCCAAGTTTGTGAGAAACACCGGTGTAATATAAAATACGTTCGGTAGTCGTGGTCTTGCCCGCATCGATGTGGGCCATGATACCGATATTGCGCTGATCTTTTATGGGAACACGTTTAGACACGGAAAGAACCTCTTTTACCAGCGGTAATGAGCAAAAGCTTTGTTGGCTTCTGCCATTCGATGGGTGTCTTCACGCTTCTTGATGGCACCACCGCGATCGTTATAAGCATCCAGAAATTCAGCCGCCAAACGCAATACCATGCCTTTCTCTCCACGAGTACGGGCATAGTTTACCAGCCAACGGATAGCCAATGCTTCCTGTCGTGCCGGGCGGACTTCCATGGGAACCTGATAGGTGGCGCCACCGACTCGACGGGATTTGACTTCCATCTGCGGCTTCACCTTTTCAATGAGCTGCTCGAAAGCCCTCAGCGGCTCACTGTCGGTGCGCTTTCCAAGTTCTTCAATGGCATCATAGAATATCGTTTCGGCAACGCTTTTCTTGCCGTCATACATCATCTGGTTCACAAATTTTGTGACCACCCGGCTTCCGTACTTCGGATCCGGCAGCACTTCACGCTTTGGCGTGGCTCCCTTGCGAGGCATACGTCAATCTCCTTGTACCTATTTAGGACGTTTGGCTCCGTACTTGGAGCGGCTCTTCCGGCGATCCTGAACACCGGCCGCATCCAACGTACCTCTGATAATGGTATAGCGGACACCGGGCAGATCCTTTACGCGGCCGCCGCGGATCATGACCACTGAGTGCTCCTGCAGATTGTGCCCTTCACCGGGAATGTAGGATGTCACTTCAATTCCATTGGTCAGACGCACTCTGGCCACTTTCCGAAGAGCGGAGTTCGGCTTCTTGGGCGTCGTGGTGTAGACGCGCACGCAAACTCCCCGGCGCTGCGGGCATTCCTGCAGCGCGGCTCTCTTTTTGCCTTTCACCTGGAGGACCCGTGCTTTACGGACCAACTGATTAATAGTGGGCATTTCAAACTCCATTAATAAACATTTTGAGAAGGGGGTTCATAATTGAACTCCCTTCCCCTGTCAACTCAACTGCCGAGACAATAAAAAGTTATTGTCCCATGAAAAACGGATCTTTCTCCAAATCTTCCAGGAACTTGTCAGGGCTTTCCGGCTGATCCGGCACCACAATTCCGTTTTCGATATAAGATCTGAACCCGGTTCCGGCGTTGACCAATCTGCCGACAATGACATTTTCCTTGAGGCCGTAGAGGTAATCCTTTTTACCAATCAACGCGGCTTCGGTCAGCACCTTTGTCGTCTCCTGGAAGGACGCCGCGGAGATAAACGATTCCGTGGACAAGGATGCCTGCGTGATTCCAAGCACCAGCGGCTCGGCAGTCGCCGGCTGCATCCCGGTGCCTACGCACTTGGCGTTGATGTTGGCAAACTTGGCCTTATCGACCTGTTCGCCCATGAGCAGACCTGTCTCGCCCGGATCGATGACCAGCAATTTCTTGAGCATCTGGCGGACGATGATCTCAATGTGCTTGTCATTGATGTAAACACCCTGGAAACGGTACACGTCCTGCACTCCTTCGACCAGGTAAAAGGCCAGGTATTTTTCACCCTTGACCTTGAGCAGGTCGTGAAGATCCGGGGTGCCCTCTGTCAGCAGCTCTCCGCTCTCAACGAAGTCACCTTCACCAACACTGATATGCTTGCCTTTGGGAATGAGGTAGACGCGGGCGTCTCCCACTTCCGGCTCGACAATAAGCTTACGCTTGCCTTTGGAGTCGGGGCCGAAGCTGACGATACCGTCGATTTCGGACAGAATCGCCTGATCCTTGGGCTTGCGCACCTCGAAGAGTTCGGCAACGCGGGGCAAACCACCGACGATGTCCTTGGTCTTCATGGTTTCACGCGGCTTACGTGCGATGATGTCGCCCGGCTGGACCACATCACCGTCGTTGACCATGACGATGGCGCCAACCGGCAGTGCATAGGAAGTCTGAGTTCCCGTGTCCGGCTTGGTCTTGCAGACGCCATTCTCATCGCAAATGGAGATACCTGGACGGAAGCTCGACGACCTGAATTCAATAACCGTCAGAGTCGACTTGCCCGTGGCTTCATCTATGCGCTCCTGAGCGGTGCGGCCTTCGATGATGTCCGTGAAATGAACAACACCCTCGACATCCGTGACGAAGGGCTCGTTGAAGGGATCCCATTCAGCCAGACGATCGCCTTTTTTGACTTCGGCACCGTTCTCAAAATACAACTTCGCGCCGGAAGGCAACGCGTATTTTTCACGTTCGACGCCCTGATCATCGACAATGCGCAGCTGGCCGCTCTTGCCGAGAACCATGCGCTCCCCACGGTTATTGGTAACCGTCCGCACACGAGAGAGAACGATCCGACCCTTGTTCAGAGCCTCATACCTGCTCTGCTCGATTTCCTTGGAGGCGGTACCACCGATGTGGAATGTTCTCATGGTCAACTGCGTTCCAGGCTCACCGATGGACTGGGCGGCGATGATGCCTACAGCCTCACCGACATTGACCAGATGGCCCCGCGCCAGGTCGCGACCATAACACAGCGCGCACACACCGTGCTTGGCCTTGCAGGTCAGCGCGGAACGGATGGTGATGGTCGAGATGTTGCGCCGTTCGATCTCGGAGACAAATTCCTCGTTGATCATTGCATTGGCGGGGATGAAAACCTCGCCGGTTTCAGGATCAAGAATGTCGTACATGGCTGTCCGGCCAAGAACGCGCTCACTCAGACGCACGGTGATTTCACCGCTCTTGGTGACGTGCGTGAGCTCGATACCGTCAACCGTCTTGCAGTCATGCTCGCTGACTATGACATCCTGCACTACGTCAACCAGACGGCGTGTCAGGTAGCCCGAGTTCGCGGTCTTGAGCGCGGTGTCGGCGAGACCTTTGCGTGCTCCGTGCGTGGACGTGAAGTACTGCAGAATGGTCAACCCTTCACGGAAGGACGAGGTGATGGGCGTCTCGATGATTTCGCCAGAAGGCTTGGCCATCAGACCACGCATGCCGGCCAGCTGGCGCATCTGGTCCTGATTGCCTCGGGCGCCGGAGTTGGCCATCATGAACACCGAGTTGAAGCTGTTGCAGCGCTCTTCCTTGAGCTTGGAAACTTCCCAACGCAGCGCATGCTTGACATGCGGGGAATCATCCTGCTTCGGGTTGAGCACGGTGTCGTACTTGAGCTCCCGCATCATGGCGTCGGCCACGTCATTGGTCGCCTTTGTCCAGACGTCAACGACCTTGTTGTATTTTTCCGTGCGAGTGATGATACCCTCGCGGTACTGCTGCTCGATATCCGAAACTTCTGTGTGGGAGCGGTCCAGGATGCCGGACTTGGCTGGCGGGATGGTCAGATCCTTCACGCCGACGGTAATGCCGGCCTGGGTCGAATACTCGAAACCCAAATCCTTGAGCTTGTCGCACAGAATGACCGTGGCCTTGGTGCCGGCCAGACGATAGGCTTCGCCCACCAGACGGCCGATAACTTTCTTGCTCATCTCGCGGTTGTACACTTCGAAAGGAACTTCCGTCGGCACGATCTCGCGGATGATGATGCGCCCGGGCGTGGTCTCGACCAATGCACCGTCGATACGGACCTTGATCCGGGCATGCAGCTCCACGTGGTTTGCGTCAAAGGCGCAGATGACCTCATCGGGATCGGCGAAGATCATGCCCTCGCCACGCTCGAAAGGACGCTCCACGGTCAGGAAGTACAGGCCAAGAACGATATCCTGCGAAGGCACGATGATCGGAGAACCGTTGGCCGGGGACAGAATGTTGTTCGTGGACATCATGAGCACGCGGCATTCGATCTGGGCCTCAACCGAAAGAGGCACATGCACGGCCATCTGGTCACCGTCAAAGTCGGCGTTGAAGGCCGTACACACCAGCGGATGCAAACGTATCGCCTTTCCTTCGACCAGAATCGGTTCAAAGGCCTGGATACCAAGACGATGCAATGTCGGTGCGCGGTTCAGCAGAATGGGGTATTCACGCACGACCTCTTCGAGGATATCCCATACGGCGATTTCCTCGCGCTCGACCATCTTCTTCGCGCTCTTGATGGTGCTGGCATAACCCCGCTCCTCAAGCTTGGAATAGATGAAGGGTTTGAAGAGTTCCAGAGCCATCTTCTTGGGCAGGCCGCACTGATGGAGTTTCAGATACGGTCCGACCACGATAACGGAACGACCGGAATAGTCGACGCGTTTGCCGAGAAGATTCTGACGGAAACGGCCCTGCTTGCCCTTGATCATGTCGGATAAGGATTTCAGCGGACGCCCGTTGGTGCCGGTTATGGCGCGGCCGCGGCGGCCGTTGTCGAAAAGGGCGTCCACGGACTCCTGCAACATGCGCTTTTCATTGCGGATGATGATGTCCGGAGCGCCAAGCTCCAAAAGCCGCTTCAAGCGATTGTTGCGGTTGATGACCCGGCGGTACAGATCGTTCAGGTCCGACGTGGCGAACCTGCCGCCGTCGAGCGGAACCAGGGGGCGCAGCTCTGGCGGAATGATCGGGATCACGTCCATGACCATCCATTCGGGCTTGTTCCCGGATTCCAGAAAAGCCTCGACGATTTTCAGCCGCTTGGCCAACTTCTTTTTCTTGGTCTGGGACCGGGTGGACTGGGATTCTTCGCGCAATTCCACGCGCAGACTCGCCAAATCAATTTCCTGAAGCAAGATCTTGATGGATTCGGCACCCATACCGACCGTTATGGCGTTGTCGTCATAATGATCGAGAATCTGAAAATACTGTTCCTCGGAAATGACCTGCTTCTTCAGCAAGGTCGTCTCGCCCGGATCCAGAATTATATATGAATCAAAATAAAGCACTTTTTCCAGATCAGCCATGGTCATATCGAGCAAGGTGCCAATCTTGGACGGAAGGGACTTCAAGAACCAGATGTGAGCGACTGGGGCGGCAAGTTCAATGTGCCCCATTCTCTCGCGCCTGACCTTGGAGGCAATTACTTCGACACCGCACTTTTCGCAGACGATGCCGCGATGCTTCATGCGCTTGTACTTTCCGCAGTTGCACTCGTAATCCTTAACCGGGCCAAAGATCTTGGCGCAGAAAAGGCCGTCCCGCTCAGGTTTGAATGTACGATAGTTTATCGTTTCGGGTTTTTTTACTTCACCGAAAGACCATTCGCGAATCTTCTCCGGAGAAGCGACGTTGATTCCGATCGCTTTGAGATTCTGGCTATTGAAAGAGCTGGATGCACTGCCCCGTTGTGTAAAAAGATCATCAAGACTCATCGTGTATTCCTCTTGCTTTGGTCGAATTGCAATGCTGTGGCCGGTCTTGCCGAGGGATCATCTCTTCCTCGGGCGCTTCTTGTCGTCTTCCACGAGGGTGACTTCAAGACCCAGCGCCATCATTTCCTTGACCAATACGTTGAATGATTCGGGCATTCCGCTTTCGAGGAAATTGGATCCCTTCACAATCTTTTCATACATCTTCACACGACCGTTCACATCATCGGATTTGACCGTCAAAAACTCCTGCAGCAGATAGGCGGCGCCATATGCTTCCAGTGCCCAGACTTCCATTTCTCCAAGACGCTGTCCGCCAAACTGGGCCTTGCCGCCGAGGGGCTGCTGGGTGACCAGGGAGTAAGGACCCGTCGAGCGGGCATGAATTTTTTCGTCAACCAAGTGGTGCAACTTCAAATAGTACATATAACCGACAGTGACCTTGTTGTGGAAAGGCACTCCGGTGCGACCGTCAAAAAGCAGCGCCTTTCCATCTTCGGGCAGGCCGGCTCTCTTGAGCAGCGCCCAGATTTCACTCTCATCGGCGCCGTCAAAAACGGGAGTTTTCATGATAATGCCGCGATTGAGATCCCGGGCGGCTTCAATCACCTCGTCATCGGTCATGGTATCAAGCAGCGCCGAGGTCTCGGGAGAATCGAAAATGTCCTTGATCTCGCTGCGGACCTTGGCCACGCCTTCATCGACCATGGCCGCGATCTGCTGGCCAAGCGACTTGGCCGCCCAGCCCAGATGGGTTTCCATGATCTGACCGATGTTCATTCGCGAAGGCACACCCAGAGGATTCAGAACCACGTCCATGGATGTTCCGTCGGCAAAGAAAGGCATGTCCTCTTCCGGCAGGATGTTGGAGACAACGCCCTTGTTGCCGTGACGGCCGGCCATTTTGTCGCCGACATTGAGCTTGCGTTTCACGGCCACATAGACCTTGGCCATCTTGATGACGCCCGGAGGCAGATCGTCGCCCTCGGTGACCTTGCCGCGCTTGCTTTCGTAGACGTCCTTGACGAACTTGAGCTGCAGGTCGAAATAATCGAGCTGCACTTTCACGGCCTCGTTAACGTCCTTGGCCGCGAATGCGCCCACAAGCTTCTTCAGCGGAATTTCTGCAAAAACATCTTCCTTGATGGGCTGGTTAGCCTCAAGGAGCACTTCGCCCTTGCGCTTGCCCATGATGGTCTTGGCTACGCTCTTGCCCTTGCAAACTTCCCAGATCTTGCGCCGGGTGGTCTCGGTCAAGGCAGCGGCATGCTGTCTCTCGCGCACGTCAATGCGCTCAAGCTCGTGATTCTCGATCAGATGCGTGCGCTCGTCCTTGTCTCCGGACCGGCGGTTGAAAACCTTGACGTCAATAACCGTGCCCTCGATTCCCGGCGGAACCTTGAGCGAGGTGTTCTTCACATCGCGGGCCTTGTCACCGAAGATGGCTCGCAGCAGCCGCTCTTCCGGGGTCAGCTGCGTCTCGCCCTTGGGCGTGATCTTACCGACCAGGATATCATCCGGCTTTACCCGTGCTCCGATGCGAATGATGCCGCTCTCGTCGAGATTGCGCAGCATTTCTTCGCCAACGTTGGGAATGTCGCGGGTGACTTCTTCAGGTCCGAGCTTTGTGTCGCGGGCGAACACGTCAAATTCCTCGATATGGATGGAGGTATAGACATCCTCCTTCACAACCCGCTCCGAAATCAGGATGGAGTCTTCGTAGTTGTAGCCGCACCAAGGCATGAATGCCACAAGCAGGTTCTTGCCGAGCGCCAGCTCTCCGTTATGGATGGCCGGGCCGTCTGCCAGAACCGCGCCCTTCTTGACCTTGTCCCCGATCTGAACCCGGGGTTTCTGGCCGAAGCAGCTGTTCTGGTTGGACTTGTGATACTTCTGCACTTCGTAAAAACGAACGCCGCCGGCTTCCGGGTACAGATCGTCGGTATAGGAGACGATTACCCGGTCCGCATCCACGTACATGATTTCGCCGTCACCCTCGGCCAAGAGGCAGCTACCGGAATCCTGAGCAACCTTGCCCTCGATGCCGGTACCGACAAGGGGCTCCTCGGTCACCAGAAGCGGAACCGACTGACGCTGCATGTTGGAGCCCATGAGCGCACGGTTTGCGTCGTCATGCTCCAGGAAGGGAATCAGCGCGGAAGAAATGGAAACAATCTGCCCAGGAGAAATATCCATGAGCGTCACTTCCTCACGGGGCACGATGGCGAACTCGCCCTCGACCCGGGCCTCGACCTGAGCGTTGATGAACTGACGGTCATCGCCGAACAGGGCGTTGGCCTGGGCAATGATGTGTCCGCTCTCGGTGGAAGCCTCCATGTACTGGATCTCGTCGGAGACGAACCCATCTTTGACCACCCGGTAAGGCGTCTCGATGAAGCCGTAGTCGTTCACCAGCCCATGCGTGGTCAGGGAGACGATCAGGCCGATGTTCGGACCTTCAGGAGTTTCAATGGGGCAGATGCGGCCGTAATGGCTCAGATGGACGTCGCGTACCTCGAATCCTGCGCGCTCACGCGTCAGACCGCCCGGTCCAAGAGCGGACAGTCGGCGCTTGTGCGTAACCTCGGACAAGGGGTTGGTCTGATCCATGAACTGGGAAAGCTGCGACGTGCCGAAAAATTCCTTCAGCACTGCGGTGACCGGTTTGGGATTGACCAGATCGTGGGGCATGAGCGTGGCGACTTCCTGCAGGCTCATGCGCTCCTTGATGGCGCGCTCCATGCGCACCAGTCCGATGCGGTACTGGTTTTCGACCAATTCGCCGACGGGACGCACACGGCGGTTGCCAAGATGATCGATGTCATCCGCGGGACCGTGCGAGTCCTTGAGCTGAATGAGCTTCTTGACCGACCGGAAGATGTCGTCATTGGACAAAGTACGGTGGTCGATGGGCAGGCTCAGATTCAGACGGGAATTGAGCTTATAGCGTCCAACTGGCGAAAGATCGTAATAATCCGCATTCCTGAACAGGTTGTCGAAGAAGCTGGCGGAAATTTCGGCCGTGGGCGGAGAGCTGGGACGCAGACGCTTGTATATGTCGATCTGAGCGCTCTCCAAATCCTCGCACTTGTCCATGGCCAGGGTGTCGCGCAAACACGCCGACGCCTCGGCACCCGAGGAAAAGATCGCACCGAGTTCGGTAATGCCGGCGCTAAGACATTTCTCCACGGCGCTGGCGACAAAGGGGTCTCCGGCGCGCAGGATGACCTCGCCGGTAGCGGGGTCGACAATATCCTTGGCTGCATATTCCGTCTCAAGCGTATCGGGGCGAACTTCGTAATACTCGATTCCGGCTTTGATCATCCGCTTCCACATGCCCTTGGTCAGAGCCTTGCCGGCAGCGACAATCACCGTCCCGTCAGAGGTGACTACATCGGCATGGGCCAGTTCCTTGCGGAAGTTGTAATCCTCGACGCGACGCAGAACGGAGGTTCCTTCCAGCCGAAAGGTCTCCTTGGCGTAATAGTAGTCGAGGATATCCTCGCTGGTCATGCCCATGGCCTTGAGCAAAATCGTGGCGGGCATTTTGCGACGGCGATCGATGCGCACATACAGGATGTCTTTGTGATCAAAATCAAAATCCAGCCAGGACCCGCGCATGGGAATTATGCGACAGCTGTACAGGATTTTGCGGCTGGAATGAGTCTTGCCCGAATCGTGCTCGAAAATGATGCCGGGCGAACGCTGCAGCTGGTTAACAATGACGCGCTCGGTGCCATTGATCAAAAACGTTCCCTTCTGGGTAATGAGAGGGATCGTTCCGAAATATATGTCCTGCTCCTTGATGTCGTGGATGGTGCGACTGCCGGACGCCTCATCGACGTCGTACACGGCAAGGCGAACCTTGATCCGCAAGGGAGCTTCGAAAGTTAGACCCTTGGCGATGCATTCATCGACATCGTATTTTGGCTTGCCGATATCGTAGCTGACATATTCCAGGGTGGCCGTCTTATTGAAATCATGAATCGGAAAAACAGAACGAAAAACGCCTTCAAGACCGATATCCGTGCGCATGCTCGCAGGAACGTCGGTCTGCAGAAATTTATTATACGAATCAAGCTGAAGGCTTAAAAGATGAGGGATATCAATGGAATCTTTAATTCGTCCGAATTTCTTGATCAGTTTGTTCATCGTTTCCCCTCAGGAAATGGGATGTTGCTGGGCAGGCAAAGCGTTCTGGGACCAAAGGGAGAGAAGCTATGGTGAAAAATCACTCAGTCGCATATGCTGACGCTTAAGGCGTGGTGTTACACAAAAAGGCGTAAAGAGTGTAAGAGGTTTTTTTCCCCTTACACTCTTTACGAAAAGTCAAACAGAAAGCAAAAAACTACTTAATTTCAACCTTTGCACCAGCTTCTTCAAGCTGCTTCTTGGCGTCGTTGGCGGCGTCCTTTGCAGCGGCTTCAAGGATCACTGAAGGAGTCTCGTCGACTTTGGCCTTGGCTTCTTTCAGACCCAGGCTGGTCAGAGCGCGCACAACCTTGATGACACCAATCTTGTTGGCGCCGGCTTCGGTCAGGACGACATCGAATTCGGTCTTCTCTTCTTCAGCGGCTTCGGCAGCGGCTGCAGGAGCAGCGGCGAAAGCGGCAACGGGAGCTGCGGCGGATACGCCGAACTTCTCTTCGAGTTCCTTGATGAAGACGGAGAGTTCCAACACAGTCATGTTAGCAATAAATTCGACAACCTGTTCTTTGGTGATATCAGACATTTTATCCTCCTAAATATTAGCTTTGGCTCATTCTTCTTTTTTGTCTTTGAGAGCGGTCAGTACATTGACCATACCTCGAACAACATTGGCAAAGAGAGAAACGAAATTCTGCGGAACCGCGTTCATCGTACCCAGAACAGATGCAAGCAGCTGTTCGCGTCCGGGCAACTCGGAAAGGGCCTTAATGGATGCCTCTTCCAGGAACTTGCCTTCAAGACTGGCATAACGCACGGAAAACTTGTCGTTCTTCTTTGCAAACTCAACCAGGACCTTTGCAGCGACGACAGGGTCGTCATAACCGAAAGCCACGGCGCAGTTGTACTTCAAATGATCATTGAGTACCACATGCGGTCCTTCCATGAAAGCTTTCCGTGCCAGAGTATTCTTCACGACCTGATAGTCGCACCCCACCTCATGCAATTTTGCACGCAAGGGAGTAAGCTCTGCCACTTTGAGCCCATGGAAATCCGTGACAATGGCGATGCTCGCCTTGTCAGCCCTCTCCTTCAGGCCATCGATGATTTTTGCTTTTTCTGCCCTATTCACCACATACCTCTCTATAGCTAGGCAGACTGAGCCAAAGCAGTCTCAGCAGGATATTAAGGAAGATCCACCTGCATTCTCTGACTCATCTACTTGTTTTGAAACTTATTCACCCGCTTTGCGCAGGGAAGCAGCGTCAACCTTGACGCCCGGTCCCATAGTGGAGGACAGGGACACTGCCTTCACATACGTACCCTTGGCGGTGGAGGGTTTGAGCTTGATCAGCGCATCGATTACCGTGCGCAGGTTGCCAAGCAGCTTCTCGGAACCGAAGGATACCTTGCCAATGGGAGCATGGATAACGCCGGCCTTGTCCACACGGAACTCCACCTTGCCCGCGAGCAGTTCCTGAATGGCCTTCTCCAGCTCGACGGTGACCGTGCCGGTCTTGGCATTGGGCATGAGACCACGGGGTCCGAGGATCTTACCGATCTTGCCGACGTGTCCCATCATATCGGGAGTGGCTACGGCATTGTCGAATTCGAGCCAGCCGCCCTTGATCTTCTCGACGAGCTCATCTCCGCCTGCCGCAATGGCACCGGCGCTCAGAGCCTTTTCTTCGTTTTCACCTTTGCAGAAGGCGACCACGCGGACAGTCTTGCCCAGGCCGTGGGGCATGGATACAGCACCGCGCACCATCTGATCGGAGTACTTGGGATTGACTCCAAGATTTACTGCGACATCAACGGTCTCGTCAAACTTGGCATACGAGCTTTTGAGAACCAACTCGACAGCTTCAGCCACATCGTACATCTTGAGACCATCGATGGCCTCAAATACTTTCTGAAATTTTTTTCCGTGCTTGGGCATAGCTCGCTTACTCCCTTATTCCACTTCAATTCCCATGCTGCGTGCAGTGCCCATAATGGTCTTGCATGCGGCATTCAGATCATAAGCCGAAAGGTCGGGCATCTTGATCTTCGCAATTTCCTCGATTTGAGCCATGCTCACCTTCCCAACCTTTTTCTTGTTGGGCTCACCAGATCCCTTTTGCAGCTTGGCAGCCTTGACCAAAAGCACTGCAGCCGGAGGAGTCTTGGTGATGAAGGTGAAAGAACGGTCGGAAAAGACCGTGATCTCAACCGGAATGATCGTACCCTTATCATTGAGAGTCTTGGCGTTGTACGCCTTGCAGAACTCCATGATATTCACACCATGCTGACCCAAGGCAGGGCCAACGGGGGGTGAAGGGTTCGCAGCTCCTGCGGGAAGTTGCAGTTTGATTATTGCATTAATTTTTTTGGCCATAACACCACCTCATATCTAAAAATTATCAGCCTTTGGTCACCTGAACAAAGTCCAGCTCAACCGGCGTTTGTCTTCCGAAAATAGATACCGAGACACGCAATTTGCCTTTATCGTAATTCACATCTTCAACCGTGGCATTGAAATTTGCAAAAGGACCGTCAATTACGCGGACATCGTCACCACGTTCAAAATGAAATTTTGGCCTGGGCTGTTCTTTCCGGGTCTCGATTGTCGCCAGAATTCTCTGCGCTTCCTTGTCCGTAAGCGGCACCGGCCGGCTTTTTCCGCCAATGAACCCGGTTACTTTCGGAATGGACTGAATCATGTGCCATGAATCGTCCGTGAACACCATTTTGACCATTGCATAGCCGGGATAAAACTTGCGCGTGGAGGTGCGCTTCTGCCCCTTGATCAGTTCAACCACTTTTTCCGTCGGAACAATCACGTCTTCGACCAGGCCCTTGGCCTGTCCGGTACGGATCATTTCCCTGATCGTCTGCTCCACCCGCTGTTCGAATCCCGAATATGTGTGAATTATATACCAGCGCGCCTTAGGTTCGTCGCTCATGATGGCCTCGCCTTAGGACAGAACGGCTGCAATGATTTTGGTCAGCACCAAATCCACAACGCCAAGAAAGAGTGCCATTACGACTACCAACAACAAAACCGCCGAACTGGTACTGATGGTTTCCTGCTTGTCAGGCCAAACAACTTTCTTCAGTTCCACTTTTGCTTGGTCAAAGAATACACGCAGATCAGTTAACTTCTGCATGATTCCTTGTTTTTGCAATTCTGCTTCGGCATTCTTTTTCATTATGTCCATCGCTAGTAAATGTATGGCAGGCCAGGAGGGATTCGAACCCCCAGCCCTCGGATTTGGAGTCCGATGCTCTACCGTTAGAGCTACTGGCCTGCGTGAGGGAAATTTTCAATGCAGATGCCGCTTTGGCAGCATCTGCATTACACTATTTAGATTCGCGATGCTTCGTGTGCTTTCCGCAAAAAGGACAGAACTTGCTCAGCTCAAGCTTCGTAGTCGTGTTCTTTTTGTTCTTCTGGGTAGCGTAATTTCTACGCTTGCAATCACCACAAGCAAGAAGGATATTGATGCGCATTCTTTACTCCACAATTTCGGAAACAACACCAGCGCCAACGGTACGTCCACCTTCGCGGATAGCGAAGCGAAGACCCTTTTCCATGGCGATCGGGTTGATCAGATGCACATGGAAAGTCGTGTTGTCACCAGGCATGATCATTTCTACGCCTTCGTCCAGAGTCACCACACCGGTGATGTCTGTCGTACGGAAATAGAACTGAGGACGATAGCCGGAGAAGAAAGGTGTGTGACGGCCGCCTTCTTCCTTGCTCAGAACGTACACTTCGGCAGAGAACTTCGTGTGCGGGGTGATGCTGCCCGGCTTGGCCAGAACCTGGCCACGCTCGACGTCGTCACGCTTGATACCGCGAAGCAGGGCGCCGATGTTGTCGCCGGCCTGGCCTTCGTCAAGAAGCTTGCGGAACATTTCAACACCGGTGCAAGTCGTCTTGCGGGTGTCGGTGATGCCGACGATCTCGACTTCCTCGCCAACGCGGACGATGCCGCGCTCAACACGACCGGTGACGACTGTGCCGCGACCGGAAATGGAGAACACGTCTTCGATGGGCATCAGGAAGGGCTTCTCGGTCTCGCGGATCGGATCGGGAATGTATGCGTCGCAGGCGTCGAGCAGCTCGAGGATGCACTTGGCCTCATCGGTGTCGGCGCTGTCGCTCTCAAGAGCCTTCAGTGCGGAACCGCGGATGACAGGAACGTCATCGCCGGGGAACTCGTACTTGGACAGGAGTTCACGAACTTCCATGTCGACCAGTTCGATCAGCTCTTCGTCGTCAACCAGGTCAACCTTGTTCAGGAAAACCACGACATAGGGAACGCCGACCTGACGAGCGAGCAGGATGTGCTCACGAGTCTGGGGCATGGGACCGTCGGTGGCGGCGACAACGATGATCGCGCCGTCCATCTGGGCCGCGCCGGTGATCATGTTCTTGATGTAGTCGGCGTGACCGGGGCAATCCACGTGAGCGTAGTGACGCTTGGAGGTCTCGTACTCGACGTGCGCGGTGGCAATGGTGATACCGCGTTCCTTTTCTTCAGGAGCCTTGTCGATCTCATCGAACGCTACATAGGATCCACCGCCCTTGAGGCTCGCGATCTTGGTGATCGCGGCGGTCAACGTGGTCTTGCCATGGTCGATATGACCAATCGTACCAATATTGACGTGCGGCTTCTTTCTTTCAAATTTTTGCTTGGCCATACATTACCCCCTAATAAAATTACGAATTACTATATATGTATAAGTGAATGCTACTTAAGAAGAGATGAGGAAAAATGGAGGCGCAAGACTGGTGAGACGAGGAAATGGAGCGGGAAACGGGACTCGAACCCGCAACCCTCAGCTTGGAAGGCTGATGCTCTAGCCATTGAGCTACTCCCGCATTTCATCTCAGTAGTCAGGCGACAGCATGATCTCTGTCTCCTACTGGTTTTCACGGCTTCTTCTTGGTGGAGGGGGGAGGATTTGAACCTCCGAAGGCGTACGCCGACAGATTTACAGTCTGTTCCCTTTGGCCACTCGGGAACCCCTCCATCACCTGGAGCTGGCGATGGGACTTGAACCCGCAACCTGCTGATTACAAATCAGCTGCTCTACCAGTTGAGCTACGCCAGCCCGTGAGAACGAAGTCATTATGAGCATTCAATCTCAAAGGCAAGCATTATTTTCAGGAAATTAAAAAAAGCGTCTTTCGACGCTTTTCGACTCAGGCCCAGGCAGGCACCCCTACAGGCACAAGCACCGGGTCAGGGCATTTGGCATGGCTCACAGTGTCTTCAAGAGCAACAAAATCCAGGAACTCTGACTGATTATCAAAAAGATAACGCATGAATCTGTTGTTGAAGTCATGACCGGAACAGGAGACTTCAAAATGCCCCCAAATGCGGTGACTTCCCACAGCTATATCACCCATGAAATCCAAAATTTTGTGGCGCACCATTTCGTCTGTGAAACGCAAGCCTTCGGGATTGACCACTCCGTAGTCGTCAAAGACAACCGCATTTTCGAGTGAACCGCCAAGAGCTAGGCCGTTCTTCTGCAACCACTCAACATCTTTCATGAACCCGAATGTTCTGGCCCGGGCGATGCGGTGGGAGAAAGTAAGCGGAGTGGACTCGAAACTAAAATTCTGCGTGCCGATCTGCGGATGCGGGAAGTTGATTTGATAATCAATCTTCAAACCATTGAAGGGCTTGGCCACAACGCGTTTTCCGTCCTGTTCGAAAACAAGGGTACGCTTGATCTTGGCAACCTCGCGGGGACGATCGAGAACCCGGATCCCGGCGGAATTGATCAGGTACACGTATACGGAAGCGCTCCCATCGAGAATGGGGATTTCCTCTCCATCAACTTCGACTAGGACATTGTCTATTTCCAAACCGACCAGGGCGGCAAGAAGGTGTTCCACCGTGGAAACCTTGGCCCCCGCAGTGCCCAAAGTTGTGGCCAACCCTGTGCCTACGACCTTTCCAGGCTCCGGCACCACGACCTGTCGCCCGCTCTTGGTCGACAAGGAAAAAATGACCCCTGTATCGGCAGGCGCGGGCTTGAGAACCATCTCAACCTTCTGGCCGCTATGCAAACCGACGCCGGAGCATCGAACTTCTTTTCGTAGTGTAGTCTGTTTCATGACCAGCTGTTATCAAACTTCATGCCACAAATTCTGCAAACGCAACAACCCGAAATCAATCACTTTTAACCGAACTACACACTTCCGCCTCAATGACAGTTCCTTTCAGACAACATATTAAGTGCTAAAAAACAACAATCGCCACTCGGTCCAGCCCAGCATAATCCTGCACGATACGCACATCCCTGGCGATCCCTGAAAACAACTCGGTCATGGCCTGTCCGTGGGTGTGGTCAATTTCGCACAGGAGCAGGGCTCCGGGCTTCATGGCGCCGCGAAGCGACAGAGCCAGGGCACGATAACAATCCAGACCGTCAGGACCGGAAAAAAGTGCGATTTCCGGTTCATGGCAAAGCACTTCCCGACTGAGTGATTCTCGCGTGGACAGGGGTACGTAGGGAAGATTTGCGAGCACGACATCGAAAACATCCGTGCGCAGAGATTCGAGCAGATCTCCTTGCAAGAAGAGAATCCGGTCCTTGACATTGTGAAGCCGCGCATTCTTGCGTGCGACTTTTAGCGCATCAAAGGATATGTCAACCGCCACAATCCGAAAGTTGGGAAAAAGATTGGCACAGGATACGGCCAGGGCGCCGCTTCCAGTACCGACATCCAGGACCTTCAGGCATGAATCCTTGCCCAGCGAATCGAGCAAATGGTCGATAATCAGCTCGGTCTCGGGCCTGGGGATGAGTACCTCGGGGCCGACGTGGAAGGCAAATCCGTAAAATTCCCTTTCGCCAACAATGTACGCCACGGGCTCGCCGGCCATTCGCCGCCTGCAAAGTTCAGCCATCCGCAAGCGACATGGCTCGTCCACCGAGGCGCCACTCTCAAGGAGCATGTCGAGTCGGGAAATGCCAAGGACATGCGCCAGCAGAACCTGCGCGGACAGGCGGGGGGAATCAACACCGCTTTCAAGCAGCAATTTCTCCCAGTGCTCCAGTATTGATTTGCGGGACGGCATGGGCAAAAAAAAAGCCGAGTCTCCTCAGCTTTCTTTCATGGCTTCTGCTTGGTAATGCTGAACCAGACCATCAATGATGTCATCGATGTGACCCTCCATGGCCTGATCAAGATTATAAAGCGTGAGGTTGATGCGGTGGTCGGTCACACGCCCCTGAGGATAATTGTAAGTGCGAATGCGCTCAGAACGATCGCCAGAACCTACCTGTGACTTGCGGTTGTCGTCATATGCCTTCTTCGTCTCATCCTGGGCGGCCTGAAGAAGACGGGAACGCAGCACTTTGAGAGCCTTGGCCTTGTTCTTGTGCTGCGATTTCTCGTCCTGACAAATGACGACCAGACCCGTGGCGAGATGAGTGATGCGGATGGCCGAGTCAGTCGTGTTGACCGACTGACCGCCCGGACCGGAAGAACGGAACACATCCACCCGGATATCGGTCGGATCGATCTTCACATCGACTTCTTCAGCTTCCGGAAGAATCGCGACGGTGATGGCGGAAGTGTGAATGCGGCCCTGACTTTCGGTTGCCGGAACACGCTGGACCCGATGTGCACCCGACTCGAACTTGAGCTTGCTGTAAACATTGGTCCCGGAAACGGACGCAATAATTTCCTTGAAGCCTCCAGTCCCCGTGTCGCTGCTACTCATAACTTCCACACGCCAGGAATGCAGCTCGGCATAGCGCGAATACATCCTGAAGATATCGGCCACAAACAGGGCCGCCTCTTCTCCGCCGGTACCGGCACGGATCTCAAGGATGATGTTTTTCTCATCCAGGGGATCCTTGGGGGTCAAAAGCTGTTTGAGCAACCGCTCCTGCTCCCCGATCCTGGCTTTCAGAATGACAATTTCCGCCTGGGCCATCTCGCAAAGCTCGGGATCCGGATCCTTGGCAAGCTCCTGATTTTCAGCCATCTCGCGAAGCAGTGTCTTGTAGAGCTCGAAAGCCTTGACGATCTCGTCAAGCTCAGCATGCTTTTTGGCGATTTTCCGATAGCGCTCCTGATCCTGAAAAATCTCAGGAGTACTCATTTCGCGCTCAAGTTCGCGGTACTTTGCCGCAAGACTTTCTAATTTATCGACCATGTGTATGCTGTGCTCGACGTCGGCTAAATTTCAACAATTATTTTGCCAGGCTGGCGTATTTCTTTCTGAACCTGTCGATACGACCGGCAGAATCGATAAAACGCTGCTCACCCGTGAAAAAGGGATGGCAATGCGAACAAATTTCAACGTTGAGTTCCGCGCCAACAGTGGACTTGGTGGTGAACTCGTAACCGCAGGCACAACGTACTGCGGTTTCATAAACCTTGGGATGCAAATCTTTCTTCATGGGAAACCTCCAGTTTCAAAAGAGAGAGGACAACTAAACCACTCGGAGACGAATGGCAAGCCGAAATTCACGTAACCTGAATTGGGAAAAAAAGGGAGTTAGGAAAGGCCCTTGGCCTGATTTATCGAAATATTGAAGGCCACGGAAAAAATATGGTGCATGAAGTCCACGTATTCAACGGCAACATTTTCCGGAACCGAAATTCTGGCCGGCGCGAAATTCACGATGCCCCGCACACCCGCTTCAATCAGGTAGTTGGCGGCACGCTGCGCTCGTTCGGGAGGTGTCGTGATGATTCCTATTTCAATCTCGAGTTCGCTGACTTTTTCCTTGAGTCTGCGCGAACAGACGACCTCCAGACCGGCAACTTCCTCGCCGATCTTGAAGGGATCGCAATCAAAGGCTCCCACGAGAATAAACCCGCGACGCCTGAAAATGCCGTGCCTGAGCAATGCCCGCCCCAGATTGCCGACGCCGACCAGCGCGACATTCCATGTCCGGTCGATGCCTAGAGACTGTTTGATGGCGGTCAGCAAATCCTGAACATAGTATCCGACGCCTCGCACGCCGAATTCACCAAAATAAGCCAAATCTTTTCGAATCTGCGAAGGATTTACGCCGCAAGCACGGGCCAGGCCGTCGGACGATATGACGGAATCCCCCTCTTGAAGGAGCGTCTCTAAAACTTGTACGTAGACAGCCAATCGCTGAATCGTGGCGCGAGGTATGTGGGCGCTTTTCAAAATGACTCCAAACAATAACTTTGTGAGCTATTTCATTAAAATAGCCAAAAAAAGGGGGGAGGCTGGGCCTCCCCCCCTTTTTCGATCAGAGTTAGCCAACGAAGGGGTTGGCGAACAGCAGGATCAGGTTAACAACCAGGGCGTAGATGGCCAGAGATTCGATCAGAGCAAGACCGATCAGCATGGTCACGGTGATTTTGCCGGAAGCTTCGGGGTTGCGGGCGGTGCCTTCGCAAGCAGCCTTGACGGCGAGACCCTGAGCGATGCCACAACCAGCAGCGGCGATGGCCATTCCCAAGGAAGCAGCCCAAGCGATGGTGGAGATGACTTCAGGAGCAGCGTCAGCGGCGAAAGCGGAAGAAGCGACAGCTACCAGAGCGACAGTGGCCAGTACGGACAGAAAACCTTTACGCATGATTCAAAAACCTCCTAAAACGTATAATGATTAGTGGTCGAAAAGACCATTTCCCCCAAATTAGTGCGCCTCTTCGAATGCTCCCTTCAGATAAAGCATGGACAGCATGAAGAAGACCAAAGCCTGGATGACTTTCAGCAACATGAACAGGAAGTAAATCGGAACGGTGGATACGACCGGGGCCAGCATGAACAGCAGGACCAGCACGATTTCCTCACCCTTGATGTTTCCGAAAAGTCGCAAAGAGAGCGAAAGCATGCGTGCGAAATGCCCGATTACCTCGATGGGAAAGATAAGCGGAGCAAGCCACGGAACAGGCCCGGTGAAGTGATGGATGTAATGGAATCCATGCAGCTTGAACCCCCAGTACTGGTAGTACACGAACACGAACACGGCCATGGCCAGAGTGGTGTTGATGTTCGCGGTAGGAGCGTCCAGGCCGGGCACCAGACCTTCGTAGTTGCTGAACAGGATGAAAATAAACAGGGTCGCAAGTACCGGGAAGACCTTTCGACCGTCTTCGCCCATGTTGGCAACGACAAAGTTCTCTAATGATTCGATGAGCAGCTCAAAAAAATTCTGCAACCCTTTAGGAACAAGGGAGAGTTTTTTCGTGGCCAATATGCCAAGAGCGATGAGCACACCCATGACCACCCACGCGTGGAGGACTTGGCCCGGTATCAAGCTGTGACCATGAGCGTCCACGAGACCAATGGCTTTTACTACTTCCTCTACTAAGAAAATTGGATGTAAATCCCCTGCCATTTTTACGCCTCCTTAGAAGTTTTCCCCAAAAATTGTGACATTCCCCAAAGCAAAATATTGATCAGCACAGTGGAAAATCCCATCAGCAGCCAGACACCAGAGGAACCCAGATGGGCGATCAGCACATAAAAGGCCAATGCCGTTATCATCAGGCGTCCGTAAAAACTGAAAATCTGAACAACCACCGCACTTTTTTGCAAATAGACCAATTCCTGAATCAACTTGGCCAGCGCCAGAAAGTTGAGGGTTCCAAGCAGCACACCGGTTGCAAGGTCCAGGCCTTTCCAGCCAAAAGCCAGCGCCGGCAGGGCTCCAAGCAGAAAGTAAACCTGTCGCAACGCCATCTTGCGCACCTCCGGGACGTGAAATCCCCGGGCGTAGAGAACGCGCTCAATCTTCTTCTGCATTGTTGCGAGCATCGGCTTCCGCTTCTTTCTTCTGGATGCGCTGCATTTCCCGAAACATGTTCCTGTATCCGGCGATGATGCCAAACACCAAAAAAATCAGCGTCAACCAAGGTTTTGTTCCGAAATATTTGTCGAGATAGTAGCCCATGGCAAAGCCCACTACCACCCCGGATACCAGCTGAAGCCCCATCACCGAAGCAATACCCAGCGACTCGAAATGTTTGGAATTTTTCCTGTTAAAGAGCATATGTTAGTCTCGATGGGTTTTTGCTGTCCCAGATCGTTCGTGCAATAAATCACAAATCGAAGTCGGGGCTACCACACCCCCCAACTTCGCGTCAACCAAAGTTTTTCGCCTGATGAATTTTAAAACCCCTCCACCCATGCCCTGCGTGCACATCCATCAATTACAAAGCCCAATCCCGCCGGAAGAGGTCGGCTTGCCAGCAGGACCTATTCGCACTATGCCCGGACACGAAATCAACAACCCCGGCATAAAAGCCGGCAGCACGAGAATCAATGAAAAACATCCCTGAACTCAAAGCCCGTCAACTCAAGATCGAGCCGGACCCACGCAAGATCCTGCGCAGCAACGATATCCGCGACAACACGAACGCCGTTTGCCTGTTCCAGCCCAGAGCCCGCAAGGCCCTGGAAATGGGGCTCTCCATTCCGGGCATGGAATACAATGTCTATGTCGCCGGAGAACCGGGACTTGGACGGACATATCTTGTCGAGAACTTTCTTCTCCCCCGGGCCAAAGAAGGAACGACGCCTCCAGACCTCGTCTATCTGAACAACTTCGACAACCCCGACAAGCCGCTTCTGGTCAGCCTGACGCCCGGTCAGGGCAAAGTTCTCAAAGAGAACCTGCAGCGCGTCGTCAAACG
The DNA here is from genome assembly GCF_900114595.1 of Desulfomicrobium norvegicum. Taxonomy (NCBI): domain Bacteria; kingdom Pseudomonadati; phylum Thermodesulfobacteriota; class Desulfovibrionia; order Desulfovibrionales; family Desulfomicrobiaceae; genus Desulfomicrobium; species Desulfomicrobium norvegicum. The sequence goes on along the minus strand of NZ_FOTO01000003.1, from coordinate 202,703 downwards.
TCTTCGCCGCGACCTGCCGCGTCATTTCGAGCAGGCCAGCTACCTCAGGCTCCAGAACAAGCTCTTCACCAAACTAGCCCTGGTGCGGGACGATCTGATGGACAGGATGGATGAAGCCGCCCAGAAAAAAGGGTTCAGTCTGAACATCGATGACACCGGAGCGGTTTCACTGACGCCACTGGTGGACGGCAAGGTCCTCAGTTCGGAAGAATTCGAACGTCTTGAGTCCTCCCAGAAGAAAATTCTCAAGGACCAGAGCAGTGCCGTCCTGAACACCATCGCGGACCTTTCACGGTTGGTCAATAAAAGCGAGCAGGAATTCCGGGCCAAGGAGGTGCAATTGGCGCAAGAGCATGCCGCAAGCCTCGTGGACCGTCTGCTTATGCCCATCCACAAAAAATTCACCGAGAACAAGGCGCTCAAGAAATATTTCGATTCCTTCAAGGAAGACATTCTTGAAAACCTTCCCCACTATCAGGGCCGGCAGGAGCGCGAGCCCCGCACCGGGCCGGAACAGCAGGGGGAAGGCCTGTCGGATTCCTTTTTCCAGCGCTACGACGTCAACCTCTTTGTGGACAATTCCGAAGTCACCGGCGCGCCCGTGGTCAAGGAAATCAACCCCGGCTTTTTCAACCTCCTCGGCTGCGTGGAGCGTGAAACGGAATGGGGCACCTACTACACCGACTTTTCCCTGATCAAGGCCGGGGCGGTGCATCGCGCCAATGGCGGATTCCTCATCCTGCGCGTGGACGACCTCCTGAACCACCCCGCCGCCTGGGAAGGCCTGCTGCGCTGCCTGCGCACCAAGCAGTCGAGCCTGGACGACCCTACGGATCATTATGATTTGCTACGCACTCGCACCATCAGTCCGGACCCGATTCCGCTCTCCCTCAAGGTTCTGCTCATCGGCGACGACGAGACATACGAACTGCTCTACATGCATGACGAGCGGTTCCGGAAGATATTCAAGCTCAAGGCGCATATTCAGGACACCGTCGAGCGCACCCCCGAGTCCATCACCGGGTTTGCCCAGGCCCTGGATCGCGCCGGACGCGAAACCGGCCTGCGTGGATTCACGAAGGACGCCTTCGCGGAATTGGTGAATTACTCTACCCGCATGGCCGAAGACCGGGAGCGCCTGTCCCTGCATTTTTCGCATTTGCGCGAGATCATGATCGAATCCAATGCCCTGGCCATCACCCAGGACAAACGGGTCATTGACGCCGTCATCGTGAAGCAGGCCCTTGAGGAACGCGAATACAGGACCAACCTGTACCAGGAGGAGTTCCTGCGTGAATACGATCGCAGATCCATCAAGGTCCGCACCCAAGGGCAGGGAGTCGGCGTGGCCAACGGCCTGTCCGTGACCCAGGTCGGGGATTACGTCATGGGCCTGCCGCATCAGATATCCTGCACTGTGGGTGTGGGCCACGGCGGCATCATGGACCTGGAACGTGAAGCCGAACTCGGCGGCCCGATCCACACCAAGGGCATGATGATCCTCAAAAGCTATTTCGTGAACCTGTTTGCCCGCAACAAGCCACTCGTCCTGACCGGCAGCCTGTGCTTCGAGCAAAGCTACGCCCAGGTCGATGGGGACTCCGCGTCGGGTGCGGAACTCGCGGCCCTGCTCTCCGCCCTTTCAAACGTGCCGATCCGCCTCGATCTGGCCTTTACCGGAGCCATTTCCCAGTCGGGGGCCATCATGGCCGTGGGCGGGGTCACGCACAAGGTTGAAGGCTTTTTCGAAGTCTGCAGGCGACGTGGCCTCACCGGCCAGCAGGGAGTGCTGCTTCCCAGGGACAACATCGTACACCTGGTGCTTCGGGACAATGTGCTACAGGCCATAAAGGACCGACAATTTCATATCCATCCCGTCAGCACCATCGAGGAGGCCATGGAGTTCCTGACCGGCAAGAGAGCCGGAGAACGCCTGAAGGACGGCCGCTTCTCGCAAAACTCCATCTACGCGGCCGTGGACGAGAGGCTGACCGAGCTTGCGGTTCTCGCGGAAAAGAAATGCGCCATGCCCAGGCGAAAAGGCATAAAAAAAGCCGGATCCTGAAAAGGGTCCGGCTTTCTTCGATTTTGGCCTTGGATTCTAAAAAGAGCTCCAGACTTCCCTCACTGAGCCAAAAGCTCCGGATTTCTTTGGCCCATGGCCCCATAAAGCTCGGCCACGGAGCGCTCATAATCCGACAGTGCCTCGTGCAGGCTGGCTTCGCTGACCGTCTGCTTTGATTGGGCATCGAGCACGTCAGTGTTGGTGCCCACCTGAGCTTCGTACCTGGCCACGGCCATGCGGTAGCTCTCCTTGGCGGCGATGAGCCCCTGCCTCGCGGCAGAGATGCGTTTTTCAGCGGCCTGAATCTGCAAAAAGCTCTTCTTGACCTCAAACGAGGCGTCATTCTCAAGATTCAGATACTCCTGCCCCAGCCGGCTCACATTTTTTTCCGCCTGCTTTTCCCCGTAATAGGTCTTTCCCCATTCGAAAAAGGTCCACTTCATCCCAACCTGAGCGTTCCACTGGCTGGGCGTATGGTAGTCTCCGCCGTGCACTAGGGGATCCTCCCCTTGGCGGATGTAATTGAAGTCGGCGGCCACCTGCGGATAGTACGGCACCGCCGCCAGCACCTTGTCCTTTTCCGCCAGCATGACGGCCTGACGGGCAATGCGCAGATCCGGACGATGCCGGCCCGCGCGCTCCAGGCATTCTTCGAGGGTCAAAGGCATGGGAAAATAGCGCAATTCTCCGACATAGCTTACATCCGCCTCCACACTCTTGCCGAGCAACGTGTTCAGCTGGGCGATCAAGGTCGCTTCGTTGTTTTCTGCGGTCAACAGCAACTGCTCGGCCGTGGCCACGTCCACCTGGGCCTGCAACATGTCGAGCTTGGGACGCAGGCCGACCTCGTAAAACGCGGTGTTCACCTTCAGTTGTGACCGCAGTCGGACAAGGGAATCCTCGGCGGAGCGCACATTCTCCCGCGCCTGCAGCAAACGCAGGAACGTGTCCTGGATGGTGACGATCAGCCGCAGCTCGACATTGTCGATCTGCGATGCGACCTGCTCCTTCTCCAAGATGGCTCTTTCGTGCGTCGTCAACAGGTTGAATCCGGTGAACAGCGGCTGGTGCACATTGAAGGCAAGTTCCCAGTTGTCCAGTGTGCCCGCGTTGACCCCGAAGGAACGCGGCCGTTCGTCGAGCCGGGTGTAGCCATACTGCGTACTGAAGGATGGCCCAAAAGCCGCCTTGGCCGATTTGACGGCATAGTCCGAGGCCATAAGCGCCTCGCGCGCGGCCAGAACCGAAGGATTCGACTTCAGTCCGATCTCCACGGCTTCCCGCATGGTCAAGGTCTCCGCGCCCCAGGCAGGAAGGGAAAAGAAACAGAAATAAATCATGCACAAACCGCATTTCAATATTCTCATAAAACACTCCGGAACCGGTTGTTTGAAAAGTTTTCTCCGCAATCAGGGTCACATACTCTCCACCGCTTCAAAACGCCACCCCGTCGCCTCAAGCTGCTACCGACTTGTGAAGAAAAGCACTTGAAGTCAAGAAGGATCTCGCCTATGTTTTTGGACTAGATCATAATCAAGAGGAGGCATCCCATGTTTTCTGGACTCATTCTTGCCCTGGGCCTTTGCTGCGTCGGCCTTATCGTCTATTCCCTGAACAAGGAACACGGACCCGACAAGCATCACCATTAATCCCCAATTCCGCCCTTAGCTCAGCTGGATAGAGTACCGGACTTCGAATCCGTTGGTCGCATGTTCGAATCATGCAGGGCGGGCCAAGATTAACATAGGCTTACATGCAAAATTGCGGTAGGCCTTTTGTTGTTATCTGCCTTTACAATAATTTTGCCCCCATCTGTCCCCACGATAAAGCTTTTCACTCGAAATCACTATCCAGACCCTAGCCGATGCTCAACGGATTTTCTCCAGGGCAAACCAGCGGGACGCAAAAACAGCCGCCTTCGCGTCCGGCGTGTATCATATTTCTGAGCTACCTATGCGGCATGGCTCATCGACCAACCCTCCGGCCAAAAAACTCCACGCATCGATGCTTGCACTTATTCTAAAAAGCGCTATCATTTTGTCATGAACAACAAGCACAGGAAAATCCTTGAAGCCATTTTTTCGGACCCTGTGAACGGTGGCCTTGAATGGGCGAAAATCGAGGCTTTGCTTCTTTCTTTAGGCTGCCAAGCCATTGGGGGAAGTGGTTCTTCGATCACCTTCGAGAAAGACGGAAAACGCGCTCACTTCCACCGGCCGCACCCGCAACGTGAAGCCTTGCGCTATCGCGTCCGTGCTGTCCGTGAATATCTTGCAACCCTGGGAGTCAAACCATGAATACCATGAAATACAAAGGATATACTGCCCGCATAGACTTTGACGTGGAAGACAAAATTCTTGTGGGCAAGGTCTTGGACATTGAAGACACCATTGTTTTCCATGCTGAATCCGTTCACGAGTTTGAAACCGCGTTCCACACTTCCATTGACGACTATATCGCGGCCTGCGAAAAGCTGGGACAGAAGTCCGAAAAACCCGCAAGCGGGCGATTGATGCTGCGGGTCAATCCACGAATCCATGCTGCGGCTCTTCGCAAGGCGGCCCATGAAGGGCAAAGCCTGAACAAGTGGGCGGAACGGGTCATTGAACAGGCGGCACGGCCCTAGCCCTAGTCCCATGAAATGTCGCGCTGCCCAAGCCAGATCACCGTCCTTCCACTCAAGGCGGGCGGCCTTCCCCAAGTGCTTAGTTGCAAGGTGCCTAACCAATCTTCACGCCGGCAGCTCGGCTGCCGGAAGTTGGTTTGAACAAAATGAAGGAAATTCGGAAAGTACAAAATTCCCTCTTGCCTTCGCCATCGCCTTTGCATAAAAGCACCTCTCACCACACGTTGCCGGGGTAGCTCAGTCGGTAGAGCAGGGGACTGAAAATCCCCGTGTCGGCAGTTCAACTCTGTCCCCCGGCACCATGAAATCAAAGGTCGCATTACGCGGCCTTTTTTCTTTTTTGCCGAACCAGGCACGAAACGTCATCGACCTTCCGGATGTGCCGGCGAGCCATCGATCCCTGCCAACGACTCCTCCCGACCACAAATTTTGCAAATCCCAATTTTTAGCTTGCCAAAGCAGGCCGATTTCCATAGTAACGGTCTTCCGTCGAGCCGGGGTAGCTCAGTCGGTAGAGCAGGGGACTGAAAATCCCCGTGTCGGCAGTTCAACTCTGTCCCCCGGCACCATGAAATCAAGGTCGCATTACGCGGCCTTTTTTCTTTTCAGCATCCCACCGCCCGCCCGTCTGCGCAAATTTTCCGCCGCGTGCATCCAGTCCAGAGATGCCGTTCCGCGGCTCCGCCACAATTCTTGACGAAACCGGCCCGAAGCACCTAACCCTACACGGATGACCGGCCTTGAATCAGGAGAGTTCCGCCCATGCTCATCACCCAGCGACGATTTTCAAATACCTTCACGTTCAAGTTCGAACCCGACACCCTGAGCTACACCAGGGTCGACGCCTACGGTTCGCACTCCTTTCAGTTGCCCTACGGCTCCATCGGCATGGACCCGCAACGCACCTCGGAGCGGAACGCAACCCTGTTCAACGGAGGGATTCTCCTTTCGGCCTGGGGGCTGGCGCAGGCTGGTTACACCATGGCCCACGGCGATCTTCTCGGGATCATCTTCCTCTTCCCCGGAATCGCGTGCTTCCTTCTCCATTTCATGACCAAGATCGAATTGACATCACTCAGTTCCGACGCCGGAGAAATCGTCCTGCTCCACGACAGGCACTACGACCGCATCATGGAGGCCATACGCGAGCGCAGAAAAAAACAGCTGCTCGAATGGTACGGCAACATCAACTTCGCCAATGATCCCGAGGAAGAAATCCGCAAATTCCACTGGCTTCATTCCCAGCACCTGATCAGCGCTGGCCAGTTGCAACAGATCATCACAACCATCCGCAACGCCGATATCGAAGGGCGGGATGGAATCGACGATCCCGTCCCGCCCCAGCAATAGCCCGCTGAACTCAACGGGGTCCTCGCGGCCGACACAGCATGGCCCCCGGCAGGCCCTCCCCCCCCCTTTTTCAGAAGGTCATGTCCGAGCGCAGCCCGGCCCAGCCCAAACCGAGACGCAGCCGGTCCAAAAATACTCCGACACCGCTGTCCGCGCACTGTCCGATGGTCCAGTCCGCGCCACGCCGCGTCCACTCCCCGGCGTTGGCCACGGCGGCGCAAGCTCCGCAGAGGGCAAAGAGCAGCTCGTCATTTTCCGTGTCGCCCACGGCCAGGGAGTGCAAAACCGGCCACTGGGCACGTTCCATGACGGTACGGGCAGCCTGTCCCTTGTTCCCCCGCTTGGGCAGAAATTCCAGAAAATGCCGGTCGCTGCGGCAGCAATCCACGCCCAGTTCCGCAGCCAGAAGGCGCAGCTCATCCTCACGCCGGAGGTCATCACCATCCACAATGCACAGAATCTTCAGCGCCGCGCCCGGCAAGCGCGTCCGCGTGGGGCGGATCTCTCCGTAGCGGTCGAAAATCTCATCCAGGGATGCCGGCCACAGTCCTCCCGTCTCGATGCCTTGCGGGCGGTACACGGCGATGGGCAGCCCCCGGCTCTCAAGGGCGCTGCGCAGGGCCTCCTCCGTCCCCCTGAGCTCGTCAAGGACGGTTATCCCGTTCCTGTCCAGCAGGCAGGACCCGTTGCCCGCCACCTGGGTGGTGTTCAGGCCCAACTGCAAAACCAGAGGGGCGATGCTCAAAGGATGCTTGCCCGTGGCTACGGAAAAGGCTCCGCCTGCCGCCACGTAGGCCTTGACCGCCGTCTTGTTTGCATCCGAGAGCCCGTCTCCGGGACGGATGAGCGTGTTGTCCACATCGCAAAAAACCCAAGGCAGGGGGCGGCGTTCCGTGGCCATGTCCCGCGCCCACTCCAAAAACGAATCCCGCACCTCGTTCACCATGGCTGCCGCCTGCCGCACCTTGCCGGGATTGTCCGGGTTGCGCGCGGCGATATCCTCGAAGCGCCGCGCAAAGGAAACCCGCTTGCCCACACCGGCGGCGCGCCAATCGGCCACGGTCACGGCCCGCACCAGCCAATCCGCCTCGACCAGCGGCGGCCGACTGGCGTAGTGTTCGCTCACGAGAGGCATCCGCCCCCCTTCCTGTCCGCCTGGGAATGACGCAGCACCCCTTCCACCACCCATGGATGTTCGCCCTTCTCCTCCAGGAACAGTGCCCCGTCGAGGGCATGGTATTCGAAACGGCGCAGCGCTGAGGCGTACCCGATGTCGTGCAGCAGTGCTGAACGGATCAGCAGCCGCGCATGTTCCGTCGGCAGGGAAAAGCTCTCCGACAGATCCTGGGCAAAGGACGCGGCGTCACGCATGTGCGCAAGACGCGGCATGCGGTCGGTAAAAAGGGACTCAAGGGCACGGATATCGAAACCCGACTCGGGACAACACGAAACGAAAGGCATGTGATTTCCTGTGGAAGATAAGGGTGATGAGCGAAAAGAAAGGGGACGATGACTCGCAAAAAAAAGTATTTTCCGTTTACTTTCAAGATGATTCGGCTTAGTAAGCTGAGCCTAATAATAAAGGATTCCGGCAATGAAACAAGCTGAAAATTTACTGCGGCAAGCGCAGACGTTCATCCGTCGACTAGGCATTCATCCCCTGATTCTTATCGCGGGATTACTGTTTTGCCTGTTTTTTCCGCGCTTTTTCCTTCTCGCGGCCTTTGGCTACGCCGCCTATTGGGTGATCAAGAACATCGGTTTCCCCCCGAAAGGTCGGGGCGGACGCAAAGGCCGGGGAAGAAAGTAGACCGATCAAGACATCAAGAGGAGTTCCATGGCTTCCAATTCATCCCTTTTCATGCGCATTCTCCGGGCCATCATTCACAGGGTCTGGACCGTCCTCTTTTTCCTGTCCGTCCTGTCCGTGCTCTCCCTGGCCAATCATTGGTGGGATGTCATCGCAAGCGGCTACCATGTGCTACAAAGCTGGATTCTGGCCGGAATAGACCTGATTCGCGGCTAGGGATCACCCCTTCTCATCCACCAGTCTGTCCTCGGCATGGAGTTCATTCCAGACCGGGGAACCCGGGGCAGTTTCCCTTTGCCTGGGACGGGTCCGCCCGACGGACTTGGACTCGGCAACCTCTTTTTCAATCTGCCGCCGCCGCTCGAAATTTCCCAGAATTCCATCCACCTTTTCGATTTTTTCCGTCATATCAAATATCCAACGCTTCGGGCGCACGCCCGGGTGAAATGCCCGCCAGCCCTTCATGACGAGACTGGTCCAATGTCACCGAAACCCTTGGCAAATCATCCACTACGGATTCCAAAATTCGCGCATTCCCACGGGCGCCTGACTTCGCAAGCCGTTCCGGGACTGCGCCAAGGCCAGGCAAAGGGCGGACCTGTTGCTCTGGAGGAGCCTCTGCGGGCATGCGGAAAGGATGAGCCGGACATGGCGGTTGCGCGCCGATGGGAACGTTCGCGCTGCAATCGGCCACCGCCTCGGCACTACCCGCGCAGGCCAGACAAAAAGCCGAAATACAACTCTGCAGACCGGTGTCCTCCCCGTCCTCGATCATCCTGCACGAATGCAGCGGGCACAGGACATGCTCGCACTCCCTGACAAATTTCGGGCTCCCGCCCTGACAGCACAGACAGATTTTCCGGATCACTCCGGGCATTGCGTTCCTGGCGGCCATGCACCCCTCTCCTTGGTCCTGGCGGAATGGAATTGCCCCACCATACGCGCGAACCCAGCGTGCATCAATGCCCAAAATGGAGAACTCCGGACGCCGCGCATCAACGGCGAAATCACCACCCAAAATAAAAATGACCGGCGGTCATAAAAATTCTTGACAGCCTTCGGACAAACTGAGTAATCAGGCAATCGTTATGACAAACTTCTCCCTCAATCACAGCCTGTACTTTTTTTGGTACTTTTATTTTAGCAGAGCCTGTGGTCTGAGGGGACTGCTTTAGCCTTTTTGACGAAGCAAACCAACCTTAGGGCCGCAGGCAATACGCCGGCGGCCCTTTTTTACATTTTAAGGCCCCGGGTGCCCGGCCGAAACCGGAGGAAATCATGAACATGGGAAAAAGCGTCAGGCTGGAAAGAATCTTCAACCGCAACACGGGCCGCAGCATCATCGTGCCCCTGGACCACGGAACCACCGTCGGCCCCATCCACGGTCTGGTGGACCTGCGCTCCACAGTGAACAAGGTAGCCGAGGGCGGCGCCAACGCGGTGCTCATGCACAAAGGTCTGCCGCGCTGCTCGCACCGGGGTCATGGCCGCGACGTGGGCCTCATCATCCATCTGTCGGCCAGCACCACCCTCTCTCCCTTCCCCAACGCCAAGATCCTGGTCGGGACAGTCGAGGACGGAATCAAACTCGGCGCCGACGCGGTGTCCGTGCACCTCAACCTCGGTGACGAGTCCGAACGCGACATGCTGCGCGACATGGGCCAGGTCGCCTCCAAGTGCGCCGAATGGGGCATGCCGCTTTTGGCCATGGTCTACGCACGAGGCCCCAAGGTCAAATCCGAATGGGATCCGGCGACCGTGGCGCACTGCGCACGTCTGGCCGAAGAACTGGGCGCCGACGTGATCAAGGTCGTCTACACCGGCGATCCCGAATCCTTTGCCAGGGTGACCGAAGGCTGCTGCATCCCCATCGTCATTGCCGGCGGACCGCGCATGGACTCCCCGCGCGACATCATCCAGATGGCCCACGACTCCATCAGCGCGGGTGGCGCGGGCCTGTCCATGGGACGCAACATCTTCCAGGCCGAAGATCCGACCCGGCTCGTACAGGCCCTGCACGCCGTGGTGCACATGGATTACTCCGTCGAACAGGCCCTGGCGCTGCTCGAAGAACCCAAACTCTAGGCCAGTGTCATGAAAAAAGTACTCTTTTCCGGCGTCCCCTTCGACAAGGGGGAAATCACCCTGGCTCTGGAATCCGGCGTGGACGCGGTCATTGTCGAACGCGAGCATGTCGCCTCCGTGCAAGCGCTGAGCAAGATCCAGGTCCTGGCCGCCGAAGACCAGCCCTATGTGCTCCTGTCCTCCAAGGCCGACGAGGAAGAGGCCGTGCGTCTCCTGGGCCAGGGCAGGGAAGTCATCCTGCGTGAAGGCTGGGAGATCATTCCCGTGGAAAACATCCTGGCCCAGTCCGACCGCCTGGCCGTTGAAGCCGCCAGCCTCGACCGCGCCAGGCTGGCCGCCGGCATCCTTGAGCGAGGGGTCGAAACCGTCGTCGTCCTGCCCGGCGCGGCCGAGGATCTCAAGACCATCGTGCGTGAACTCAAACTGAGCCAGGGAACCATGGAACTGGAAACCGCGACCATCACCGCCGTCACCTCCGCCGGGCTCGGCCACCGTGTCTGCGTGGACACCATGAGCCTTTTGAAATCCGGTCAGGGCATGCTGGTCGGCAATTCGAGCGCCTTCACCTTCCTCATCAACGCCGAAACCGAGTCCAACCCCTACGTGGCGCCCCGCCCGTTCCGAATCAATGCCGGGGCCGTGCACGCCTATGCCGCCATGCCCGGGGACAGGACCACGTATCTCGATGAACTCAAGACCGGCACCGAAGTGCTCATCGTCGGGGCCGACGGTGCCACCACCCTGGCCACGGTGGGCCGCTGCAAGGTCGAAATCCGGCCCATGCTGCTCATCGAGGCCGAGTGCAACGGGAAAATGGGAACCCTCTTCCTGCAGAACGCCGAGACCATCCGCATGGTCCGGACCGACGGCCGCCCTGTCAGCGTGGTCGACCTCAAGGCCGGAGACAAGGTGCTGTGCCGCACGGATCAGGCAGGAAGGCATTTCGGCATGCGCATCACCGAGGAGATCAAGGAATGAGCGCATCCACGCAGCGTCTGACCGAGATCCGGACCCAGATCGACGACCTGGACGAACAACTCCTGGGCCTGCTCAATCGGCGCGCCTCCCTGAGCCGCGAGGTGGGCCAGCTCAAGTCCGATTCCCTGGACATCGTCTTCAAGCCCTTTCGCGAAAAGGAGGTCCTGAACCGGCTGAACGCGTTAAGCCCCGGCATCCTGCCCGAAGATCACCTGCGCGCCATCTACCGCGAGATCCTGTCCTCCTCGCGCCGCCTGCAGCAGCCCCAGACCGTGGCCTACCTCGGCCCCGAAGGGACCTTCACGCATCTGGCGGGCCTTGAATACCTCGGCCGCTCCATGGACTTCTCGCCCTGCCCGACCCTGCACGACGTCTTTCTGACCGTGGCCTCGCGCAAGGCCGACCTTGGCGTGATCCCGCTTGAAAACTCCCTGCAGGGCAGCGTCGGCCAGAGCCTGGACCTCTTTCTGCAATACAACGTCTATATCCACGCCGAGCTTTTCAGCCGCATAAGCCACGCGCTGCTGGCCACAAACGCCGATCTGGCATCGGTGCGCACGGTCTATTCCCACCCCCAGGCCCTGGCCCAGTGCTCGGGCTGGCTGCGCACCAACGTACCCCAGGCCGTCGTCGTCCCCACCGAGAGCACCGCAGCGGCGGCAGCCCAGGCCGAGCGCGAGGGCGAGGGTTCCGCCGCCATCGGCCATCCGCGTCTGGTGGAGCGCTATGGACTCAAGGCCGTGGCCCTGGACATCCAGGACCTGCCCGACAACTGGACCCGCTTTCTGGTCATCGGCCCCACGCCGACGGTGGGCAGCAGCCGCGACAAGACGTCGCTGCTCTTCACCACTCCGGACAAGCCCGGCGCACTGGCCGCCATCCTGAACCTCCTGGCCGACCAGGGGCTCAACCTGACCAAACTGGAGTCGAGGCCGCTCAAGGGCGAAAAGTGGAAATACGTCTTCTTCATGGACGTGGAATGCGACCTGTCCCAGGAGCAGTACGAGAACACCATGAAGCATCTGACCAGCCTCTGCCACACCATGCGCGTGCTCGGCAGCTATCCTACGGGCCCGCACCTCTACGGCGCAGGCATAACCCAGGAGTCCTCATGAACCCGCTCATCCGCATCACCGCGCCTTCATCCAAGTCCCTGTCGCACCGGGCACTCATCTGCGCGGCCCTGGCCACAGGGGACTCCCTGCTTGAAGGGGTGCTCGACAGCCAGGACCTGACCCGCACCGCCGAGTGTCTGCGCCTGCTCGGCGCGACGATCGAACCCCGGGAAGACAAGCTCTTCGTGCACGGCATCGGCGCGGCGTCGCGGCCAGACGCATCCGAGCCGGTCTCCATGAACGTCGGAGAGTCCGGCACCACCTGCCGGCTCATGGCCGCCGTGGTCACGGCCATCCCCGGCATTTACCGCATTTTCGGCGAGGGGCGCATGCACGACCGACCCGTCTCACACCTGACCGACGCCCTGACCCGCCAGGGAGTGCGCGTCACCTTCGAGGAAAAGGACGGCTACCCGCCCCTGGTCATGTCCAGCCCCGGCCTGTCCGGCGGCGAGGTGACCATCAATCTGGAACAGAGCAGCCAGTACCTCTCGGGCCTGCTCCTGGCCGCACCCCTGGCGACCGGGACGACGACCATCCGGCTGATCGGCAAGTCCGTGGCCTCCTGGCCCTATGTCGCCCTGACCCTCGACACCATGGCCCGCTTCGGCGTGCCCGTGATCCTGGAGCGCCGGATCCTCGACGACTGGCAGCCGTGCGCCCACGCCGAGGCCGCAAACCTGCCCCCCACGGACATCCGTCTCATCGTCCATCCGGCGCCCTACCGCGCCGGAACCATGCGCGTGGAAGGCGACTGGTCCAATGCATCCTACTTTCTGGCGGCCGGAGCCGTCGGCGTCGCTCCGGTGCGCATCTCCGGGCTGAACCCATCCTCGGCCCAGGGCGACCGCTTCATGCTTGAGATCCTGACCCGCATGGGAGCGCGCATCGAATGGACCGATGACGTGGTCACGGTTTTTCCATCCGCGCTGCACGGCGTGCACGTCGACATGAACGCCTGCCCCGATATCGTGCCCACGGTTGCGGCCATGGCCGCCTTCGCCACCGGGGAAACGGTCATCTCCGGTGCCGCGCATCTGACCCTGAAGGAATGCGACCGCATCCAGGGCCCGGTCACGGAGCTGTCCAAGGCAGGCGTGAACATTGAGGCCCGGCCCGACGGCATGGTCATTCGCGGCAACGGCGGACTCCTGCCCCGCGACGTGGACATGCTCACCCACGGCGACCACCGCATGGCCATGAGCTTTGCCATTCTCGAACTGGGCGGCATCGGCGTTCACCTCGACAACCCGTCCTGCGTGGCCAAATCCTTTCCCGGATTCTGGGACGTCTGGGGCAAGGTTCGCCTCGGCAACGGTCTTGGAGAAGCTCATGAGGCTTAGCCCGGCATCGCCCATCGTGATCATCGGTGCCAAGGGGCAGATGGGCGCGCGGTTTGCGCAGCGCTTTCGCGAGGCGAGAAATCCCGTCACGGAATTCGACCACCCGCTGGACCTTGCCGCCCTGCCCGAGGCCGTACGCACCGCCGCGCTGGTCCTCTTGTGCGTGCCCATCACGGCGGTCAAGGATGTCACCCAGGCGATAGCGCCGTATCTTACGCAGGATTGCATCCTGGCCGACATCTGCTCGGTCAAGGTCCAGCCCCTGCGCGAAATGCTGGCGCTGACCACGACGCCCGTGGTCGGCACCCATCCACTTTTCGGGCCCGGAACACTTGACGCGGAGCTGCGTATTGCCGTAACCGTGGGGCGTGACCAAGAGGCAAGCGATAATCTATCAGACTGCCTCCGCTCGCTGGGATTCTCCCCGTTCAACACCACGGCCGATGAGCATGACCAAGCCATGGCCTACATCCAAGGACTCAACTTCGTGACCACCGTCGCTTATCTCTGTGCTTCCCCTCTGGAAAACGGAATCGAGCGTTTCTTCACGCCCTCGTTCGGGCGACGCATGGAGGCGGCCACGAAAATGATCACCCAGGACGCTCCCCTCTTCTCCACCATGTTCGAAGCAAATCCGCACAGCCTTGAGGCCGTGCGCATATTCCGTTCATACCTGAACGTCGCTGCCGGCGGCGATCTGGAACTCTTGAGCCAGAAGGCTCTTTGGTGGTGGCGCAAGCAGCATGACGCAGGGGGACCCGCTTCCTGACGGCATCGTAGTGCCGTTAGTTCAGGCATAAAAGGCATAAAAAGCCGGATCCTCCAGGGGATCCGGCTTTTTTTTATCCGAAATTCAACAATCGATTATGGAGGCACCATGATCATCCTACCCCAACAGGGGACCTGGCTCCCGGCGGACACACAGACGCCCATCTCCCTGTATCTGACGCTGGTGCGCGAAAAGCAGGGATTTCTCCTTGAGAGCACCGAAGTGGACGGACGGCTTGGCCGTTACAGCCTCATCGGCTGGGATTTTCGGCTGATCCTGTCCTGCGTCTCCGGCAAGCTCGACGTCCAGAGCTACGACCCGCGCCTGCACGGCCTGAAGGAATTCAGCGGCCAGGATTACGTTTCCGGGCTGCGCGCCTGCCTGGCCGAACTGACCGTCACCGGCCCCGAAAATCTGGGCCCGCTTCCGGCGGTGACCAGAAGCGTGTGCGGCTACATGGCCTACAACATGGGCGGCATCTTCGAGCCGGCGCTGGCCGACAAGCTGCCCCCCGAAGAAGCGCGCTCCATCATGGTCCTGCCGGGCAAGGTCATCCTCTTCGACCATCTGCACCACCGCTGCTGCTATCTGACGCTGGACTCCTCCACCAACCTGAACGGCTGCCAGCGTCCGAGCACGCCTGCCCCACCGGTCGTCGGGGCCATCACCACCACGCCGAACCAGGACGAATTCCTGCGCCGCGTGGGCCGGGCCAAGGAACTGATCACCCAGGGCGAGGCCATCCAGATCGTGCTCTCAACCCGCTTCAGCGCGCCGTTTTCCGGCTCCGCCTTCGAGCTTTACAGACGGCTGCGGCAGATCAACCCATCCCCGTACACCTTCTTCATGTCCTTCGGGGACCTGACCATCATGGGCTCGTCTCCGGAGCTGCTCATCCGCTGCGAGGACGGTCTCCTGCAATTGCGACCCATCGCCGGGACCCGCGTACGCGGCGCCACCGAGGCCGAGGATCAGGCCCTGGCCGAGGAGCTGCTGGGCGACGAGAAGGAGCGGGCCGAACACGTCATGCTCGTGGACCTGGGGCGCAACGACCTCGGCCGCATCGCCGCCCCCGGCACGGTGCACGTCGACAAGTACATGCAGGTCGAACGATTCTCCCATGTCATGCACCTGACCTCCTACCTCTCGGCGCACTTGGCCGAGGGCCTTGACGCCATCGACGTCTTGAAGGCCGGATTCCCGGCCGGGACGGTCTCCGGAGCGCCCAAGATCCGGGCCATGCAGATCATCGCGGACGAAGAGAAGCTCGATCGCGGCCCCTATGCAGGCGGTATCGGCTGGATCGGCCTGGACCAGGGGCAGGTCAATCTGGATACAGGCATCACCATCCGCTCCCTGTGGGTGGAAAACGGCCAAATCAACTGGCAGGCGGGGGCGGGGCTGGTCTTTGATTCGGACCCCGAAAAGGAATGGCAGGAGTGCCACAACAAGGCCAGGGCGATTTTGAAGGCCATCACCAGCACCGGAGGCGGAGATGATTTTACTGATAGACAACTTTGACTCGTTTACTTTCAACCTGGTTCAGGTTTTCCAATCTTTGGGCGCAAACCCCTTGGTGCTTCGTAACAACGAGCCGGAAATCCTGACCCTGGCCACGGACCCGCGCCTGCAAGGAGCGATCATCTCCCCCGGCCCGAGCCATCCGCGCAACACGGGGCTGTGCCTTAAGTTTCTCGATCTGGTGCCACGCAGCGTCCCGGTCCTTGGCGTGTGTCTCGGACATCAGACCCTGTCGCATCACAGCGGCGTGAACGTGGGCGCGGCCCAGCGGATCATGCACGGCAAGACTTCAAACATCCGACACGACGAGACCGGGCTTTTCGAAGGGGTGCAAAACCCGATGCAGATCGGCCGCTACCATTCCCTGGCCGTGCATGGGGAGGGGGACCTGCCCTTCACCGTCACCGCCCGCACCGAAGACAATGAGATCATGGCCCTGGCCTTCAAGGACCGCCCCTGGGTCGGCGTGCAGTTCCACCCCGAATCCGTGCTCACGCCGGAAGGGCCGAAACTGCTGAACAACTTCCTGAAAATGTGCAACATCCAAGCGGAGTAAGCCATGAACACCATCAGCCATATTCTTGAATATCTGACCACGGGCGCCGATCTTTCCGGCATTCAGGCCAAGGAGGCTTTCGATCTCCTGCTGACCGGCGCGGTTTCCCCGGTGCAGGCCGGGGCCTTTCTGATGGGCCTGCGGGCCAAGGGCGAAACCGCCGCCGAACTCTCGGCCGCCGTGGATGCGGCCCTGGGACAGGCCCGGCTCATCCCCGGACTCTCGGGCAAGCGCATCGACACCTGCGGCACGGGCGGAGACGGGCAGCAGAGCTTCAACTGCTCCACGGCCGTGTCCTTTTTCCTGGCCGACATGGGCTATCAGGTCGTCAAGCACGGCAACCGCGCCGTGTCGAGCAAATGCGGCAGCGCCGACGTGGTCGAAGATCTGGGCTACCCCCTGGTCACGGACCCCGAAGCGGTCAGGGACGAGCTTGCGCGACGCAATTTCGTCTTCCTCTTCGCCCCGCATTTCCATCCGGCCTTCAAACACGTGGGACCGGTACGGCAGCAACTGGGAGTACGCACCATCTTCAACCTCATGGGCCCGCTTTTGAACCCGGCCCTGCCCACCCACCAGATTCTCGGCGTGCCGGACTTCCGATTCGCGCCCATGATCGCCCAGGTGCTGGCGGCCAGAAAAGGTCTCGAACGCGCGGCCATCGTGCACGGCGCGGGCGGATTCGACGAACTGACGCCCTGCGGACCCGGTCAGGTCATTTTCGTGGAACACGGCAAGATCCGCGAGACGGTCATTGACCCTGCGGATTTCGGACTCTCCACCTGCGTCCCGAGGGACCTGGCCTGCGACAGCAAGGAAGATGCACTAAAGCTCCAGCGCCAGGTTCTGGCCGGACAGGGACCAAAATCCCTCCAGGACATGGTCACCCTCAATCTGGGCGTGGCCCTTTTCCTGCTGGAAGACGACCTGCCCCTGGAACTGGCCATGGAAATGGCCCAAGCCAAAGTGGAGCAAGGGCTCCTCGGCGGAGCGCTCCATGCTTGAGAAATTCCGCCGGGCCAAGCAAGCTGAAGTCGACGAACTCATCCGCCTCCGTGACGCGGGGCACAGGCACATCCCGCATGAGGGCGTCCGCCCCGAATTCGGCGCGGCACTGACCCGGCCCGGGACCTCGGGGATCATCGCCGAGTACAAGCGCGCCTCCCCGTCCAAGGGCGACATCAATCTTGATGTCCTGCCCCTGCAAGCCTGCCGGGGATACGCAGAGGCCGGAGCCTGCGCCCTCTCGATCCTGACGGAATCGAACTATTTCAAGGGGAGCCTCGGCTTTCTGTCGGAGGTAGCACCGCTGGGCCTGCCTCTGCTGCGCAAGGATTTCATCATCCATCCCCTGCAGGTGGAGGCAACCGTGGCCACTTCGGCCTCGGCCATCCTGCTCATCGTGCGCATGTTCGAGGACCTTGACGAGCTGGCTCAACTTCACGACCTGTGCCTGACAAGCGGTCTTGAACCGGTGGTCGAGGTCTTCGATGAACGTGACCTGGACAGGGCCAAGGAAATCGGGAGCACCATCATCCAGGTCAACAACCGCGACCTGGACACGCTGACCACGGACATCGGACGCTGTCTGGACATGGTCCGACGCAAGGAGGATGGAGAGATCTGGATCGGCGCCAGCGGCATAAGCACCCCTGAACAGGTAAGCAGGCTCAAGGCTGCCGGCCTGGACGCGTTGCTCATCGGCACGGCGCTCATGCAACACGAAAGTCCCGGTCTGGGCCTGGCCCGGCTGAGCGGAGGCCGATCATGATCATCAAGGTCTGCGGCATGACCAGAGCGGAGGATGTCGAATTCTGCGACGCGCTCGGCATCGACCTGCTGGGCTTCATCTTTCACCCCGAGAGCCCCAGAAACGTCGTACAGGACTGGGTCGCCGCCCAAAAGCCCGGACGCGCCCTCAAGACCGGAGTCTTCGTGCGTCAGGGCGTGGAGGAAATCCGGGCCATCGCCGCCAAGGCGGGCCTCGATCTGCTCCAGCTTCACGGCGGGCACACCGTGGAACAATGCCTCGCCCTGGGTCCAGAGCGAGTCATCAAGACCATGTGGCCCGAGCGCTACCCAACGGTGGAGCGGCTGGCCGCGGACATGCTGCTCTTTGCTCCGGCCTGCCGGGCCATTCTGCTGGACAGCGGCAAAAGCGGCGGCGGACACGGCAAGAGTCTCGCCCCCAAGGATCTGCAACGCCTGCAATGCCCGCATCCCTGGTACCTGGCCGGGGGCCTTGGCCCACACAACCTGACGGTCATGAAAACCACCGGCGCGGCCGGGTTCGACCTGAACTCCGGAGTGGAAAGCGCCCCCGGAATCAAGGATCACGAAAAGATACGCCACGCCTTACAACTGCTGCGAGGAAAACCATGAGTACGATATCAGACATGCTCCCGCGCCATTTCGGCCCTTATGGAGGGCGCTATGTGCCGGAAATGCTTGTCCCGGCCCTTGAGGAACTGGAACAGGGCTACCTGAAATACAAGGACGACCCCGAATTCACGGCCGAACTGGCCGACCTGTACCAGAACTACTGCGGCCGTCCCACGCCCCTCTATTTCGCGGAAAATCTGACCCGCGAGCTTGGCGGCTGCAAGATATACCTGAAACTCGAAGGGCTGGCGCACACCGGCGCGCACAAGATCAACAACGCCCTGGGCCAGGCCCTGCTGGCCAAACGCCTGGGCAAGACCAAGGTCATCGCCGAGACGGGCGCGGGCCAGCACGGGCTGGCCTCGGCCACCGTTGCGGCGCGCTTCGGCCTTGAGTGCAAGGTCTTCATGGGCGAGGTGGACGTGCGTCGTCAGTACCCCAACGTCTACGCCATGAAGCTTCTGGGGGCCGAGGTCGTCCCGGTCACCGATGGCACGCGGACGCTGAAGGACGCGGTCAACGCCACGCTCAAATACTGGATTCAGAATTTGAAGGATACGCACTACATCCTGGGCTCGGCCCTGGGGCCCTTCCCCTACCCGGTCATGGTGCGCGACTTCCAGTCCGTCATCGGCCGCGAAGCGCGCGCCCAGATCATGGAACGCGAAGGCAGGCTGCCGAGCCATCTCGTGGCCTGCGTGGGCGGCGGCTCCAATTCCATCGGCCTCTTCCACCCCTTCCTGGGGGAAAAGGGCATCCGCTTCCACGGGGCGGAGGCGGGCGGGCGCGGTCCCGAAATCGGCGACAACGCGGCCCGCTTCGGCGGCAGCCCCAAGGTCGGCATCGTGCAGGGCTACAAGAGCTATTTCCTGCAGGACGAGAGCGGACAGCTGCAGGACACCCATTCGGTCTCGGCAGGCCTCGATTATGCGGGAGTCGGGCCAGAGCTGGCCTGGCTGTTCGATCAGAACGTCGTTGAGTTCTCGCCCATCACCGACGTGAAAGCCCTGGACGCCTTCAAGCGGCTGACCCGCCTTGAAGGCATCATCCCGGCCCTTGAATCCTCCCACGCCGTGGCCCGGGCCATCGAACTGGCCCCGACGCTGCCCAGGGACGAGATCATGATCGTCAACATCTCAGGCCGGGGCGACAAGGACATCTTCATCACGGCCATGGAGCTGGACCGCGAAAACTGGATTGCCTTTCTGGAAAACGAGGTACGTCATGGAAAATAGAATCGACCTGGCCCTCAAAGAGGCGAAGGGCATCCAGCTCATGACCCACGTGGTGGCCGGATACCCGAGCCTTAATGTCAACGCCGACCTGATCCGCCTCATGGCCCGCAGAGGGGTGCGGCTGGTCGAAATCCAGATCCCCTTCACCGACCCCCTGGCCGACGGGCCGACCATCATGCGCGCCAACCAGGCCGCCCTGGACGCAGGGATCACCCCCGCGCACTGCTTTGAACTGTGCGCGGCCTTATCCAGGGAACTCGACGTGGCCTTCATGCTCATGACCTACGCCAACATTCCCTACGCGCTGGGCATGGAGGCCTTTCTCGACAAGGCAGCGGCCAGCGGCGCCAGCGGAACCATCCTGCCCGACCTGCCCTGGGACGAGGCGGACGGGGATTATGCGCAAGCCGCGCGACAAAGAGGTCTGCACCCGATCATGGTCATCTCCCCCGACACCCCGGCTCCACGCCTGGCGGGCATTCTCGAACGCGCCTCGGGCCTTCTTTACACGACGCTCAAGGTCGGCATCACCGGCGCGGGGACAAGCATGGATCAGGCCGGGGTCGACTACGTCAAGGCGCTGAAAGCCAAGGCCGGTCTGCCCATCGCCGCCGGATTCGGCATCTCGCGGCCCGAGCACGTACGCATGCTGGACGGCCTGGCCGACGTGGCCGTAATCGGCAGCCACATCATCAATCTGATGGACGCTGATGGTCTTGGGGCCGTGGATGATTTTTTGGCGGCGTGCCAGGGATGAAAAACCGGGAATGCACATGGCGCCGATAATCACACCGTACGGGCGGAACGAAGAGGGCAGGCACGCAGGCCTGCCCCTACGCCGACCGAACGCCACGGTTTACCCATTTCCAACAATCCACACACCGTAGGGGCGGCCCTGCGTGGCCGCCCTTCTTCTGCCCTACGTGGCCGCCCCTGCACCCCAGGCCCTGAAATCGGATAGGGGCGGAACGAAGAGGGCAGGCACGCAGGCCTGCCCCTACGCCAATCGAACGTCATGATTTACCCATTTCCGAAAATCCACACACCGTAGGGGCGGCCCTACGTGGCCGCCCTGGCACCCCAGGTCCTGAAATCGGACAGGGGCGGAACGAAGAGGGCAGGCACGCAGGCCTGCCCCACGCCAATCGAACGTCATGATTTACCCATTTCCGAAAATCCACACACCGTAGGGGCGGCCCTACGTGGCCGCCCTTCTTCGCCCTGCGTGACCACCCTGGCACCCCAGGTCCTGAAATCGGACAGGGGCGGAACGAAGAGGGCAGGCACGTAGGCCTGCCCCTACAACGTGTCGTCTTGGCAAACACACCGCACCCACACAACATATCGCATTGCAAAACACCTCGCGCCACCACGCAACGATTTTCCAATTTTGCAAATCACCGCCAAAAACAAGACAAGCGCCCCTCTCTTTGCTAGGTTCCGCGCAGTCAAACACCATGTCGCGGAGGAACACCCATGCCCGAATTTCCCATCTTCAACTGCAAGAATTCCGACGATGTCGTCAAAGCCGTGCGTGAACACAGGATCGAATTGGTCCAGTTCTGGTTCGTGGATGTGCTTGGAACCTTGAAAAGCTTCCAGGTCCTGCCCGGCGAACTGGAGGCGGCCTTCGAGGAGGGCATGGGTTTCGACGGCTCTTCCCTGGAAGGATTTTGCAGAATTGAAGAAAGCGACATGATCGCCATCCCGGACCCGGCGACCTTTCAGCTGGTCACCTGGCGGCAGACAGCCGCACCCATCGCGCGCATGTTCTGCGACATCCTGGAACCAAACGGCACCCCCTTTGCCGGAGACAGCCGTCATTGCCTGAAACGGAACCTGCAGGCCGCGGCGAGCAAGGGCTATTCCTTCTATGTCGGCCCGGAGCTGGAATTCTTTCTGTTCGAGAGCTCGACGTCTCCCAAGCCTCTCGACGCGGGCGGCTATTTCGACGCCCCGCCCTTGGACCTGGCCGGGGACATCCGCCGCGAGATCATATCCTGCCTGCGTTCCATGGGCATTCCCGTTGAATACGGGCATCACGAGGTCGCGCCCAGCCAGCACGAACTGGCACTGCGCTACGCCGACGCCCTCAAGATGGCGGACACGGCCATCACCTACCGCGTGGTGGTCAAGGAAATCGCGCGCCAGAACGGTTGCTACGCCTCCTTCATGCCAAAGCCTCTATACGGCGAAAACGGCAGCGGCATGCACGTACATCAGTCCCTGTTCAAGAACGGACGCAATCTTTTCTACGATGCCGACGGAGATCATCACCTGAGCCGTGAGGCCAAGGCCTATATCGCGGGACTGCTCACGCACTGCAGGGAGTTCACGGCCATCACCAACCAGTGGGTCAACTCCTACAAGCGCCTCGTGCCCGGCTTCGAGGCCCCGACCAATATCGCATGGGCCCGGCGCAACCGCTCCACCCTGGTCCGCGTGCCCATGTACAAGCCCGGCAAGGAAGCCGCCACCCGTGTGGAGCTGCGATCTCCGGACCCGGCCTGCAACCCGTACCTGACCTTTGCCTGCATGCTCGCCGCCGGTCTCAAGGGCATCGAGGAAAACTACACGCTGCCGGCGCCCGTGGAAGAGGACATTTACGTCATGACGGCGGGCCAGCGCAGGGACCGCGGCATCGGCAGCCTCCCCGGCAGCCTGGAGACGGCCCTCGAGGCCCTGGAAGGCAGCACCCTGATCCGCGAAGCCCTGGGCGAGCACATCTTCACCAAGTTCGTGGAAAACAAACACATCGAATGGGACCAGTACCGCTCGCAGGTGACGAATTACGAGTTGGAAAAGTACTTACCTCGTTTGTAAAAAAATAGGTCCCATAGGTCATATACGACCTATAGGACCCATAGTAAGAATGCTGCGCCATGACGCAGCACTTTATTTCCAAACACGGCGCCTACGAAGAGCTTCTTTCCTACCGCAAGGCTGTCATTGTCTATGACGGCACGGTGTGCTTCTGTGAGCGGTTCATGCACAGGCGGGACCGCACCGTGGACCAGATGGTCCAAGCGGCGCGGTCGGGCAAGCAGAACATCATCGAAGGCTGCATGGCCTCGGCGACTTCGAAGAAAAGCGAGATCAAGCTGATCAATGTTGCCCGCGCCAGCCTGGAAGAACTGCTCGAAGACTACCGCGACTACTTGCGCGTACGCGGACAAACGCTCTGGCATAAGTCCAGCGAACAGGCCCTGTACGTCCGCAAACTCGGCAGCCAAAAAAATACGTCCTATGAGACCTATAGGTCCTATATTCAAACCCGCCCGCCCGAAACCGTCGCCAACATCCTCGTCTGCCTCATCCACCAGACCAACTACCTGCTCGACCGCCAAATCAGGCAGCTCGAAAAAGCCTTCGTCGAAGACGGGGGCCAGTCCGAACGCATGACCCGCGCCCGTCTCAAAAACCGCATTGGCCAATCCGAAAACGGCTTTTAACCCGTCCTGCGGACCAAATGGTCCGACCTTTTCCCTCTTTTTCCACCAACCGGGTTGACACCTGAGTCTTACTTGGGCAGAAAGGTCCTACCATTTGCGAGTAAAAAGCTCTTCAATGCCATTTTTTACCCGTTTTTGCGCAAAATATCACCAAAAGGTACTACCAATGACCACCTCTGAACCCCTCTTCTTTCCGGCCAAGGCCGGACGCGCCAGCGAAGACGTCGCTTTGCAGATCGAAGCTGCCATCCTGGCCGGGCGACTGGCGCCCGAAGAGCGCCTGCCCAGCGAACGCGAGATGCAGCAACAGTTCGGCACCGGACGCGGCGCAATCCGCGAGGCCCTGCGGGCGCTCAAGCAAAAAGGGCTCCTAGACATCCGCAAGGGAGTCAAGGGCGGAGCCTATGTGTGCAAGGTCGGCATGGTCAGCATCGGGGAGTCCTTGGCCCTCTTTCTCAAGCAGCACGATGTCGCGCCTTCGGCCCTCATCGAATTTCGCGAGAGCGTGGATCAGACCCTGGTCCTGCTGGCCATTGCCCGGGGCTCGGCCGAAGCCAAGCGGACCCTGGTGTCCATGGCCGAAGAGTTCGAGGCCTGCCTGCGGCAGGACGAGCACGACGCCGACAGGATCGGGCATCTGGACCGGGACCTGAACCTGACTCTGGCCGGCATGGCCGCCAACCCGATTTTCGAGTGGATCATGCAGGCGCTGCAACGCGGCTTCAGCTCCCATGACTACACCCTTTACGACACGCCAATGTACCGCGAGCGCACCGCCGCCAACTGGGCCGAGACCGCCCGCGCCATTGCTGAAAACGACCCCCTGCGCGCCAGAAGCCTCATCGGCTACCATTACGCGATGCTCAGGTCCTGCCTGAACGAGCGCGCAGCGGCGTCTTCCTCCCCCCGTGTTTCGCCCGACGATTCCTAAAGCGGGGCAACCCTCATCTTATAAGGATATTACATGAAGTTCTATGATTACATCATTGTCGGTGGCGGTTCCGCCGGCAGCGTCCTGGCCAACCGTTTGAGCGCCAATCCCAAAACCAGCGTCCTGGTCCTCGAAGCGGGCCTGCCCGACTTTCGCCTTGATTTCCGCATCCACATGCCCGCTGCCCTGACCTATCCCCTGGCCGGAAAGACCTACAACTGGTGGTACGAATCCGAGCCGGAACCGCACATGCACAACCGGCGCATCTATCAGCCGCGCGGCAAGGTGCTCGGCGGGTCGAGCTGCATCAACGGCATGATCCACATTCGCGGCAACGCCATGGACTTCGAAAAATGGGCGCGCGAAAAGGGCCTTGAGAACTGGGATTACGCCCGCTGCCTGCCCTACTTCAAGCGCTTCGAATACCGGCTCAAGGGCACGGACGAATATCAGGGCGGCGCGGGCCCCCTGTATCTGACCAGCCCGGATTGCGACAACCCGCTCTTCGACGCCTTTTTCCAGGCCGTGCAGGAGGCCGGGTACCCCCTGACCGACGTCAACGGCTACCAGCAGGAAGGCTTCGGCAAGTTCGACCGCACCACGTACCGCGGCCGGCGCTGGAACGCCGCCCGGGCCTACGTCCATCCCGTCAAGAACAGGCGCAACCTGACCGTCAAGTGCAAGGCCACGGCCCATCGCATCCTCTTTGAAGGCACCCGCGCCGTGGGCGTCGAATACGAGCGCCTGGGCCGCATGCACCGCGTCAACGGCGGTGAGATCATCAGCTGCGGCGGGGCCATCAATTCCCCGCAGCTCCTGCAGCTCTCCGGCATAGGCAACGGGGCTCAGCTGCGCGAACTGGGCATCCCCGTGGTCCACGACCTGCCCGGCGTTGGCGAGAACCTGCAGGACCACCTGGAGCTCTATGTGCAGTACGCCTGCACCAAGCCCGTCAGCATGTTCCCGGCCCTCCAGTGGTGGAACCAGCCCTGGATCGGCCTGAAATGGCTCTTCGGCCAGACCGGCGAGGCGGCCACCAACCATTTCGAGGCCGGCGGCTTCATTCGCGGCAATGATCAGGTCGAATACCCGAACATCCAGTATCACTTCCTGCCCATCGCCATCCGCTACGACGGGTCCTCCCCCAACGAAGGGCATGGCTATCAGGTTCACGTCGGCCCCATGAACACCGACGTACGCGGCCATGTGAAGATCAAGAGCTCCGATCCAAAGGAATACCCGTCCATCCTGTTCAACTACCTGTCCACGGAGCAGGAACGCAAAGACTGGGTCGATGCCATCCGCCTGACCCGCAAGATCATGACCCAGCCCGCCTTCGACAGCTTGCGCGGACGGGAACTGGCTCCGGGCGAGGACGTACAGACCGACGAGGAGATCCTCGATTTCGTGGCCCGCGAAGGCGAGAGCGCCTATCATCCGAGCTGCACCTGCAAGATGGGCTACGATGACATGGCCGTGGTCGACAACGAGCTGCGCGTACATGGCGTGCAGGGACTGCGCGTGGTCGACGCCTCAATCATGCCCTACGTGACCAACGGCAACATTTACGCCCCGGTGATGATGATCGCCGAGAAGGCGGCGGACATGATCCTCGGCAACACGCCGCTGGCGCCCGACACCGCCCCCTTCTACCGCCACGGAGGCAAGGCCTCGGCCAAGGAGAAGAAATGACCGAAAAAATGATGCACATAGACGGCCTCTGGACCCGCGCCCAATCGACGGCCACACGGGACATCATCAACCCTTTCGACCAGGGCGTCATCGCGACCGTCTCGGAAGGGGGGCGCGCGGATGCCCGTGACGCCATCGATGCGGCGCGGCGCGCCTTCGACCGTGGCCCGTGGTCCAGGACCACCGGACCGGAGCGCGGGCGCAAGCTGCTGCTCCTGGCGGACCTGATCGAACGCGACACCGAGGAACTGGCCAGGCTTGAGACCCTGAACACGGGCAAAACCCTGGAGGAGAGCCGCTGGGACATGGCCGACATCGCGGGCATCTTCCGCTACTACGCTGGGCTTGCGGACAAGGACGGGGGCGAGGTCATCGCGTCCCCGGTCCCGGATTCAACGAGCATCGTGGTTCGCGAGCCCGTGGGGGTCTGCGGCCAGATCTCGCCCTGGAACTATCCCCTGCTGCAGGCCGCCTGGAAGCTTGCTCCGGCGCTGGCCGCCGGGTGCACCGTGGTCATGAAGCCAAGTGAAATCACGCCCCTGACCAGCATAAAAGTCACCGAACTGTGCGCGGAGGCCGGATTTCCGGAGGGCGTGGTCAATCTGGTTCTCGGGCCCGGCGCCACGGTGGGCGCGGAACTGGCCGAGAACCCCGATGTGGACCTCATCTCCTTCACCGGCGGCATCGAGACCGGCAAGACCATCATGCGCGCGGCGGCGGCAAACGTGAAAAAGGTCGCCCTTGAGCTTGGCGGCAAGAATCCGAACATCATCTTCGACGACGCCGACTTCGACACGGCCCTGGACTACATTCTGAACGGCGTGTTCTTCCACGCCGGGCAGATCTGTTCCGCCGGAGCCCGGGTCCTGTTGCAGGACGGCATCCACGACCGCATGGTTGAGGCCCTTGCAGGCCGCATGGCCAAGATCCGCTTGGGAGACGGCATGACGGACGGCACCCAGATGGGGCCGCTCATCTCGGCCGCGCACCGCGACAAGGTGGAAAGCTATATCGGCATCGCCCGCGAGGAAGGAGCCCGGCTGAGGCTTGGCGGAAATCGTCCGGCTGATCCGGCCCTGGCCAATGGCTTTTTCGTGGAACCGACCCTGTTCACGGAGTGCACGAACGACATGCGCATCGTACAGGAGGAGGTCTTCGGACCGGTCATCACCGTGGAGCGCTTCAGCACCGAAGACGAGGCCCTTGCCCGGGCCAACAGCACCATCTACGGCCTGTCCGCCGGATTCTGGACCCGCGACCCCGACCGCATGCGGCGCATGTCGGCGGGCCTGCGCTTCGGCACGGTCTGGGTCAACGACTTCAACGTCTATTTCACCCAGGCGCCCTGGGGCGGATACAAGCAGTCCGGCCTGGGCCGGGAGCTCGGCCGCATGGGCCTTGAGGAATACACGGAAGTCAAACACATTTTCCAGAACCACAACGCACGCCCGATCCGCTGGTTCGGCGTGTAGCACGCAGGGCCGGGATGTCCCGGCCCCGCATCAGCGACCCTTTCATCTCAACAAGGGAGTATCCATGACCATCGCCACACTCAAAAAAACCATCCCCGTCCTTGTCCTGCTTCTGGCCCTCTTCACCGCCCCGGCTCAGGCGAGCCGCGACGATGTACGCATCACCAGCGTCGGCTGGACCGACGTCACCGTGACCAGCGAACTGGCCGTGGCCATCCTGCAGAGCCTCGGCTACTCCTCCTCCAACATGATGACATCCCTGCCCATCTGCTATCAGGCCCTGGCCACCGGCGAAGCCGACGTGTTCCTTGGTAACTGGATGCCGTCCATGGAAAGCGTGGCCCGGCCGCATTTCGACTCCGGCAACGTGATCCAGCTCGTGCCGAACATGACCGGGGCGAAATACACCCTGGCCGCTCCGGCCTATGTCGTGGACGGAGGAATCAAGGATTTCAAGGACATCGCCAAATACGGCGACAAACTGGAATGGAAGATCTACGGCATCGAGGAAGGAAACGACGGCAACGACATCATCCAGTCCATGATCGACACGAACATGTTCGGCCTTGGCAAGTTCGAGCTGGTCGCATCCAGTGAATCCGGCATGCTGGCGCAGGTGCAGTCCTTCATGCGCGAAAAGAAATGGATCATTTTTCTGGGCTGGTCCCCGCACAGCATGAACGAGAAGATCGACATGCGCTACCTGACGGGCAGCACGGATGAGACCTTCGGTCCCGACGACGGCACGGCCACGGTCTACACCAACGTGCGCAAGGGTCTCCCCGAGGACATGCCGAACGTGGCCCGCTTTCTCAAAAACTACGTCGTCCCGGTCGGCATGATGAACTCGATCATGGTCACCATGCACGAAAGCCCCGAGATGAAGGCCCGCGACGCCGCTCTCGACTGGGTGGCGGCCCATCCCGAAATGGCGCCCAAATGGCTTGAAGGCGTCACCACCAAGGACGGCAAGCCAGGACTTGCCGCCTTCATGACCGTTCTTGAAGCCAGGAAGTGAACGCAAGCGTGGCAAGCCGGTCCCGGCCATCATTGGATGCCTGGGACCGACTTGCCACGCTTCATTCCAGGCTATTTTGCGCCGTTACCCGTCGTCACGCCGCGTCAGGCTACCGTCATCTTCCAGCGCTTCAAATGCTTCCCAAATATCCCGCAACTTAGCTGTTAGCGCATCAGCAATAGGCTGAGCGCCATGACCGCCATGCCGCCCACCAGTCCGAAGAGGCTGTCATGGCCTTCCCCGTAGGCCTGGCTGGTCGGCAGGAGTTCGTCGAGGCTGATGTAGACCATGATCCCGGCCACCCCTCCAAAAAGGATGCCCATGAGCTGCGGCGGCAGAACTCCGTCCGGCCCCCCGGCAAAATAGAGGATGCCGAGATAGGCGATGCCCGCCCCGATCGGTTCGGCCAGGCCGCTCAGGAAGGAATAGAAGAATGCCGTCCTGCGCTTCCCTGTGGCGTAGTAGATGGGCACGGACACGCTCACGCCCTCCGGAATATTGTGCAGGGCAATGGCGATGGCGATGGCGACACCAAGGCTTGGGTCATCGAGGGCGGCCAGAAAAGTTGCCAACCCTTCGGGAAAATTGTGGATTCCGATGGCCAGCGCGGTGAAAAGCCCCATGCGCATGAGTTTTTTTTCATGGCCGGCCTGAGGCTTGAACGAAGTCTTGGCCGGACCGCAGCTGTTTTCCCCGATGTTCAAAAGGGTTGCGACCTTGCCATGCAGCCGGTCAGCCTCGGCTTCGGAAGGAATCTCATGCGGATTGGTCTCTTCGGGGATGAGGTTGTCGATGAGTCCTATGAGGAGCATGCCCCCGAAAAACGACCCCACGTTGACCCAATATCCAAGAGGATCCCCGTAATGGTTCACCAGGGATTCCTGCCCCTTGAAGAATATTTCCACAAAGGAGACATAGAGCATGACTCCCGCCGAAAACCCCGTGGCCACGGACAGAAAACGGTAGCTGGAAAGCTTGGCGGTAAAGGCTATGATGCTGCCTATTCCCGTGGCCAGGCCCGCAAACGTGGTCAGAGCCAGGGCAAACCATACGTCATTCATGGGCGAGAACTCCTTGCTGCGTCACGGGCGGATATGTTTCTCGGACTCAATTTCCTGGTCCTGTTCCTGTTCGAAAATGCCCAACGAGCGAGCTCTTTTTTCCCACTGCTGCCGGGCCAGGGCCTGCATGTCGGCCACGCTGTCCATTTCATCCACGATTTCCATCCCAAAGAGGGTCTCAACCACATCCTCCAGCGTCACCACCCCCCGGGTTCCGCCATATTCGTCCAAGACAATGGCCAAATGCTGACGCTTATCGAGAAAGAATTCCAGCAGATCGGAAAGAGAGAGGCTGTCGGGCACCGACAGTATCGGACGCTTCAATGATTCCAGAGAACCCTCACAGCCCCCCTTGGACATGCAGATCAGCACCTCGTCCTTGAGCACAAGACCGGTGATGTCATCCAGATCCGCGCCGTAGACAGGCAACCTGGAAAACGGAGTCTTGGTGACAAAGGGCAGGGAGTCTGCGATGCTCATGTCCTGCTGAAGGGCCGTCATGACCGTGCGAGGAGTCATCACGGCGGTGATTGCCACGGAACCGAAACGGAAAATGTTGCGGATGATCCGTGACTCATGCTCCTCCAGATGTCCCGACTGCTCTCCGATGCCGGCCATGGCGATGAATTCGTCGCGACTGAAGACATGCTCCCTTTTTCCCCGGGAGATCAGCTTGGTCAGCCCGTTGGAGAGCCAGACCAGGGGAAAGAGAATCCTGATCAACGCGCTGACGAAATATGCCGTCATTCCGGTCAACGACTGCCAGTAAATCGCGCCGATGGTCTTGGGCACGATCTCGGACAAAAACAGGATGAGCAGCGTCATCACCGCCGAAAAAAGGCCGATCCACGCATTGCCGAAAACCACAAGCGCCTGCGCCCCGGCCACTATGGCGCCCACGGTGTGGGCGATGGTGTTCAGCGTCAGGATCGCGGACAGGGACTGGTCCACCTTGTCGAGGCGAAGCTGCGTCAGAACGTCCGCTCGCCCCGGATTCTTTTCCCGAAGACTCGCGATGTAGGACGGGGTGATGCTCAAGAGCACGGCCTCGGCCACGGAGCAAAGAAAAGAAAAGCCCAGCGCCAGAAAGACAACGAGGACAAGCAACAGAAGATCCGCGCTCATGATCTGGATTCCTCCGGCGCGATGCGTTTCGCCGCAAGCGGCTGCCGCGACCGCGAGAAATGCGCCCGGAACATGCCTTGAGGCAACCTGCAAGAATGTGTGAGCAAATCCTCCTCCTTGATTCATGCGACATTTTTGAATCCATCCGGATCCGTAAGTTCTTGCAATTACCCCGGAATGTGGAGGCGGCACAAGCGATTTTGAGTACTTGACATATTTGCCCATGCGGATATGTTGCGGACATGGAAAAAATAGCCGAAACACTCAAAGCCCTGTCCGATCCCACCCGACTGCGCATCGTCAGCCTGCTCCGGCACGGCGAACTCTGCGTGTGCGATCTGACGGAAGCCCTGCAAACGCCGCAGTCCAAGGTCTCAAGGCATCTGGCGTTTCTGAAGAACGCCGGTTGGGTCAAGGCACGCCGCAGCGGAAAATGGGTTTACTACCAACTCCTAGGCTCCGAGCCATCCCTGCAATCCTCGGTCGCCGAGGCCCTCACGACGCATATCGTGACACACCCCGTCTGCCTTGAGGACGACCGGCGATATTTCGACTTTCTTGCAACCAAATCGTCACAATCCTGTGACTGAGACATCATAACTCCTCCATGTCCTGACCAATTCGCCAACCAGTGAGCTATCCGTGAAAATTCTCTTTTTATGCACAGGCAATTCATGCCGCAGCCAGATGGCCGAAGGCTGGGCCAAGCACTTGAAGAAAGGACAAGTGGAGGCCTGTTCCGCGGGCATCAAGCGCCACGGCATGAACCCCCATGCCGTGCGCGTCATGGAAGAGGCCGGAGTGGACATGAGCGGGCATTCATCCAAAACCCTGGACGAACTGCCGGACCAAAATTTCGAGGTGGTGGTCACGTTGTGCGGACATGCAAATGAAACCTGCCCCTTCTTTCCAGGACAGGTCAGGCGTGTGCACCGGGGCTTTGACGATCCTCCGAGCCTGTGCGCGGAAATGACGAATGAAGATGAGATCCTGGCGGTCTACCGGAGGGTACGCGACGAAATCCGGGATTTCGTGGCCGGATTGCCGCAAACCCTGGA
Organism: Desulfomicrobium norvegicum; assembly: GCF_900114595.1. Lineage (NCBI taxonomy): Bacteria > Pseudomonadati > Thermodesulfobacteriota > Desulfovibrionia > Desulfovibrionales > Desulfomicrobiaceae > Desulfomicrobium > Desulfomicrobium norvegicum. The sequence continues at coordinate 171,059 of NZ_FOTO01000003.1, read as the reverse complement.
CGCGGAGCAAGCCGGAACAAACGACCTATGACGGGGTTTCGGACAAGGCAGCGGCTCTGTCCGGATCCTTGGGCAAAGTCAGCATGAATACGACGCCCTGCCCGGGGCTGGTCTCCAGCAGGATGGACCCTCTCAAGGTCTGGGTGACCAGATTGTAGACAATGTTCATGCCCAGACCCGTTCCTCCAGATCCGCGCGTGGTGGTGTAAAACGGATCGTAGATCCGCTCCTTTTGCTCACGGTCCATGCCCATGCCCGTATCGCGATAGGTCAGCAAAACTTTTTCGCCAGCAGACTCCACATTGATGGATATCTCCCCGGGCCGTCCGTCCGCGAAACCGTGGATAAGCGAGTTCATGATCAGGTTGGTCATGATCTGCATGATCGCCCCGGGGTAGGAATCAAGGATCAGGTCATCGGGGCACTGCATTCGCACCTGATGCGGGGTGCGCTTGAACTGAGGCCGCAGGCTCAGGAGAATCTGTTCCAGATAATTCTTCATCTCGAAGGCGCGCTTCTCTTCGGAACTCTGATCCGCGGCGACCTTCTTGAAGCTCTGCACCAGCTCAGCGGCCCGCTCCAGATTGGAAAGCACCGATCCGGAAGATTCCTCGGCCAGGGCCAGGTACTTCTCCAGATCCGAACGCTTCATATCCCCCTTCTCGTATAGCTCCCGCAACTGCCGCGTCCGTTCGGACAGAAAGGACGCCGCCGTGACGCTCACCCCGATGGGCGTGTTCACCTCATGGGCCACCCCTGCCACCAGATCGCCCAGAGCCGCCATTTTGGCCGACTGGATCATCTCCTTCTGGGTGCGGTGCAATTTTTCAAGGGATTCCTCAAGACTCTGCTGGTACTCCCGGTTCTGACGCTGCAGCCTGGCCCGCTCAAGGCAAGTCTCCACGGAATGCAGGAGGATATTCATGTCCTGGATGGGCTTGACCAGATAATCCCAGGCGCCGCGCCGCAATGCCTCGACCACGTCGCGGATGTCTCCGGCCCCGGAAACCACCATGATGGGCGTCTGCGGGGAGAGCTCCCGCACCTTGGCCAGAACCTGCAATCCGTCCATGCGCGGCATGCGCAGATCCACCAGGATCAGATCGGGCCGGTTGGCCGCAAAGACTTCCAGGCCCTGCTGACCGTCCCCGGCCTGCAGCACGCCGTATCCGAAGTCCTCAAGAAAATTAGCCAGACTTTCGCGCACCGCCTGATCGTCGTCGATGGTCAGGACCACGGGCCTCCCATCTTGGTTCATGACCTGCCCTCCGCGACCTTTTCCAGAATAAGGGTCTCGAAAATGCCCATATCCAGGACCGGCTTGAAAAGCACCTCGCGCTCCGTCAGGCCGATGGTCCGCAATTCATTGTCCAGCTGAAAATCCGTGGAGCCTGTATGGATCAGACAGCGCACCGAAGGATGCAGGACGTGCAGCCTCTTGATGAACTCCAGACCGTCAATGCCTCCAAGACGGATGTCCACCACAGCCACCGCGACGTCGCCAAGCTCGGGAAGTTCAAGGGCGTCCTCCGCGCTCTCGGCCGTCAACGTGCCAAAACCGCAGTCCATCAGGTACTCGGCCAGACTCTCCCGAATGTTCGGTTCGTCGTCCAGAACGAGCACCGTTACCGTGCTTTGAGTGATCGTGTTCTCCGACATCATGAAGCTCCGCCGATGGTTTTATCCACCGGAGTGAGAGGCAGATGGATGATGAAGACGGAACCCTTGCCGGGGCTGGATTCCACATCGATCCTGCCGCCATGGTTTTCAACTATCAGGAAATAGGAAACCGAGAGGCCAAGGCCGGTGCCTTCCCCCACCCGCTTGGTGGTGAAAAACGGCTCGAAAACCCTCTTGCGCAACTCTTCGGACATGCCCGGCCCGTTGTCCTCGATCTCGATCCGAACCTCCGTGCCGGCGCCCATGACGCGCAGGATGAAACAGGGAGGACGGTCCTGGGAACCCATGGCTTGGGCCCCGTTGCGGATCAGGTTGAAAAAGACCTGCTGGATCTTGCTTTCCTCGCAATGGACCAGCGGCAGATTCTCCTCGTACTCGCGCTCGATCCTGATCTTTCGAAAGTCGTACTGCTTTTTGAGATCGTAGTCATTGGCCGCAAGCTCGAGAGTGCGGTCCAGGAGAGCCGGAATGTCGACCTCGGCCATGCGCAAATTGTTCTTGCGGCTGAAAGAGAGCATGTTCTCCACGATCCGCGCCGCGCGCAAGCCCGAATCCATGATCGAGTCCATCATACGCAGGCAGCCACGCCGTTCGAAGTAGGTACTGATCAGCTCCATGTCCGTGCCCAGTTCTTCCGCCAGCTTCCTGTTCGCGGGCAACTCGGGGGAAATCCTGTTCCTGATGACCTGCCCGTTTTGCAGAATTCCGGCCAGGGGATTGTTGATCTCGTGGGCCATGCCCGCAGCCAGGCCTCCTACGGAAATCATTTTCTCCGACTGGATGAGCATCTCTTCGAGCCGCACCCGTTCCGTGGCATCGTCAATACGGATGACCGCGCCCTGCACGTCGTTGGTCATCAGGGGATAGACCGTGACATCCACATATTCGACCACCACGTCTTCGTTTTTCCTGGGCACCTTGGGTATCTTGACCGGAAGGTTGGTGTTCACTGCAGCCCTGATCTGCTCCATGCTGACCGGAGCCCCGGGAAATACGTCCGTGACCTGACGGCCCATGGCAGCTTCCACCGAAACGCCGGTTTTGAGCACCGCCTGCTGGTTCCACTGGGTGATACGTCCATCCACATCGACAGAGACCAGGATCGAGGGCATCGAATCAAGAATGTTGCGGATGTACCCTTCCGCCTCCTTGAGCTTCTTTTCGGCGTCTTCCCTTTGCTTGATATCCCGGAGCAGGTTTTCGCGCATGTCGTTGAAGGCGCGAACCACGATGTCGATCTCGTCGGGCCGGGACGAGGACTTGTCCAGCAAGAGCGGCTCCTGCAGCCTGTCGATGGTCAGTCCGGAAGTGTAGAGAGCCATCCGACGCAAATGACGCGTGACCAGCATGTAAAAGATGAAAACGACAAGGATGGCCACCAGGAAGATCTGCACGCCCTGGGTGATGCCGATGACCAGGCTCTTGTCCAGAAGTCTGCGCCACAAGGCGCTCTTGTCGGCGGCCACGACGAGGGTGCCGATCATGTCGATGCGGTCCAGCACCCTGTACTGGAGAGGAAACTTCCGAACGATCAGGTTCTTTTCCTCGGCCTGCGCGCCACGAAAATACCGTATCCCTTCCGGAGTGATGACCTCGGCGTACATCATGTCGCGCATCTCCAGAACCCCTTCGAGCTGAACCAGGATCTGCACCTCGTCCAGATGCCACAGGGCGCTGGTCAGGCTGGACAAACGCGATGTGCGGATCTGTTCCAGCTGTGAAAGCATGGCTTCCCTGTCGTTGCGGTAATCGAAAGTGAGCTGCACCACCGTTCCAAGCACGGTGAACACGGTACTCCCGAGAAGGATCCAGAGCAGCAGCTTGCGACCCAGGCGACCGCTGACGTCGGTTGGAAGAATTCTTGAGGAGGTCGCCATCTGCCCACCGCTGAAAGTTTGACTCCACACATGCCCGAGCGGAAAAAACCGACTCTGACCTTTCTTTTTTAAACATATCGGCAAGGCTTTGAAAAGCAAAACTCTTCTCCGCCAGGAAGGAACGGACGCCCCTTACGGAAAAATGATGGAGAGGATGACGATCACGACCAGGGACGGCAGCAGGCTGGATAGGCGAATGGCCGTCAGCCCCAGCAGGTTGATGCCTATGCCAAGAATCAGGGTCCCGCCGGTGGCCGTGAGCTGGGCGATGAGATAATCCGAAAAATACGACTGAAAGGACCCGGCGAAAAGGGTCAGAAGGCCCTGGTAGACAAGGACCGGCAAGGCGGAAAAGAGCACCCCCGCACCGTAGGTCGAAGCCAGGGCGATGGAGGCGAATCCGTCCAAAAGCGCCTTGGTGAAAAGGATAGAGTGATCGCCTCGAATGCCCTCGTCAAAAGAGCCGAGAATGGCCATGGCACCGATGCAGTAGATCAGGGACGCGTTGACCATGCCGTCCACGAAACGGGTGTTGTTTGAGCGCACCAGACCCTTGAGCTTGCCGGCCAGGCCCGCAAAGCGGTCTTCGAGCCGCAGGGCCTCGCCCATCACCCCGCCGATAAGGACGCTAAGAACCACAAGCAGCCCGTTCTTTCCCTGCAGAGCCATCTGCATGCCGATGACCAGAACGCAAAGCCCGAGGCCCTGAAAAACGACCTGCCGCATTTTTTCCGGCAAACGGCCATGCAAAAGCAGCCCCAAAGTGCCGCCGGCCAAAATGGCCAGCGCGTTGATCACCGAACCGAGGGGAAAAACCATGACACGTGACTCCACTGCGAATTGTTAAAAAAAGACCGCCCAACCCCAAAACGGAGCGTGGGCGGCAAAAATCTCGCCAGAAACGATTTCTCAGGATTTGCCCGATGAGTTGAGGGCAAATCGTTCCAGTTTCTTTTTGTACGCCAGCACCCCGCGCGTCAGACCTTGAGCCATGCTTTTGAGATAGGCGTCCGTGTTGAGTCTGCCCGCCTCCTTGGCATTGGTCAGGTAGCCGAGCTCCACCAGAATGGATGGCATGCGCGCCCCGGTCAGGACGTAGAAAAACGCGCCCTTGGAGCCGTGGCTGGAGAGAGCGTACTTGGAACGCATGATCCGCAAAGTCTCCTCTTCGACAAGGGCCGCCATCTGCCGCGACTCGTTGATCTTGGAATTGAGCATGAGGTCCGAGAGAATGAACTGCATGTCGCTTATCTTCTTGGCGGACACGCCGTTTTCACGGGCCGCGACACGCACGGCCTGTGCGTCGGTGGCCAGGTTCAGGTAGTAGACCTCAAGGCCGTTGACTGTCTTATCCTTGTGCGCGTTGCAATGGATGGAAATGAACAGGTCCGCGTTCTTGGCGTTGGCCATGGCGGTGCGCTCCTCCAGAGGGATGAATGTGTCCCCGGTGCGCGTATAATGCACCTCGAAGCCCTGCTCCTTGAGCATCTCCCCCAGAATCTTGGCCATGCGCAAATTGAGTTTTTTTTCATGAAGACCGTTGGCCACTGCGCCAGGGTCCTTGCCGCCATGTCCGGCATCGATCATGATGGTGCGTACCTTGAGCCCGAGCTGTTCGACCAGGGATCCGGTATATTTTTTCTGCGTCGAACTGACCTTGATCTCCGGCGTCTTGGCAGCCGGGGGGCTAGTCCCCTTGGCTGCCGCCTGAACCGGGGGCTTGGTCTTCGCGGCCGTGCTCTTGGTCGCCGGAATCTTGCCGGCCTGCTTTACCGCGGCGTCCTTCTTGGAGGAGGCGGGTTGCGCCTGTTTTGCCTGCAACTCGGCCAGTGCCGCCTGAACATGGTCCACCTCCACGTCCGAAGCGGCGGCAACGGCCCCGGACTTTTGAGTGGTCCCACCGGCAGCACCGTATATGTCGATGACCACGCGGTACGGCTCAGGCAGGGTAAAAACCCGATAGTGATCCATCGCCATCAGATCGAAGGTGATGAGCGCTCCTCCGGCCGGATCCGGAGCAACCTGAATCTTGGAAAGGATTCCGTCCTCGATACTGCGCACGGGCATGACGTCGGCCGCGATACCGGCCTGCTGCAGCGTGATCTGCAACTGCTTGTTGCCGTTTTTGGCCTTCTCGACGAGCGCCCGTTCATAGTGTGCATCCTGGGTGATATCCATGACCACCCGGGTATAGTCCGGACTGGACCAGTGGCGGATGCCAAGCAGGGTCAGCCCGTCCTTGAGCTTTGCCGCCGGAACAGCGGCCTGCTTCGGAATCACGGCTGGTTTTGTGCCTGCGGATTGTGGCTGCTCGGGCGTTGTCTGTTCGGGCTTCGCCTGGGCAGACGCCTCGGGCCTTGCCGGTTCACCGCCCTGAATTCGCGCCAGGAGCTCGCGAGCCTCGGAGACCTTGTCGCCTTTGGGGTAGTCGTCGATGACGGCCTGTAAAACCCTGGCTGCCCGAGCGGAATCCTTGAACTGTTCCAGCCAGACCAGCCCCATGCGGAACAGGGCGTCATCGGCCCAGCCATGCTTCTTGTAAACGGCGAGCATGCGGTCGTAGGCTTCGAGCGCCTTGAGCCGATCGGTCCGGGAAAAAGAGCGGCGGGCCAGTTCCTCGTAGCATCTGCCGAGAAAAAACATGGAGCGGGGCGCATACTCGCTTTTGGGATCAGCCCCAAGAGAGCGCAAAAACGGCTTCATGACCGCTTCCCACTCCGCCCGCAGCCCGGCCCTTTTTTCGTTGGCCAGCAATGAATTGAAGGCGGTGACCCCGCGCGTGTACTCGCTCTTGGCCGAAGCCAGGGCAACACAGGCAAACCCAAGCACCAGCACCAGGGCAAAAACAATTCCAAGCGGTTTTCGTAAAGACATCCTTATTCCACGGTCACGGATTTGGCCAAATTCCGGGGCTGGTCCACGTCCTTGCCCAGGTAGACGGCCATTTCATAGGCGAAAAGCTGCACTGCCGGCAGCACCAGAAAACTCTTCAGCGGCCCCCACATGTCGGGCAGGACCCATGGGTCCTCGACGGCAGGCGCGGCCCCGGGGTTGACCAGGGCGATGATCCGTCCGCCCCGGGCCTGCACTTCCTGCAGATTCGAGGCTACTTTTTGCAGCAATTCGTCCCCCAGCGCCATGGCGAAGGTCGGAAAATGCTGGTCGACGAGGGCTATGGGGCCATGCTTCATCTCGCCGGCGGCGTACCCTTCCGCGTGAATGTAGGAAATCTCTTTAAGTTTCAGCGCACCCTCGAGGGCCAGGGGAAAGTTCAGTCCGCGCCCCAGAAAAAAGAAGCTGCGGGCGTCGGCGTAACCCTGGCTCAAGGTCTTGGCCTTCTCGCGGATGGTGGGCAGCTCCGCCTCCAGCTGGTCGGGGAGCAGGGGCAGATCGTGCAGGCAGCGCTCCAGGATGTCACCCTGCAACACGCCTTTGCGCACGCCCCAGGACAGGGTCATGAGCAGCAGCAGGACCATCTGGCTGCACATGGCCTTGGTCGAGGCCACGCTGATCTCGGGTCCGGCCTGGGTGTACACGACCGAGTCGGACTCGCGCGCGATGGAGGACCCGACCACGTTGCACAGGCCGAGGATGGGCGCGCCCGCCTCGCGAGCGATGCGGATGGCGGCCAGGGTGTCGGCGGTTTCGCCGGACTGGCTGATGGTCAGGACCAGGTCGCCGGGCAGAAAGACGCTGTCGCGGTAGCGGAACTCCGAGGCGATCTCGACCTGCACGGGGATGCGGGCCCAGGACTCAAGCAGATACTTGGCCCACAGCCCGGCATGATACGAGGTTCCGCAGGCCACTATGGTCAGGCGGCCGGGGATGTCCAGCGCATCGAGTTCGGGCAGCACGACCCGGCCCTTCTGAATGCGTCCGGTCAGGCAGTCGCGGATGACCTTGGGCTGCTCGAAGATCTCCTTGAGCATGAAATGCTTGTACCCGTCCTTCTGGGCGGCCTGCACATCCCAGGAGATGTGCTTCACTTCCTTGACCTTGGGCTCAAGGGTCAGGGAATCGAAGACCTGCCATGAGCCCGCGTCGATCTCCACCAGCTCGCCGTTGTCCAGAAAAACCACCTCGCGGGTGTACGGCAGGAAGGCTGGGATGTCGGAAGCCAGGAAATTCTCGCCCGTTCCGATGCCCATCAGCAGCGGGCTGGCCTTGCGGCTGGCCCAGATCTTTCCGGGATGTTCGCGCGAGAGCAGGGCGAAGGCGTAGGCCCCGTCGATCCGGGAAAGCGCCCAGGAGATGCCGCGGCGCACGTCGCCGGTCAGATCCACGCCCTTGGCGATGATGTGCACCAGCACCTCGGTGTCCGTTTCGGAATGAAAGACATTCCCCTCGGCCATGAGCTCGGCCTTGAGTTCGGCGTAGTTCTCGATGATCCCGTTATGGACCAGGGCGAACCGGCAGTCCCCATCCATGTGCGGATGGGCGTTGCGCTCCACGGGCAGTCCGTGGGTGGCCCAGCGGGTGTGCCCTATGCCGCAGACAGAAGACGCCGTGTCCAGCCCCGCTATCTTCTGGTCCAGGGCCCCGAGCTTGCCTTCGGCGCGGATGACACGCAGCCCCTGCGGCTCTTCGTAAGCCACCCCGGCCGAATCATAACCCCTGTATTCCAGGCGTCGCAGTCCTTCGACAATGGCCGGAATGGCCGGACGATGCCCCGTGTATCCGATGATTCCGCACATGCTTATTTCTCCAGTTCCAGCTGAGCTTTTTTCCAGAATTCAGGCCAGCCGCGCAGCAGATCCCGCAGGGCAAGGCCGCGATGACTGCGCGCATTCTTGACCTGCGCTTCCATTTGTGCCGCCGTCACACCCAAGGTCTCGTCGAAAAATACAGGGTCATACCCGAAGCCGCCGCTGCCCGAGGGCGCTCTGGTCACCCGGCCCTGCCAGGCTCCCCGGCCGATCAACTCCTCTCCGCCGGGGGTGACCGCCAGCATGACGCAGGCGAAATGACAGCCCCGTTCGGCATCCGGCACATCAGCCAGGGCGTCAAGCAACTTGACCACGTTCTTTTCGTCCGTGGCGCCCTCACCGCTGTAACGGGCGGAATAGACACCCGGAGCACCGCCAAGAGCGTCCACGGCCAGGCCGGAGTCGTCGGCCACGGCCACCAGCCCCGTTGCCTGGGCCACGGCCACGGCCTTGATGCGCGCGTTTTCCTCGAAAGTCACTCCTGTCTCGGGGATGTCCTTGATCATGGGAAAATCGGACAGTCCAAGAACCCGGATATCAGGCACCTGCTCGGCCAGCATGGCCCCCAATTCACGGATTTTTCCCGCGTTGCTCGTTGCCAAAACGATTGTATTCATCTCATTGTCTCGTATCTTATTCAAGATCATAGATTTCAAAAGAAAAGGAAGCCAGATCGACGTGCAGCATGCGCCCGGCCAACCGAAGCTCGCCCTTGAGCAGATAGCGGGAGGTCTCGGCCGCCATGAGCGCCGCTGCCAGCGAAACCGCCGGGGCCAGGCTGCCCAGGGTGTGCTCCGCGTCCGAAGCGCCGGGATCGGACCACATTCGTGAGATGCCCCGGCGCGCTTCAGTCTCGCTGCCCACCACCACCGTCCAGCCGGCCACGGCGGCGGCCACGACCGGAATTCCAAGACTAAGCGCCACATCGTGCAGGGCGATGCGCGGCTCTATCCCGCCCAGCGCATCGACGACCACCCCGACCCCTTGCAGGGCCAGGGGCAGATTGCTTCGGTCCAGAAACATCTCAAGCGCCCGCACTTCCACCAAGGGGGCAATGCGCGCCACCCGCTCCGCCGCGACCCTGGCCTTGTTGCGGCCCAGATCCGCCACGCTGGAGAGCAATTGCCTGTTGAGATTGCTCTCCTCGAAAACATCGCCGTCTGCAACGACTATGTGCCCCACGCCAAACCGGGCCAGCAGTTCCAGCACATAACCGCCCAGCCCTCCGGCCCCGACCAACAGCACGGTCGAGTCCATGAGCGCGGCCTGTTCGGACAGGCTGATGCCATGCCTGCTCTTGAGCAACGGCAGGGGCGTGACGTCATGCGCCAGAGCCTGCCGCCCTCCCTGGGCCGGAGTCATGCCCTCGCGTTCACACAACGCGCCAAGCTCCGCCAGCGAAACGGTGCGCACCCTACGCTGGGCGTCATGGCCGCTTACCCGCTCAAGGCCGCGCGCGAACGAGTCGCTCATCCCCCGCCCACCGCCGGAAATATGCCCAACTGATCGTCATCGGCCAGCACGGTATCGAGCCCCGCGCTCTTGCTGTTGACAAAGATCAGCTTCACATCCGTCTCCTTGAGCCCGACCAGGGTCATGGCGTCCATCACCGTCGCGCCCTCGGGCAACTGCAGGCTGCCGCCTTGCGGAGTATGGTCGCTGAGCGTCGCGAAACATTTGATCCGTATCTGCATGGTCACCCCTTTTCCTTGCGCTGGCGAAGCGTGGCCAGACGCCTGTTGTAAAAGTCGATGATGGTTCTCCTGCTGAGCATGCCCAGCACAATATCTGGGTCATCATCCCGAACCACCGGTATGGAGTCAATATTCTTCACCGTCACCTTGGAAAGAACGGAATTGAGGTCCTCGCCAAGTGTGGTGGATATGACGTCCCTGGTACCCAATTCCGACATGACCACCAGGGAGTCAAGGCCCGGTTCAAAAAGAAACTCGCGCACATCGTTGACGGAGAAGATCCCGATCATGCGCTCGTCGCCGTTCACCACGGGAAAATAATGTTCCTTGGTGGAGCAAAAACGTTCCTTGAAGCGGGCCAGGGTCATGTTATGCGGAATGAGACAGGGCGGAGTAAGGCGGTCCTGCAATTCCTCGACTTTAAGCTTCTGCAGCACATCGACGAAGAGCGTCCCGGCATGCGCGGGAGAATCGACAGGCCCGTCCACCTGCGAGGTGTAGATGGTCCAGCGCTTGGACAGAAGGTAGGTCAGGGAACAGACCAGCAGGCTCGGCAACAGCAATTGATAGGAATTGCTCATCTCGCTGATGAAGATGATGGTCGAAATGGGCGTGTTGGATACTCCGGTGAAAAATCCGGCCATGCCCACCAGCACGAAGGCCGCGGGCTGCGGAACCACCGAGGGCATGTAATGATGGAAGAAAATTCCGACCAGCGCACCGGCGGCGCCGCCGATCACCACGGAAGGACCGAACACGCCGCCGGAACCGCCGGAGCCGATGGTCAGCGAAGTGGTCAGGATCTTGCCGAAACAGACCGTCCCCAGCAGCCACAACGACGCGTCGCCGTCCAGGGCCATCTGCACGAAACCGTATCCGAAACCCAGGGTCTGGGGCAGCCAGAAGCCGATCACGCCGACGGCAAGCCCCCCGAGGGCGGGGCGCAGGTGCCGGGGCATGCGCAACGATCTGAAAAAAGCGGTGATGCGATGGAAGCTGGTCACGTAAAGCCAGCCCACGCCGGCCAGAACAACGGCCAGAACCGTATATGGCCCCAGCGCCAGGGGATTCGAGAACTCCATATGCGGCGCCCTGAAAAGATTCCCCCAACCGAAGAACATGCAGAAGATGCAGTACGCCACCACCGAGGACAGACCGGCAGGGATGATCACGTCCCCCTCTATTTCAGGATCGCGATACAGCACCTCGGCCGCGAACAGCGCCCCGGCCAGGGGGGCCCTGAAAATGCTGCCCACCCCGGCGGCCATGCCCGCGGCCAACATGATCCGCCGGTCCCGGTCCGAAAGTTTCAGCCGCGTGGCCAGGAAGGATCCGAAACCGGCCCCGATCTGCGCGATGGGGCCTTCGCGTCCCCCCGACCCGCCGGAGGTCAGGGTTATGGCCGAAGCCAGGGTCTTGATGATGGGCACACGCCCTCGAATGTGCCCCGCCTTGCGGTGGTAGGCGTCGATGGCGCCGTCCGTGCCGTGGCCTTCGGCTTCCGGCGCGAACGTGTACACCAGCCAGCCGCTGACCAGGCCGCCCAGAGCCGGAAGCACGAGGAGCATGTACCTGTTGAACTCGTTCCCCGTGCTGGGCAGCAGATGCCGCTCACCGGCCGGTGCGGGCGGATGGTATCCGGCCAGCATGTCCATGAACAGAAAATTGCCGCCTTCGCACAGCAAATGAAAAAGTACCGCCCCCAGGCCGCTGACCACGCCGATGAGCACAAAATTCAGGAGCCACCTGCCCATGGCCATGATCCGGTCGTATTCAGCCGGGTCTTTGCGCATGAATTCTCCTCGCCATTTGTTCGCGGGTTTATTCCAGGATGATTTCAACTTTCTGCCCAGGCACATTGCCCTTGAGCTCGGTCAAAAGTCCGCGAATCGTTCCCGTGACCAGCCTGTCCAGAAAGGGATTCAGCGCCAGGCGTTTGCCTCCGATCCGGATACAGAGCTTGGCATGCATGGCCACGCAGAAATCCGCGTCGGCCTTGCCGGCCACGATTTCCCGCGCCAGCGCCAGGCAGGACTCCCTGCCGCATGCTCCGCAATCAAGCCCGGGCAGGGAAAAGGCCCGGCTGTCGGCCAGCGTGGCCAGGTCCGCCACGGAGTCGGCCTTGCGCACTCCGGGCAATGCTCCGGTTCCCCAGGAAGCCAGGGCCAGGCCGTTGTCCAGCATGGACTCGTCTTCCCCGGAGCCAAGGGCCACGATCCGGGGCAGCCAGGTCAGGGACTTGCCGCCCTCGACCAGCACGATGTCCGCATCCAGCAAAGGCAAGATGTCTTGCAGTTGCCGCGCCGAATTCCACAGCAAGGCCGTGGTCTTGGGGCCGATGCCTGCAACGCTGACGCATTCCTGCGCAAAACGGGACGTATCCGTGCCCTCGAGGTCCAGCCCGTGATGGGAGAACTTGACCGCAGCCACCCTGTGCCCCCGCGCCGTCAATTCACGGGCAAGGTCGAGCACAAGAGTGGTCTTGCCTGATTTCTTGAAACCCACCACTGAAACAGCCTTGAACATTGCTCCTCCGTCTTTGACAATCCTTCGTTCATCAATTAACCAATTCAATTTTCCCATGCGCATCGCCGCAAGTCCCGCCCCACCGTAAACGGAGCCTGGCTCAAGGCGCGCATCCCCCATCCCATTCGTCAAGGACAGATATTTTCTATGTCTAAAATTCAGAAAATTAAAGGCTTTTCTGACCTCTTCTGCCCGGAGAGCACGGTCCACACCCTGATGGAAAACCTGGCCCGCCAGGTTTTCGCCACATACGGTTGCCAGGAAGTGCGCGTGCCCATCCTGGAGAAAACAGAGCTTTTCGCCCGCTCCATCGGCGAAGAAACCGATGTCGTACAAAAGGAAATGTACACCTTCGCCGACCGCAAGGGACGCTCCCTGACCATGCGCCCAGAAGCCACGGCCGGAGTGCTGCGCGCCTTCATCGAGTCGGGCCAGTGCGGATCCGAAGGCACGACCAAGCTTTTTGCCTGCGGCCCCATGTTCCGTTACGAGCGCCCGCAAAAAGGCCGCCTGCGCCAGTTCCATCAGCTCGACGTCGAGGTTTTGGGCACGGACGCCCCCCAGGCCGACGCCGAGGTCGTGCTCATGCTCTGGACCTTCCTGTGCAAGCTGGGCCTGAAAAATCTTTCCCTGGAGCTCAACTCCCTGGGCTGCCCCGAGTGCCGGCCGGTCTTCCACCAGCGCCTGCGGGACTTTTTGGCCGGAGTGGACCAGTCCAAGCTGTGCGAGGACTGCAAACGCCGCAGTGAAACCAACCCCCTGCGCGTCCTGGACTGCAAGGTCCCGGCCTGCAAGGCGCTGGTCGAAGGCGCCCCCAGCATCGCCGACTCCCTGTGCCCCGGATGCGACGAACATTTCGCCCAGGTGCGCGACATCCTGGACAGCGCCGCTCTGCCCTACCGCCTGAACGAACGCCTTGTGCGGGGTCTGGACTACTACCAGCGCACCACCTTCGAGGTCGTCTCCGGAGAGATCGGCGCCCAGACCGCCGTGGCCGGCGGAGGCCGCTACGACGGCCTGATCAAGCAGCTCGGCGGCCCCGACCTGCCGGGCATCGGATTCGCGTGCGGCATGGAGCGCCTGGCCCTGCTCTACGGTCAGGCCCAGATCCCGGCCCCGGATTTCTATCTGGCGGTGCTCGACTCCCGCGCCCTGAACACGGCCCTGCTTCTGGCCCAGCGCATGCGCGAGCGGGGCTTCGCCGGAGAGGTATCCTTCGAGGCGCGCAGTATCAAGGCCCAGATGCGCCAGGCCAACAAGCTCGGCGTCAAGACGTGCCTCATCCTTGGTCAGGATGAAATGGAAAAGGGACAGATCGTGGTCAAGGACATGGCCACGGGCGTGCAGAAGAATATCGGCCAGGATGATCTGGAGCAGGCCCTGGGTTTTCGCAAGCCCTAGGGCTTTACACACACATTTTGCAGCTTATCGTACCCAAGCGAGGAACATATATGGATGACAGAAACACGGAACTCGGGATGGACTCCCTCGGCGGCTGGCGCAGAACCCACACCTGTGCGGATCTCGGACCGGAAGAGCTGGGCCGGGAAACCTGCCTCATGGGCTGGGTGCAGTATCGCCGTGACCACGGCGGGCTGATTTTCATCGACCTGCGCGACCGCCACGGCCTGACCCAGGTCGTCTTCTCCCCCGAAGTCGCTCCCGAGGCCCACGCCCGCGCCCACGTGCTGCGCACGGAATTCGTGCTGGCCATCAAGGGCGTGGTCCGTGCGCGTCCCGATGACATGGTCAATTCCAAGCTGGCCACGGGCGCCATCGAAGTCTACGTCACGGAGTTCAAGCTCCTGAACACGGCCAAGACCCCGCCCTTCCCCATCGAGGACCGCGTGGACGTGTCTGAGAACCTGCGCCTCAAATACCGCTTTCTGGACCTGCGCCGCAAGACCATGGCCGACAACCTCATCCTCAGAAGCCGCGTCTCCCAGTCGGTGCGCCGCTATCTGGACGAGCTCGGCTTCCTTGAAATCGAGACCCCGGTCCTGACCAAGTCCACCCCCGAGGGCGCGCGCGACTTTCTGGTGCCGAGCCGCGTCAATCAGGGCCAGTTCTATGCGCTGCCCCAGTCGCCCCAGCTCTTCAAGCAGCTCCTGATGTGCGGCGGGATGGACCGCTATTTCCAGATCGTCAAATGCTTTCGCGACGAGGACCTGCGCGCCGACCGCCAGCCCGAGTTCACCCAGATCGACATCGAGATGTCCTTCGTGGACGAAGAGCAGGTCATGGGCATGGCCGAGGGCATGATCGCCCGCGTGCTGCGCGAGTCCCTGGGCCAGGAGCTCGCCCTGCCCATCCCGCGCATGAAGTACGAGCAGGCCATGGCCGAATACGGCGTGGACAAGCCGGACATCCGCTTTGACCTGAAGCTCACCGACGTGACCGAAATCGTGCGCGGCTCCGAGTTCAAGCTCTTCGCCACGGCCGCCCTGATAAAAGCCCTGCCCGTCTCCGGCGGCGCGGAGCTTTCGCGCAAGGAGATCGACGACTACACCGAATTCGTCAAGATTTACGGCGCCCAGGGCCTGGCCTGGATCAAGATCAAGGAGGACGGCTGGCAGTCCCCCATCGCCAAGTTCCTGAGCGATGCCGAACGGGCCGGACTTACCGAGGCCCTGAATCTCAAGCCTGGCGACATCGTCTTCTTCCAGGCGGGCGCCCCGGACATGGTCAACAGCGCCCTCGGCAACCTGCGCCTCAGGCTCGGCGAGCGCTTCGGGCTCATCCCCGAGGGAACGTTTGCGCCCCTGTGGGTCACGGATTTCCCGCTTTTGGAATGGGACCCCGAGGCAAAGCGCTGGGTGGCCATGCATCATCCCTTCACCGCCCCCAAGGACATGGACGCACTGGCCTCCGATCCAGGGTCGGCGGTCGCCCGGGCCTATGATCTCGTGCTCAACGGCACCGAGGTCGGCGGCGGCTCCATCCGCATCCACAATCCCGAGACTCAGCAGCAGATGTTTGCCGCGCTCGGGATAGATGCCGAGGAAGCCCAGGCCAAATTCGGATTTCTGCTCGACGCCCTGGTCTTCGGCGCCCCGCCCCACGGCGGCATCGCCTTTGGCCTGGACCGTCTGATCATGCTCCTGACCGGAGCCAAGTCCATCCGCGACGTCATCGCCTTCCCCAAGACCCAAAAGGCGACCTGCCTCATGACCGAGGCCCCGTCGGCGGTCGAAAACACACAGTTGCGCGACCTGGGCCTGCGCCTGCGAGAAAAGCCCAAAGAGTAAACATCATGTCGAGATCGATTATTACCTATCCCCATCCGGTGCTGGCCAAAAAGGCCGCGCCGGTGACGGAGATCACGGACGAAATACGCGCCCTGGCCGCCGAGATGCTTGAAATCATGTACAATGACAAAGGCATCGGGCTGGCGGCCCCGCAAGTGGCGGAGAGCATCCGCCTCATCACCGTGGACCTTAGCGGCCCGGACAAGCGCGAAGACCCGCTGGTCTTCGTCAACCCCGTTCTCTCCAACCTTGAGGGCACGGTGGAATCCGAGGAAGGATGCCTGTCCGTCGTCGGCTACCGCACCACGGTGAAGCGCGCCGAACGCCTGCACCTTTCCGCCACTGACCTGGACGGCAACCCGGTGGAGATGGATGCGGACGACCTCATGGCCATTTGCCTGCAACACGAAGTGGATCACCTCGATGGCGTCCTGTTCATCGACAAGATCAGCAAATTGAAACGCACCCTGTATGAAAGAAAGCTCAAAAAATGGCTGAAAGAGAAAAACGAAGACTGAAAGTGGTGTTCATGGGCACGCCGGATTTCGCGGCCGCGTCCCTGAAACATCTCCTTGACTGGGGCGGCTGCGACGTCGTTGGAGTCTACTGTCAGCCCGACCGCCCCTGCGGCCGGGGACAGATCTGCACGCCCCCGCCCGTCAAGCTGCTGGCCATGGAGTCGCGGCTCCCCGTATTCCAACCGCTGAACTTCAAGGAGCAGGCGGACGTGGATCAGTTGGCGGCCCTTGAGCCCGACCTTCTGCTCGTGGCGGCCTACGGCCTGATCCTGCCCCGCACGGTGCTTGAGATCCCGAAGCTCGGGGCCATCAACGTACACGCCTCCCTGCTGCCCGAGTACCGGGGCGCGGCCCCCATTCAGCGCGCCATCATGGACGGAAAGCCCGTGACGGGCATCACCATCATGCAGATGGAGGCGGGCCTCGACACCGGCGACATCCTGCTGCAGCGCAGCCGCGCCATCGGCATCATGGACACGGCCCAGTCCCTGCACGACGAGCTGGCCGAGATGGGCGGCAAGCTTCTGGTCGACGCCCTGGAAAAAATGGATCAGGGACGCCTCGTGCGCATCCCCCAGGACCACGCCCGGGCCACCTATGCCGCGAAGCTTTCCAAGGAAGAGGGGCGCATCGACTGGAACCGGCCGGTGCTGGACGTGCACAACCGCATCCGCGGCCTTTTCCCCTGGCCCGGGTCCTGGTTCGACTGGGACGGCATGCCCGGCAAGACCCTGCGCCTGACCGTGCATCCGGGAACCATCGGCGACCCACTGCCCGAAGGCGTGCACCCTGGTGAAATCCACGGCGTGGCCGACGACAGCGTGCTCATCGCCTGCGCCGACCGCCTGTATGCGGTACCGGTCATCAAGCCCGCGAACAGCAAGCCCCTGCGGGGCCGGGAGTTCTACTGCGGCTATTTGAGTCGCTGCTCCGGCGACCATCTGCTCAAACCCGAACCTGCCTGCCCGGGCGAATAATTCCATGGCCAGTCCCAGGAGCGCCAAAACAAGAAGCCCATTGGAACAGGAGATCCGGGATTCCTTTCAGACCCGCAAGCGTGTCTTCATCGGTCTGATCACCGGCTCTTCGGTGCTGATCTGCCTCTTTTTGGCCATGGTCTGGTTCATCCCCTTTGTCGGGCTGACCACCATCCATCCCGCCGCACCCTGGGTTTTCGGCTTCATCACCGTCGCCCTGATCCTGGCTATCGGCTGGGCGGCCCTGGCCTTGGTCCTGAACATCCTGCTAGGCCGCCCCGTGCTCTTCGCCAAGCGCCTGCGCGGCATCACGGTCAAGCTCTTCCTGCCGCTCATGACCCTGCTGGGACGCGCGGTGGGCATCCCCAAACAGACGGTGCGGGCCTCCTTCATCAAGGTCAACAACGAGCTGGTCCGGGGCGAGGGGCACCGCTACCCCGCCGACAGGCTTCTGCTGCTCATGCCCCACTGCATCCAGAACAGCCGCTGCAAGTACCGGCTGACCTACGACATCGACAACTGCAAACGCTGCGGCGAATGCGCCCTGGCGGGCCTGCTGAACCTGCGTGACAAATACGGCATCAAGCTGGCCGTGGCCACGGGCGGAACCATCGCCCGGCGCATCGTGGTCCAGCACCGGCCCAAGCTCATCATCGCCGTGGCCTGCGAGCGCGACCTGGCCAGCGGCATCCAGGACACCCACCCGCTGCCCGTCTACGGCATCCTGAACTCCCGCCCCTTCGGCCCCTGCCTGGATACCGACGTCGCCCTGGACAAGGTCGAGTGGGCCATCAAGGAGTTCCTGGCATGAGCACGCCCTCGGCCCGCCGCCTGGTCATGGACATCCTGCGCCGCACCTTGGACAACAACCAGGATCTGCAGGCCGCCGTGGACGACGTGCTGTCCGCGTCGTCCGCGACCCCACAGGACAAGGGACTGGCCACGGAACTGGCCTACGGCTATCTGCGCATGCGCGGACGCATAGATTTTCTTCTCTCCCAGTTGCTCAAGAACCCGGTCCAGACCTCCCCCATCATGAAGCGCATTCTCGGCGTGGCCATATACGAGCTCCTTTTCCTGAGCCGCATCCCCGATTACGCCACCCTGGACTGGGCGGTGACCCTGGTGCGCGAACGACTGGACCAGACCATGGGCAAGGTGGCCAACGGCGTGCTGCGAAGCCTGCTGCGCCTTGGGCTGGCCGTGCGCTTCGAGGATTATTACCAGACCAAGACCGCCGGTCACGACCAGTTCCTTTCCGCCTGGTACTCCTGCCCCAAGTGGCTGGTGCGCATGTGGCTGAACAGCTACGGCAAGGAGCGGACCCAGGCCTTCCTGCAGGCGACACTCGGCGCGCCGCCGCTGGGAGTCAGAATCAACCGCGGGCACGCCCGGGCGGAAGAGCTGCGAAACAATCTGCAGCCTCTGAAACTGGATTCCTCGAATTGGGGATTTGCCGTGACGCAGTGGCCGGAATTCCTGCAACAGGCAGTGAGCGAAGGGGCGGCGACGCGTCAGAGCCTTGCCGCACAAAAAATCATGGACTTCCTCGGCGTTGACCATTGGCCGTCCCCCGTGCTCGACGCCTGCGCCGGTCGCGGCGGCAAGACGTATCTGGTGGCCGAACGGGGCAAAAGCGTCTGGGCGTCGGATGTCAATGTCTTTCGTCTGAGGCAGCTAAAGGCAGAAGGCGCGCGGCTCGGCTTTGACATCCCGGCATTCCGGGCCCAGGGGCAAGGCCCCTATCCCCTGCTGCAGATGCCCCGCACCGTATTTCTTGATGTGCCCTGCTCGGGCCTTGGCGTTATCTCCCGGCGGCCCGACATCAAATGGAAGCGTACAGCGGCCGATTGCGCGGGCTTGGTCGCCCTGCAGGGAGAAATTCTCCGGGCAGCGGCCGATATTCTCACATCGGGAGGATGTCTGGCCTATGTGACATGCACGCTCAATCCGGAAGAAAACGAGAAGCAGATCGAACGGTTCACCCGCGACCATCCCTCTTTCTCCTGCCTGCGGCAATCCACAAGCGATCCTTCGGAAGGATTGGGTGAATTTTTCTACGGCGCGGTCCTGCGTAAAAGCTAAAAAAGGCCGCCCCCGCATCTTCGCTCAGGCAAAAGACGCGGACAAAAAGACCTCTCCGCCATGCTACTCCGGCTTTCTGGCCCGCCGATGGAACTCCTTGACCAGAATCTTTTCCAGACATTCTCGGCAGATATCGGTATTGTTGCTATTCTGGAGCTTCATCTCGATGACCGGATTCATCTTGCCGAGCTGCCCGCCGAGGCGGGTCAGATTGGCCGGGTCCTCAACGACCAGCGTGTAGCGTTCCTCGTAGATTCCATCCTTGAGGCCCTTGATCTCCACACTGCAGATGTCGCAGAATCTCTTGATCATCCCTTCCCTCCTTGGGTGATGCCTCGTTAACGGGCGACGCGCTCAGTAAGGCATGGAGCCCCGCCTTCGCGGGGATGACGTCACGATATGCGGTCATGCCTTTTCCCACAGATGGGCAAGCGGCTGACGTAACGCAGGTCACCCATGTCATTCCCGCGAAGGCGGGAATCCATGCATTTCTCTGAGTACTCCTCTGCAACCGCTCAAACCTGAAGCGTCCCCCGATAGTCATCCCATGACTCTATCCCCAGCGACTCGGCCAGCACCCGCACCTCTTCAACCAGGCGAAAGGCGTTGTCGGGACGCATGAAATTGTAGGTGCCGATCTGCACCGCATGCGCGCCGACCAGGATGAATTCCAGTACATCCTCGGCACTGGTGATTCCGCCCATGCCGATGATCGGCACATTCACGGCCTGCGCCACCTGATGGACCATGCGCAGGGCCACGGGCTTGATGGCCGGGCCGGACAGCCCACCGACCACGTTGGCCAGGCGACTCCTGCGCGTGCGGATGTCGACAGACATGCCCGAGAGGGTGTTGATGAGCGAGAGCATGTCCGCCCCCGCGTCCACGGCGGCCTTGGCGATGACCCGCACATCGGTCACGTTGGGGCTCAGCTTGACGATGACCGGCTTGGTTCCGGACCGCTTTTTGACCGCGCCGACGACAGCCGCCGCCATGTGCGGGTCCTGGCCGAACTGGACGCCGCCCTCGCGCACGTTGGGACATGAGATGTTGACCTCAAGGGCCGCGATCTTGTCCTCGGTCGAAAAAATGCCGGCCAGCTCGCCGAAGTCCTCGGGAGTCTGGGCGTAGAGGTTGGCGATGAGCGTCGCCCCGGCGGGAATGTAGGGCAGCTTCTCCTTCAGGAATTTTTCCACACCCACATTCTGCAGGCCGATGGCATTGAGCATGCCGCACGGGGTCTCGGCTATGCGCGGCATGGGGTTGCCCGCGCGCGGAGCCAGGGAGATGCCCTTGAGGCAGATCGCGCCTATGGCGGACAGGTCGCCGTAACGCATGAACTCAAGGCCGTACCCGAAGGTGCCGGACGCGGTGATGACCGGATTCTTGAGGGTCAGGGGTCCAAGCTGTACTTTCTGATCCATGACTATACCCCCAGCTCGATGTCGCGCACGTCAAAGACGGGACCGTGCACGCAGCTTTGCACGTAGTCCCCGGCCGTGGTCTTGCAGACGCAGCCAAGGCATGCCCCCACACCGCAACCCATGCGATTTTCAAGGGAAACCTGGCCGTCCGTGCCGTGCAGAAGACAGTACTTGCGCACGACCTTGAGCATGGGCTCCGGCCCGCAGGCCAGCACCTGCCCCACACCGGCCAGAGCCTTGATGCGCTCCGAGAGCACCGTCTCGAACTGGGCGATGTCGGCCGGGGTTTTCTGCTGCATGGCCTCGCTTTTGATGCGGGCCGCTATCTCGTCGTACGGATAATGTTCAAGGTCGAGGCGATGTCCGAAGAGCATGGACAGATTGTCCGTACGTTCGCGCCGGGCGAGCATGACAAAGGGGGCGATGCCCACTCCTCCGGCCAGAATCAGGTTGGGACGAGCCTCGTCGATGCGGAACCAGCGTCCAAGCGGGCCCCAGACCGTGACTTTCTGTCCGGGCTCAAGCTCGGCGAGCTTGCGCGTGCCGCGTCCCACGGTCTGGAAAATGATGCGCAAGCCCTTGTCGGACACGTCGCAGACGGAAAAGGGACGGGGCCAGACCAGCTCCACGCCCCAATGCGCGGGGCGGATCATGACGAACTGTCCGGGCTTGCATGTCCAGCCGGGCGCGGAAAGCACAAGGTCGATGAGGGAAGGGTCGCTTCCGGGACGGCAGGACAGAACCTCCAGATCCCGGCATGGTGTTTGACTGTCGATCATATGAAATTCCCGGACTCTTGTCCTGGGTCATGGGTGACGGGTGGAACCTCGCCCACCATGCGGGCCAGTTCGGCCTGACGCTCGGCGGGGGAGAGGCTTGCGCACAAGGTGTAGGTCACGCCATCGTGAACTTCCTTGCGGATGGCGAAATGTTCGTCGGCCAGCCGGGCCAGCTGCGGCCAGTGGGTGATCAGGATGACCTGCTGGCGTGCGGACAAAAGGCGGATGCGCTCGGCGACCTTGATCAGGGTCTGCCCACCTATACCCGAATCGACCTCGTCGAAAAGCAGGGCCGGGAGCTGATCCCTGGCGCGCAGGCTGACCACGGCCAGCAGAAAACGGGACAGCTCGCCCCCCGAGGCGATACGATCAAGGGGCTGGGCATCGAGACCGGGGTTGGGCACCCATAAAAACCGGGGCCTGAGTTCGTCAATCCCCGCATGGATGGTCAGGGTCCGAAAATCGACCAGCACCCGCAAATGCTCCGAAAATCCCAGATTGACGAGCTCGCTCTTGAGCCCCGCTGTCAGATCAACGGAGGCCGCCTCCCGCGCGGAATTCAGCGCCGCCGTGGCCAGCCCCAGGGCCTTCGCCGCCTGGACCTCGTCCTTTTCCAGGCGTTGCAAGGCAAGGCCGCTTTCGTCCAGGAAGGACAGATTCTCCTCGATCTCCTCGCCAAGCGCCACGATGGAATCCAGGGATCGCTTGAGCTTGCGCTGCAGCTGTTGCAGCTCCCACAGGCGCTTCTCCACTTTTTCGGCATCGAAATCCGCGTTCCGGTCCGAACCGAGGGCGCGCAGGTCGCGCACCATGTCGGACATGCCATCACGAAAACGCCCGACCTCCCTGGCATGCTCGCCAAATCCCTCGTCCGCCTCGCCCAGCCCGGCCAGGGCCCGTTCCAGAGACGTCAGCGCGTCCTGCAGGCCGTTCTCGCCCAGCAGCAGGCCCTGGGCTTCATCGGCCAGCGCATGGGTCTTCTCGGCCCTGCGGGAAGCGTCACGCAGGCGCAGCAGCTCATCTTCCTCTCCGGGGCGGGGGTCCACCTTGCGGATCTCGGCCAGTTGAAATTCCAGAAATTCGCGCCGCTCCAGCAGCCCGGCCATGCGCCGCTGCACCTCGGCCTTGCGCGCCAGGATGGCCTGCAATGCTTCGCGGGCCTCGCGCTGGGAGACAAGGATTTGCGGATCCGCCAGGAACGCATCCAGGATCTCGACATGATGTTCCGGCGAAAGCAGACGTTGCTGACCGTGCTGGCTGGTGTGCATCAGGAGGCGGGGACGAAGCTCGGCCAGGCGCTCCTGGGAACCCAGGTCGTCGTTGATGAAGAGGCGGCTGCGGCCGGTCTTGGCGGAGAGTTCGCGGCGCAGGAAAAGCTCCTCGCCTTCAAGGTGAAACACGGCCTCGACCAGGGCCTTTTCACGGCCGGGGCGGACCAGGTCGGCGGCGATGCGCTCGCCGAGGATGAAATCCAGGGCGCGAAGGATGAAAGACTTGCCCGCGCCGGATTCGCCCGTGAGCACGTTCAGTCCCGGACAAAATTCAAGCTCGACATCGTCGATGAGGGCCAGATTCCGAATGCGCAGTGTTTCGAGCATATCCGCCTTGTGCTTAGGTTGCGTGCGTTCCCGGAACGATCGCGGGGCGCAGCAGGTCCCGGATCCGTCCGGATTCGTCATGGGCCTCAAGCCGTCGCCAAAAGCGATCTTCCTGCCCCTGGCGCAGGGCTTCGTCCCTGGCCGCCAGCAGTTCTTCGAGGCCCTGCCGCACGCGAAAGGCACGGCAATTGGTGGCCCCGAGTTCCAATGTCAGCCGCCAGTTCGTGCGTTCGCGCAATGAGAGATAGGACAGGGCCTTGAGCCGCAGGCCGTCCCATCCGCTGTCGCGGGCGAGGATTCGGGCCATCTCCCGGTACACGTCCGTGTTTTGTGGCTCGAATTCGCTGGCCAGCACCAGACATTCCAGGCTTGATGCCGGCAGGTGCTTCTTGGGGTTGAACACGAATCCGGGCCTGAAAACCTGCCTGCAACGTTGTAGCTCCCTGGCCCAGGCAAGGCAAATCAAAAGCGGCGTGCTCCCCGGGTCCGGGGACGAAGGCGCGCAGTGACGCCTGTGCCGCAGAAAAAAAAGACGCGACAGGCGCACATCCTCAAACCGGAGCGACCCCATGCCGCCCGCCAGATTGACTTCTGGCGAGGACTCGTACTGCCCTTTCTCCGCCACCGGCACGGCCAGGCGCATGAACTCGTCCCGGCCGAGCCGGGCCTGCAGCCGCAGCAATACGGCCAGAATCTCTTCCGTCAGGGGCAGGGCCGAAAGCCCCGCCGCAAGAGCGTTTGCGTCCATGTCCAGCCGCCCGGCCTCCCAGAGATGATACAGCGTCAGCCACCAGGCCACCCGCGCTTCGACGCCCCCGGCCGCCGACCGGCCGCCGATATCTTCGGCCGCGTCCAGCAGCGTCGTGGCGCGATGCTCTGGCAGATGCTCGCGCCTGACCCGCTCACGGGCGCGCAGGCCCATGCTGCGGGCCAGCAGATCCTCCGAACCCAGCCGCCGGGCCCAGGCGGCAAGCTCCGCGCCATCGCGATACACGGCCACCTCCTCGTCCGGGATGAACAGTTCCTCAAGGCCGGGCGTAGCCGGATTGATCAGGGCGCATCCGCAGGAAGCCGCTTCGAACAGGCGGAAATTGATCTCCCCGAAAATGGATTCGTTAGGCACGATCCGGCTGCGGTCGTAAAAATCGAGCATGGACGCAAAGCCCAAATCCGCCCGCGCCTCAAGCGGCCCCAACTCCTTGAGCCAGTCCAGAAACCATCCCCGGACCGGCCTCTCCGGGGTGACCCGGCCTACAAACCCCAACCCCCTGCGCCGCTCGTCCCAGGGCGCAAGGGCGCGCTGCGATCCATACCAGGGCAGCCACAGGGTCCGGGCCGTGCCCCGCTCCCGGAACCAGGCCTGCCAATGCTTCTGGGTTGTGCAGAAGAGGTCGAAAAGGCGGGCGTAATACTGATGCCAGAAACTGTTCAAATGCGTGTCTATGGACCAGAAAACCTTGGGGCAGGAAAAAGCGTCGAGATCGACGACGAGGGTCCGGGGGCCAAGGGCTTCCTGCTGGATCAAGAGGTCGGGAACAAAATCCCCCAGAAGCGGGGCAAGGCGCACGATGCCCGCCCCCGGACGCAGGTCCTTCACGGTGTGTCCGAGGTCGGCCAGAGCCGTGCCCAGGCTCGAATCCAGACAGACGATGTTCATGATCCGCCTGCCGGCCGCTCCGCGCTTTCGAAAAGAGCGGCAAAGGCGGGAGTCTGCCGCAATGCGGACCATTCCGTGGCGGCCACGAGCCGTCCCTGGTCGAGGATGAGTCCGTGGGTCAGCAGCTCGTCCATGTATTCCGGAGAATGGGTGGCCAGCACCAGGGTGCGCCCCTGGTCGGCCCAGTGCCGAAGCAGTTCGACCATGCGCGCCTGCCAGGAGGCGTCGAGGCCGGAAAAAGGTTCGTCCAGGACCAAGAGTTCCGGACCATGCACAACGGCGCGGGCCAGCATGACCTGCCGCGCCTGACCGTAGGAAAGCGAACCCAGGGGCCGGTCCAGCCAGTCCTCCATGCCCCAGGCCCGGGCCAGCTCCCGCGTCTGGCTGACTTGCGCCTCGGAAAGGCCGCGATGCACGCCCAATCCGTCGCACAGGCCCGAAAGCAGCACGTCGCGGCAGGTGGCTTTGGGCTCGATGCGCTCCCCGATCCAGGGAGCCAGAATGCCTATGCGGCCCCGGATCTGCGCCATGCGCGTGAGCCCCGAACGTCCGAACCACCTCGCCTCGCCTCCCGGCCAGGGCCGTCGATATCCGGTGACAAGCTGCAGCAGAGTCGATTTGCCCCCGCCATTGTGCCCGAGCACGCCCCAGCATTCACCGCTGTTGACCGTCCAACTCAGGTTGTCCACGGCGGCGCGGCCTTCCATGACCACGGTGCAGGATTCAAGCTCGACCACGACGCCAGACCGGGCCGAGGCGGCCTGCCCCTGGGGCAGTTCCAGGGTGCCGGGTCGTACCTGCGCTGGTCGATCCACCAGACGTCCGTGCTCAAGATATATCCGCCCCCGGACCTCTTCGGGCACCGGCAGCAGGCCGTGACCGCTGACCAGGAGGCGGGTGCGGCCCGTGGCCGCGATGCGGTTCAGCGCATCGAGCAGCTTCAGCTGCCCTTGCCGGTCCAGCCCCTGGGTCAGTTCATCGACAGCGAGCAGTTTTGGAGAGGCGATGAGCGCCCGGGCCAAAAGCGCGCGTTTGGCCTGACCCGTGGATACCGCCCGCATGGGACGATCCAGGACCAGCCCCAAACCCATTTCAAGACCCAGGGCGCGCGCCTTTTCGCGTTCGGCCTCGGCAGGTTCGTGATAGAGAAAGGGGGTGTTGTGCAGCCCGGCGCAGATGATTTCCCAGACCGGCACGCGCAGGTCGTGGCGCAGGTACCAATCCGCCATGGAAGGCGTGACCAGGCGCACATGCGGACGCACGCCGATGGGCGACGAAGATTCTTCCCCGAAAAGGCGGTAGATGCGCTGGCCGGAGCTTCGCTGCGAAGGCCACAGCTCGCCGACCAGCAGGCGCAGCAAGGTAGTCTTGCCCGCCCCGTTGTCGCCGAGAACGGCGAAATGTTCACGACCACCAAGGGTCAGGTTCAGGTCGTGCAGGATGCGGGCTGTGCCCAAATCCACATCGACGTGCCGAAGATGAATCTCAAGACTGTCCATGCTTCCTCTGGCTGCGGGCAAGTTGACCGGGAGTGGGCCCCGGACCGGAGGACAGTACTAGCGTTGCAGCAGCTCCATGTCGATAGTCAGATCAATGGTTTCGCCCATGACACCCATCCGGGTCCATTCCTCGGAGCCCACGTGGAAATCCAGGCGGTTTATGGAAAACGCGGCATGCAGGCCGAGCACCCTGGTGCCGGGCATCTTGTCCGTGAAGGGATGAGGTGCGATGCCGAGCACCCGCAGCGGAACCCTGACCTCGGCGGTCACGTCGCGGATGGTCAGGTCTCCGGTGACGGCGAGGACGCCGCCTTCTTCGAGGACCACTTTTCTGGAAGCGAAAATCATCCGGGGCGACTTTTCCACATCCAGAAAATCCGGGCTGCGCAGATGATCGTCACGAGCGGGTACGCCGGTATGAACGCTTGAACTGTCGATCAAAAAATAGAACTGGCTTTTCTCGGGCGAGGCTGCATCATACTCGACCTGGCCGGAAAACCGACTGAAGACGCCGGGCACATAGCCCACGATATGACGAATCCGGAAACCCACGGAAGAATGCTCCATATCGATATCCCATTGCCCGGGAGCCTTTTCGGCCGCCAGGAGCACTCCGGGCCCCAAAATGCAAAAACCAGTGAATAAAACCATCTTCAAAAAAAATCGCATCAAAAAAATCTCCGCTAAGGTTGCGACAGGCCGGTTTCCGACATCGGAAAAAAGCCCGCCCCGGCCGCCTGGCTCCTTCGAACCACGTCGATCTGGAAAGCTCTCAAGGCCGGATTTGTCAGGCCCCCCTATCAGGGACGAACCTTTTGCGCCATACTTGAGCGTATGACAATTTTTCCTGTTGACAGCCGATGGCGAATGTATCAAAAGGCGGCTTCGCGTTGTGGGGCTGTAGCTCAGCTGGGAGAGCGCTTGAATGGCATTCAAGAGGTCCGCGGTTCGATCCCGCGTAGCTCCACCACTTAAACGCTTAAAAAACATTACGTTTACTTGAATGCCGCAAACAACGAAGCTGTCAGAAATGACGGCTTTTTTGTTTTGGCTTCCGCTGATCCTCCCAGCGGGTCAAAACTATATGGTACGCCAAGAGGTGACGCACGGTTTGCTTTTTTTTGTAAGAAAAATGTATTGGCGAGTCCGAGCGTGACACATCTTGCCGTATTCACATGTTGTTTTGTAAGCACGCAATCCGCATGCGCCAACAGCATCCAATTGTTTTGTGAACAGTTATCAGGCATTGTCGAACATTGAACGGTTCAATGCTTTCTTTCGACAGGTGACATAATTCTTCCGCCACCCAGGCCTGTAGGGCCTTATGGATAGATAACCAATGACCGGAAAGAAACGTTCCAAAATCCTGATTGTCGACGACACTGAAGTGAACATCGACATTCTGGTGGAATTTCTCGGCGACACATATGATGTCAGCACGGCATCCGATGGCTTCGCGGCCCTGGAAAGTGTCGCCGCCAATCCCCCCGACCTCATTCTGCTCGACATCATGATGCCCGGACTGGACGGCTTTGGAGTTTGCGCGAAGCTCAAGGGCGATGCGGCAACTTCCGACGTTCCGATCATCTTCGTAACCACCCTCTCCGACATGGCCACCGAATCCCGGGGATTTGACCTCGGTGCCGCCGACTTCATCACCAAGCCCTTCAGCAGCGCGGTGGTCAGGGCCAGGGTCAAAAATCACCTCGCCCTGCGCGAAGCTGCCCGGTTCAAGGCAGATGTGGAGCAAATCACGCGGCATGACCTCAACTCTCCCCTGACCACGGTCATTGACCTGCCGCAGCGCATGCTCTCGGACGAAAATCTTTCCAACGGACTGCGCGACATGCTGCAACGCATCGAGGACGCCGGGCGCTCGCTACTGGCCATGACCAATCTCTCCTCCGCGCTCTTCAAGATGGAGCAGGAAGCCTACACCCTGGCTCCCGCGAAAATGGACCTGACCGCCGAGGCACACAAGGTCCTCTCGGCCCTCGAAGATGCCGCCCGGACGCGCGGCATAAGGCTGCAACTAATCGTCAACGGCGCCGACACCCCCGCCCCGGTTCATTTCATGGGCGAGGAACTGCTCTGCCACTCCATGATCTGGAACATCGTCGATTGGGCCGTGGAGGCTTCCCCGCAAGAGGACTCCGTTCTGGTGTCCATTGAATCCAAATCATCGAGCTTGATTCGGATCGACATCACCTGCAAGACAGAAGCGCCCCTGGAACTTCGGGATATCTTCTTCGAAAAATACGCATGCGACAAAAAAAGCGGAACCGGGCTCAGGACATATTCCGCTCGGCTTATCGCAAGGACGCACGGCGGGGACGCCATCGTGAGCAGCAAGGACGGCAAGGTCGTGATCAGCATCTTCCTGCCCGCATGATGCATCGCCGATAAAAACCATCGCCCTTCTTCGGCCTCGGGAGGCACGGTCCGCGAACGGGACGCCGGTAAAATCCCGCTCCTGGACATGCGCGGGTTCAAACACGCTTCGATCCCGTCATTCAGGGCAGGCCCCGGTCCCGAAGCAAATGCTCAAAGCGCTTTTTACGTCACGGCCTGGCCAGCGGGCCATTCTTGCTGCATCCCACGCAACAGCCTGATTTCTTCGGCATATCCCGGCAGTTCGTTCGGCGTTTCCAGATAAAACGGCAGATGCCGCAAGCGCGCATGATTGACGATGCGCCTAAATGCCGCCAGCCCGATATGCCCCTCGCCGATCCGGGCGTGACGATCCTTGCGGCTGCCCCTGGGATTCAGGCTGTCGTTCAGATGAATTGCGTGCAGATTTTCAAGGCCGACGACTCGATCGAATTCGGCCAGCACGCTGTCCAGGTCTCCTACGATATCGTATCCCGCGTCATGAACATGGCATGTGTCCAGACAGACCCCGATCTTTTCCGGCATCCGCGCACGGTCCATGATTTCCCGCAACTCCTCGAAAGTACTCCCGACCTCGCTACCTTTGCCGGACATGGTTTCAAGCAGGACCAAGGTCATCGTCTGCATCGTGAGCACGGCGTCCAGTTGCGCCGCGATGAGCTGTATCCCCTCGTCCACGCCTTGCCCCACATGGCTTCCGGGATGAAAATTGTACATGTTTCCGGGAAGATGCTCCATGCGCGCCAGATCGTCCCGCATCGTCTCCAGGGCAAAGTTCCTGACCTTGGCATCGGCCGAGCACGGATTCAGCGTGTACGGCGCGTGAGCCAGGAAGGGGCCAAGTCCATGCTCCACGGCCAGCGCCCTGAACGCGGCTACATCCGCCGGGTCGATATCCTTGGCCTTCCCGCCGCGCGGATTGCGCGTGAAGAACTGGAACGTGCTCGCACCGATTTCGATGGCCGTGCGCCCCATGGCCAAAAAGCCCTTGGAAGAGGAAAGATGACATCCGATATTCAGCATCACGTGTCCTTTTTTTAAATGACGTCCCAGGCTCAGCCCGTAACCAAGCGCCGGACGGAGCGAAGAATCCCCAAAAACAGGAAAGCCGCCCCCAAAGGACGACTCTCCTGCCAATCATTTCTTCACGACATACGCCAGGCGGGTTCTCCATAAAACCGGACCTGAAACTTTGCGCTCCTAAATCTTGAACTTGCTGACCATGGTGTCAAGGCCCTCGGCCAGACCGGACAGGTTCTGCGCATTCTCGTGCACGGATTTTGCCGTCGAGGTTACTTCCTCGGCGACGCTGCGCACCTGCCCCACGTCACGGGCGATGTCGCGCACCACCGAGTCCACATGGGCCACGCTCTCATTGACCTGCTGAACTCCGACAGAGGCCTGGCCGACGTTTTCGGCAATGTCGCGCGTGGTCACGGACTGCTCTTCAACTGCTGCGGCGATGGACCCGACAATGACGTCCACATCACCGATGACCTCAGTGATCTCTGCGATTTCCGAAATCGTATGACCGGTCGCCTGCTGGATGCCCTGGATACGATTGCGGATCTCTTCGGTCTCCTTTGCGGTCTGCTGAGCCAGTTCCTTGATCTCGTTGGCGACAACGGCAAAACCCCGTCCGGCATCACCGGCCCGGGCCGCCTCGATGGTGGCATTGAGCGCAAGCAGGTTGGTCTGCGAGGAAATGGCGGTGATGGATTCTGTCACCTTGCCGATATCCCTCGTTGCCGCGCCCAGCTCACTGACCTGGGCCGTGGCCTTGCTCGCGGCGGACACGGCCCGGACAGTCATCTCCTTGGCCTTGCCGGTGCTGACCGCGATCTCGGAGATGGTCGAGCTCATTTCATCCGAATTGGTGGCCACGGTGCTGATGTTGACCGTGAACTCCTCCATGGCCGCCGCCACGGTGTTCATGTTCGAACTCATGTCGTCCGTGGAGGATGCCGCCGCCTTGGAAGTTTGCGTCATCGTGTCCGCGTAGCCGTTCAGGCTGCCGGCCAGCTGCAACAGCCCCTGGGAGGCGCTGGCCACCTGATTCGAGCTTTGCGCCACACTCGCGAGCATGTTCCGGATCTTCTCCATGAGCTTGTTGAACCAGGAACACAGCTCGCCAATCTCGTCGCTGGACGTGACCGCAAGGCTGTCGGTCAGGTCGGCCCGGTCTTCCGTGATGTCGACGATACGCGTCTTCATGAGCGACAGCGGGCGGATGATGAGACGCATGAGCACAAACGAGCTGATCAATCCGGCAGCTATGAGCACCACCGCCATGAGGGCCAGGATATAGAATCCCACATCGCGGATCGCCGAGGTCCAGGAGGACGCATCGAATACATAGACCAGAACGCCGACCTGCCCGCCCGCATAATCCCTGACGGGGAAAGCCGCCAACGCGACATCGCCGTATCGTTCGTAAACAGTGCCCTGCTGTCCTTTAAGCAAAAAATCCGAAGTCACGAGACCCTCGACCCGGCCGTCCTCGGTGGGTGTGACCAGAACGAACTTGTCGCCGACCAGGGGGTTCTTTTCCGGATTTTGCAGGGCCGTGGCCACGGACAGGTTCGCGGCGTTCATGTACACGACCATGCTCTGCCCTTCTCCGGAGGCGGCTCCCGCGATGACTGACTCGAAGGATTCAAGGGTCTCGACCGACCCCAACTGCTTGCCGTCGGCATCCACTACCGGAGCTATGCCCCGGATGGCGAAACCGCCGCTGCCGACCTCGATACCCTTGATGGGCTTGCCGTTGGTGTTGACCTGCACCACCGTCTCCCTGAAAGAGGTCAGGTCGTCGGAGATGTCGACCCACTCCCCGCCGCGCTTGGTCTGCTTCTCCCGCCACAGGCGCACCAGGCTGCGCGCCTTGGGCAGATGAAAATGAAGCTGCATGGACTTGCCCGAGACGCTCTTGAACCCGGCCAGATCGTCTTCAAGCAACCGCCTGAGCTCGTCCCGGGCCTGCTGCATGAGCGGATCCGCTTCATTTTCGATATTACCCATATGAGCCAGCTCAAAGGCCTGCACCACATCCGTGCGCCGGGAAAAAAGCGCGGCCTTTTCAAGTCCCTGAGTCGCCAGCGTGGCAATGGCAGTGTCCACCTCGCGCGATTTCTCCTCGGCAATGGAGCGCAGCAGTTGCCCTTGAAAATCAGTCAACTGCGAGCGGATGAGCAACGCACCCGCAAGGCCAAGGACGACCACCGAAATAAAAAGCGGGAGGACAAATTTAAATCTGAGTTTCATGCCACACTCCAACTGTTTGATTTGAACACGAGCCTTTTCAAAGAGTACTCCCGCATAACCCAGCACTCAGGGGACTTCAACATTTCGTGTTCATTTAATTCGTATCAAGTGATTCAATTTTTACAAAAGGCCTGGAATTACGCGTCGAGCCCTCTTTTCAGAACAAACGCCCCTGCACTGCATCCAGTCCAGGGGCGTCGAAATGACAGGGAACAGCAAGCCTTACTTCTTGCGTTCCAGACACAGCGCATGCGTGGTGCACGCAGTCACGCAGGCCGGTTCCAGACCGGCATCAAGGCGGTCCATGCAATAATCGCATTTCCCGACGATATTGTCCTCCTCGTGCAGGACAGGAATGTTCCAGGGGCACGCCGCGATGCACGCCTCGCATCCGATGCACAAGTCCTTAACCACGTACACAAGACCATCGGACTCCCGGCGCACCATGGCTTCCGTGGGACAGGCCGCAACGCAGGCGGGGTCGTCACAATGATAGCAGCTTCGAAAAGAGGCCTTCATCACGATCTTGCCGTCTTTGAGTTCTGGCTTGCCGGAGGTGTGTACGGCGTATTTGATCCCGACGGGATTATTATTCTTGACCTTGCAGTGCACTTCACAGGCCTTGCAGTGAATGCAACGCTTCTTGTCCAATTTCATTCTGTAATTGCTCATCGCTGCCCCCTAGATTTTGCGCACGCCGACAAAATGTTCCTGCATGGAGAGACATCCCCCGCCCTTGTCCCAGCTTTCCAGACCGCCGGGCATGAGCTCATGGTCGGCCGCGCCCTTGCCTATGGCCCGCGATTCCACCGGCAGCTTGTGCCCGAATCCGTGAACCATGAACAGGGCTTCCGGATGCACGCAATCCGTCACAAACGCCCGAATTCTTCCGCTTTCACCCCTGACCGAGAAGACCTCGACCAGGTCGCCGTCGGCGATACCCATCTCGGCGGCGCGGCTGGTGTGAATCCAGGCCACGTTCTCGGGCATCTGCTCGGCCAGGAGAGGATTATTGACCGTGTGCCCCTGGGTGTGCACGCCGACCCGGCCAAAGGCGATGCGGAACATCCCCTGCGGCGGACGTGCCGGAGAAACGTACGGAGGCAGAGTGTCATGTCCGGCCTTGGCCCACTTGCCGCTCAACATCTCGATCTTCCCCGATGGCGTGGGCAGCTTGATTTCGGACATGGGGCGGTACAGAGGCTTGTCGGCCAATTCCACAAAACCCTTGGCCTTGAAGTCCTCGATGCTCACGCCGGTCTCCTGCAACTGGTAGTTCCAGAGGTCCTCGATGGTCTCGAAGGCCAGGGGATCAAGACCCAGGCGCTTGGCCAGACCGCAGATGATTTCCCAGTCGGCCTTGGAGTCAAAGGTCGGCTCCTGAGCCCGGTGCCTGACAAAGAACTGGGGTTTGAGGCCCGACTTGCCGGCGATGATGCTCTCACGCGCCAGGTAGGTGGACAGGGGCAGAACCACATCCGAATTCCAGGCCGTGTCGGACCAGGAGAAGGTGATGCTGACCAGAAGGTCGAGCCCGGCCCATTTTTTCTTCAACGCCTCGGGATCGGGCATGGCCATGAGCGGATCGTGGCGAAAACAGAGGTAGGCCTTGACGGGGTAGGGTTCGCCCGTGACGATGGCGTCATAGGCAAGGTTCACAAGGCCCGGGCCGCCGTCGAACTGCGGGTATTTCCAGCCCACGCCGTCGGCCCGCTTCTCTTCCGGCTTGGGGAAGAGATCGACCAGCTTCTTCAGGCCCTTGCGGCCCACTTCCTTGGCCGCATTGACGAAGGGCAGTCCGCCCTTGGCGCCGATGGAACCGAGCAGGGCGTTGATGATGTAGGCTGTGCGGCAGACCTGAAAGGAGTCGTTGTAGCGGGCGACCATCCAGCCGGGATGC
Source organism: Desulfomicrobium norvegicum (assembly GCF_900114595.1). Lineage (NCBI taxonomy): Bacteria > Pseudomonadati > Thermodesulfobacteriota > Desulfovibrionia > Desulfovibrionales > Desulfomicrobiaceae > Desulfomicrobium > Desulfomicrobium norvegicum. The sequence goes on along the minus strand of NZ_FOTO01000003.1, from coordinate 137,236 downwards.
CAGACCACGCTCGGGGCGGCGGCGGAGAGCTGGCGGGCCAGATCGACGATGGCCTCGGCCGAAGCGCCGGTCTCGGCGGCGGCCCACTCGGGCGTGTAGGGCTTCACGAATTCCTTGAGCTGCTCGAAGCCGTCCACGAACTGCTCGACGTATTCCTTGTTGTAGAGCCCCTCGTAAATGAGCGCGTGGATGACGCCGAGGTTGAAGCCGTAGTCCGTTCCGGGACGGATGAGGAAGAAATTGTCGGCCTTGCTCGCGCTGACGTTGCCGCGGATGTCGATGACGGTCAGCTTTGCGCCCCCGGCGATGCCGTCCAGGGCGGCGTTGACCTCGGCCACGTTGATGGCCTCCATGATATTGCGGGTCTGGAGGATGATGTGCTTGGCGTTGCGCAGGTCATAGGCCACCATCTTGCGGCCCACGCCTATGACGGACTGCGCGCCGTGCTGCACGTTGCGGGCGCAGGAGGCGTCATGGTTGCAGTAGTTGGGCGAGCCGATGCCGCGCATGAAGGCCTGATGCAGATCCGGGAAGGGACCTCCGCGGTCGCTCCACAGCACCGAACGGGGGCCGTGCTCGGCCATGATCCCCTTGAGTTTGTCGGCCACGTAATCCAGGGCTTCGTCCCAGGACACTGCCCGCCATTTGCCTTCGCCGCGCTCGCCCACGCGAATGAGCGGAGTCTGGGGCTTTTCCGGATCCTGCTCCAGGGCGATACCTGCCGCCCCGCGGGCGCAAAGCCCCTTCTTGAGCGGAGAAAATTCGTTACCCTGGACGCGAACGGCCTTGCCGTCCTGCACATCCACCTGGATTGGGCAGCGCACGGTGCACATGCCGCAGACACTGAACACTGATTTTGTTGCCGTCATGGCCATCTCCCGCTGATAAGGCGCGAGACCCGAAATCGGGCCCCGCTGATGGTTATTCAATATGATTGTTTGTCACTACCTGCAGACATGAGACAAGGAAAACACACCCGGGGAATGACCTTTTTTTCACAACCTCATCCTGGTCTAGCCCCCGCGCAAGCCCTTTTCTTTTCCGTGCTTGTATCAATTCTTCGTAGCTCCTGCTTCTCGTTCTCAAGGATGCGCCCGCCATTTTTTTTGATTGGCGTGAATCCGCATATCGTCACGACGAACATCCGCGTGTCTCTATTTCCCGATCACGGAAGACTTCGCGCCGATCAGCGTCAATCCACGCACCTTGTCCAGGAAGTCGTCCCGACGCACATCGTCCCGCTCCTCGCCGGGGCGCAGGGTCGAGATTACGAGACGACCGACCACGGCACGCCCTTCGCCCCCTTCCGGCAAAGCGGTGCGCACGCCCCAAAGATTGTGCAGCATGAGCGGTTCGTTCCGGTCGCTTGTGCCGAGGTAGAGCCCGATATGGCCCGGCAGCCAGATCAGGGAAGCAAACGGCACTCCCTGGGTGCGGATGGCGTGCAGCTTGGCGACAGCGTCCAGTCCCTCCAGGGAAAGGGATTCTCCTCCGTGTTTCGCCTGCTGCGAGGAGTTGCGCGGCAGCCAGATGCCAAAGGGCAGGAACAGATCGCGCATGGTGGATGAGCAGTCGCGATTCTCGAACATGCCTCCCCATCCGTAGAGCTGCCCGGACATGGCGTCGGCCAGATCTGCCACGGAGCGCGAAGTCAGCGGCAGCGGCATGCGCGACGCCTGCAGATAGCCAAGCTCGGCCAGGGCCACCTTTGCCCGGCCCGTGGCGTCCCGGACAGGAACCTTGACCATGAAACCCTGCCCACCCCGGGAATGCAGGGGAAAAATGGCCCCGATATGGGTCTGTCCCAGAAACATGTCCTGCCCGATCAGCGAAGTCTCGTCCTTGCGCAGGGCCACCATGGCCCTTGATTCGTATTGCGCGCAAAAATTCTCGTCCGTCAGGGCCACGTCCTCGCTACGCACCCATCCGTTGGCAAAGGCCGTCTCGACGTAATACCAGGCCCGATCCAAAGAGACGTGGGTGATAAAGACAGGCGTGCCCATCCACACGGCGGTGTTCTGAAAATAGTCGAAGGGGAAGCCTTCGCCGGGCCGTTTCGGGTCCAGAAAAAACGGCCGGTTCGAGGGCAGCACGCGCATGGAGGTGTTGCGTACGGTGATGGCCGGAGCGCTCAAGGAGGGATATGTGGGCAGATCCTGCAAGGCCACGACATGCACCCACCGGTCCTGCGGATACGGCTGCAGATTTTCGGCGTAGCCCTGTTTGGATCCGAGGCCGCGCACGCCCCAGGAAATGTCTTTCGCGGACAATGACGCACGCACCTGCTTCCACGGCGCAAAAAAACGCTCCAGGGCCTGGTTGTGCATGGCGACCTGCTCCGCCGGGGCCATGAGCGGCTGATCCGACACCTGCACTGCAAGGCTTGCCCGCTGCGGCACGGCAAGGACGATTTCCGAAAGCAGTGCCGGACCTTGCGGCGTCTCGTCCGTCTCCACCAGCGCAGGGCCGGAATCGGGCAGGATCTCGGGGCGGGGCTTGCCCGCGCAGGCGCTCAGGAGCGAGATGAAAACCGCCGTCCAAACCCCGAGAATCAAACTGCGCAAAATTTTCTTCATGTTTCCTGACCCATGCGTTGATGTGCGAAAATCTGCCCGTCCGGCACAGGCTTGGCCAGTACGCTCCTGTCCCCCGCCGCGCTCAATACACCTTGCGCCGGGAAAACCCCTTGCCGATGACGTTGAACGTGTTCTCGAAAATGACGAATGCGTCGGGATCGAGAGTGAATATCAATTCCTCAAGTTTTTTTTGCTGCACGTTGTTGACCACGGTCATGACCACCTGCTTGGGTTGCCCGGTGTACCCGCCACGCCCTTCGAGCAGGGTCACGCCCCGGTTGGCGCTCTTGATGATGGCGTCCGAAATGACCTGCGCATGATCGGAGATGATGAACACAAGCTTGCGCTGATTGAACATGCTCAGGACATAATCCATGATCTGGCTGGTCACGAAAACCATGATCAGGGAATAGAGCACCATGTCCGTCTCCAGCAGCGAGAAGCTGACGGTGAACAGGGCCGCGTTGAATATGAAGCTGACCTGGCCGATGCGGAATCCGAAACGCTGGTGCAAAAGGATGCCGAGAATATCGAGCCCGCCGGACGATCCGAGGGAACGCATGCTTATTCCCGATCCCGCGCCGAGCATGGCCCCACCGGCAATGGCCGCGAGCAGATGGTCGTGCACGGGAAGGGTGAAGCTGATGATCTCCATCCAGGCCGTGATGGCGCACATGCCATAGGCCGTGTACAGCACGAATCTGCGGCTGATCATGACCCAGCCGATCACTGCGATGGGAATGTTCAGGACGAAGAGCCACAGTCCCGGAGTCAGCGTTTCCGTGAAGTAGTAGATCAAAAGGGCGATGCCCGACACGCCGCCGGTCACGAATCCGTGCGGCACGGCCACCGACTTGATGGACATGGCGATAAGAAAGCTGCCCACGGTCAGGAGAAATATGTTCCACGGGATGGAATAGGCGTAGAGCCGAAGTTTGGAGTTCATGGATGGCAACATGCCGCGTTTAACGAAAATGTCCAGCCTTTTGCCGAGGCAACGCCGTGACAAGCCCGCGTCTCATCCTCGTGGACGCGCCAACCTCTTCTTGTCCTGTCGCCCTCCCCTGCGCTACGCTGCGGCAAATCCATCGCCGGGAGCACTTCCATGAGCATCAAAGTCGCCACGCATATCGATTTCACGGCCATGACCCAGATTTTTGCGCAGGCCGGGCGCAAGGGACGAGACCTCCTCTACGAGCACGAGGTTTACAGCCTGCTGCGCAACCTCGGCTCCGAGACGCCGCCGCGCAGCCTCCTGCTCCTGGCCGGAACGCGGCCATCGGACGAGGAACTGCTGGCCCTGCCCGGAGACAGGGTCGTGCTCAAGATCGTCTCGCCCTACATCGTGCACAAGAGCGACGTCGGAGGCGTGCGCATCATCCCCAAGCATCCGGACAAGATCCGTTCGACCTGGCGGCGCATGATGTATGAAGTCGCCGAAAATTATGCCGATCGCATCGAGCGCCGCCCCGCCCATGCTCCGGCGCACTACCAGGGACTGACCGGCGATGCGCTGGTCTCGGCCATCTCCCAGGACATTCAGGGCGTGCTCCTGGTGCAGTTCATTCCTCCGGACGCCACCTCTTTCGGCAACGAACTCATTGTCGGCCTGCGCGCCACGCGCGAATTCGGCATGGTCCTCACCGCCGGAGTGGGCGGCACGGACACGGAGCTTCTGGCCGACAATTTCCGCAAGAACCGCAGCATCGTCTCGGCCTCCACGGAACTCAACGACGGCGAGTCCTTTTTTGAACTCTTCAGGCGCACCGTGGCCTACAAGGTCCTGGCCGGAAAGACGCGCGGCCAGAAGCGCGTGGTCGCCGACGAACAGCTCATCGAATGCTTTTCGGCGTTCATCCAGGTCGGTAACTTCTTTTCGCCCACGGCCGTGGACGCCCCCTTCGTCATCGAGGAACTGGAGATCAACCCCTTCGCCTTTTCGGACTTCATGATGGTGCCGCTCGATGGAATGTGCCGGTTCTCGCTGCCGCAAAAGACGCTGGCCGCCCCCAGGCCCGTGGAAAAGATCCACACCCTGCTGCATCCGGTCCGCATCGGCCTGATCGGGGTGTCCACTTCCCGGCGGAACTTTGGCCGCGTCATCCTGCAGAACGTCCTGGCGCACGGATTCCCGGCGGACAGGATAACGGTCGTCCATCCGGCCGCGACGGAAATCGACGGCGTCGCCTGCGTCCGGGAACTGTCCGCCCTTGACGAGCCGGTGGATCTCTTCGTGGTGGCCGTGGCGGCCGAAAACCTGCCCGAACTGATCGAGGAGATCATGTACTGCAAAAAGGCCGCATCCGTGTTGCTCATCCCGGGCGGCCTGGGCGAAACGCAGGACAGCAAGGCCATGGCTGAAAGGATCATGGCCTGGATCGACGACGGTCACAGGCAGGGCGACGGGCCCGTCTTCCTGGGCGGCAATTCCATGGGCGTCATTTCCCATCCGGGAAACTACGACACCTGGTTCATTCCCGAGAACAAGCTGCCCAAGGGTCGGGGACAGCACCATCGCAACTCCGCCTTCATCAGCCAGTCCGGGGCGTTCATGGCCACACGCATGAGCCGGGCCCCGGAACTTGACCCGGCCTATCTGATCTCCATCGGCAACCAGAACGACCTGACCCTGGGCGACTTCATGGCCTACTTCAGGAGCCATCCGGACACGGACGTGATCGGCGTCTACTGCGAAGGATTCAATGACCTGGACGGCGTGCACTTCACCCGCGCCGTGCGGGAGGCGGTCCTGGCCGGCAAGGAGATCATCTTCTACAAGGCCGGGCGCACGCCCGAGGGCAAGACCGCGACGTCCAGCCACACGGCCTCCCTGGCGGGAGACTACACGGTCTGCGAATCCTGCCTGACCCAGGCCGGAGCCATGGTGGCCAGATCCTTCAACCAGTTCACGGAACTCTACATGCTGGCCAAGGGGCTGCATGGCAAGACCATTGCCGGAAACCGCATGGCCGCCGTCTCAACGGCCGGATACGAGGCGGTGGGCATGGCCGACAACATCACGGCCGATGACTTCGAGCTGCGCATGGCCGCATTCCGTCCCGCCACAAGACAGCGCATCTCCAAGGCCCTGGCTGCCTGCGGACTCGACAGGCTGGTCGAGGTCAAGAATCCGCTGGACATGAACCCCGCGGCCACCGACGAACTTTTCACGGAGGTCGTGGAAGCGCTGGCGGCGGACCCGGGTGTGGACCTGGCCGTCGTCGGCATGATCCCGCTCACTCCGTCCCTGTCCTCCCTGGACATGGACGCAAGCCAGAACATTGCCGAGCGCATCGGCGCCATAGCGCGGCACAGTCCCAAGCCCATCGTGGCAGTGGTCGACGGCGGCGAGATGTACAACCCCTTCGCGGCCATGCTGCGCGAACGGGGCATGCCCGTGTTCAGGGATGCGGACCGGGCCGTGAGGGCCCTCGGGCTGTATGTTCAGGCCCGGCTTGGAGCGGAAAACCTGCGCTGCAGGAGAGGGGGAAACGTGGAAGAAAAAAAGGCTAGTCCTCTGCGTTCCGGCGCAGATTCTTGAGACGAGACTGTTTGGCCTTGGATGCCAGACGCCTCTCCTTGGAAGCCCGGGTGGGCTTCGTGGCCCGGCGAGGCTTGGGACGCACGGCGGCCTGGGCCACCAGATGCGCCAGTCGCTCAAGGGCGGCCTTACGATTGGCCTCCTGGGTGCGATGCGACTCGGCCCGAATGACCAGCTCTCCGTCCACGGTGAGCCGCTTTCCGGCCAGCGCCTCAAGACGGGCCATCCCGTCCTCGTCCAGCCCGCGAATCGCGTCCAGGCGAACGCGCAGACGCACGGCCGTCGCGACCTTGTTCACGTTCTGGCCGCCGGGACCGGAGGAGCGGATGAATTCGAGGCGGATGTCCTCGTCTTCGATATGTACGCGGGGTGTGATGAACATGGGGAGTGGATAACGAAAATGTCTTGGTTCCGAGCGCGAAAAGGGCAGCCTTGGCCGCCCTTTTCGCGCTTGATGATTTTTCCTTGCGATCAGCCGCAGCTTCCGCCGCATCCGCAGGAGGAGCACCCGCCTTCGCCCTCGGGGAAGACCATGCTCGATTCCACGGTAAAGCCCACGTTCTGATCAAAGAGAACGGTCATGGGTTTGGCCTGCTCGAACAGGGCCCCCTCGACCAGAAAGGAATATCCGTCCACGTCGAAGATCTGATCAGTGTCTTTCTGCTCGTCCAGGGCCAACCCGAGACGGGGTCCGCCGCAGCCGGAAGCCAGGTATATTCGAATGGGTTCCTTGTCCTTGCCGCCAAAATGCTCGTCCAGCTGCGCCTTTGCCGCCGGTTGGAGAGTAAACATAGATGCCTCCTATAGTTTGAATAGGTGAAAATTTAATCCCGACAGACGATATGTCAACACCTCCGGCAGCGAACTTCCAAAATTTGGCGCGAATCCGGCAGGGGGGTACCGACCGCAGGCACAAAAAAAGCGGACCCGGAGCCCGCTTTCAGCAAATTCAAGATTCAAACGATCAGCGCATCAAATAAAAACCGAGGTCGCTGTCGTAGCTTTTCTGGTCCGCGAACTGGCATCCGACATACCTATCGTTCATGTATTTGACCCGAGTCACCCGGGTGACTTCCGTATTGCGTGAATCATCCAGACGGAAACGGACCTTGATCAGGGCCCCCCGGACCAGGCGATGGGAAAGCAAGGTCGTGAAGCCGACGCCGTTCAGGGAGACATTTTCCAGCAGAAAATCACCCGTCTCGCCCGTTTCGGGATTTTCGAACTGCCCGGCAAGCTGCACATTCTTGCGGTAATACTGCCTGCGCTCCATGGCCTGCTTTTCCTCGTTGAGGAGCAGCACAAGATTTGCGGCCACATTGCGGAATTTGCGAAAGCCCCGGGTCGTGGCCCTGCTCGTATCGCAAATCCCGATCAGCGGGGCGACATCTTCCTGAACTCCGGACACGACATCAAGAAGCACCGAAAAATAGGGCATCTGCCTGGTGGCGCTTTGCTGGGCGATCTTGGTGTTGATGCGCTGGCTGACATCCAGTGCAGCGGGCCTGGCCGTATTGGGCATGATCACCGCGAACTTGTTGGAGGCTATGCGGCACGGCACGTCGACTTTTCGCACCTCCTCGCCCAGGACCACGGCGAGCGTTTGGATGATCTTGTCCACGCTCGACGGGCCATATTCCTCGTTGAGCCTGCGCAAATTCTCGATCGTGACCATCAACACGCTCGAAGGGGTTCCATAGCGCTTGCAGACCTCGATCTCGCGCTCCATGTAACGGTCAAAGGTCCGCTTGTTCGGCAGGCCGGTCAGCTGGTCCGTTTCGGCCATGCGCCTCATGGCCTGAAAATAGTATGCCCGCTCAAGAGCCACGGAGGTAACCTCGGCAATGGCCGCGAAGTCCGCCAGATTCCTCTTGGTAAAGGGCTCTCCATGACGGGTGTCGATGAGTTCCAGGACACCGTAAACCATATCGCCGCTCTTGAGCGGCACGGCCATGACCGTTGAACAGCCCTTGGTCTTGGCCGTCAGGAATTGTGTAGTGAAGCGCGGGTCCCGCGCAGTGTCCTCAATCAGCAGGGCATCTCCGGTCTCTGCGACCCATCCGGCCAGGCCCGTGCCCTTCCGCAATTTCTTTCCGCTGACCAAATCGGTCTTTTCCCCCACAACATGATTGAAAGTCAGGTCCCCGGTGTCCGGATCCACAAGCAAAAACGCCAAGTGCCTGGGAGAAAAAAAGCTCTCCACGTGGACACAAATTTCTTCGAGTGTTTTTTGAATGCTGGTGCGATGCGAAAGTCCCCTGGAAATCCCGAGAAGGACGTTTATGCACGAAGAAGGGGTAAGCGGCTCCATCTTTGGCTCCTGCTGATGAGCTGAAATACATCTCTATTTACAGGTTTCATTACTTGGAGAAAAAGCAAGATTTTGTCAAATATCTTGTATTTTGCAGATAACCACGCTCATGTCGCGGGTCCTTGCCCATGACTCAAGCGCTGACAGCGTCGCCGGGTAGGGATGCCCGATGGCCACGGCCAGCCCGGTACGCTTGGCCAGGCTCTCGGCCTTTTTGAGCTGCAGCAGGATTGCATGCTCCTTTGCCGTGTTGTCGAGAAAGATATGTCTTCTGTAGTAACGCAGCCCCAGGGTTTTGCTCACGTCGCGCACGCAGCTTTTGGGCGTGGTCAGGCTGTCAACAAAAAATTTGCCCCGCCCTTGCAGATGAGCAAGCACCACGGTCATGGCCTTTTTGTCCTGGGTCAGACGCGATCCCATGTGATTGTTGACTCCGTCCACTTCCGGCAGACGCGCCAGATTGTCGGCCAGAGTCTGTTCCAGAACGGCCGGGTTCATGTTCACGCGCAAGGTGCCGGGACCGGAATTGGCCGACTTGGGATAGCCCTCCGGCTCGCAGGGAAGATGCAGCAGCAGCTCAAGATCTTCCTGTCTGGCCAGGTCGGCCACCTGACGCGCCTTGGTGTTGTGCGGCAGCACCGAAAAGCTGACCGCGAAAGGCAGGTCGGCCAGCCGCTTGGCCACGGACATGCTTTCGCCCAGGTCGTCGATGATGATGACGAGCCTTGGGGCCCTCACGGTCGGGACCTCGGGCTCCGGCTCGGGAACCAGGGACAGGGGCAGAAAGATGTGATGGGTCGGCTCGCCAAGGATGGAAATCTCAAGGTCGCGCGGGTTGCTGTCCACGGTTTTCAGGCTAAAATCCGGCCCGAGTTGATCCAGGTTCTTCTTGAGCTCGGCCAGGAAGGGAAAAACTTCGTGCCCCAGATTGATGGTCAGGTTCTGATAATAGAACTCCTGACCGCCATGACGCCGCACCTCCACGGTCCTGTGGCGCATGAGGCTCTCGGATTCGCCCTGGGCGGCAAGGCCCATGAGTATGGCCAGATCGACACTGCGGACCTTGGCGTCAAAATCGTCGATCTGGGCCTCGTATGCCAGCGGCTGGTTCTTTTGAACCGAAGCGTCCCTGGTGGAAGCCTGTCTGGACCGGGAATCCTTGCGGCTTTGCGCGGCGGGCTCTTCGGACGTCTTGTGTACGACCGGTGGCTGAACGTTCCCGGGCTTGCTCGGAGCGTTTCTGAGCGGCAGATGCATGGCCACGAAAAGGGTCAGACCGGTCAGGAGGACAACGCAAATCCAGAGCAGTGATTTGAACAGCGAAAAGCCGGACGCCTTGGCAGCTGGCTTCTTCTTTTTTCGTTTTTTTGGGGGCATGGAGGTGGAAAGAACGCGGGACGGCAGGAGCCGTCCCGCATTGCGATGAGAATCAGTTGGTGAGCTGCATGAAGCGCGGCAGGGACTTGACCATGCTCAGACCTATGCGCAGCTGGTTGTCCTTGGCCAATGCTTCCTTGGCTTCAAGCGCTTCCGGGTCCAGCACCGCATCCCCATTGGGATTGTCCAGATGCTTGGAAAGATTCGCCTCCCTGAATTCACGCAGCTCGGCGGCATCCTCGGCCGCGAGCGTGAAGGGGAGCTCCACGTCGGGGTCAATGCCCTCGGCCTGGATGGAGCGGCCGTTTGGCGTGTAATAGAGCGCGATGGTCAGCTTGACCGCCGAACCGTCGGACAGGGGCATGATGGTCTGCACCGACCCCTTGCCGAAGGTGCGCTCGCCGATCAGGATGGCCCGCTTGCGGTCCTGCAGGGCTCCGGCCACGATCTCCGAGGCCGAGGCCGAACCGGAATTGATGAGCACCACCACGGGACAGGTCACGTCCGTCGATTGACGGGACGCCATCTCGTCCTTTCTGCTTTTGGGATCGCGTCCCTGCGTGTAGACGATGAGCCCGTCACGCAGAAAAGTGTCGGTCACGGAGATGGCCTGATTGAGAAGGCCTCCGGGGTTGTTGCGCAGATCAAGGACAATGCCCTTGAGCTCCTGCTTGGCCGAGTACTCGCGCAATTTGTCGTGCATGTCGTCGGTGGTGTTGGCCTTGAAATCGGTCAGACGCAGATGCACATAGCCGGGCTCGAGTTCCTTGAATTTGACACTGACCAGCGGAATCGTGCCGCGCACGATGGTCACCTTTTCCGGAGCCTGGGACTCCTTGTGCAGGATGGTCAGTTCCACGGCCTCTCCCTTGGGACCGCGAATCTTGGACACCGCGTCCTCAAGGGAAATGTCCAGCGCAGAAGCGCCGTTGATCTCAAGGATGATGTCACCGGCCTTAAGACCGGCCTTGTCGGCGGGGGTGTCTTCAATGGGGGCTATGACGGTCAGGCGCTTGTCCCGGACTCCGATCTGGATGCCGATTCCGCCGAATTCACCCTGAAATTCTTCCTGCATCATCTTGAACTTGTCGAGATCGATATATGTGGAATGCGGATCAATGGAATTGAGCATCCCCTCGATGGCCCCGTGGATCAGATCCGTACGGTCGACCTCCTGAACATAATTCTTTTCGATCAGATCCAGAACCTGGCTGAACTGCTTCAAGGCCTGATAATGATCTGTATCACGGGCCTGACTGGACGAGGCCGTGCCGCAAAGGCCGACCAGAAGAATCATCGTGCCAAGAAAATGGCTGAAACGCATGATATCCTCCCTGAGGGAATGGCGAGAAATTGTTGGAATCACTTGAAAGCGGATACCGTGGTGCAGTCCAGTCCGAAAAAATGCGAACCCACTTTTCACCCCGACTGTAACCATTTTAAAGGATTAATGACTTTTTGCCTGTAACGCAATTCGAAATAGAGGCCTTCGCCCTTGGCCGCCGGGTAGAATCCGCACACGCCGATCTGCTGTCCGCGCTCCACTTCCCGGCCCACCGGGATGGGGGCGTCGGACAAAAAGGCATACAGCGAATAATAATCCTCGCCGTGAAAAACAATCACAACCTGTCCGAAACCGCGCAACTGGTCGTTGTGCACGACCTTGCCCCAGGAGACGCTGCGCACCGGAGTGCCGGCAGACAGGGCCAGGCCAATCCCGTTGCTGGGCGGATTTCCGCTTGGCGCGAAGGACACCACCCGCTTGCCTTTGGCCGGCCAACTCAGCTTGCCCTGCAGCTTTGAAATCTTCTTGGAGGATTGCAGGCTGATCTTGTGGCGGATGCCGGCGATGGAACCCATCAGATTCTGGATTTCCTTTTCGCTCTCCTTCTTCTTGACCCGCACCTCGGCAATCTGGCGTTCGTACTGCGTCCTCTTTTTTTCCAGCTCGGCCCTGGACGCCTTGATCTTGTTCAGCTGAGCCTCGGCCTGGTCCGCATTCTGATCAAGAACCGACTGCTGGTCGGCCACGATCTGGCTCTGCCGCTCGATATCTTCCCGCAAGGATTGGGCCTCGCCATACAGGGCCGTCAGCCAGGCCTCCCGGCGGTTGGCCTCTGCCCACCGCTCCGCGGAGGCAAAACCTTCTTCCTTGGCTGTCAGGTAGATGGGCCACAGCGTTCGCATCAGCTCCTGCAGACGGCCGGTGGTCTTTTCCCGCTCCTTCAGCAGCGCATCAAGGCGACTGGCGCCTTCGGCCTGCTCTTTTTTGAGAACGGCCAGTTCGTCTTCGAGCTTCTGGAGGGATGCCGCGGCCTGCTTGACCGAACCTTCGAGTTTGGCCAGATCCTTGTGCAGGCTGCGCTCTTTTTCGGTCAGGCTCTGGATGGCTTTTTTGCGCTCGGCCAACTGCTTGTTCTTGGCGGCCATCTCTTCTTCCAGAGAGGCAAGGCCGAGCGTGGCCGTGAACACAAGACCGCCCAGGAGCATCAGGATGATCGCGAAAAAGCGCGGCTTGAGGCGGGATGACGGACGATTCATGGGTGAGGGATGATGCTTTTTCCCACGCAGGTCAAGGGGCTGAACTCTTCCAGAAACACCGCCAGGGGGCAGCTCGCGCATTTTCCCGCCTTCTTTGCGCACCAATTCTTGCCCGTGCGCACGATGAGGGCGTGGTATTCATTATACAAAGCCGCATCCGGCGGCAGGACATCCATGAAAAAATCCCGCAGCTCCCCGTACCCGATGTCTTCGGGGATCAGCCCGTGCCTGCCCAGGATGCGCCGCGTGTACGCGTCGACCACAAAGGACGGCAGCCCGAGGGCGTAGAGCAGGATGGAGTCTGCCGTTTCCGGGCCAATGCCGGAAACCTCAAGCAGGGCCGGGCGCAACCCTTCCACCGTCTCGCCGCGCAATCCATCCATATCCAGATCACAGGCCCCGTGCAGGAAATTCAGGAAATTGCGCACCCGCGCCGCCTTGACCCGAAAAGCCCCGGCCGGCCGGATGAGCATCGCCAGCTCCCCGTCGGTCAACCGTGCAAGCGCCCGGGGTTCGAGCAGGCCGGATTCGCGCAGGTTGTGCATCGCCTTCTCCACGTTGGCCCAGGCAGTGTTCTGGGTCAAGATGGCACCAAGCGCGATTTCAAAAGGCGTGTCTCCCGGCCACCACCGGCTTGGGCCCAGCTCGGCCCGCATCGCGCGGTAGTAGTCAAGCAGCACGGCTTCCCGGTTCATGTCCGAAAAACGAGCAGGGTCCATTCCCCTGAGTATGAGATCTCGGGAGCCGCAAGGCCCTGTCCGACGTAGGCCTGCACGACGCGGTCCGCCTGCTCGCGCAGGATGCCGGACAGGATGAGCACCCCCGGCCGGGCCAGGCGGGCACTTATGTCCTCGGCCATGTCGATGAGCGGATTGGCCAGGATGTTGGCCAGGATGCAATCAAAGCGCTGCTCCGAGGGGATGTCCGTGACGCTCCCGGTGGCGGCTATGAAAGCGCCCTCCACCGCGTTCAGGACCGCGTTTTCGCGGGCGTTGTCGATGGCCACGGGGTCGATGTCCAGCCCCTGGCCGACGAGTCCGAGCTTGACGGCGGCGATGCCCAGAATACCCGAACCCGTGCCCAGGTCGAGGAAAGACTGCCCCGCCGCCAGCACGCCCTCCGTCGCCAGGCGATCCAATGCCTCAAGACACAGGGCCGTGGTCTGGTGATGCCCCGTCCCGAAGGCCATCTTGGGCTCGATCAGGATGGGCTGGGCCGTGCAGGGCTCGTCCTTGAGCCAGGCCGGCAGGACCACGAACCGCGACCCGATGGGGATGGGCGTGAAATATTTTTTCCAGGCGCTGGTCCAGTCCGCATTGTCCACGCTGGACCTTTCGAGCCGCACCTCGGGGCACGCGGCCTGAAGCGCGGCCTCGGTCTCGGCGGACTGCTCCGGGCGGTCGAAATGCACGGTCAGGCGGCGCAGGCCATCCTTTGTGCCGCCGTCCTCCCAACCCCACGGGGTGTGCAGAAACAGCAGGCCGGTGACAAGATCCTCGTTTTCCGGGGCAAAGGCGAGGGCAAGGCGGGCGAGTTTGTTTGACATGTATGAACCTGATAACGGGATGCGCACCGTTGGAATTTGAAGTTTGAAAAAGGGCCCGCTTCCTTCGGGAAAAGGGCCCGCGAACAAAATTTCGGCAAAAATCAGCCCTTGGCCAGGATCGATTCCAGAGCCAGGCAGAACGACTCAAGCTCCTCTTCGGTGATGACCAGCGGCGGCAGCAGACGCAGCACCGTGTCCTGGGTCAGGTTCAGGACAAAGCCCTGCCCGAGCAGCTCCTTCCAGACCTCGGCCCCGGGATGGGTCAATTCGATGCCGACCATCAGGCCATGCACCCGCACCTCGGCGATCTTCTCCGGGAACCTGCTCCTGATCCCTTCCAGCCGCCCGCGCAGCCAGTCGCCCATGCGCGCGGCCCGGTCGCAGAGATCGTCGCGTTCGATGATCTCGATGACCTTGGACGCCACGGCGGAGATGAGCGCGTTGCCGCCGAAGGTCGTGCCGTGGCTGCCCGGAGGAAAACCCTTGGAGACCTCTTCGGTGCACATGACCGCGCCCATGGGCAGGCCCCCGGCCAGGCCCTTGGCCACGGTGACGATATCCGGCTTGAGACCCGCGTGCTGGTGCGCCCAGAATCTTCCGGTCCGTCCCACGCCGGTCTGGATTTCATCGACGATCAGCAGCACGCCCTTGGCGGCGCAAAGAGCGGCCAGCCCACGGACGTAATCATCGGGCAGGGGTTTGACCCCGCCCTCGCCCTGGATCATCTCGATCAGCACCGCGGCTGTGCGCTCGTTCATGGCCGCCTCCATGGCCGCCAGATCCGCAAAGGGCACGGTGATGAAACCCTCGGGCAGCGGCCCGAAACCGGTCTTGATCTTGTCCTGGCCCGTGGCCGTAAGAGTGGCCAGGGTCCGGCCATGGAAGGACCCGCCCAGGGTGATGATCTCGTAGCGTTCCTCGCCCCGGCCCTCGCGCATGTAGCGCCGGGCCAGCTTGATGGCCCCTTCGTTAGCTTCGGCGCCGGAGTTGCAGAAAAAGACCCTTTCCAGGTGCGAGGTGCCGAGCAGCCTTTTGGCCAGGGCGACCTGCTCTTCCTGATAGAAAAGATTGGAGACGTGAATGAGCTTGCCGGCCTGCGCGCAAATGACCTCGACCAGCTCGGGATGGGAATGCCCAAGATTGCAGACGGCGATGCCCGCCAGAAGATCGGTGTAGACGCGCCCCTCGGGGGTGTAGAGCTTGGTCCCCTCGGCCCGGCTCACGGCCAGGGGATAACGTGCATAGGTCCGGCACAGGGCCGAGGCTTCGCCTTGTTTTATATCTTCGCTGTTCATGAAATTCTCCTCGCAAATGAGTTGGATCAGATCGTGCCGGTGTGCCCGAATCCTCCGGCACCGCGCGCGGTGTCCGAAAGATTTTCCTGCGGGATGATCTCCGCGCGCACGACAGGCTGAAAAACGAGCTGGGCGATGCGCTGTCCCCGGGTCACGGTGCGGGTCTGGTCCGAAGTGTTCAGGAGGCTGACCAGGATCTCGCCGCGATAGTCCGGATCGATGACCCCAACCCCCTGACTGACGACCAGTCCATCCTTGGTTCCCAGGCCGCTTCGGGAATAGACAAAACCGGCCACTCCCGGCATCGTGCATTCCACGGCGATGCCCGTTGGAAAGCGGTGCCTTCCTCCGGGGGGGATCAAGACCTCCGCTTCCGCCATACAAGCCCGCAGATCAATACCGGCCGATCCCGAAGTGGCATAGTTGAACTTCTCCGGCGGGCACGTTTCCGATAAAAAACGGACCTTGACCGGCATGGTGACAATTCCGGAACAGGGATTCATTTCTTCTCCTTGGCATGCTAGCTTGTACTCCAAGCGCATGCAGGGATGCGTTACAAATTTATGACAGGGGGATTTATGCAACCATTGCATGTCTATACAGTTGTGCCCAAGCTTCCGGAAAAACTTCTGCCGCTCAAGACGCTGGCAAGCAACCTCTATTTTTCCTGGCAGCATGAAATCGAGGAGTTCTTTGCCCAGATAGACCGCGAACTGTGGGAAAAAAGCGAACACAATCCGGTCTGGTTCCTGAACCATCTGCCCCAGAGCACACTGGAAGAGCTGGGCGAGGATGAATTCTTTCTGGACCGTCTGTCAACCATTGCGGCGGGTTTCGAAAAATACATCTCCAAGCGCGGCCCCATGACCGGACTCGACGCCCTCGACAGCGGGCCGGTGGTCGCCTATTTCAGCGCCGAATACGGCATCGCCCAATGCCTGCCCGTGTATTCGGGAGGGCTTGGCGTGCTGGCCGGAGACCATCTCAAATCCGCCAGTGACCTGAACATTCCCCTGGTCGGCATCGGCCTTTGCTACCAGCGCGGATTTTTCCGCCAGTACCTGACCCACGACGGCTGGCAGCAGGAGCGCTACCAGCCCAACGACTTTGAGCAGATGCCTCTCTCTCCCGTGCTGGACGAAGAAGGTCTGCCCCTTAAAGTGCGTTTTCAGATGCAGGGCAAGCCCCTCTATTTTCGCGTCTGGCGGGCCGACGTGGGCCGCGTGCCGCTGTTCCTGATGGACACCAACATCCCCGAAAATCCGCCCGAGCGCCGGGAGCTGACCTCCCAGCTCTACGGCGGCGATCTGGAAATGCGGCTCATGCAGGAATACCTGCTCGGCATCGGCGGCATCAAGGCCCTGGAGGCCATGGGTCTCTCGCCCCGGGTCATCCACATGAACGAAGGGCACTCGGCCTTTGCCGGTCTGGAAAGAATCCGCGTGCTCATGCAGGACCGGCACCTGTCTTTCGAAGCGGCCCTTGAACTGGTCGCCCAGAGCTCGGTCTTCACCACGCACACTCCTGTTCCGGCGGGCAACGACCGTTTCTCCCCGGACCTTATGGCCAGATACTTCCAGGAATACTCCGCGGACCTGGGACTCTCCTGGAAGGTTTTCCTGGCCCTTGGCCGTGAAAACACGCGCGACGATGCCGAGCACTTCTGCATGACGATCCTGGCCCTGCGCCTATCCCGGTTCAACAACGGCGTAAGCCGGCTGCACGGCAAGGTCTCACGCAAGATGTGGGCCAAGGTCTGGCCCCAGTACCCGGAAGAGGATGTGCCCATCGGCTGGGTCACCAACGGCATTCATTTCCCGACCTGGGTGGCCCCGGAAATGTCCGTCCTTTTCGACCGCTTTCTCGGCCAGTCCTGGCGCGAGGATCCGGACTGCGAGCGCGTGGGCGAAAAATTCGGGACCATCCCCGACATCGAGCTCTGGCGCACCCACGAACGCCTGCGCGAGCGGCTCGTGGACTTCGTCCGGCGCAGGCTGCAGCAGCAGATCATGTCCCGCGGCGGCCGGAGCTGGGAGCTGGAAGTGGCCGACAATGTCCTGAACCCCGAGGCCCTGACCATCGGCTTCGCCCGCCGCTTCGCGTCCTACAAGCGCGCCTACCTGCTCTTGAAGGACGATGACCGCCTGAAACGCCTCGTCACCGACCCGGCCCGCCCGGTGCAATTCGTCTTTGCCGGCAAGGCCCATCCCCGCGACAACGAGGGCAAGAAAATCATCCAGGAGCTCATCAGCCTCTGCCAATCCCCCGAGAGCCGCGCGTCCATGGTCTTTCTGGAAGACTACGACATGCAGGTAGCCCGCTACCTGGTCCAGGGCTGCGACATCTGGCTCAACAACCCGCGCCGCCCCCTTGAGGCCTGCGGCACCAGCGGCATGAAGGCCATGGCCAACGGCGTCCTGAACCTGAGTACCCTCGACGGCTGGTGGGACGAAGCCTGGAGCCCGGACAATTCCGTGGGCTGGGCCATCGGCAACGCCGAGGAATACGACGACGTCGAGTACCAGGACTTCGTGGAGAGCCAGACCCTCTACAACATCCTCGAAAAAGACGTCATCCCGCTCTTCTACGATCGCGTGCAGGGCTCTTTCCCGAGACGCTGGGTGCAGAAAATGAAGCAGGCGCTCAAAACCCTGGGTCCGGTCTTCAACGGACACCGCATGGTCGAGGAATATTCCAAGCGCGCCTACCTCCCGTCCAACATCAGCTACGGCAAGCTCTCGGCCAACGAGTACCGCCCGGTCGTGGAACTGGCCGAGTGGCGCATGAACCTGCTCACCCACTGGGGAGCGCTCGACATCCGCAACGTGCAGTGCATCACGGCCCACGAGATGTTCGTCGGCGAGAACCTGGAGGTCAGCGCCGAGGTCAAGGTCGAGGGACTCGGCATCCAGGACATCCGCGTGGAGATCTACACCGGCCCCCTCGATCACACCGGCAAGTTTGCCAGCAGGTCCACCTTCCTCATGAGCCCGGATGAACGCACCCCGGACGGCTGGTACGTGTATCGCGGCAAGGCCATGCCCATGGCCACCGGCAAGTTCGGCTTCACCGTGCGCATCCTGCCGCACCACCCATTGCTGCGCGATGCGCACAGCCTGGGCCTGATATTCTGGGCCGACGAGCCCGCGCCGAAACTCCAAGGGTAGAAGGATGGCCAAGAAAGTCGATCGGGCCGACGTGGTCCTGGCCGAGCAGGGGCTGGTCGAGAGCCGCGAAAAGGCCAAACGGATGATCATGGCCGGTCAGGTTCTACTGCTCCAGGGCGAGGCCCGGACCCCCGTGGCCAAGCCCGGGCAGCAGATTCCGCGCGATGCGCGGCTGGAGCTCAAGGAAGCGGAGCGTTTCGTGTCGCGCGGCGGCTACAAGCTGCTCACGGCTCTTGAGCATTTCGCCCTGGACGTGAGCGGCATGGTCGCCCTGGACGCAGGGGCCTCCACCGGCGGATTCACGGACTGCCTGCTGCAATTCGGGGCCGCGCGGGTCTACGCCGTGGACGTTGGGCACGCCCAGCTGCACTGGAAGCTGGTCACGGACCCGCGCGTCGTGAATCTGGAGCGGGTCAACCTGCGTCACGCCACCGCCGACCTCCTTCCCGAAAAAGTGGACCTGGTGGTGGCCGACTGCTCCTTTATCTCCCTGCGGCTCATCCTGCCCCCCTGCCTGCAATTCCTGAAGGACGAAGGACAGATCCTGGCCCTGGTCAAGCCGCAGTTCGAGCTGGGCCCCGAGCATGCGGTCAAGGGCGTGGTCCGTTCGGAGGAATTGCAACTCAGGGCCGTGGACGAAATACGGGAATTCGCCCGGGAGGAGCTCGGACTGCACGTCCTGGGCTCCGTCGCGGCAGGGATCAAGGGCCCCAAGGGCAACCAGGAATACCTGCTCCATTTGCGGCGCTGAGCTCAGACTTTGCCAAGAGAGGCCGATGCGGGTACAGACCGCGTTCATCGTCAACACTTCAACCAAATTCGAGCCCATGCCTGACAGATTTCTGACCGAAGACCGCAAAACCAAGCTCAGAAACGTACTGGCCAAACGCCAGCCCGACCTGACCCTGGTACTGAACAATATCCACGACCCGCACAACGTGTCCGCCATCCTGCGCAGTTGCGACGCCTTCGGGGTGTTCGGCGTGCACCTCTATTACACCAAGGAAAAATTTCCTTCCCTGGCCAACAGCTCATCCGGCTCCGCCAAGAAGTGGATCGACCTGACCCGCCACCGCGAAGCAGGAACCATGATCCAGGGCCTGCGCGACCGGGGCATGCAGATCGTGGGCACGGGCTTCAGCTCCACGGCAAGGCCCATCATGGATATCGATTTCACCAAACCCACGGCCATCATTCTCGGCAACGAGCACCGGGGCATGGACCCCGACGTCAAGATTCATGTGCCGGACGAAATCTACATCCCCATGTTCGGCATGGTTCAGAGCCTGAACGTGTCCGTGGCCGCCGCGACCATCCTCTACGAGGCCATGCGCCAGCGCCTGGCCGCAGGGATGTACGATCAAAGCCCCCTGGACGAGGAAGAGTTCGAAAACGTATACGCCGACTGGTGCAAGCGCGGCAAAGACTACTAGCCGGGGCCGGGCCCCTGGAGAACTGATGGCGGGAAACACTTTCGGCAGCATCTTCAAACTGACGACCTTCGGCGAATCCCATGGCCCGGCCCTGGGCGGGGTGGTGGACGGATGTCCCGCCGGGATCGCCCTCAATGAGGCCGCCATCCAGACGGAACTCGACAAGCGCAGACCCGGTCAGGGCGGCCTGGCCGTCACCGCCCGCAACGAACCGGACCGCATCCGGCTCTTGTCCGGCGTCTTCGAGGGCCGCACAACAGGCACGTCCATCGGCTTCGCCATCGAGAACACGGACCAGCGCTCCCGCGACTACGGCGAGATAAAAGACGTTTTCCGGCCGGGTCACGGAGACATGACCTACGAGGCCAAGTACGGGCTGCGCGACTATCGCGGCGGAGGCCGCTCCTCGGGCCGGGAGACCGTCTCGCGCGTGGCGGGTGGAGCCGTGGCCGGGGCGTTTCTGGAACCGCTCGGGATCACTGTCCGGGCCGCCGCCGTGGAACTTGGCGGCATCGCGGCCGAGAGCCTGGACATCAAAGGTGCGGAACACCGCCAATTCTTCGCGGCTGACGACAATGCTGTCCTGCGCTGGCAGGAACTGGTCAAAAAGGTCGCGGCCCAAGGCGACACGCTGGGCGGCATCGTCGAAATCCGCGCCCAGGGCGTGCCCGCGGGACTTGGCGAACCGGTCTTCGACAAGCTCGACGCCCGCCTGGCCGCCGCGCTCATGAGCGTGGGCGCGGTCAAGGGAATCGAGATCGGAAGCGGCTTCGCTGCCAGCCGCATGCGCGGCAGCGAAAACAACGACGCCATGCTGGATACGGGCTTTGCATCCAACAACGCCGGTGGAATCCTGGCCGGGATCTCAAGCGGCCAGGAGATCGTACTGCGCGCCGCCATCAAACCCATCCCGTCCATCGCGCTCGACCAACACACCCGCGACCGCTTCGGGGCAGCCCGGACCATCCGCGTCGGCGGACGGCACGACATCTGCGCCATCCCGCGCGTGGTCCCGGTGCTCTCGGCCATGGTCCGGCTGGTCCTGGCCGACATGGTTCTGCTGCAACGGCGCATGGGGGGCGGCACATGAGCGTCGGCGCGGGCTTTATCCTCAAGAAAGCCCTGGGCACGCTTTTCATGCCCCTGTCGGTCTGTCTGATTCTTTTCGCCCTCGGCATGGTCTACGTGCTGCTGCGCCGCTCCAAGGACGCCATCGCCCCCTTTGTCATGGGCGCGCTCCTGCTCTACGCCTTTTCCCTCAACTCCGTCTCCGGATACATGATCAGTCCCCTTGAGGACGCCCACCCGCCCCTGGATCTGACCAACGCGGAAATCGTCAGAAGGCCCGTCAAATGGGTGGTCGTGCTCGGCTCGGGGCATTGGACGGACAAGCGCCTGTCCCCCGGGTCCATGCTCGAAGAGGCGGCCCTGTACCGGCTCACCGAAGGCATTCGGGTGGCAAACCGGTTTCGGGGCTCCATCCTGGTTCTTTCGGGCGGAAAATACAAAGACGAACAGTCAAGCGCACAGGTCATGGCCGCCGCAGCCGTGGACCTGGGCTTCGACCCGGCCCGGATCATGCTCTCCGACAAGGCCCTCGACACCCACGACGAAGCGATGCACATAAGGGCCCTGGCCGGTTCCGACGCCTTTGTGCTGGTTACTTCGGCCTCGCACATGCTGCGCGCCGTAAAACTGTTCGAAAACCAGGGCCTAAAGCCCATCCCCGCTCCAACCTGCTTCCGTGACAAGGGCGAGCCCGAGAATTTCCTGCCCGGCGCGGACAACATCAAAACCTGCAACATGGCCGTGCACGAATACATGGGTCTGGCCTGGTCCTTCGTGCGCGGGCAGATATCAGTTTTCTAGGTGATCGACATCCTGCCCACCCTGGCCCTGGCCACCTCCAAGCACAGCCCGGACAAGGCCACCATCCGCGCCTGGGCCCTGGTCCTGTCCAGTCGAAGATTCCTGCACCGTTTCGATAAAGGAACGCTGCTGGTCGCGCCCGCCTTGGCGCCGCTCGCGGTGCGGGAAATCATCGCCTACGAAGAGGAAAACCGGCCCAGATCCCGTCCGGCTCCCTTACCCGACAACTCCTGGGTCAGCCTGCTGGTCATCGCCATCTTTCTGGGCCTGACCATGTGGTTCGACGCCCAGGGGCTCGGCAGGCGCATCTCGTGGCATGTCGCGGGCCGGGCCGACGCCGGGCTCATCCTTGAAGGACAGTGGTGGCGCTGCGTGACCGCCCTGTTCCTGCACGCCGACGCCGGGCATCTGCTGGCCAATGCCGGAGCGTTGGCGGTGCTCGCCTCGCTCCTGGCGCGCCGCATCGGATCGGGTCTGACCTGGGGTCTCTTTTTGCTCTCGGGTGGCCTCGGCAACGCCCTGAACGCCTGGGCGCAAGCGCCTGATCACCTGAGCGTGGGCGCGTCCACGGGCGTATTCGGGCTGATCGGCGTTCTGGCCGGAGGTGCGGGCCGGGCCGAACGCGGCTCACGGGGACAGGTCCTTCTACTGGCCCTGGGCTTCGGTTTCAGCCTGCTGGCCATGCTTGGCGCGGGAGAGGAACGCGTGGACCTGGGAGCGCATTTTTTCGGTATGTGCTGTGGTCTGCCCTTTGGATTGCTGGTCGGCGACTGGCACGGGGCAACGGGATGGAAGGCGAGGGTCGGGGCTATGTGCGGCGCGGCGGGGCTGGCACTTGCGGTCTGGGCATGGACCCTGGCCCTTGAAAGCGGCGCGCTTGCGGGGTGAGGTTTCGAGGAGCCACGGAGGCTCCCCGATCAGGGACGTACCGTCTAGAATTGTCCGGTTCTGAGCATGACCAGGGTGCAGGCGTGCTCCCAGGGAATGCCCGCTTCGGTCAGGGCCTGTTCCAGGGTCGCCGATTCCGTGCCGGGATTGAGGATCACACGCCCGGGCCTTAGCGCCAGGATGGAGTCCTGCAGCTGCGCGCTGCGCTCCGGCCCGACATAAAGGGTCAGGGTGTCCACCTTGCGATCGATGGCGTCCAGGCTGGGCACGACGGGCAGATCCTCGATGACGGATCGACCCGGCGTGACCGGGATGACCGAATGCCCGTGCTCCTTGAGCATGCGCACGGCCTTGTTCGAGTAACGTTCCGGCTTGTGGCTCGCTCCGAGCACCGCGACAATCTGTGCCATGGCCTCAGGCTCCCGCCTTGCGGCTGACCATGACCTTGGCCGGACGCAGCAGTCTGTCCTTGAGCATGTAGCCCTTCTGCAGCATCTGACAGACCGTGTTTTCCCCGACATCGTCCCGCTCGACCTGCCCCAAGGCCTCGTGGCGCGCGGGATCGAAAGGCACATCCACTTCGGCGATCTGCTCCAGCCCATGCTTCTTCATCGTGTCGAGAAAAATGTTCATGGTCATCTCGACGCCCGTGACCAGATCCTTGCAGGCCTCGGTCTGCTTGCCGTGGGCCAGGGCCAGGTCGAGATTGTCCATGACCGGGATAATCTCCTCGAGGATGGCGGAGGTCGCGAATTTGAAATAGTCTTCCTTTTCGCGCAGCAAACGCTTCTTGAAATTCTCACTGTCCGCCAGGACGCGCAGGTTGTCTTTTTTGAGCTCCTCCACGTCGGCCAGGGCCTGGGCGTACTTCTCCTCCAGGGTCAGCTCCGGCGTTTCTTCGGTCTGCATTTCGGTCTGCACTTCTTCCGGGTTCTGGCCCTCTTTTTCCTTATTGGACATGAAAAACTCCTGATCCTTGAAATATTTGATAAAACGCTTCACGAATATCCTTAGAAGCGGGATTTGAGGCACTGACTAAGTATTTGAGCGGCAAAGTCAACCATGGGCATGATGCGTGCGTAGTTCATGCGCACCGGCCCAAGCACTGCCAACGTTCCGTGATTGGTGGAAAAAGCGCTGTAGGGAGAGGCCACCAGCGAGCATCCCGCGAGTCCGGGCATGTCCTGGGACAGGCTGACCGAGACGGACTGGCTGGCCGAGGTCTTGTCCAGGAGTTCAAGCAGGCGCGAACGCTCCTCGATGAGTCGCAACAGCTCCTGGATGGTCTCCAGCTCCGTGAATTCGGGCTGATCCGTGAGATGGCTCGCGCCACCGACGAAAACCTCGGGCTGTTCTTCCTCGGCCAGGGCTTGCGCGGCCAGTTCCCAGGCCCGGCGATAGGCATCCAGCGTTTTGCGCACGTTGTGCAGCTGACGCTCGATCTCACCGCGCACCTCATGGGTGGTGCGGCCCTCGAACAGGCTGTTCAGGTAATTCCCGTAGCGCACAAGCTCGTCGGCGCTCAGGCTCTCGTCCATCTGCACCAGACGATTGCTGACCAGCCCGCCCTGCATGACCAGCACCGCCATGATCATGCCCGGCCGCAAGAGGACGAAATCTATCTGCCGCCAGCGGGCCAGATCCTGACGCGGAGCCATGATCACGCACACCTGACGGGTCAGGGACGAGAGGGTCCGGACGGCGCGACGCAGGACCTGGGGCAAATCCCCCGCGCCCGGCTGGATGTGGTCGTGCAGGCGGGACTGTTCCCTGCGCGGCAGGGGCCCGAGCTTTAATACCTCATCGAGATAATAGCGAAAAGCCGGAACCGTTGGAACCCGCCCGGCGGACGTATGCGGCTGTTGCAGATATCCTTTCTCGGTCAGGGCGGCCATGGTTGACCGCAGCGACGCGGGGCTCAGTCCAAGGCCCACGGCCAGAGCCTGGGACGACACGGGCAGGGCGGACTCCACATAGGTCTCGACCACTGCGGTGAGGACTGCGGTTTCGCGCTTGCTCAGGATCATGACAGGCAATCTTCCCGGGAGAAAAGAAATTCGCGCAGGGCCTGCACCCACGGACGCGGAGCAATGCCCGTCACGGCCGTGAAGGCGCTCAGGTCCAGGACCGAATACGCCGGACGGCAGGCCTTCTGGGGGTATTCGGACGAAGGGATGGGCTTGATCCGGCAGGCCAGATCCGCCCCCCGGACGGCCTCCGTAGCCAGTTCGCACCAGCTTGCCTGTCCCGCGTTGGCCAGATGAAAGATGCCCGTCGCGCCCTTGTCCAGCAGCGCCAGCGAACCGGCGGCCAGATCTGGGGTGTAGGAGGGGCTGCCGATCTGGTCGTGGACCACGGAAAGCTCCGGCCGCGTCGCGGCCAGCTCCAGGATGCGGGTCACGAAATTGGTCTTGCACGGTCCAAAAAGCCACGAAGTGCGAATGATGAGCAGATTCGGCAGATCAAGAGCCAAAAGTTCCCGCTCGCCCAGCAGCTTGGTCTGGCCGTAGACCGAACCTGGCGCGGGCTGATCCCCGGGGGCGTAGGGACTTGTCTTTCTGCCGTTGAAAACGAAATCCGTGCTGTAATGGACCAGGAAAACCCCGGCGTTCTGCACGGCCTTGCCCAGAACCAGCGGCAGCTGCCTGTTCAGTCTGGAAGCCTCGGCCGGTTCGTCCTCGGCCTGATCGACCTTGGTGTAGGCCACCGTATTGAAAAGCACCGTGGCTCCGGTCCGGGCCAGGTATTCCTCCACGGCCGGACGCTCGAACAGGTTCAGCTCGTCGCGCCCCGGTGCATTCACGGTCCATCCCTGCCTGGACAGGGCCAGACACAGCGCCTGCCCGAGCAGGCCGGTCTTGCCGCCCAGCACGACCGCGCTCTTCATGCCTGCCTCGTTTGGTACCATGCATCCATGAACTGGCGATAGGCGCCGCTCTGCACTTCGTCAAGCCAGGCCTCGTTGGCCTTGTACCAGGCCAGGGTGCGGGCCATGCCGTCCTCGAAAGAATGTTGCGGGGTCCAGCCCAGATCCGCCGTGGAGCGCTCGAAAGCCATGGCGTAACGGCGATCATGGCCGGGCCGGTCGGTGACATGGGTGATGAGTTCCTCGCTCCTGCCCGTCAGCCGCAGTATGAGGCGCACCACCTCCAGATTCGTCCGCTCGGCGTCCCCCCCGAAATTGTACACCGCGCCGGGCATGCCCTTGAAAAGCGTGGCCTCCACGCCCCGGCAGTGATCCATGACGTAGATCCAGTCCCGCACGTTCAGCCCGTCACCGTAGACGGGGATGGGCTCGTTCCGGGAGGCCTTCAGATAGACCAGGGGAATGAGTTTTTCCGGAAACTGGAAGGGACCGTAGTTGTTGGAGCAGCGGGTGACCATGACGGGCATCCCGTAGGTGTGGAAATAGGCCCGGGCCAGAAGGTCCGAGGAAGCCTTGGACGCGGAGTACGGGGAATTGGGCGCCAGGGGGGTGTCCTCGGTGAACTGCCCGGTGGGCCCCAGGGTGCCGTAGACTTCGTCGGTGGAAATATGCACGAAGCGCGGAATCTCAGCCCGTCTCGCGGCCTCCAGCAGGTTCTGCGTGCCCAGGACGTTGGTCGTGACAAAGGGAAAGGGGTCGCTTATGGAGCGGTCCACATGCGACTCGGCCGCGAAATTGAGCACCGCATCGAAGACAAAGCGCTTCATGAGCTCCGGTACGAGCTCCTGGTCGCAGATGTCGCCGTGCACGAAATGATAGCGGCGGCCCATGTGCCGGGCCTCTTCCTCGGCCAGATTGCGGCGGTTGCCCGCATAGGTCAGTTTGTCGAGGTTGACGATGACCACATCGTCGTGCGTGGCAAGCATGTGCTGGATGAAATTGGAACCGATGAAGCCGCAGCCTCCGGTGACGAGCAGATGCATGTGTTCTCCTGACTTCGCTGTTCTTGACGGAAGCGGGTTTGAAAGCCAAGTGGATGACGAGTCGGCGGCGCGTCAGTGCACCGACCGTGACAGCCATGAAAAATACTTAAAGAGACTCCAAGATGCAAATCGCCCTTTACGAGCCGGAAATCCCGCCCAACACCGGAACCATCGCCCGGCTCTGCGCCGCCTCCACCACCCGTCTGAATCTCATCGAGCCGTTGGGCTTCAGCCTGGACGACAAGTACCTGAAGCGGGCGGGCCTTGACTACTGGCCCCACGTGGACAAGCGCATCTGGCCGTCCTGGGCCGCCTTCCTGGAGGGTCGGGATCCGGGACGGCTGGTTTTCACCAGCGCGCGCCAGGGAGTGGCCTATCACCGTTTTTCCTTCAGGACCGACGACATCATCGTGCTCGGCCCCGAGACCCGGGGCCTGCCCCCGGAAGTCCTGCATGACGCCACGGACATCATCCGCATCCCCATCTGGGGAGAGGTCAGAAGCGTCAACCTTGCCAATGCCGCGGCCGTGCTTCTTTACGAGGCCTATCGTCAGACCGGGGAGCTGGACCTGCGCGAGGACCGGCCGGACGCCCCGTAACCACCGGAGACGCGCATGCCCGACACGCTCTACAATCTGCCGCTGAACCTGTCACTGCTTGTCTTTCTGCTGGGCTGCGTGGCCCTGGACCTGCTCTTCGGCGATCCTCGGGACTGGCCGCACCCGGTGCGGCTCATCGGCAAGCTGCTTGAGCGCCTCGAAGGCTGGGCAAAATCCTTTTTCCTCGGACCGCGCATCGGCGGAGCACTGAGCGTCGCCGCCGTGGCCCTGGGCTGCGCGCTGATGGTCCGGCTGCTGACCGGACTGCCCCTGGTCGGCGAGATCCTGGCCCTGTATCTTGGCTATGCGGGCCTGGCCCTTGGCTGCCTGGTGCGGGAAACAAACACCGTTCTGGCCCTGCTCGAAGGCGGGAGGCTGGCGGCGGCCCGCGCGCATCTGGCCGGACTGGTCAGCAGGGACACGGAAGACATGACCGAGGACGAAGTCTGCCGCGCCCTGGGCGAAACCCTGGCCGAAAACTTCAATGACGGCTTCGTGGCTCCCCTCTTCTGGCTCTGCATCATGGGTCCCGCCGCGCTGTGGGCCTACAAGGCAGTGAGCACCGTGGACTCCATGTGGGGCTACCGCACGCAGCGCTTCGAGGAACTCGGCAAGGCCGGGGCTCGGGCCGACGATATCCTGGCCTGGCTGCCCGCCCGCCTGGCCGCGATCTCCATCTGGGCCACGGGGTGGCTGCTGCTGCGCCCCGCCGCCTGGGAGCGCATCGCGCGGGACGCCCGAAGCATGGACAGCCCCAACGCGGGCTGGCCCATGAGCGCCGCCGCCCACGTGGCCGGAGTGAGCATGGGCGGTCCGACCCGCTACTTCGGGGAGATCAAGGACAAGCCCTTCCTTGGGCCGCTCGGAGTGAGCTGGTCCCCGGCGCGCATTCGCGGCATGCTGCGCACCCTGCTGCCCGCAGCCCTGCTGTGTACCGTGTTCCTGACCATCACCGGCAGCTATCTTGGCTGGTGGAACCTGGGCTGACGCGATCCGCGATCCGTGACCAAAAGCCGGGGTCTTGGCCCACCGGATTTCAAATCCCGAAACTGAAATCTCAAATGTCGGAGCGCTTTGCTTCCCATCGTCCCCATGTGCCGCTGGGCAGATCCAGAACTTCCTCTGCGCCGTGCAAAAGCATTTCTCCGCACGCCAGCCTTCCTTTTCCAAAAGTCTGCTCCAGCAGATTCCTGAGCACGATGGGCGAAAAACCCGGCGTGTGCGATGTCAGGATGACGAAAAGCGGCTCGTCGCTCAAAACCTGGCGCACCAGATCAAGAGTCTCCTGCACGTTTTTTTCGACCTTGTAGAGCTCCCCGCGCTTCCCGCGCCCGAATGAAGGCGGGTCGAGAAGAACGCAATCGTATTTGCGTCCGCGCCGCACCTCGCGTTTCAGGAAGGCACCGACATCGTCAACGATGAACCTGGTCCCCGAATCCTGAAGACCGTTCAGGGCCGCGTTGCCGCGCGCCCATTCGACCATGCCCTTTGACGCGTCGAGGTGGCAGCACTGCGCCCCGGCCAGGGCCGCCGCCAGGGTCGCGCCTCCGGAATAGGCGAAGAGGTTCAGAAAACGCGGCGCCTCCCTGCGCTCGGCAGCGCCCTGCCGCACGGCGTCGGCGATCCACTCCCACAGATCAAGCGTCTCGGGAAAAATGCCGAGGTGCCCGAAATCCGTGGTCGAAAGACGCATGCGCACCCCGCGCACGGTCACGATCCATTCCTCGGGAAGGCGTTCCCGGCCGTGCCAGTTGAGCCCGTCCTTGCGGTCGAAGGTGGCGCTGGCGGACTCCCAGAGCGCGGGCAGTGAAGGCTCCCATACGGCCTGGGCGCATGGGCGGGCCAGGATTACGGGCCCGAAGCGTTCCAGTTTCTGTCCATTTCCACTGTCGAGAAGTTCGTAATCGTCCGGTGTCTGCATGGATGCTCCATAAGCGAAAAAACCCTTCCGGGCGGGTGCCTGAAAGGGTTTGTGCGGTCGGTGGTGGGCGATACAGGATTTGAACCTGTGACTTCCACCGTGTGAAGGTGGCACTCTCACCGCTGAGTTAATCGCCCGAGGAGTTGCGTTTAGCCCCGCCCCCCGTGTCATGTCAAGATATTACCGCCGACTGATCCGTCCGGGATCACAGATTTTTCTGCAGTTCCAGGAAAGCGTGTCTGCCGGGGCCGAAAAAACGGTCGCCGCTCATCCCGGTCACGTGCATGAAACCAAGCCTGATCCAGAACCTCAGGGCATTCCAGTTCTTGAGCCCCACCCCCACCCGCACCCGAGTCATGGGCCCCGGACGCAGCATGGCCTCAAGGCTGAGATAAGCCTCCCGGCCCAGACCGATGCCCTGAAATTCGGCGCTCAGAAACAGTTCGCCGACATAGGCGACATCGCCCTTGGGATATCCGGTGTACAGGCTCAAGAGCCCGATGACATCGCTGTCCATGGGTTCGCGCAGAATGAGATTGTGCAGGGAGGACGGACAGCCGCGCGGCGGCAGGTTCTGGTGCTCGACAAAGCGGCGGGCCAGGACCGGAGGATCGTTTTCGCGGTCCAGAAGGAGCAGCAGCTCCCTGTTTCCGGCATAGACAGCCTCTATTTCCGGAGTCTCGGCCCTGGTCACGGGCTGGGCGAGGATGCGTGCGCTACGGAATGAATACGGCATAGAAAAGGCGGCTCGTGGCCGCCCTAGTCCGCAAGTTCCTTGCTGCGCTCGGCGGCCGCCCGGACCGCCCGGCCGATCGCGAACTTGAAGCGGTGTTCGTCCAGGGCGTTGAGGCCCGCGATGGTCGTCCCGCCGGGCGAGGTGACCATTTCCTTCAAGAGCGTCGGGTGGGCGCCCTCGGCCTCGGCCATGAGCGCCGACCCCGAGACCAGCCCCGCGACCATGCTGGTGGCCTGGGCCCGTGTCAGCCCCAGGGTGACGCCGGCGTCGATGAGGCCTTCCATGAAGGCGTAGACGTAGGCGGGGCCGGAACCGATGAGGCCGGTATAGGCGTCGAAGAGCTTTTCCGGCAGCACGTGGGCCTGGCCGATGGAGGAAAAAACGTCCAGCATGGCCTGCCTGCGGTCCTCGTTCAGGAGTTCATGGTCGAAGCACAGGGCGTACACGCCCTTGCCGACCATGGCCGGAGTGTTGGGCATGACGCGCACCACGGGACATTTCCTTCCCGACCATTCAACCAGCTGGTCCAGGGTGACCCCGGCGGCGATGGAGACAAGACAGGTTTCGGGTCCAAGGGCCGGGACCAAGCCGGTCAGCACCGGACGCATGACCTGCGGCTTGACGGCCAGCAGGACATAGTCCGAATTCCTGGCCAGCTCCAGGGCAGTCGGATGGATGGTCATGATGTCCGCATTCCTGCGGCACATGCCCTCGCTGGGATCAAATCCGTGCAGGGCGAAAGCTCCGCCCGAGGCCAGGCCCCTGGCGATGGCCCCGCCCATGTTCCCAAGCCCGATGAACCCGAATCTGTTCATTATCCCACCAGCTCCAGTGCGTTGAAGAAGTATGCGATTTCGACCGCCGCGGTATCCTGACCGTCGGAACCGTGGCAGGAGTTCTTTTCGATGTCCAGCGCGTATTTCTTGCGGATGGTGCCTTCGGCGGCGTTGTCCTTGTTGGTCGCGCCCATCAGGTCGCGGTACTTCTGCACGGCGTTCTCGCCTTCAAGACACATGACCACGCACGGGCCGGAACACATGTACTCCACAAGACTGCCGAAAAAGGGACGCTCGCTGTGCACGGCGTAAAAGCCTTCGGCCTGGGATTTGGTCAGCTGGATCATCTTCATGCCCACGATGCGCAGCCCCGCGCCTTGGATCATGGCCATGATTTCGCCCTGAATGTTGCGGGCGACGGCGTCGGGTTTGATGATGGAAAAGGTGCGTTCCATAAATACTCCTGTAAAAGATTTTGGGGCCTCGTATCCTCTGCATGTGGAAAACTCAAGACACACGCGGAAAAAGTCACTCTTGTTTGATCATTCAATTCGTAATTTTGTTCCAGAAGCGAAAAGGTGTTGTTCTCTTGCGCCTTCGTCATGTATGGCTTTCGCGAAGTTTTAGACATGAACGGAGGAAATCATGAGTAAAAAACGCCTCTATGAAATTATTTATGAAGTCAGTCGGACTGTGAACTCAAGCCTCGACCCGAGCGAGGTCTTGAGCCGGATCGCGGAACAGGTGACCCGGGCCATGGGCGTCAAGGGATGCTTCATCCGGCTCCTCGACCGCAGCGGCAAGGTCCTGAAGCCCGCGGCCTATTTTGGCCTGAGCGAACGCTACGCCAAGAAGGGCGTGGTCGAAGTGGCCAAGAGCGGCCTGGACCGCGAGGCCTTCACAGGCAAGGTGGTCCAGATTGCCGACGCGGGCTCCGATCCGCGCTTTCAGTACGGCGGCGAAGCGGCCAAGGAAGGGCTGGTTTCCGTACTGGTGGCCCCGCTTTTCGTTGAAGGCAGCCGCCCCATCGGAGTGCTTCGGGTCTACACGGGAGAGCGCCGCGAGTTCGACGAGGAAGAGATCGGCTTTTTGCAGGCCATCGCCAACATTTCGGCCATCGCCATCGAAAACGCGCGCATGCACCAGACATTGAAGCGCCAGATGGAACTCATAAACGCTTACGACTACCAGGTTTTTGAAGACTAGGGAGCACCTTATGGAAAAAACACGAATAGGAATAAACGGCTTCGGACGCATCGGCCGGCAGGTGCTCAAGACCATCTGGCAACGCCACCGCGACACCCTGGAAGTCGTGGCCATCAACGACCTCTTCGACACCCAGACCAACGCCCACCTGCTCCGTCACGACACCTCCTACGGACACTTTGCGGCTCCGGTGGAGGCAGACGCGGACACCATCCGGGTGGGCGGCGAGTGGCAGATAAAGAGCTTCGCCCAGCGCGATCCCAAGCTCATCCCCTGGAGGTCGTGCGGCGTGGACATCGTCATCGAATCCACGGGCATTTTCCGCACCGGGCCCACAGCAGGGCAGCACCTTGAAAGCGGAGCCAAAAAGGTCATCATCACCGCGCCTTCCAAAGACGAGGATCTGACCGTGGTCATCGGCGTGAACGAGGACAAGTACGATCCGGCCATCCACCACATCGTCTCCAACGCCTCCTGCACGACCAACTGCCTGGCTCCGGCCGTCAAGGTCATGCATGCCAAATTCGGCGTGGCCAAAGGCGTGCTGACCACGGTCCATGCCTACACCAACGACCAGCGCATCCTCGATCTGCCGCACAAGGATCTGCGCCGGGCCAGGGCCGCCGCCTGCAACATGATCCCGACCTCGACCGGCGCGGCCAAGGCCGTGGCCAAGGTCATCCCCGAGATGGCCGGGCGCTTTGACGGCTATTCGGTGCGCGTGCCCGTGCCTGCGGTGTCCCTGGTGGATTTCGTGGCCGTGCTCGAACGCGACACGACGGCCGAGGAGCTTAAGGCCGCTTTCAAGGAAGCCTCCGAAAATGAACTCAAGGGCATACTCGGCTACGCCGAAGAGGCCCTGGTCTCCTCGGACTTCATCGCCGACCCGCATTCGGGCGTGGTGGACGCGGACTTCACCACGGTCCAGGCCGGGAACCTGGCCAAGGTGCTGATCTGGTACGACAACGAGTGGGGCTATTCCTGCCGCGTGGCCGACTTGGCTCATCTCATGGCGCAAAAAGGCCTTTGATCCATCCGGCCTGAACGATCCAAATCAAGGCTCCTGCCGCAATGCGCGGCAGGGGCCTTTTCACGTGCCGCCCACGCGCCCACTTTCGCCCCCTTGAACATCTTCCAGAACGCGCGCCCTTTCACGCCCGCGAACCCTTCGGTCCAAAAAAAATGCCGCCCCTGCCCTTTACAAGCAATTTTTAGGCGTTAATTTGTGCCCGATTTTTACATAATTATTTCAAATACCGCAGAGGAGACCACAATGGGTAAGATTATCGGAATAGATTTGGGTACGACCAACAGCTGTGTCTATGTCATGGAAGGCAAGGAAGCCAAATGCATCACTAATCCCGAAGGCGGGCGCACGACTCCTTCCATTGTGGCGTTCACCGATCAGGATCGTCTGGTGGGTGAGATCGCCAAGCGCCAGGCTGTCACCAACTCCGACAAGACCATTTTCGCGGTCAAGCGTCTCATGGGCCGCCAGATCGACGATCCCAAGCTCAAGAGCTGGATCGCCAAGAGCCCCTACAAGATCGTGGCCGGAGCCAACAATGACGCCTACGTGGAAATCGGAGACAAGAAGTACAGTCCGGCCGAAATCTCCGCGCTCATCCTGCAGCGCCTGAAAAAAGACGCCGAAACCTACCTGGGCGAGACCGTGACCGAAGCGGTCATCACCGTCCCGGCCTATTTCAATGACTCCCAGCGTCAGGCCACCAAGGACGCCGGCCGCATCGCCGGCCTCGAAGTGAAGCGCATCATCAACGAGCCCACCGCCGCCTCCCTGGCCTACGGCTCCGACAAGAAGGCCAACGAGAAAATCGCCGTGTTCGACCTCGGCGGCGGCACGTTCGACATCTCCATCCTCGAAGTGGGTGACAACGTGGTCGAAGTGCGCGCCACCAACGGCGACACCTTCCTGGGCGGCGAGGATTTCGACCACGAGATCATCACCTACCTGGTGGCAGAGTTCAAAAAGGAAAACGGCATAGATCTGTCCAAGGACAAGATGGCCCTGCAGCGTCTGAAGGAAGCCGCCGAAAAGGCCAAGAAGGACCTGTCCTCCTCCATGGAGACGGACATCAACCTGCCCTTCATCACCGCCGATCAGAACGGTCCCAAGCACATGACCATGAAGCTGTCCCGCGCCAAGCTGGAATCCCTGTGCGAAGCGCTGGTAGGCCGCACCATCGAGCCCTGTCGCAAGGCCCTGGCCGACGCGGGCCTCAAGACCGGCGACATCAACGAAGTCATCCTGGTCGGCGGCATGACCCGCATGCCGCTGGTGCAGAAGAAGGTCGGCGAATTCTTCGGCAAGGAGCCCAACCGCAGCGTGAACCCCGATGAAGTCGTGGCCATGGGCGCGGCTATCCAGGGCGGCATCCTGGCCGGCGACGTGAAGGACGTGCTGCTCCTCGACGTGACCCCGCTGTCGCTGGGCATCGAGACCCTGGGCGGCGTGTTCACCAAGCTCATCGATCGCAACACGACCATCCCGACCCGCAAGAGCAACACCTTCACCACGGCCGCCGACAACCAGCCGTCCGTGTCCATTCACGTGCTGCAGGGCGAGCGTCCCATGTGCTCCGACAACATGACCCTGGGCCGCTTTGAGCTGACCGGCATCCCGGCCGCTCCCCGCGGTGTGCCGCAGGTCGAGGTCACCTTCGACATCGACGCCAATGGCATCGTCAACGTCTCGGCCAAGGATCTGGGCACGGGCAAGGAACAGTCCATCCGCATCACGGCCAGTAGCGGCCTGAGCGACGCCGACATCGAGCGTCTGGTCAAGGAAGCTGAAGCCAACGCCGAAGAGGACAAGAAGAAGCAGAAGCTCATCGAAGTCCGCAACAGCGCCGACACCCTGATCTACACCACGGAGAAATCCATCCGCGATCTGGGCGAGAACATCGACGCAGCCATGAAGGCGGACATCGAAGGCAAGGCCGAGGCCCTGAAGAGCGTCCTGCAGAGCGAAGACACCGACGCCATCCAGAAATCCATGGACGAACTGGCCCAGGCCTCGCACAAGCTGGCCGAAAAGCTCTACGCCCAGAAGACCGACGCCGGAGCCCATGAAGGCCCGCAGGACGCCGGACAGGGCGGGGGCGCCAAAAACGACGACGAAGACGTGGTGGACGCCGACTACACGGAAGTGAAAAAGTAAGTACGAAGCACGGCAAGCATTGGCTTGACACGGCAATTTGCCGGTCCCTATACTCCACGCCTGGCCCTTGACGGGGCCAGGCTTTTTTTTATTCAACCGGGACACCCCGTCAGACCCGTGTCAGGCTCCATACCTTATGAAAATCCGACCACTTTATTCCTGCATCCTCATCTTGGCCCTGCTTCTCGGCTCCGCCTCCTGCGCCAAGAAAATCGTGTACTCCACTCCAGGCGCAAAGCCCGCCTCCGGGCTGCCCGGACACAAGGCGGCGGACCCGCAGAAAGCTCTCCAGCGCTACACCAAATATCTTGAGACAAGCCGCGTGGGCGATCCCGGCCGAAGCGAGGCCTGGCGCAATACCGTCGGCAGCGCGGTGCAGCTCGGGGAATACGATTTGGCGGAAAAGAACCTGCAAGCCTGGCAGGCGGAAAACAAAACCGCCACGTCCTCCTGGGACTGGAACCAGGCCAACGCTCAGCTTCTCCTGGCGCGCAAGGGCAAGGACGCCTATGTCGGCTACCTCATCGACCTCGCCGGTCGCACCGACCTTGACTGGACCACGCGCGAGGCGGCCGGGATGGAGCTTGTCGACCATTTCTGGGCCATCCCCGAATACGGGCTGGCCTTTGACACCATGAGCTTTATCTACAAGGCCGCTCCCGACGACGGAACCAAGAGCGCGCTGGAAGCAGACGCCCTGCGCCGGGCGGAATCCTTGCAGGCAGATGAGCTGCACAAGATCCTGGCCGGCGCCCTGGACGCCGACCCGAGCGTCTATCCCTGGTCCATGGTGGTCTGGGCGCGGAGCATGAAACTTCTGACGCAGGACAGGGACAACTGGCCGGCCGTCTGGCCCAGCCTGTCCACCATCGTGCGCGGCGGAGGTCTTGCCAACAAGGAGTTCTTTGCCGCCCAACTGCGTGCCCTGGAGCAGCAAATGGGCGTGGTCAGACAGAGTCTGGTCCTGCTCCTGCCCCTTTCCGGCCCCTACTCGCAGGTAGGCTGGAAGATCGCCAAGGGAGCAGACACGGCCTGGCGCGAAAGCCGGGCCCAGACCGAGGCTCCGGCGATCAAGCTCATCAACACCGAATCTCCGACCTTTCTGGAGGAACTGCGCGCCGTGAGCGGCGTGCCCATCATCGGCGGACCGCTGCGCAAGGAAATCTGGGGCCAGATCCGTCTGGCGGGCCTGCACCGCACATCCAGATTCCTGACCTTTATGCCCAGCGTCGAAGACGAGGGCAAGGAGGCCTGGCGTTTCTTCAGCACCCCCGCCGACCAGGTCCGGGCCGTCATCCGGGGCTGCGAGCAGCTGGGAATCACGTCCTACGCGATCCTGCACCCCCAGGACCGGTTCGGCACGGCCATGGCGGACATTTTTCGCGAGCAGGCCGGAATTCTGGGCGCGCGCATAGCCACGACCAGAGGCTACGACATCCAGAATCCGCCGACCTGGGGCAAGGCAGTGGCCGCCATTCTGGGCGCCAGCGGAGCCAAGGACACCCTGAATCCCGAACCTCCCTTTCAGGCGGTTTTCCTGCCCGATTCCCTTTTTCGCGTGCAGCAGCTGGCCCCGCTCTTCCATTATTACGAAGAGACGCGGCTCATTTTCCTGGGACCGCAACTGTGGGGGCAGAGTCTGAACGAGTCCAACCTGGAAACGCAATACTTCGATCTGACGCTCTTTCCCGGAGCCTGGAGCACGGACCTTGCCTCGCAGAGCGCCCAGAGCCTGAAACGCGGCATGGAAGAGAGCGGCGGGGAAGAGGCGGACATGTGGGCGGCACTGGGATACGACTTCGTGCGCTTCACCGCCCTGCTCGGAGGAGGCCAAAGCTCCGTCTCGGCCTTCAATCAGGCGCTGGCCGAAGCCGCCAGCCGCATGCCCTGGACCCTGGCGCCCATGCATTGGGACGCAGGCCAGGCTTCCCAGGACCTGTTCCTGTTCCAGCCAACACGCTCGGGCATGATCCGGGCGGACATGGACAAGATTCGTCAGGCCAGGGAGCAAAGGCAGATCCGCCGCGAAGAACGCCGGATCCAACTTCAAAACAAGAAGCAGCAAGGATGAGCATGAAAATAAGCCCTGAAAAAGCCCTGGCCATCGCCACCCTGTCCCGGCTCGAAATCAGCCCCGAGCAGGCCGCCGGCCTCAGCGTCCAGATGGATGACATTCTTGGCTACATGGACAAGCTGAACGAACTGGACACCAGCAGCATCGAGCCCATGTACACCCCCGTCGAGCAGCCCGGCTTCCTGCGCGAGGACGAAGTCCGCAAGGATTTCGAACGCACCGAGATCCTGCGCAACGCTCCCGAGACCGACGGCGAATACTTCATCGTGCCGCGCATCGTCTGATCGGCGGCGCATTTCCGAACAGCTCCAAGAGGAAATTTTTCATGTCACAGCTTTTCCATCATTCCCTGACCGAGGTCCGCGATCTCCTGCGCGCGGGTGAAGTCACCGCCCAGGAGGCGACCGCCTCCTGCCTGGAGCGCATCGCCGCGACCGAGCCACGGCTTGAAGCCCTCCTGCACGTCTCCGGGGAAGAAGCCCTGAGCCAGGCCGAAGCCA
This sequence comes from Desulfomicrobium norvegicum, assembly GCF_900114595.1. Taxonomy (NCBI): domain Bacteria; kingdom Pseudomonadati; phylum Thermodesulfobacteriota; class Desulfovibrionia; order Desulfovibrionales; family Desulfomicrobiaceae; genus Desulfomicrobium; species Desulfomicrobium norvegicum. Next base: position 99,790 of record NZ_FOTO01000003.1, on the reverse strand, counting down.
TGGACAAAAAAGGACCGGACGCAGCCAGGCCCCTGTGGGGAGTGCCCGTCATCATAAAGGATGTCCTGGCTACCGTGGGCATGCCCACCACCTGCGGCTCCAGGATTCTCGAAAACTTCGTTCCGGTCTACGACGCCGACTGCGTGACCAGACTTAAAGACGCCGGGGCCATCATCCTCGGCAAAGCCAACATGGACGAATTCGCCATGGGCTCGTCCACGGAGAATTCCGCCTTCAAGGTCACCAAGAATCCCTGGGACACGTCACGGGTTCCGGGCGGCTCCAGCGGCGGCTCGGCGGCCAGCGTGGCGGCGGGGCAATGTTTCGCCTCCATCGGAACGGACACGGGCGGCTCCATCCGCCAGCCCGCCAGCTTCTGCGGCATCGTGGGCCTGAAACCCAGCTACGGGCGCGTCTCGCGGCGCGGCCTCATCGCCTACGGCTCCTCCCTGGACCAGGCCGGTCCCATGACCCGCACCGTGGCCGATGCGGCGGAAATCCTGCAGGTCATCGCCGGTCACGATCCCAAGGACTCCACCAGCGTCAACGCGCCGGTGCCCGACTATCTTGCAGCCATGGGCCGGGGCGAATCCCTGAAGGGCCTGCGCCTGGGACTGCCCGAGCAGTACTGGGGCGAGGGCCTTTCGGCCGAGGTGGACGCGGCCTGTCGAAGCGCCGTCGAACTGGCCGCCTCCCTGGGCGCCGAGATCGTGCCCGTGTCGCTGCCGCACACCGAATACGCCATCGCCACCTACTACATCCTGGCCATGGCCGAAGCCAGCTCCAACCTGGCTCGCTTCGACGGGGTGCGCTACGGCCGCCGCAGCAGCCAGACCCAGGACCTTGCGACCATGTACACCCGCTCCCGCTCCGAAGGCTTCGGAGAAGAGGTCATGCGCCGCATCATGCTCGGCACCTACGTGCTCTCGGCCGGATACTACGACGCCTACTACAGGAAGGCAGCCCAGGTCCGGCGCCTGATCCGCCAGGATTTCCTGAACGCTCTCGGCCAGTGCGACCTGATCTGCGGTCCGGCCTGTCCGACCACGGCCTTCGCCATCGGAGAAAACACCTCCGATCCGCTGCAGATGTACCTGACGGACATCTTCACCATCTCCCTGAACCTGAGCGGATTGCCGGGGCTCTCCCTGCCCGTCGGGCTCGGGAAGGACACCGGCATGCCGGTCGGCCTGCAACTCTTCGCCGGCAACATGGAAGAAGCTGGCCTTTTGAGTGCGGCCCAGACTCTGGAAACGCATCTGCCAAAGCTGCCCGAACCGCCACTTGCTTAACCCGGGCCGGATCTTCCGGCCTTTTTTTACATGCACAAAACCGCGATCGCACTGAGCGGAGGGGCCGATTCCCTCATGAGCCTGCTTCTGCTCCGGGAAACCGGGGCCGAGGTCATGGGAGTGCACGCCCGTTTTCTGGGCGCGGACGACGAAGCCCTGCACGAACGGCTGCGCGATCTGTGCGCCACCCTTGCCGTGCCCTTTCATCTGGTGGACCTGCGGCGCGAATTCGAGGAACTGGTCATCGTCCCCTTTGTTCGCGCCTATCAGTCCGGGCTGACCCCCAACCCCTGCGCGACCTGCAATCCGGCCATAAAATTCGGCCTGCTGCTGGACAGGGCGCGGGAACTGGGCGCGGATCGGCTGGCTACGGGCCACTATGCCCGCCTGCTGCACACCCCGCAGGGCCCGGCCCTGTACAGGGGACTCGATGCGGACAAGGATCAGAGCTATTTCCTGTCCAGGGTGCCCCGGAAGCGCTTCGAACACGTCCTCTTCCCACTGTCCGGCTGGACCAAGAACGCCGTGCGCCTGGCCCTGGCCGAGCGCGACATGAATCCCCCGGCCGGACGGGAAAGCCAGGAGGTGTGCTTCATTCCCACTGATTACAGGGACTTTCTGCGGGAAAGAAACGTCCGGCTCGGCGGGCCCGGCCCCATCACGCTGGCCGACGGCACGGTCCTGGGCCGCCACGCGGGCCTCTGGAACCACACCCTCGGGCAGCGCAAGGGGCTCGGCATCGCCTACAGCGAACCCCTCTACGTGACGGGCAAGGACTTCGCGCACAACCGGCTTCTCGTCGGCCCCAAAGCAGAAGCCATGTCGTCCGGCTGCCGCACGGGCATCCCCAACCTGCTCCTGCCGCCAGAACTCTGGCCCCATGAGGTTCTCGTGCAGACCATCTACCGCCAGCGCCCCGAACCGGCGCACGTGGCCGTGGACCAATCGGGCATGACCATCGCCTTCCCCGGGCCGCGGGCCATTCCCACTCCCGGGCAGGTGGCGGCCGTGTATTCGCCGGAAGGACAGGTCCTGGCCGGCGGCGTGATCCAGGAGGCAATCCATGCGGCGTGAACCCGGACAGCTATTTTTTCTGACCACCCAGGGCTGCAAGGTCAACCAGTACGAATCCCAGGCCATCCGCGAAGCCCTTGTAGCGGACGGACTGATGGAAACCGACGACCCGTCCCTGGCCGACATCGTGCTCATCAACAGCTGCGCCGTGACCGAACGCGCGGTGCTCGATCTGGCCAAGCTGGTCCGGAGCCTTGCCTCGGCCAGTCCCAAGCCGTGGATTGTCGTGGCGGGCTGCGCCGTGGAGGCCGACCGGGAGCGCATCCTGGCCATGGACGCCGTCGACGAGATCATCGCCCAGAAAGACAAGACCCTGCTTGGCAGCCCGAACCAGACAAAAGCCCCCTTTCCCGCGCTGGCCATCTCCGGCTACAACCGCGCCCGGGGCGTGATCAAGGTCCAGGACGGCTGTTCCCACGGCTGCACCTACTGCATCATCCCCACCACGCGCGGGCGCTCCGTCAGCCGCCCTGCCGAAGAGATCATAAGCGAAGCGTCGCGCCTGCTTGACTCCGGCATCCGCGAAATATCCCTGTGCGGCATCAACCTGCGCCACTACGGCCGGGATCTGCCCGCAAAAGAGGATTTCTGGGATCTCTTGACCGCGGTGGACCAGGCCCTGTCGCCCCGCTGGGCAGGCCGGGCCCGGCTGCGGCTGGGCTCCCTGGAACCGGGGGACCTGAACGCCAAGGCGCTCTCCACCCTGGCGCAAAGCCGCCTCATGACTCCGCACCTGCACATCTCCCTGCAGAGCGGCAGCCGGGAAGTGCTGCGACGCATGGGCAGGGGGCACTACGGGCCGGAACAGATATTCGATTTTCTGCGAGACCTGCGTGAAATCTGGCCGGTCTTCGGCCTTGGCGCGGACCTCATCGCGGGCTTTCCCGGCGAGACCGGGGAGCACGCGGACGAAACCCTTGAGGTCGTGCGGCGCCTGCCCCTCTCCTACGCCCACGTCTTCCCCTATTCCGAGCGCCCGGGCACCCCGGCCGTGGACTTCAAGGGCTCCGTGCCCGGCCACATTCGCCGGGAGAGGGCCAAGGCCCTGCGCCGGGAGGTGTCCCTCAAACGCGCTGATTTTCTGCTCGAACTGCTCAAACTCCCGGCCATGGACGTGGCTCTGGAAGACGGCGGCACGGGCATGAACGAATTCTATGTCGAGTGCGCGGTCAGCGACGCGCCCTCCCGGGCCCGGGAGCTTTTGCGCGTCGTCCCGACGGGATTGACCTCTTCGGGACTAACGGCCAAGCTTGCCCGAGAGCAGCGGGAGGGAGCGTGAGCATCCCGACACCACCCTTGCCGGGCCGCGCCTTCCTGTCTGTGCTGAGCGCCCGCCGTGACGAGGTCTGGCCGGAGCTTCGCCCCTGCCTTGAAGAGATCATGGGCCGCATCGATTACGAGTCGCAGCCCATCCCCTTCAACCGGACCAGCTATTACGATTCGGAGCTGGGAACGCCCATTTTCCGTTACATCCTGTCCTTTGAACGCCCCCTGCCCCTCGACGGCCTGGCCGAAATCAAGCTGGGCACCAACAGGCTGGAGACTCGCTGGGCGCATGACGGCAGGAGGCTTTTCAACCTCGATCCGGGCTACATCACCCAGGAACGCCTGGTTCTGGCCACGGGCAAGAATTTCACGCACCGGGTGTACCTGTCATTGGGAATCTGGGCCGATCTGACTCTCATCTTTCAACAGGGAGACTGGTGTGACCTCCCCTGGACCTTCCCGGACTACGCCGCGCCCGAGGTCAAAAAGCACCTGACCCGCATTCGGGACATGTACAGGGACTCCCTCAAGCATTTAACATCATCAGAGGATACGCCATGCCCAAAAGTATGACCGGCTACGGCCGCGCCGGAACCCAGGAGGAAGGTTGGACCCTGTCCTGGGAGATCCGCAGTCTCAACAACCGCCACCTGGACCTGAAGTGGAAGATTCCACCCACCCTCTACGCCCACCAGAAAACCTGGGAGAACGAGGTTCGCGCTGTCGCCAACCGGGGCGGAGTGGAGCTTTTTCTCGGACTCAAGATCAACAACCCCGAATTGCAGTCCCTGAGCCTGGACAGGACCATGGCGGCCTCCATGCTCCAGGAGCTTGAGCGCCTGGCCACGTCGATGCAGATCCCGCACACACCGGACCTGAACCGGCTGCTGAACATCCCCTCCCTGTGGAAGGACTCCGGCAGCATCGACAACCCGCAGCTCATCGAGAGCCTGACCGGAACCCTGAAAAAGGCTCTTGAAGATTGGGACGAAGCGCGGGTCCGGGAAGGTCTGGCCCTGGAGGAGGATCTGCGCGTGCGCTTTGCGCGCCTGACCGTGCTGGTGGAGGAAATCCGCGTCCTTGCGGCCCAGACCGCACCGGAACGATTCGCCCTGCTGCAGGAGCGGGTCGCCAAGCTGCTCCTCGACAGCGGCGCCCAGATAGATCCGGACCGCATGCTGCAGGAACTGGCCACCATCTCCGACCGGGTCGATGTGTCCGAGGAGCTGACGCGCCTTGAGATTCATCTCAAGGGCATCGACGGGTACTTCAACCAGACCGAACCCGTGGGCCGCAAGCTCGACTTCATGGTCCAGGAGTGCTTCCGCGAAATCAACACCTGCGGCAACAAGAGCCAGAACACGAGCATCAGCCAGCTGGTGGTGACCTTCAAGGCCGAACTCGAAAAATGCAGAGAGCAGATCCAGAATCTGGAGTAGGCAGTGGAAAAGAAAAAACTCCTGAACATCGGCTTCGGCAACGCCGTGGTCATGAACCGGGTGGTGGCCATCGTCGGCCCGACCTCCTCCCCCATGCGACGCCTGCGGGAGGAGGCCAAACAGGCCGGGCGGCTCATCGACGCGACGCAGGGCCGCAAAACCCGTTCGCTCATCATCACCGATTCGAACCACTGCATCCTGTCCGCCATCCAGCCCGAAACAATCAGTCAACGCTTCACCGCCGGAGGCAGTGATGAATAGCGCAAGCACCCATCCCCCACAAACCAACGTGGGCATGATGCTCGTCATCAGCGCCCCTTCGGGCACGGGGAAAAGCACCCTCATCCGGCGCCTGACCGCTGAATTCAGCGCCTTCACCTTTTCCGTGTCCTGCACCACCCGCGCCCCCCGCCCGGGCGAGCTCGACGGCCGGGAATATCATTTTTTGACCCGCGAGGAGTTCGAACGCCGCCGGGACGAGAAATTTTTCGCCGAATGGGCCGAAGTCCACGGCAACCTCTACGGCACCCCGAGGCAGACCACCATGGACCTGCTGGCCAACGGGCGCGACGTCATCTTCGACATCGACGTGCAGGGCGCGCGCCAGATCAAGAGCAATATGGGGCAGGGCTGCTACGTGTTCGTCTTCCCGCCGTCACGCGAAGTCCTGGAGGCGCGCCTGAACGGACGGGGCACGGACAGCGAGGCCACCATCATCCGCCGCCTGGCCGCCGCCCGGGACGAAATCGCGGACAGCCAATGGTTCGACCACTGGATCGTGAACGACGACCTGAACCTGGCTTACGAGCAGCTGCGCGCCATCTATGTGGCCGAGAAAACCAAACCGGCCTACCAGGAATCGTGGCAAGCCGCCCTGATCCGTCAATGGGGGATCTCATGAAAACCTCACCGGCCCTTGTCGTGGCCCTGGACTTTCCCGAGACGGCCCAGGCCCTGTCCCTGGCTTCCCGTCTGCAAGGCGTCGTGCCATGGGTCAAGGTCGGCCTGGAACTGTACCTGAGTGCAGGGCGGGAGCTGATCGCCCGGCTCAAGGATATGGGATTTAAGGTTTTTCTTGATCTCAAGTTCATGGACATCCCCAACACCGTACAGGCGGCCACGGCCCAGGCCACGCGCATGGGCGCGGACATGCTGACCATCCACGCCCTTGGCGGACGCGCCATGTGCGAAGCGGCGGCGGCAGGCCGGGATCAGGGCCTTGCGCCCGGACAGACACCGCCCAGCATCCTGGCCGTGACGCTGTTGACCAGCCTTGGGCCAAAAGACCTGGCCTGGAACCCGGGGGCGACCGATGAGGATCTGCGTGATCTGACCGTTCATCTTGCCCGGAGCTCCCAAAACTGGAAACTCGACGGCGTGGTCTGTTCAGGCAGGGAAGTTCGTGTTATACGTCAGGCATGTGGAGCATATTTTCAGCTTCTCACTCCCGGAATTCGCCTGCCCGATGCCGACTCCGGAGACCAGTCCCGTGTCTGCACGCCGGCTCAGGCAGCCCTTGACGGCAGCGATTACCTTGTCGTCGGCCGGCCGATCACCCGGTCGGACAACCCTGTGCAGGCAGCTCGGGACTACTTGAAGACAATAACATAATTTCTGCGGGGGACGCCCATGTCGGAAACCGAGAATCAACGCGCACGGATCAAGGGGGTTTTTTCCTCCGAAAAAATTGCCAAGGTCGGTGCGGGTGCGACCGTCCGCAAAACCACGCAAACCATGTACTGGTTTGCAGAGGAAGATGACCAGGGCGTGATCACCATTCAACCCCTGAATCCGAACTACGTCCCCTCGGGTCCCAAGCAGGAAATCCCGAAAGAAGAGTTTCTGGAACAGTACGCTCCCGAACCCGAGTTCTATTCAAGCAAGGTTTATCCAAGCATCCGCAAACTCAACCAGACCATCGCCAAGGCCGAACGGTTCCGGGTCAACGGCGAGACCTACAGCGCGGAATACGAATTCGGCAACGCCCTGCGCGTCGATGAAGAAAACATCAGGGCCAATTTCGGTCTGGGTCTGACCTATCTGGACCGGGGGGAAACAGGCAAGGCCGACAATATCTTCCAGCGTCTGATCAAGATGGAGGCGACCTTCGAGGCCGAGCACAAGCATCTCTTCAATGATTTCGGCATCAGCCTGCGCAAAAATGAAATGTACGAACAGGCCACCGAATACTATTCCAAAGCCCTGGAACTTTCCCCGGCCGACGAGAATCTGCACTACAACATGGCTCGGGCCTGCTTCGCCAAGGCCGACATCCAAAGCACCATCGAACATCTGCGCACGGCCCTGCGCCTCAACAACAATTTGGAAATTGCCAAGAAATTCCTAGCGTATCTCAAGAAAAACAATCTGTTGCCGCAAGATATCTCCGCCGCGGAAGCAAAAGTATCGGACTAACACGTTGCGAAGCCGCACGGAGGAAACATGAACAACAGTACGGCGTCCAAAAAGGATAATCGACGCGGAATTGAACGTTTTTCCATGAGCATCCCCTCGAAAGTGAGCTCGATCATGCATGATTATTCGGACCAGGAGCTGGCGACGACAAACATTTCCGCTGGCGGGGTCTTTTTCGAAACCGGACAGACATATCCCGCCGGCACGGCAGTGACGCTGAACATCTCCCTTGATTTCGGCGGAATGAAAGCAGGCCACCCGCAAGCCAGATTCCGGGTCGAGGGCACCGTGGTGCGCACGGAAAAAAGCGGCATGGCCATCGCCTTCGATCCAACCAAAGTCACCTCCATCCGCGTCAACACGGGTAAAAAACCCGGCCAGGCAGGACCGGCCATGCTCGGGATCGTCGGAGACGATCCGCTCCTGAACGACCTCTTGGCAGCCAGACTCAGCCAGGAGACCGGCGTAAGCTGCAGCCACTCCCCATCGCTGCCCAAGATTCTTGAAACCGCGCGGCCCGATCTGACCCTGCTGGACTGCACCGGCATGTCCATGGAGGAACTTCTGCAGGAGGCAAACGGCGAGGACTCACCGTTCATGTCCACGTCCGTGGCCCTCTTCAATGTCCCCGAAGACCGCTCCCTCGAACTTGAAGCCATCAATTCCGGCATTCGCGGCATTTTTTACCGCAATTCCCCGTTCAGGCTCATGGTCAAAGGCGTGAGCGCCATGCTCGAAAACGAGCTCTGGTTCTCTCGCGAGGCCATGTCCGCGTTTCTGCTCGGCAAGCAGAACCGCCCCGCCGAATTGATCGCCCCGGAAGACGGACAGGCGGAACTGAGCCAGCGTGAACAGGAAATTCTACTCATGCTCGCCGCCGGCGCCACCAATAAGGATATCGCGCAGAAGCTTTTCCTGAGCCTCAACACCGTCAAATCGCACATCTACAACATCTACAAGAAAATCGACGTGCCCAACCGGCTCCAGGCCTCGCTGTGGGCGGCCAGACACCTTGGAGCAAGAGAAAATCCTTGAGTTTCACGCGCAAGTATATCAAGGACCAATCCACGCCAAGGCCCCGACGTCCGGCTTCCCAGACACCCTAGACCACAGGTTCGAGTACCCATGAAGACTTTATCCATCACGCAACTGCCGGTGCAGCCGGAGTTCGATTTTCCCACGTTTCTTTTTCTGTCCCAGATCGACGAACTCGGCCCTCGCGACATGATCGCCGTGCTCGACGTTTGGGAAAAATGGCTGCCCATGCTCAAGGTCTACAAACTCGGCGACCGCAAGGAGCATGTGGTTGTTTTTCTTGAGAGCGCGGTGGAGGATCAGGTTGACGAAATCTGGAAGCAGTCCCCTTCCGAGGGATTCAAGCACGAGGCCATCGCCCAGACCATGATCATGGGGACCTTGAAGGCGCTGATGCCAGAGCTGGGAGAAAAGCAGTGCGCGCCGGTTCCCGAACCGACCAAGCCCCTGTGCCGGACGCTTGAGAAGATCGGCCTGAACCTTCAGGATTCAGGGGCCCTGGACCGCAAATACGCGACCATCACCCCCTATCCCCACCGCTACGGATGCGAACGCTGCCATCTTAAGGACAGCTGCATAAAGAACATGAATCTGGATCTGGGCGGCATCATGAAGCCACAACCCAAGGCGGAATGATTTTTTAGTTCCGGCGGCCCTCAAGCCCATGGCGACACAGGGCCGCGTTCCACAACTCAAAAAAGCCACCACCCCGGACGACACCTCACTCTTCTCCCTCTTCACCAAAAAAACCTTCCCTCAGCGCCTCAAGGCATGGTGTCGCCATGGTCTTGAGGCGCGTCGGCTGTCTGACTGAGCCAGGCATCGTTTGTTGAATCGTTGCCGGGCGTACTGCTCAAAATTTTTCGCTCCGCACGCAACGATTCAACTCTACGAGGCCCGCGAAGGAGTTCCGGCGGGCCTCAAGGCCGTGGCGACACCGGGCCGCGTTCCGCCACTCAAAAAGCCACCACCCCGGACCACACCTCACTCTTCTCACTCTTCACCCAAAAAAAAACCTTCCATCAGCGCCTCAAGGCATGGTGTCGCCATGGTCTTGAGGCGCGTCGGCTGTCTGACTGAGCCAGGCATCGTTTGTTGAATCGTTGCCGGGCTTACTGCTCAAAATTTTTCGCTCCGCACGCAACGATTCAACTCTACGAGGCCCGCGAAGGAGTTCCGGCGGGCCTCAAGGCCATGGCGACACCGGGCCGCGTTCCGCCACTCAAAAAAGCCACCACCCCGGACGACACCTCACTCTTCTCCCTCTTCACCAAAAAAAACCTACCATCAGCGCCTCAAGGCCATGGCGACACCGGGCCGCGTTCCGCCACTCAAAAAGCCCCCCAGCCTGACGCCCCCTTCCTCTCCTCTATTCGCCAAAAGCCTGCGCCATCAGATGCCGGTAAAGCCCCCCCAGATCCGCCGGTATCCGACCAAATACGGCCTGCCAAACCTCGTCCGACTCCATGCACAGATACAGCTGCCGATCGAGCCCGCCCCGGCGCAGCGCGTCGGCCAGAAAACGGAACTGCTCGACCCGCAAGGGACGCAGCAGGCGCTGTTTGCCGTCGATACCGGTTATGAACTCTCCGTGAATGTAGCCTGACCCGGGGAAATTCTCGATGATGCAGCGCTTGAGGTCCGGCATGTGCCGAAAGGAGCCCATGCTTACATAGGCGATCTCTTCGGGACGCAGATGGTCGAAGATCATCTCGACGGTGCGGGCATAGCCTTCCTGCCAGCCGGGAAAATGGATCATGGGGTCAAAATGCAGACAGACCCGAAAACCTTCCCTGGCGCAGGTCCTCGCCGCGGCAAGGCGCTCTTCCAGGCTCGCGCACTCGCCCTGTTCCTCATGGTCGGCGATGGCCGGCGCGTTCATGGACCAGGCCGGCAGAACCCGGGACGGATCGCGCACCACGTCCATCCAGGACAGGTCCACGACCTTGGATTTGAGTTCAAGGCAGACTTGCGGATAGCTCCCCAGGAATTCGATCAGGTCCCGGCTGTAGCCGGTCAGGGCTTCAAGGACCAGTGAATCGGTGAACTCCCCGGTGCCGACCCGATAACGGCGATCCGGATTTGCGCTGAAGGCCTGGTCAAGCTCGCGCCACAGATCGTCCTGGTTGGCCCAGACCTTGAGCACGCGATCCTGAAAATAGGCCTGCAGGATGCAATACGAGCAACGCAGCGGACAATTCTCGCCGATGTGCACGATCTGGTACCCGCAACAGCGATAATGACTGGTGCCGGGACAATGACGCAAAAAACGCCCCCGGTATCGCTTCAGATAAAGAATGTCTTCGCGCGCCAGCCCGGAGGAAAGGGCTTCGCCCTCGGCCAGCACTTCCGCCGTCAGGTGGGGCAGCTTCTCGCGCACGCGCTGCGCCACGGGGGAATCGGCCACGGCCGCATCGACAACCACCCGGCTGATGCCCTGCAGATAGGTGGGCAGCGTCTTCATTTGCCACCCAGCGGAAAAAGGCCGTCCAGATCTTCACGGGCCGCGATGCGAGCAAGTTCGGCGCTGACGGCGCGCAGCCCGTCCGGGCTCGTCAGGCGCACGCTCAGTTCCACCGCGTTGCTCTCGAACACGTCCGGCTGCACAATCCTCCAGCGCGTTCCGGCCGAAACCCGGCGGACGGTGTCGATAAAATCGCGCTCCATGTCCGACAACACCGGGTAGCGCCGCAGACGGATTTCGTGGAGGATACGGGTCATGGCGTCCTTGGGTGAGAGCCCGGCCGCCAGAACCTCCCTCAAGCCAGCGCCCTCCAGCAACTGCGCCACGGAAACGCCGTCACGGGCGCGGATTTCGCGAATCCAGGTCAGCACGTTGACCGCGTTCCCGCGCGACCATGAGAGCGTTGCAAAGAGTGCCTCAAGGGCTTCGAGGTCAGCGGCGGCAAAGGCTTCCAGCAAGTCCGAGCAGGCCAGGGGGACGGCCCCCGCGACCAGAAGCGCATCCCAGCGCGCAGGCAGCGTCAGCCAGGAACGGACCAGACGCAGCCGCTTGGAGCGAGCCTCAAGGCCGAGCGCCTCCAGAACCCGCTCCATGTTCACGTCCGGCAGGGCGTTGAAATAGCGCAGGGCGCGGACGAGCTGCCCGTCTGTCAACTCCGCCCCGGCGTTGGACTGTACATAGGCCAGCCCTCTGTCCTCGGCGCTCAGGGGCCCCAGATCCATGCACAGAATTTCACGGCCAAGCTCCGCCAGGGCGGCCACCCGGGCCGCGCCCGCAACGAGCACGGGCCGCGCGCCTTTGCCATCGACCAGCACTGGCACAAGCTGCCCATGGTCCTTCAGGCTGCGGCAGAGGGCCGGGGACGGCGGATTGGACCAGAAAAGCCAGGCCCCATCGGCATCCATATCCTCGGCGCGGCAGCGCAGAAGCGTGGCGCATGCAGGATCCAGGGGCAGTGAGTCGACCGTATTCATGATTTTCTCTCAACGATTTTGAAGAATTACGCAGTGCTTAAAATCCCATTGCCCTTGACAACTTCCAAGCCCCCTCCCTATAGGGGTATTTCTTGAAAAAGTTCAGGATCGCAGACGGGTTACAAGCACCCTGAGGTTATAGAGCGTGGGACTTTCATCCAATTTCTTCTCTTTTGCAAGCGAATTCCCGTCCTTCATCCCGAAAGGCAGGAACGATCTTATACCCTGTAGCCATATGGTTGCGTAATACTTTGCATAAGGGGGCTGTATGCAGGATCAACTTCAAAAACAGAGGACTTTCGCCCTGATAGGGCATGGAGGAACCGGAAAGACTTCAGTGGCCGAAATGCTGCTGTTCGCCGCCGGTTCCATCACCAGGTTGGGCAAGATCGACGAGGGCTCGACGGTCCTCGACTACGAACCCGAAGAAATCAAGCGCAGGGGCAGTATTCAACCCGGCTTTGCACAGCTCCCCTGGAAAAAGAACCTGAATTTCCTTATCGACACGCCCGGCGACAACAATTTCATAGGCGATCTCCCCTATCTCCTGCAGGGCGCGGACAACGTGATCCTGGTCATCGACGCCATCGACGGGGTCAAGCCGCTGACCAAGAAGATCTGGTCCGAAGCCGTCAAGGCCTCGCTGCCTGCCATGGTATTCATCAACAAGATGGATCGTGAACGCGCGAATTTCCAGATGGCCTATCAAGGTCTGATCGACGTCCTGGGCATGAAGCCCGTCCTCCTCTATCTTCCCATCGGCAGTGAAGCCGACTTTCGGGGACTGGTCGATGTCCTGGCCGACAAGGCCTACGCCTTCGATGAGAATGGCGGCCTGACTCCCATCGACATGCCCGAAGACCTGGCCGACGAAGTCACCATGACGCGTGAAATCGCCATCGAGAACATCGCCGAGAGCAGCGAAGAGCTGATGGAGAAATACCTGGAGGAAGGTTCGCTCACGGACGAAGAGGTGGCCACCGGCCTGCGCGCAGGCATCGCCGCACGCATGCTGGTCCCGGTCTGCGTGGGTGCCGCCATGCAGAACAAGGGCGCGGTCACGCTCCTGGACACCATCCAGAATCTCATGACCTCGCCGCTTGAGCACGAGCCCTGGCTCGACGCCGAGGGCAACGAACGCCCGTCGAGCCCTGACGCCCCGTTTGCCGCCTTTGTCTTCAAGACCATCGCCGACCCCTTCGCCGGACAACTCTCCGTGCTGCGCGTGCTCTCCGGCGTGCTCTCCCCCGACGCCAGCGTCCTCAACGCAACCAAGGACGAAAAGGAAAAGATCGGCCAGATCCTGTTTCTGGAAGGCAAAAAGCAGACGCCGTGCAAGCAGGAGGTCGGACCCGGAGCCATCGTGGCCGTGGCCAAGCTCAAGAACACGGCCACCGGCGACACCCTGTGCGCGGAAAAGGCCCCCTTCATCCTGCCCAAGCCGGCCTTGAGCCCATCCATCATTTCCTATGCCCTGGCCGCCGAGGAAAAAGGCGAGGAAGACAAGGTTTTCGCGGCGGTTCAGAAGCTGCTGGACGAAGACATCAACCTGCATCTGGTCCGCAACGATGAAACCGGCGACATGCTGCTCACCGGCATGGGGCAGCTGCACATCGAACTGGCCGTGGAAAAGGTCAGACGGCGCTACAAGACAAACATCCTCCTGAAGACCCCCAAGATCCCCTACCGCGAAACCATCAAGGGCAAGGCCCAGGTCCAGGGCCGACACAAAAAGCAGTCCGGGGGACGCGGCCAGTTCGGCGACTGCTGGATCCGCATGGAGCCCAACGCCCGCAGCGCGGGCTACGAGTTCCTGGACGAGATCGTCGGCGGCTCCATCCCGCGCAACTACATCCCGGCAGTGGACAAGGGCGTCCAGGAAGCGGCGGCGCGAGGATTTCTGGCCGGTTATCCCATGGTCGATTTCAAGGTGGCTGTTTACGACGGCTCCTACCACAACGTGGATTCCTCGGAAATGGCGTTCAAGATCGCGGGTTCCCTGGCCTTCAAGAAAGCCGTCGAGATGTGCAACCCGATCCTGCTCGAACCCATCATGCTCGCGGCAGTCTTCATCCCCGACGAGTTCATGGGCGACGTCATCGGCGACCTCTCCAGCAGGCGCGGCCGGGTTCTTGGCTCCGATTCCATTGGCGGCGTGACCGAAGTCAAGGCTCACGTACCCATGGCGGAAATGATGAAATACGCCCCGGACCTGCGCTCCATGACCGGCGGCCAGGGCACCTTCACCATGGAATTCGCCCATTACGAGGAGTGCCCACCCAACGTGGCCGAACAGGTCATCGCCGACAGCAAGAAGGAAGAAGATTAATTCCGTCTTCCGCACAAAAAAGGGCCGCTTCACCGCGGCCTTTTTTTTGGTCTTGTCCTTGGGCTCCACTTCCCTTAGTTTCCGTCAGGATGCGCAAGCATCACATCACACCTCAACATACCGGAGCCCCTTAATGCCCGAATCGCACGTGACCCTGACCCCTCTTGGCGGGCTGGGAGAAATCGGCATGAACTGCATGGCCCTGGAGACCGAGCAGAGCATGATCCTGGTGGACTGCGGGCTCATGTTTCCGGATGTCATACTCTATGGAGTAGATGTGGTCATCCCCCGCATGGACTTCATCGTCAGCCGCAAGCACAAATTGAAGGGCATCATTCTGACCCACGGGCATGAAGACCATATCGGAGCGCTGGCCTGGCTTGTTCCCTATCTGCAGGAGGTTCCCCTCTACGGTTCGGAGTTCACCCTGCGCCTGGCCCTGAAACGCCTGCAGGAGCGCAATCTCGACTCCCACGTGAAGCTGCACCCGGTGCGCGCGCGGGAGCGGGTCGACCTGGGCGAGTTCGCCGTGACCTTCATGCCGGTCTGCCACAGCATCATCGAGGGCTTTGGCCTTGGCATCGAAACTCCGGCCGGACGCATCGTGCACACCGGGGATTTCAAGATCGACCGCAATCCCCAGGGCGCGCACGCCACCGATCTTGATGCCTTCAGGAAATTCTCGGACGACGGCGTGTTGCTTCTGCTGTCCGACTCGACCAACGTGGAGCGGGAAGGCTTCTCCCTGACCGAACAGGAAATCCAGGACTCCCTGGACGAGGTCTTTGCCGACGCCAAGGGCCGTATCCTGGTGACCCTGTTCGCCACGCACATCCAGCGCATGCAGGAAATTTTCGATCTCGCCGCCAAGCATGGCCGCAAGGTGGCCTTCACGGGGCGCAGCCTGGTCACCAACATCGAGGTCGCCAAGGATCTCGGGCACCTGCG
Organism: Desulfomicrobium norvegicum; assembly: GCF_900114595.1. NCBI lineage: Bacteria > Pseudomonadati > Thermodesulfobacteriota > Desulfovibrionia > Desulfovibrionales > Desulfomicrobiaceae > Desulfomicrobium > Desulfomicrobium norvegicum. The sequence continues at coordinate 84,554 of NZ_FOTO01000003.1, read as the reverse complement.
CTTCAACCGCGAAAACTCGTGCGACATGGAAGAACTGGCCTATCTGGACGACAGCCGGATCGTGATCCTGCTGACCGGCTCCCAGGGCGAACCCCTCTCGGCCCTGAGCCGCGTGGCCCGGAGCGAGCACCGGCAGATCAACATCCACAAGGGCGACACCGTGGTCATGTCCTCGCGCTTCATCCCGGGCAACACCAGGGCCATCACCCGAGTCATCAACGACCTCTACCGGCACGGGGCGAGCGTCCTCTACGAGAAGGTGCAGGCCATCCACGCCTCGGGGCACGCCCATCAGGAAGAACTCAAGATCATGCTCGACACGGTCCGGCCCAAGTTCTTCGTGCCGGTGCACGGCGAATACCGCCACCTCTTCAAGCACGCCGAGCTGGCCGTTTCGCGCGGCATCGCGCCGGAACGGGCGCTGATCCTGGAGAACGGTCAGCCCGTGACCCTTTCGTCCACGGGCATCCGCCTGGAGGAAGCTGTCTTCGCCGAGTCCATCCTCGTCGACGGCAAGGGCGTGGGCGACGTGGGCCAGAGCGTGCTCAAGGAACGCCAGATCCTGGGCGGGGAAGGCCTTGTCATCGTGCTCCTGGTGCAGGACGAATTCGGGACCATCGTCTTCGGCCCCAGCATCCAGTCCAAGGGTTTCATATTCGAGCAGCATTTCTCCCACATCCTCGAAGACGCCAAGTGCATCATACTTGATGTCATGGAAGGCAACCCCGGCTGCGAGGCCTACAAGCTGGAAGAGAAGATCAGGTCCTCCCTGCGCCGCTTTTTCCGCAAGGTCCTGGAGCGCGACCCCATTGTCATTCCCCTCATCGCCCGGGTGTAATTTTTTCTTGCCAAGCATAAAGCTCTCGCGTACCGACTTCAGTTCCCAAACACTCCACACGTCCGCATTTTTGGTTTGGCCCATTCGGGCTCCTGCGGACGGAGGAATAAAACCAAGGAGATTACCATGCCTTATGTCAGTATGAAACAGATGCTGGAAACCGGAGTTCACTTCGGCCACCAGACCCGCCGCTGGAACCCCAAGATGCGCCCCTTCATTTTCGGCGCGCGCAAGGGCATTCACATCATCGACCTGCAGCAGACCGTAAAGCTGTACCGCAAGGCCCACGATTTCATCGCGGACACCGTTGCACGCGGCGGCAAGATCATTTTTGTCGGCACCAAGCGCCAGGCCCAGGACGTGATCAAGACCGAAGCCGAGCGCTGCGGCATGTACCACGTCACCAACCGCTGGCTCGGCGGCACGCTGACCAACTACCAGACCATCCGCACCAGCATCACCCGCCTGAAAAAGCTCGAAACCATGTTCGAAGACGGCTCCGTGAGCCGCTTCCTGAAAAAGGAAGTCGTGCGCATGGAACGCGAGGTCACCAAGCTGAACCTGACCCTGGGCGGCATCAAGGACATGGAAGAGCCGCCGGCGGCCGCCTTCATCATCGATCCGCATCGCGAAGAGATCGCCGTCAAGGAATGTCGCAAGCTCGGCATCCCGATCGTGGCCGTGGTCGATACCAACTGCGATCCCGATCTGATTGACTATATCATCCCCGGCAACGACGACGCCATCCGCGCCATCAAGCTTTTTGCCGGCGCAATGGCCGATGCCTGCATGGAAGGCGCCGCCAGCACCAAGGACGCCGTGGAAGAGCCCAAAACCACCAAGGTTCCCGAAGTTGAGCTTCCGGCCGGTTCCGCAGAGCCAGAATCCGTAGATACAGACGAAGAGGTATAATACGATGAGCATTACCGCAGCGATGGTTAAGGACCTGCGCGAACGCACCGGCGTGGGCATGATGGATTGCAAAAAGGCACTGGCCGAATGTGATGGCGACGAAGAAAAGGCCATTGCATGGCTGCGCGAAAAGGGGCTGTCCAAGGCCGCCAAGAAAGCCGGCCGCGCCACTTCCGAGGGCCTGGTGACCGTTGTCGTCGCCGCTGACGGCAAATCCGCCGCCATGAGCGAACTCAAGTGCGAGACCGATTTCGTGTCCAAGAACGAGGAATTCATTGCCCTGGCTGAAGGCCTGGCCAATCTCGCCCTGGAAAAGAAGACCGACGACCTGGAAGCGCTGCCTGCCGAAGCCTCCGATCTGACCGGCCTCATCGGCAAGATCGGCGAGAACATGCAGGTCGGCCGCCTGGCCTACGTGTCCTTCACCGGCGACGGAGCCATCGGCACCTACGTCCATTCCACCAAGAAACTTGGCGTCCTGGTCGAACTGTCCGGTCAGGCCACTCCCGAGCTGGCCAAGGATGTGGCCATGCAGATCGCGGCCGCCAATCCCCTTTGCGTCGGCCCGGATCAGATCCCGGCCGAAACCCTGGCCCAGGAGAAGGAAATCTACCTGAACCAGGCCAAGGAAGAAGGCAAGCCGGCCCAGATCGCCGAGAAGATCGTCGAGGGACGCATCCGCAAGTTCTATCAGGAAGTATGTCTGCGCGAGCAGCTCTTCATCAAGGACGACAAGAAGACCATCAAGGATCTTCTTGGTAAAAACGCCGACATTGTCCGGTTCTTCCGGTTCGCCATCGGCGCATAAGCAAAGGGCCGCAAGGCCCTTTTTTTTGGCCCTCAGATCGTCGAAACCCGCATCTGTCCCGCTTCACGCCTGCTGTTGCAGCGGATGCGCGAAATGGATATACGATCATCCGAGAAGGAGGCTTGGTCATCCCGGCCTCCTTTTCGTTCACCGCTTACCCAAGAGGTACCTACACAATGGAGAAACTCCGATACGGCAGAGTCATGCTCAAGCTGAGCGGAGAGGCCCTGGCCGGAGAGCAGGGCTTCGGCATCGAACCCCAGACCATCCAATCCATCTGCCGCGAGCTTGCCGAGGCGGCTTCCATGGGCGTGCAGCTCAGCATGGTCATCGGCGGTGGCAACATTTTTCGTGGAATTTCCGTCTCCTCCAAGGGCATGGACCGTGCCTCGGCCGACTACATGGGCATGCTGGCCACGGTCATGAATGCCCTGGCGGTTCAGGACGCCCTGGAAAAACTGGGCATCACGACCCGCGTCATGACCGCCATCGACATGAAGGAAGTTGCCGAGCCCTACATCCGGCGCCGCGCCATCCGTCATCTCGAAAAAGGCCGCGTGGTCATCTGCGCCGCCGGAACGGGTATTCCCTATTTCACAACGGACACGGCGGCGGCGCTCAGGGCCATGGAACTCAAATGCGAGGCCATCTTGAAGGCCACCAGGGTCAACGGCGTCTACGACAAGGACCCCGAAAAGCATTCCGACGCCGTCATGTTCAACAAACTGACCTACCTGGACGTCCTGCAACGTCGTCTCAAGGTCATGGATTCCGCGGCCATATCCCTTTGCATGGACAACAAACTCCCCATCGGGGTCTTCAACCTCTTTGTACCCGGCAATATCCAGCGGGTGGTCAGAGGCGAGGAAGTCGGAACAATTGTTCAAGGAGAATGACATGGAAAAGCACACACAGGATTGCACCAACAGGATGCAGAAAAGCATCGACAGTCTGGAAAAGGATTTCTCCAAGCTGCGCACCGGCCGGGCCTCCACGGCGCTGGTGGACAGCATCCGGGTCGATTACTACGGCACCCCGACCCCGCTCAATCAGGTTGCCTCCGTATCCATCCCGGACAGCCGCACCATTTCCATTTCCCCGTGGGATCGCAGCGCCTTCAACAGCATCGAGAAGGCCATCATGAAGTCGGACCTGGGACTCACGCCCATCAACGACGGCCGCGCCATTCGCATCAACATCCCGGTTCTGACCGAAGAACGCCGCAAGGACCTGGTCAAGATGGCCAAGAAGTATACTGAAGATGCCAAGGTCGCCATCCGCAACGTGCGCCGGGACGTCAACGACGCCCTGAAGAAAATGCACACCGCCAAGGAAATCAGCGAAGACGATCTGCACAAGGCCCAGGACGAAGTCCAGAAAACCACGGACAACTTCGTGAAGAAGGCTGACGCGGTCTTTACCGAGAAAGAAAAGGAAATCATGGAGATCTAGATCCAGTCCATGCCACCGCTCAATCATCTCGCCATCATCATGGACGGCAACGGCCGCTGGGCCCGCGCCAGGGGTCTTGACCGCAGCGCCGGCCACAAGGCCGGCACTGAAACCGCCCGCGAAATCGTCAAGGAATGCCGAAAGCTCGGCATTCCTTACCTGACGCTCTACACCTTCTCCAAGGAGAACTGGTCCAGGCCCAAACAGGAGGTCGGTTTCCTCTTCAACCTGCTCAAGGATTTTTTGACCGAGGAGCTTCCTTCCCTGCTGGAACAGTCCATCCGACTGAACGTGCTCGGCGATCTGGACGAACTGCCCCTGCCCACCAGGCAGGTGCTACGCCACGCCATGGAAAAAACCGCCACCTGCTCGGCCATGAACCTGAACCTGGCCCTCAACTATTCGGGGCGGCTTGAAATTCTGCGTGCCTGCCAGGCTCTACTGAAGAAGCAGGTCAAACCGTCGGAACTGACCGAGGAGATGTTCGCGGGCGAACTCTACACCTCGGGCATGCCCGACCCGGACCTGATCCTGCGCACCAGCGGCGAACTGCGACTCAGCAACTATCTGCTCTTTCAGAGCGCCTACAGCGAACTCTATTTCTCCGCCGTGCCCTGGCCGGATTTTCATGTCGGCGAACTGCACGCCGCCCTGGAGGACTACGCGTCCCGTCAGCGCCGCTTCGGGACCACGGGTGAGGAGTCCGCATGACAAGTCCGCATTTCAAACGCGTCCTGACTTCCCTGCTGCTGCTGCCCCTGCTGGGCTGGGCCATCTTGAGCGGCGACCCGGTCCTGAGCATCGGCGTCACGGCAGTGGCGGGCCTCGGTCTCATGGAGTTCTACGCCATGTTCTGGCCGGGACGTGAAAAGCTTGCTTTCAAAGCCCTTGGCCTCTTCTTCGCACTGGGCATGATCTGGGCGCCTCTGTCTTGGAGCGGCGGGGCCCTGGTCTGCATGGCCATGCTGGGCGTGGCCGTCTCATTTCTGATCGCCCACGACAGGCTAAAATCTCCCGACGCTTTTAAGGACAGCCAGACACTGCTCTTCGGCCTTCTGTATCTGCCCTTTATCCTGCGTCTCTTCCGGACCATTTCCGCTCCGGAAATCGGACTTGTGCTGCTGACCACCTTTGCCGCCGACACCGGGGCCTACTATGCCGGGAGCTTCATCGGCGGTCCCAAGATCTGGCCTTCGGTCAGTCCGAAAAAAACCTGGGCCGGCAGCCTCGGGGGCCTCTGCGCGAGCGTTCTGGTCTGCACCGCCATGGGCCTTTTCTTCGGCAGCGCGCACTGGACGAGCTTCGCCCTGCTTGGCGTGGCCCTGAATATTGCCGCGCAGATCGGCGACTTTTTCGAATCCGCCCTGAAACGCTGGCGCGGAGTTAAAGACTCCGGCAAGATTCTGCCCGGACACGGCGGCATTCTGGATCGCATCGACAGTCTGCTCTTCACCCTTCCCCTGTACTGCGGGCTGACCGCCTTGTTCTCCTTTTTCGCCTGAGACTAAAAGCCATGAAGTACATTTCCGGCCTCTCTTCCCCGGTTTTCGACCGCCCCGGCCAGCGCAGCCTCGCCATTCTGGGCAGCACCGGGTCCATCGGCACCAGCGCGCTCAAGGTCGTGGCCAAGAATCGCGACGACCTCAATGTCGTGGCCCTGGCCGGAGCACGGAACATGGAGCTGCTGGCCAGGCAGGCCGAGATCTTCCGTCCGAAATACCTGGGAGTCCTGAACGAGGAAAAAGCAGACGAACTCTCCGTCCTGCTCCCTGCTGGGTACAACCCGCGCATTCTCGTTGGACAGGAAGGGTACACGGCCATGGCCACCCTGCCCGAGGCCGACCTCATCCTGGCCGCCCAGGTCGGCGCTGCCGGGTTGGTCCCGGCCCTGGCCGCTGCCGAGGCCGGCAAGGTGCTGTGCCTGGCCAACAAGGAGGCCCTCGTTCTGGCCGGAGACCTTTTCCGCAGTGCCTGCCGGACCAGCGGAGCCGTCATTCTTCCCGTGGACTCGGAGCACAACGCCCTTTTTCAGGCCTTCGCGGGCCATGAGGGCAGGCAGGCCTGCCGCCTGATCCTGACCGCGTCGGGCGGCCCCTTTCGCACAAGAAGCCTGCAGGAAATCCAGGCCGTGACTCCTGCCCAGGCCCTCAGGCACCCGAACTGGTCCATGGGCGCAAAAATTTCCATCGACTCCGCGACCATGATGAACAAGGGCCTTGAGATCATTGAGGCCGTGCATCTATACGGTGCGTCTTTGGACGAGGTGGACGTGGTGGTCCATCCCCAATCCATCGTCCACTCCCTGGTCGAGTACGAAGACGGCTCGCAGCTGGCCCATCTGGGCATGCCGGACATGGAGATCCCCATCGGGTACTGCCTCGGCTATCCCAAAAGACTGCACATCGGCCTTGAGCGCCTCGATCTGGCCCGGATCGGCACCCTGACTTTCGAGGCCCCCGATCCGCTGCGCTTTCCCTGTCTGAATCTGGCGCGCGAGGCGCTTTCCGCCGGCCCCAGCCACCCTGTGGTGCTCAATGCCGCCAATGAAATCGCGGTTCAGGCATTTCTTGACGGACGCATCTCTTTTCCGGGCATTGCCCGGCTCATCGAGATGATGCTGGGCAAACATTCCTTGACCTTGATGCATGATCTGGGGGACATTTTGGACCTTGATGCACAAACACGAACTCGGTCCGAAGAGGCCATAGGAAAAGGCGAATGGTAACCAGTATTCTGGCTGTGGTGGTGGTCCTGGGCGGACTGATCTTCTTTCATGAACTGGGGCACTTCGTGGTCGCTCGCGGCCTTGGCATGGGGGTGAGCGTCTTTTCCCTGGGATTCGGGACGCGGCTCTTCGGCTTCACCCGGGGCAAGACGGACTACCGGGTCTGCGCCTTTCCCCTGGGCGGATACGTGCAGCTCGTGGGTGAATCTGTCGACGCCGAACTTCCCGAAGGATTTGGCCCGGAGGAATCATTTTCGCGCAGACCGCCCTGGCAACGCATGCTGGTCGTGCTGGCCGGGCCCGTATTCAACTTCATCCTGGCCTGGTTCATTTTCTGGGGTCTGGCCTACAGCCAGGGCGTGCAGGAGCTGTTACCCGTTATCGGCCAGGTGACCAACTCAAGCGCGGCCGAAGAAGCCGGCATCGTCCCCGGAGATCAGATCATCGAAATCGATGGCGTACGGATCGAGGTCTGGGAAGACCTGGTCGATCGCATCGAGACCAATGAAGGCGATTCGATGTTCCTGACCGTGCAACGGGGCAGCGAGCTCTTTTCCGTGCACGTCACTCCGCGATTGCAGGAAAAGCGCAATTTGTTCGGCGAAATCAAGACCATGCCCATGCTCGGCATCGCCCCCAAGGGTGAAATCCTGAGTCGCGAGCTTGGATTTTTTGACGCCGCGGTTCAGGGCGCCCGTCAAATCCGGGAAGTCAGCGGGCTGATGGTCATGGGCATCGTCAAGCTCATCGAGCGGGTCATCCCCATGTCGGACATGGGCGGAGTCATCCTCATCACTGAGATGATCCACAAGGAAGCGCAAAACGGCATTGTCAATCTGCTGGCCCTGACCGCGCTGATCAGCATCAACCTTGGGATCCTGAACCTGCTGCCCATCCCGGTGCTGGACGGCGGGCACATCCTCTTCTTCTTCCTGGAAACCGTCACCGGCAAACCCCTGAGCCCGCGAGTTCAGCAAGTTGCCCTGAAGATCGGCATGATGCTGCTGCTCATGCTCATGATCCTGGCCACATTCAATGATATTCTCCGACACTTCAAGTAGCCGCTATCTCGCGCTGAACTGCGCCGAGGAACGCATTCAGGTTGTCCTTGGCAGCCCCCGCGAGGTCATGTTCAGCGAAGAGGTCCTATGCCCCGGGCAATCCATCCGCCACCTGCCCACGGCCATCGAACGCGCCCTTGGGGTGCAGGCCATGGGCGCCGCCGAGCTTTCCGGCATCGCCTGTGTGCGTGGGCCGGGATCGTTCACGGGCCTGCGCATAGCCCACGCGGCCATGCACGGGCTGTCCCGTCCGCACGCCATCCCCATGGCCGGCCTGCAATATCCGCAAATCCTGGCCGCCCAGGCCGAACCATTCGTGCGCGACACAGAACTTTGGGTCCTGACTTACGCCCGCAAGGGTCAGGTCTACATTCAGGGCTTTAAGGCCGGCATGCCTCTGGCTCCTGTCCGGCCGCTGCCGGTTCCCAAGGCTCACGAACTGCTGCAGTCACGTCCGGCGGGCATCTTTCTGCTCGGCAGCGGACTGCGCAAAAATCCCGAACTGTTGGCCTTGCCGAAGGCCACGGTCCTGCCTCAATTTCTCGATACGCCCCTGCCGTCCTCTCTGCTGGCCGCTGCATGCGCGGCGGAGTATTCAAGCCAGCCCCCCCAGCCGCTGTATCTTCGCAAGTCCGACGCCGAGGACAACCTGGAATCCATCGCCATTTCGCGCGGCATTCCGACCACCGAGGCCCGCAAGCACATCCCCGATTTCGAATAATCTTTGTCCGACATGCGATGTTGGACAAAATTCCTCTAAAGAAATTCTCCGTCCGGCCGATTTACTCATCAAGAACAATGAGCAAGGCCCGCAAACTGCTCGATTCAAAGGCAAGGACGCCGCTAATCTTTCAAGGAGGAATTTTTTATGTCACTCATTATCAACCACAACCTGATGGCCATGAACGCGAACCGCAACCTGGCATCCGCGTACGGCAACCTGTCGACATCCGTCAGCCGCCTGTCTTCGGGCCTGCGCATCACTTCGGCCGCCGACGACGCGGCGGGCCTCGCCATTCGCGAGCTCATGCGTGCGGATATCGCATCCCTGAACCAGGGTGTCAGAAACGCCAATGACGCCATCTCCATGATCCAGACCGCCGACGGCGCCCTTGGCGTCATCGACGAAAAGCTGATCCGCATGAAGGAACTGGCCACCCAGGCGGCCACCGGCACCTACGCTTCGGACCAGCGTCTGATCATCGACTCGGAGTACCAGGCCATGGCCTCGGAAATCACCCGAATCGCCAACGCCACGGACTTCAACGGAATTTACCTGCTGAACGGCAACCTCTCCGCATCCAGCACAAACGCGGCCGTTGCGAATTGGAGCAAGGAGCACTCGGGCAGCGGATTGGCCTCAACCGGCCCCCTGAAGGTTCACTTTGGCACGGGCAACGACTCCGCGGAAGATTACTACTACATCTCCATCGGCAACTCCACCGCCTCAGCCTTGGGCGTAGGCAACGCTTCAGACGCCGCCAGGGCCAACGGAACCGGCAACGCGGCATCTGGAGGCTACAGCATCTCCACCCAGCAGGGCGCCCAGGAAGCCCTGGAGGCCCTCAACTCGGCCATCACCTCCAAGGACAACATCCGAGCCAACCTCGGCGCCTTGCAGAACCGTCTTGAGAACACCATCACCAACCTGCAGATCCAGGCAGAGAACCTGCAGGCAGCCGAGTCTCAGATCTCCGATGCCGACGTCGCCACGGAAATGACCAACTTCGTGCGCAACCAGATCCTGACCCAGTCCGCAGTGGCCATGCTTTCCCAGGCCAACAGCCTGCCGAATATGGCCATGCAGCTCTTGCAGGGATAATGACAGCTTCGTAAAACCTCTTTCCCGGCCGGGTCGCGGAAGCGGCCCGGCCTTTTTAACTCGATAATGTTGATTCTGGCACCAGGATTGCTCGAAGTGTGAATAGACTCGTCCAACCCAACGCACCAGAGGAATGACATGGCTGATGACCTGACCAGTTCGCTTATTTCCGGAGCCATCCGCTTCACGGGCCTCGGGTCCGGGACGGACTTCGACTCCATGGTGACCAAGCTCATCGAAGTCGAACAGACCCGAACCAAGCGGCTCGAGTACTGGCGGTCGGGATGGGAAGCCAAGAGTGAAGCCTTTGATTCGCTCTCTTCCAACATGCTTTCCCTCAAGGCGTCGCTGGATACCATGAACACCACGGACGAGTTCCTGATCAAGAACGCCATCTCTTCCAACACCACCGCCTTGACCGCAAAGGCGGGCAGCAACGCGGAAGAAAGTACCCACCAGGTGGATGTGTTGTCCCTGGCGACCAACGACATGCACATGGGGGCGGTAATTTTTTCCTCTCCGGATGACGTCATCAGCGGCGGCGCGGACGGGACATTCGTCTTCACGGCCGGCTCCCGGCAGGTCTCCGTGAACGTAACCAGCACCACGACCCTGAGTCAGTTCGCCAGTCTCATCAACTCCGACGCGGATAATCGCAACTACGTACGAGCCAGCGTGGTCAACGACGGCAGCGGTTACAGGCTGCAGATTCGAGGCATGGATCTTGGCGCCGGCAATGACTTCATTGTCGATGCAAACTCGACCTCGGCCAATCTGCTCACAAATTTCAGCCAAAGTCAGTTCATTGAAACCCAGAATGCCGCCAACGCAAAACTCCGGGTCGATGGCTTTCCTCTTGCCCCCACAGCCACTGCGGAAATACTGAAGGCCACCTTTACCGGCAAGACCACGACGGACACAATCACCACCGCCGACGGAACCTTCAAGTTCGCCTACGGCGGAACGCTGTATTCCGTCGATGTCGCGGCCGCGGACACCTACGCTTCGCTGGCCGGAAAAATCAACACTGCGGTGGGCTCCACCATGGCCACGGCCACGGACGTGTCCGGCAATGTCGAGCTGACCCTGACCGGAGCGGCGGGATCGGACAAACAGATTTCCATCATCAATTCCCCCGGGACCACGGTCGGCGAACTTCAACCGGCAGCCTTCACACAGATCCAGGGAGCCACCGACGGCTACTTCGAGCGTAACTCAAACTCCATTTCGGACATCATCTCCGGCGTGACCCTGAATCTGGCCAGCATCGGCAGCACGACCATCACCACCAGCCTCGATCCGGAAGCGGTTACCGAGAAGGTGCAGACCTTTGTCGAGGCCGTGAATTCGGTGCTAAAGGAAATAAAAGACCAAACGCAGGTCACGACCGTCGGTGAAAATGTTTCCGGGTCCCTTTTGACCGGCAACTACGGCATGCAGATGATCCAGCAGAAGCTCAAGAATATCCTGGCGGAAAAAGGAGTCGGGTTCGACTACGACATGGACCCCATCGTTTCCCTGGGCAGCGTGGGCATCACCACGGACACCAGCCAGGGCTCCCCGACTTTCGGCATGCTCATTTTCGACCCCGGTGCCTTTTCCGCGGCGCTAAGCACCGACCCCGACGCCGTGGCCCGCCTCTTCAGCGCGGACCATTACCCGGCAACCAAGGAAATGGTGAACGGCGTCGCAGTGGAATCCTCGAATTTCAATTTCGACTCGTCCATCAAGGGCGTAACCCAAGCCGGGGAGTATTCCGTCAGCTACAGCGTGGATGCCGGCGGCAACATCAGCGCCGCGAGCATCAATGGATACCCGGCCAGCATCGACGGCACCAAGATCGTGGCCCAGGGGGATGGAAATGCGGCACGAGGCCTTTCCATCGAAGTCATCAACCTGACGGCCGGTTCCTATTCCGGCACGGTCCAGATCAAGTCCGGCAAGACCCAGGAGCTGATTGACGAACTCAAAAGGTTGACAGATTCAACGACCGGAACCCTTGAAGTCCTCAAGGACAACTACCAGGACATCATGGATTCCATCGACGACAAGATCGCCTATGAGGAGCGCCGTCTGACTCTTCTGGAAAAGAACCTGCGCCTGCGCTTTGCCAAGCTTGAAGCCGTCCTTGGTACGTACAACAACATTTCCACCCAGATCAGCTCGCAAATCAGCAGTTTGTCCGGCAAGTGATAGAAAGGAGTTCGCACAGTGCACAAAGCCGCCAACGCCTACATGCAGACCCAGGTCACCACCACAACCCCCGGCCATCTCGTGGTCTTGCTTTACGACGGTGCCATCACCTTCCTGGAGCAGGCCAAGGGAGAGATAGAGGCGAAAAACTTTGCCAAGAAGGGCATCCTCATTTCCCAGGCTCTCGATATCATAGCCGAACTCGACGGCTCCCTGAACGCGGACAAGGGCGGGGAAATCGCCCGGAACCTGCACAAGCTCTACATGTACTGCAGCACCCGCCTGCTGCAGGCCAACCTCAAGATGGATATAGACATGGTGGACGAAGTAATCGGGATCCTGTCCTCTTTCAGATCCGCCTTTTCGGAAATCTCCAAGAATCCGGCTCACCAGGCACCTCCCAGGGCGGCCGCCTATTACGCCAGATAGGCCGGGGCGCCCAGTCCTGGCCGGCATGTAAGGCACGCATTCTGCAAACGCTTTCCCAGATCACACTTCAACAGGAAAAGCGACATGTGCGGCATAGCCGGTTTTTTCAATCCGAGCGGAATCTCTCCGCAAGATAACGTTCTTTCGTCCATGGCCCAAGCCCTGGCCCATCGCGGGCCGGACCATCAGGGCCTGTTCCTGGATCGATACTGTGCCCTGGCCTACAGACGGCTTTCCGTCATAGATCTGGCAGGGGGCAATCAGCCCGTGGTCCATGAACCGTCCGGGGCGGTCCTGGTTTTCAACGGCGAAATCTACAATTACCAGCCGCTTCGGGCCGAACTTGCCAGCCTTGGCCATGTTTTCCGCACCCACTCGGACTCTGAAGTCCTGCTCGCGGCCTACCTGCAGTGGGGCGACAAATGCCTGCGCCGCCTGGTCGGCATGTTCGCCTTCGCGGTCTGGACCCCTCGTACGCAAACGCTGTTCCTGGCCCGGGACCGCATGGGCAAGAAACCGCTTTTTTACACGCTCCTGCCCGACGGAACCCTGATCTTCGCCTCCGAGATCAAGGCCATCCTGCACTTTCCCGGCGTGCAGCGCGCCATGAACCCCTTGGCCATGGACCGACTGCTGGACTATGGATTCAACCTGGCTCCGGATACGTTTCTGCAGGGAATCAGCCAGGTTCCGCCCGCCCACGCCCTGCTGGCTGACGGCAACGGACACCGGACCGCCCCCTACTGGGACATCCCCATGGACCGCCCCGTGGCCAAAATCTCCGAGGACGAAGCCGCCGAGGGTCTGCGCCATCATCTGGTCGAAGCCGTGCGCGACCGCCTCGTGGCCGACGTGCCCGTGGCTTCCTACCTCAGCGGAGGCATCGACTCCAGCAGCGTCACCGGACTCTATGCGCACCTCTCGAACGCCCCCGTGCACACCCTCTCCATCGCCTTCGAGGACGCGGGCTATGACGAGCGCCATTTCGCGCGCATGGTCTCAAGCTCGTTCGGAACCAGCCATCACGAATTTCTCTGCACCATCGCCGAGAAGGAAATCGAAAAACTGGTCTGGCATCTGGAGAGCCCGATGGTCACCCTCCTGAATCTGCCGCTCTATCTTTTGTCCAAACAAATAAGGGATATGGGTTTCAAGGTAGTCCTGTCCGGAGACGGGGCAGACGAAATCCTGGGCGGATACGACTATTTCAAACTCTTGAAGCTCATGGACTTCATCGGCAGGAACGAAAGCGTCGGCCGCGCGAACCTGCTGCGCCGGGTCTTTCCCGGCATCACGTCACAGCAGCAGGCCTGGATGCAGTATGCCGCACTCAAAGGTTATCCGGCCGCGCATCCGGCTCTGCCCTACAGATTCCAGGCCTTCCAGTTCAAGGGACAGCTCATGAGCGACGCCTTCGTGAACCGCCTGCTGCCCGTGATCCAAGAGCGCGACGAAGAACTGCCCACCGTTCCGGGTGACAGGTCCCTCATGGACCAGGCCCTGTACCTGGAGACCAAGATGCGCCTGCCGAACCTGACCCTGGCTCTGGCCGACACCATGAGCATGGCCAATTCCGTCGAACTGCGCTCGCCGTTCATGGATCACCGGCTGGTGGAGTACGTCTTCTCCCTGCCCAGTCATCTCAAGATGCGCGGCCTCAATGAAAAGTACCTACTCAAAAAGAGTTTCCGCACCTTCCTGCCCCCCGCCATCAGCCAGCGCCGCAAGCAGCCTCTGGCGCCTCCGAGCAAGTGGTTCGTGCGCATGTTCAGAGACATGATCGGCGACGTTCTCTCTGCCTCCACCGTGCGCGACAAGGGCTATTTCAGGCCCGAATTCACGGACCACATGCTACGCGAGTTCGATGCGGACAGCCCCATGGACTACAGCGGCGTGATCATTGTCGCCCTCTTCGTGCATCTCTTCGACGACCTCTTCGTGTCCGCCAAATCCCCGCGCGGTTGCTAATCGAGACAAGAGCAGGTATCAGCCTTCTCGCAAGAGGAGAACGCATTTACCATGAACATCATCTGTCCCAAGTGCGGATTCGGACGCACTGTCAACGAAGAGAAGCTGCCTCCGAAAGCGGTCATGGCCACTTGTCCCAAGTGCCGGAATCGCTTCAAATTCCGTGAAATAGCTCCGCTCGAACATATCGAACCAACAACCGATTCTCCGCCTCCGGCACCAGCGTTCGCCCCTGAAAACCGGGACACGCAGGAAGAGGCCCAAGGCCCGGTGCAACCGGAGCAGACACCTTCCGGGCCCGTCGAATCGCCCGCGCCGCCGCATGACGAAGACCTTTGGAACGAACTGGCCGCGCTCAAAGAGGACGAGGACGAAGATCCCCACACCGAGCACCAGCCGGAACCGTCCCTGCCGCTGTGGGAGAAGGCCGAATCCGGCTATCCGCGCGCCTTCGCCCAGACCTTCCTTGAGGTGCTGTCCAATCCCAAGGGCTTTTTCTCGGCCATGCCCGTGGGATACGGGATGGTCAAACCGCTGCTTTTCTTCCTGATCATCGTCCAGGCCGTGGCCCTGTCCCAATCCGTCTGGCAACTCTTGGGCATCATCCCCCCGAACGCGCTGACCGAGAATCTGGACAACACGTTGCAGGCGGCTCTCTCGCTCATCCTGTACCCGATTGAAGTCTGCGTCTTCCTGTTTCTCGACACCGCCATGAACCACTTCTTTCTGCGGCTCTTCAAGGCGGACACCAAAGGCTTCGAGGGCACCTTCAGAGCCGAGACCTACAGCGCGGCGCCCATGCTGCTCATGATCGTCCCGTACATCGGCCTGCCCTTGGCCATGATCGGCGTGGTCGTGTACAAGTTTCTGGGACTGCGCCATGTGCACGGCGCCACGAACAAACAGGTGCTGGCCGTCCTGATCCTGCCCATGCTGCTGGCCATAACCGTCGCCATCGTCCTGACGCTGTTGACCGGAGGGATCTGATGCGCAACTTCAAAGCCTGGTGGCGCACGGCCCTGAACAAGCCGAAGGATCCCCGCAAGCCCCGCAGCGGCGCGGACAATCCGGCGGCAAGACGCGAGCCCATCGCCGGGGATTCCAAGGACCACACGGCATCGCTTTTAAACGCCGAGCCTCCCACCCACACCCTGCAGTAGGCGTTTTTCACCCCTTGACTTGACAATGGCAACCATTAGGACAAGCCTTCGGCTTTCTCGTTTTTTACGGACCCGGCCGCACCTTCCGGCGCGGCCGGGATCGCACATCACCCCGACGAACCCCAGCGTTCACATGAGGCAACCATGATCGGTATTTCAAAATTATACTGCGGCACGGTGGAACCTTCCGATGCACTTCGCTACGGACGCGATTCCGCCCAACTCCCCTCTCACCTGCTGCAGTTCGCCAAGGACAAGAAGCCCGTTGTGGTCTGGAACATGACCCAGCGCTGCAATCTCAAATGCGTGCACTGCTACGCCCACGCCGTGGAGCCGAGCAATCACAAGGACCCCATCTCCACGGATCAGGCCAAGGCCATGATCGACGACCTGGCCAAGTTCGGCGCGCCGGTCATCCTCTTCTCCGGCGGCGAACCCCTGGTGCGCGAAGATCTGGTGGATCTGGCCAAATATGCCACTTCCACGGGCATGCGTGCGGTCATCTCCACCAACGGAACGCTCATCACCAAGGCCAAGGCCCGCGAGCTCAAGGAAGTCGGACTGTCCTACGTCGGCATCTCCCTTGACGGCGCCGAGGCCGTGCACGACCAGTTTCGCGGCGTGACCGGCGCCTACAAGCTGGCGCTCAAGGGCGTGGAAAACTGCCAGGCCGAAGGGCTCAAGGTGGGACTCAGGTTCACCATCAACAAGCGCAACGCCGCCGAGATTCCGCACCTCTTCGATCTGGTCGAATCCCTGGAAGTCCCGCGCATCTGTTTTTACCATCTGGTCTATTCGGGACGCGGCTCCGAGCTGATCAAGGAAGATCTGGATCACGCCGAGACCCGCGCCGTGGTCGATCTGATCATGGATCGCACCCGCGCCCTGCATGACAAGGGCAAGCCCAAGGAAGTGTTGACCGTGGACAACCACGCCGACGGCCCCTACGTCTACTATCGCCTGCTCAAGGAAGATCCGGCCCGCGCCGCCGAGGTCATGGAACTTTTGAAGATGAACGAAGGCAACTCCTCGGGACGCGGCATCGGCTGCATCTCCTGGGACGGCGCCGTGCACGCGGACCAGTTCATGCGTCACCACACCTTCGGCAACGTCCTGGAGCGCCCCTTCTCCGAGATCTGGGTCGACGAAAAGATCGAACTTCTGCACAAGCTCAAGGACAAGCGCCCGCATGTGAAGGGCCGTTGCGCCACCTGCCGTTTCCTGAACATCTGCGGCGGCAACTTCCGGGCCCGCGCCGAAGCCTTTTACGACGACTTCTGGGCTCACGATCCGGCCTGTTATCTGACCGACGAGGAAATCAGCGGCGAAAAGCTCTAGGAGAACGGCATGAACACCTTTCATCGCGGCCGCCGGCTGCGTTCAAGGAGCGTCCTGCGGGACATGGTGAGGGAGAGCCGGCTGGGACGGGAGGACCTGATCCAGCCGTATTTCGTGGTAGAATCGGACCCGGACTTCAAGAAGCCCATCAGCTCCATGCCAGGACAGTTCCAGCTGGGCCTGAACCAGCTCCTGAGCGAAGTGGGTCCGGCCGTGGATGCGGGTCTCAAAAGCCTCATCCTCTTCGGCATCCCCGTTGAAAAAGATCCGGCCGGCACCCAGGCCTATGCCGAAAACGGCATCGTGCAGGAAGCCATCCGCCGCATCAAGAGCCGCTGGCCCGAGCTGATCGTGGTCGCGGACACCTGCCTGTGCGAATACACCTCCCACGGGCACTGCGGACTGGTCTCCCCCGAAGGCGTAGTCCAGAATGATCCGACCCTGGCGCTGCTGGCCCGCACGGCAGTGGCCCAGGCCCAGGCCGGCGCGGACATCATCGCGCCCTCGGACATGATGGACGGTCGGGTGGCTGCCATCCGGGAAGCCCTCGATGAAAAGGGTTTCCTGGACACGCCCATCATGTCCTACGCGGTCAAGTACTCCTCGGCCTTTTACGGCCCCTTCCGCGACGCGGCCGAAAGCGCGCCCAAATTCGGAGACCGCAAGACCTACCAGATGGACCCCGCCAACTGGCGCGAGGGCCTGCGCGAAGCCGCCGCCGACGTGGAAGAGGGCGCGGACATCCTCATGGTCAAACCGGGCCTGCCCTATCTGGACATCATCCGTCTGGTCCGTGACAACTTCGACCTGCCCGTAGCCGCATATCAGGTCAGCGGGGAATACAGCCAGATCAAGGCAGCGGCCATGAACGGCTGGATCGACGAAACCGCCGTGGCGCTCGAAAGCCTCATCGCATTCAAGCGGGCCGGCGCGGACCTGATCCTCTCCTACTTCACCCAAGACCTGCTCAAGGCGGGACACGTATAATGCAAAAAAATCCTCATCACGGCGCAGGCCATTCGGGTCTGGACGGGCCCCCTGCCGGGCATCCGGGTGGTCACCCGGGTGGACATCCCGGGGGCAAACCCGGCGGACACCCGGGCGGCATGGTCACGACCCTGGCCGACGGCACCCCGGCCTGCAAGCTCATCGCCTGGGAAGTGACCCGCTCCTGCAACCTGGCCTGCAAGCACTGCCGGGCCGAGGCGCACCTGGAACCCTACGAGGGCGAGCTGGACACGGCCGAGGCCAAGGCGCTCATCGACACCTTTCCGCAAGTCGGCAATCCGATCATCATCTTCACCGGCGGCGATCCCATGATGCGCGCCGATGTCTATGAGCTCATCCGCTACGCCACCGACAAGGGCCTGCGCTGCGTCATGTCGCCCAACGGGACGCTGATCACCCCGGAAACCGCGCAGAAGATGCGCGAGTCCGGAGTGCAGCGCTGCTCCATCTCCATCGATGGTCCCGACGCGCAAAGCCACGACGAGTTTCGCGGCGTGCAGGGCGCGTTCGACGCTTCCATGCGTGGCATCGAATACCTGAAGGAAGCCGGCATCGAATTCCAGGTCAACACCACCGTGACCCGTGCGAACCTGAGCAGCTTCAAGAAGATCTTCGACCTTTGCGAACACATAGGCGCCGTGGCCTGGCACATCTTCCTGCTGGTGCCCACGGGCCGGGCCGCCCAGCTCGGAGCCGAGGTCATCACGGGCCAGGAATACGAGGACGTGCTCAACTGGTTCTATGATTTCCGCAAGACCACGAACATGCACTTAAAGGCCACCTGCGCCCCGCACTACTACCGCATCATGCGTCAGCGGGCCAAGGCCGAGGGCGTGCCGGTCACACCCGAAAACTTCGGCCTCGACGCCATGACCAGGGGCTGTCTTGGCGGAACCGGCTTCTGCTTCATCTCCCACGTCGGCCAGGTCCAGCCCTGCGGCTACCTGGAGCTGGACTGCGGCAACATCCGCACCACCCCGTTTCCGGAAATCTGGCGTTCATCGAAGCAATTCAAGCAGTTTCGCACCCAGGAAGATTACGAAGGCAAGTGCGGCATCTGTGAATACCACAAGGTCTGCGGCGGCTGCCGTGCCCGGGCATATTCCATGAACGACAACTACATGGGCGAAGAACCGCTGTGCACGTACATTCCCAAACTCGCCGAACGGCGCAAAGCCTGATGGGTGGAAGCATGGATGATTTTGACAAGAAGATCCTGGACATGATCCAGACGGGCTTCCCCCTCGAAGCCCGTCCCTATGAAGAGATCGGCCTCAAGGTCGGCCTGACCGAGGCCGAAACTCTGGCCCGCGTGCGGGCGCTGACGGAAAAAGGCGTGATCCGCCGCATCGGGGCCAACTTCCAGTCCAAGAAGCTGGGCTGGCACTCGACCCTGTGCTCCGCCGCCGTGCCCGAGGACAAGCTGGACGAATTCATCGCCGAGGTGAACAAGCTCCCAGGCGTTACGCACAACTACCTGCGCCAGCACCGTCAGAACATCTGGTTCACCTTCATCGGTCCGTCCTGGGAAGATGTGCAGGAGACCCTGGCCGGAATCACCCGCAAGACGGGCATCTCCATCCTGAACCTGCCTGCGACCAAGATGTACAAGATCCAGGTCGACTTCAAGATGGGCGACAGGGAGGAATGATGCGCGAATTCATCCTCTCGCCGTCCCTTTTGTCCTCGGATTTCGGCGCGCTACGCTCCGAGCTGACCGCCCTTGAAGAGGCCGGCCTCAAATGGGTGCACTGGGATGTCATGGATGGGGCCTTCGTGCCGAACATCACCTTCGGCCCTCCGGTCATCAAGCGCCTGCGCAAGACCTCCCGGCTCTTCTTCGACGTGCACCTCATGATCGAACGCCCCGAGCGCTACATCCAGGAGTTCGCCGACGCGGGCGCCGATCTGCTCTGCATCCACGCCGAAAGCACGCTGCACCTCGAGCGTACGGTCAGCGCCATCCGCGAGGCGGGCATGCAGGTCGGCCTGTCGCTGAATCCGGCCACGCCGCTGGGTGTCGTCGAGTATCTGCTGCCCCAGCTGGACATGGTGCTCATCATGAGCGTGAATCCGGGTTTCGGCGGCCAGTCCTTCATCCCGTTCTGCAAGGACAAGATCGCGACCCTGTCCGGCATGATCCGCTCTCGCGGGCTGTCGACACTGATTCAGGTCGACGGGGGCGTGACCCTGGACAACGCAAAAGAGCTCTTCGACCTTGGAGCCGACGTCCTGGTCTCCGGCTCGGCCTTCTTCGGGTTTCCCCCGTATGCCGAGCGGCACAAGGCGTTTCAGGATGCCGTGCACGCGAAATAGACGGCCTGCATCGCTCCCCGTTTCCACGCAACCCTGGCCACGGCGGGGGTTTTCTTTTTCATGCACGCGCGGGCTTTACCCCTAAACGATCCTGCCCAGTCCCGTGCCCAGGTAAAGGGCCGCGAACCCCACCACATTCTGCCCAGCCAGATTGAGGGCCAGCTTGAGCCACTGGCCGTCGTCAAGGATGCCGCCGCTTTCGAAGATGAAGGTCGAGAAGGTCGTGAACGCGCCCATGAAGCCGGTGAGAATCAGGATGCGGGCCTGCGCCGACAGGAGCCCCCGCTCCTCGGACAGAATCCAGACCAGCCCGAACAGGAAGCAGCCCGTGATGTTCACCGCCCAGGTGCCCCAGGGAAAGTCCCGCCCCATGACATTGTAGACCAGCCCCGAAAGCCAGTAGCGGCACAGTGTTCCACACGCCCCGGCCAGGGCGATCAAGGCAATTTTCGACATGAGTTTTCCTCGCGGTTGATTCGCTTGTTGCATCGACGCTCCTGGACAGTCGCATGCACAAGCGGGAACGCCATGCTGATCCGCCGTGAAAAGCCCCGGCTGATCCGGAACGCTCGGGGTTCGGCATGGCGAAGACTTCGCTTATCAAAGCCCCGGATGATTGTGGAGCGCTATCCCGCCCGGAACAATTATTTCTGCCGCAGAATCGGATGGACATCAATGCGGGCTGTATCTCATTTCAAAACAGAGAGTTACGTCCTTGATGCGTTTTGTGCACGATTCTGATAAAGGCGCGGCAAACACCATGAGAGCCCCCATGACATCACCTATCCGCTGCCTGCTTGTCGATGACGAACCGCCCGCCCTGGACGAACTGTCCTATCTTCTGTCCGGCTTTGAGGATGTGCGGATCGTCGGCACGGCCATGTCCGCATCGCAGGCCATGGAGGAAATCGTGCGACTGCGCCCCGAAGTGGTCTTTCAGGACATCCAGATGCCGGGCGCGACCGGCTTTCATGTTCTGGAGCGGGCGCTCAAATGCCCCGAGCCGCCGCTCTTCGTCTTTGCCACGGCCTATGACCAGTATGCCATCCGCGCTTTCGAGGAGAACGCGGTGGATTATCTGCTCAAGCCCGTCTCCCGCGAACGCCTGGCCAACTGCCTGGGGCGGCTGCGCAACCAGTTGCGCCACATGAACCCGGGTCAGGCCGCGCAGCCGAAGCTGGAAGAACTGCTGAAGGGCATGGGACTCGGCCAGCCGCTGGTGCGCATCTCCGTGGAGCATCGGGGGCGCGTGCTGCTGCTCGGGCACGCCGATGTCGTCCTCATCCGCACGGAAGGGCGCCGCACTTTAGTGCACACGCGCGACACGCAGTATGTGCACCACGGCCCCGGCACCCTGGATCGCCTGGAGGAAAAACTCGCAGCCCTGTCCTTCTTTCGCGCCAACCGGGGCGAGCTCGTCAATCTGGCGCAGGTCAGGGATTTCGCGCCCTGGTTCAACGGCAAATATCTTTTGACCATGCGCGATCACGCGGCCACCGAAATCACCGTCAGCAAAGCCAGGGTGCGCGATTTTCGCGACCAGCTCGGCCTTGCGTAAAGGATAACCATGAATTCCGACGCCCTCATCCTGGCCCTGGCCGAACGCCTCGGCCTCATCGTGGCCGGAGCCTTCCTGCTCCTGACCATCACCCCCATCCACAAGATGCGTCTGCGCCAGGGCCCCTCGTGGCGTTCGACGCTGCTGCAGATCCTCTTCTTCGGCGCGGCAGGAATCCTGGGCACCTACGGAGGCAACCTCGTCTCCCAGTCCGTGGCCAATCTTCGGGCCATGGCCGTGATCACGGGCGGCCTCTTCGGCGGCCCCGTGGTCGGCATCGCTTCCGGACTGATTGCCGGAGGGCACCGCATCCTCATCGATATCGGCGGATTCAGCGCCGTGCCGTGCGGCCTGTCGACCATGATCGAAGGCGCGGCCGCCGGGCTGCTGACCCTCTATCTCAAGGAACGCAGCGTGGACTGGCGCTGGGCGGCCGGACTGGCCCTGGGCGGCGAGACGCTGCACATGGGCATGGTCCTGGCCCTGTCCCACTCCTTTGCGGAAGCAGTGGAACTGGTGCGCATCATCGCCGCGCCCATGATCATCCTGAACACCTTGGGCGCGGCCACCTTCGTACAGGTCATCAACGTGGTCTTCCGCTACCGGGCCAGGCAGGATTCGGTCCAGGCCCAGGAAATCCTCGACATCGCCAACTCCACGGTCAGTCACTTGCGCTCCGGGCTGACCCCCGAGAGCGCCCTGGCCACGGCGCGCATCATCCACAGCCGGGTCGCGGTCGGCGCCGTGGCCATCACCGACGAAACCAACGTCCTGGCCCACATCGGCGTCGGCGACGACCATCACCTGGCCGGACGGCCCATCGTCACCGAGGCTACCCGGACCGTGCTCGAGACCGGGCAGCCCATGTTTCTGAGCGCAAAGGAGGGCATCGGCTGCGGACACCCGAACTGTCCCTTTGCCTCGGCCATCATCGTGCCCCTGACCAAGGGCGGAAGCGTCGCCGGGACGCTCAAATTCTATGGCACGGCCAACAAATCCCTCGACCTGCTGCTCTTCGAGCTGGGCAAGGGGCTTGGCAACCTCTTTTCCACCCAGCTCGAACTGGAAAACATCCAGATCACCGAACGCATGCTCGCCCATGCCGAAATCCGGCGCCTGCAGGCCCAGATCAATCCCCACTTCCTGTTCAACTCCCTGAACACCATCACCTCCTTTTGCCGCACCAGTCCCGAAAAGGCCCGCAGCCTGCTCCAGGACCTGTCCAGCTATCTGCGCAAGAGCCTTGAGGCCAGCCGGGGATTCGTGCCCCTGTCCGAGGAACTGGACCAGATCCGCTGCTATCTGGCCATCGAACAGGCCCGCTTCGGTGAGCGCATTCGGATCGACTTCGACGTGCAGGAAGGATGCGAATCCTGGCCCATCCCGCCGCTGATCATTCAGCCCCTGGTCGAAAACAGCGTGCGTCACGGCATTCTGGCCCACGAAAACGGCGGAGAGATCCGTGTGCAGGTGCGCAAGGAAGGCGCGTGCCTGCATGTGGAGGTCAAGGATGACGGGGTAGGGATGGATCAGTCCCAGGTGAACCGGCTGTTCGCCAAGACCAGGCTGGATTCCCGGTCGGGCGGAATCGGCGTGCGCAACTGCTTCCAGCGGCTGGAACAGATCTTCGGCCCGTCCTATCTCCCGCAGGTCGTCAGTGCGCCCGGCCAGGGCACCTGCATCGACTTCATGCTGCCCATGCCGGCCCGGGTCTAGCTCCCGTTTCTTCATCGGCGCCGACAATTCCGATCACGAACAAGACGTTTCGGCTCTCCTGGCGAACGCTTCAGGCGCTGAAAAAGACATTTTAAACGAGACTTCTTGTCCCCTTGCATCCTGTTGGCCTAAAGCGCGTCATATCCGCCGAGTTCGACTCGGCAAACCATCCCGGTCATGGCAGCATGACCGAAAGTTGATTTGAAGAGATCTGGCGCAACCAACTTTTTTCCAAGGAGGGACACTTGTTTTACTTCTTCTTCGCCGTCGCGGCGCTTATCACCGGCTATTTCGTTTACGGCAAGATCGTCGAATCCAGTTTCGGCGTCGACAGCTGCAAGGCCACCCCGGCCTGCCGACTCGCGGACGGAGTCGACTATGTCAAAATGAACCCAAAAACCATCTACATGGTGCAGCTCCTGAACATCGCGGGACTCGGGCCCATTTTCGGCCCCATACTTGGCGCCCTCTACGGCCCGGCCGCACTGGTCTGGATCGTGCTCGGCAGCATCTTCGCAGGCGCGGTGCACGACTACTTCTCCGGCATGATGTCCGTACGCTATGACGGCAAATCCATCCCTGACGCCGTGGGTCACAACCTCGGCAACTTCGCCAAACAGTTCATGAACGTCTTCTCCGTCATCCTGCTGCTCCTGGTCGGCGTGGTCTTCATCCTCGGACCGGCCAAGCTTCTGGCGGTCAAGATCGGCTTCAACCTGGACAAAAACGTGGCCGTCGTGGTCTGGACCGGCATCATCTTCGCCTACTACTTCCTGGCCACCATCCTGCCCGTGGACAAGATCATCGGCCGTCTCTATCCGCTCTTCACCGCCTGCCTGCTGATCATGGCCTTCGGCCTCTCGGCCATGCTCATCGTGGACGGCTACACCTTCTTCCCCAACGGCGTGGGCCTGGCCAACGTGCATCCCAAGGGCCTGCCCATCTGGCCGCTGATGTTCATCACCATCGCCTGCGGAGCCATCTCCGGTTTCCATGCCACGCAGTCGCCCATGATGGCCCGCTGCATCCCCGATGAAAAATGCGGCCGCCCCATCTTCTACGGCGCCATGATCGGCGAGGGCATCATCGCTCTGGTCTGGGCCACCCTGGGCATGACCTTCTACCAGACCCCCGAAGCCCTGCAGGCCACCCTGGCCAGCGGCGGCCCCGCAGCAGTGGTCGACCAGGTCGCCACCACGCTGATGGGACCCATCGGCGGTTTCCTGGCCATCATCGGCGTCATCATCCTGCCCATCTCCTCCGGTGACACGGCCTTCCGCGCCGCGCGCCTGATCATCGCCGACTTCAGCAAGGTCGAGCAGAAGTCCGTCATCAAGCGCCTCATGATCGCCGTGCCGCTGTTCGTGATCGGCTTCATCATCACCAAGACGGAATTCAACGTCATCTGGCGCTACTTCGGCTTCGCCAACCAGACCCTCGCCACCATCGTGCTCTGGGCCTCGGCCATGTACCTGGTCCGTCACGGCAAGGCACACTGGATCGCCAGCGTCCCCGCGACCTTCATGACAGCGGTCTGCTCCACCTACCTCTGCGTGGCCCCGGAATTTCCGCTGCACCTGAGCTCCGACTACGGCTATCCCATCGGCATCGCCGTGGCCGCGGCCTGCTTCGTCTGGTTCATGCTCGCGGCGCGCAACACGCCCATTGAAGAAAACCCCGTCGACTCACCCGGAGTCATCGGCTGACCTGATCAAGCATAAGACATGAAAAAAGGGAGCTCACGGCTCCCTTTTTTCATTCTTCTCCAAAGACCAACCGAGCCAAAAGCCTTCGCCAGACTTGAACCTGTCTCCCGGTCGCCCTCCAGGACATCCTTCCAGACAGGCCTCGAACATCCAGCGCCAGAACTTCCACACTTTGTCCACATCCGCATCTGTCATGCGAGAAATGGATAGTTCCTGCTTTTATTGACATCATTCGCATAAAGAATGTAACAAAAAAATTTACATCTGCTTTTTTATTGATCCGCTAGCTACACTTCCCTTAAAAAAACATCTCGAATTCATCGACATGATAAAACGTCAATCAGCTTTCCAGACATTTCACTGGATATGAAGTTACAACAGCAAATACTGATTAAAATCATTCATCAATGAGACATGAGGCACACAAACATCCTGTAAATTCGACATAATGACGAGACATCCGTATGAAACTCACGACAAGCCCTCGGCAACCCGCCGCGCATCAAGACCCCGCCCCTGAAGGCCAAAGCCCTGCCGTCATCCTTTTCGGAGAAATTCTGGCGGACGTCTTTCCCGATCGCGCGGTTCTCGGCGGCGCGCCCTTCAATGTCGCCCGGCACCTTGCGGCCTTCGGGCTAAGACCGCTCATGATCTCCCGCCTGGGAGACGACGCCCTTGGCACCAGAATTCTTGCCGGCATGAAGGAACGGGGCATGGATGTCTCGGGAATCCAGATCGACGACAACCTGCCCACGGGACAGGTGCGGGTCCATCTCGAAGACGCGGGACACCGCTTCGAGATTCTGCCCCGGCAGGCCTATGACTTCATCGACCCGGCCGACGCCACGGCTGCGGCGATGGCGGCCGAAGCACCAGGACTCGTCTATTTCGGCACCCTGAGCCAGCGCCATCACGTCACCCGGCAAGCGTTGTCGGAGATGCTGCAAAACATCAAAGCCCCACAGTTTCTGGACATCAACCTGCGCGAACCCTGGTTTGACGAGGACACGGTCCGGTTTTCATTGCAGAGTGCAGACATCGTGAAGCTGAGCGACGAGGAATTGCGCACCCTGGCGGACATGTTCAAGGCGGGCGAAGGGTTGGCGCAAGCGCAGGGAGCCGAACTCAAGCGCATGTTCGACATCGACCGCCTGATCGTGACCTGCGGAAAATACGGAGCCTGGCAACTGGACAGGGACAATGAGCTCTTTATCGCCTCCCCCGGGAAGGAGCCCTCGCGCATCGTGGACACGGTAGGCGCGGGAGACGCCTTTTCCGCCGTGTGCATCCTTGGCATGCTGTCGTGCTGGCCAGAAACCACCGCCCTGAAGCGTGCCGACGACTTTGCCTCCGCCATCTGCGAAATCCGGGGCGCTGTTCCCGAAGATTCTGAATTTTATCAAAATTTTACCAAGGAGTGGACACGGTGAAGACACGCGGACAGCCCGTCAAAAAACCGCTTTTTATCGTGTTGATCAGCATTCACGGACTGGTGCGCGGACATGACATGGAGCTGGGCCGCGACGCGGACACCGGCGGACAGGTCAAATACGTGGTCGAACTGACCCGCGCTCTTGGCGAACGCCCGGATGTGGAAAAAGCCATCCTGCTGACGCGCAGGGTCATCGACGACGCCGTCAGTCCCGACTATGCGCAGGTGACCGAGCCCCTGTCCGACAAGGCCAGCATCGTGCGCATCGAATGCGGAGAGGAAAAATACCTGCGCAAGGAGCTCCTGTGGGACTCGCTGGATAATTTTTCCGACAACGTCTTCACCTTCCTCAAAAGCCAGGAGCGCATCCCCGATCTCCTGCACAGCCACTACGCCGATGCGGGCTATGTCGGAGCCAGACTCTCGCACCAGATGGGCATTCCCCTCGTTCACACCGGACACTCCCTGGGGCGCAGCAAGCGCCTGCGGCTTCTGGCCAGCGGCAGTTCGCGGGGACAGATCGAAGACACGTACAAGATGTCCCGGCGCATCGAAGCGGAGGAGACCACGCTCAGCGCGGCCGAGCGCATCATCACCAGCACTGGGCAGGAGATCGAGGAACAATACGGCCTCTACGATTTCTACCAGCCCGAACGCATGTGCGTGATTCCTCCGGGCACGGACCTCAGCCATTTCTATCCGCCCCGCGAGAGCGAAAAAAACACCGCCATCGCCAATGAACTGAAACGCTTCCTGCACCGCCCGGCGCGCCCCATGGTGCTTGCGCTCTCGCGGCCGGACCCGAAAAAGAACATCGTGACCCTCATCGACGCCTACGGAGAATCCCCTCATCTGCAGGAAGCCGCCAATCTGGTCATCGTGGCCGGCAACCGCGATGACATCCAGGACATGGATGAAGGTGCGCGGGGCGTCCTGAACGACATCCTCCTCGCCGTCGACCGCCACGATCTCTACGGCAAGATCGCCTACCCCAAGCATCACCGGCCCGAGGAAGTAGCCATCCTTTTCCGCTTGGCCGCCGCATCGCGCGGTGTTTTCGTCAACCCCGCGCTGACCGAGCCCTTCGGCCTGACCCTGCTCGAAGCCGCTGCCTGCGGGCTGCCCATCGTGGCCACGGAGGAAGGCGGCCCCATCGACATCATCAAAAACTGCCGCAACGGTCACCTCATCGATCCCCTCGACAAGGAGTCCATGGCAGAAACGATCCTACGCACCCTGATCGATAAAAAAGAGTGGCGCACCTTCGCCAAGAACGGCCTGTCCGGCGTGCGCCGTCACTATTCATGGCAGGCGCACGTGGAAAAATATCTGGATGTTGTCCGTCCGCTGGTGGAAAAAACCGCACCGCTGATCCGCATGGCTCCGATCCGACGCAGGGGCATTTCCCGCAAACAGGCGCTCTTCGCGGAACTGGATCTTAGCCTCATCGGCGAAAACTACTCGCTCACGGCGCTCTTGCAGACCCTGCACGCCCACCGCAAGACCGTCCTCTTCGGCATCGTCACCGGACGCCGCCTGGACAACGCCCTGGCCACCTTGCGCAAGCACAAGATCCCGCAACCCGACGTGCTGATCTCGGGTCAGGGCACGGAAATCCATTACGCACCGAACCTCACCCAGGACACTATCTGGGAACAACACATCAACCACCTCTGGGATCCTCGGGCAGTGCGCAAGACGCTGCGCGACATTCCGGGCCTGTCCCTGCAGCCCAAAAAGCACCAGAGCGCGTTCAAGATCAGCTACTACATCGATACCTCCGTGATCAGCGGACAGCAGGTTCGCCAGCTGCTCCAGCACAACGAGCAGGCCGTGAACGTGCTCGTCTCCTTCGGCCAATACCTGGACGTGCTGCCGCTTCGGGCCTCCAAGGGGCTGGCGCTGCGCTGGTGCTCCGAGCAGCTCGACTTTCCGCTGGAAAGCACCCTGGTGGCCGGGGTCACCGGAGCCGACGCCGACATGCTGCGCGGCAACACCTTGGGCACCGTGGTGGACAACCGGCATATCACTGAACTGTCCGAGCTTGCGAACATCGAGGGCATCCACTTCTCGGAGGCCTCCTTTGCGGCGGGGATTCTCGACGCCATGGCCCATTACGGATTTCCCGCCCAGGAGGAAGGCGCGTCATGAGACGGTTTCTGCTCTGCACCGACCTGGACCGAACCCTGATCCCCAACGGCCCAAATCCTCCGTGGCCGTCGGCCAAGGCCCTGTTCCGGAAGCTGGCGGCACGCGAGGAGATTTGTCTTGCCTACGTGACCGGACGCCACCGTGCTCTGATCGAAGACGCCATCGCGGAGTTCGAGCTGCCGTGTCCTGACTTCGCCATCGCCGACGTCGGGGCGAGCATCTATCAGATCAGGGCGGAAGAATGGCTACCATGGAGCACATGGGAACGGCACATCGCGCCGGATTGGGGCGGCATGCACTCCGAAGGTCTTGCGAGCCTACTGCGCGGCTTCCCTGAGCTGCACTTGCAGGAGCGGGAAAAGCAGGCCTCCTTCAAACTCAGCTATTATGTTCATCTGGACGTGGACTCCGGCGCGCTGACGGCCCGCATGCGCGAATGCTTGGAACGCGAGGGCATCCGCGCCAACCTGATCTGGAGCATCGACGAACTGGCGCATATCGGCCTGCTCGATGTCCTGCCGCAAAGCGCCGGAAAGCTGCACGCCATTCGCTTCATGATGGAGCGGCAACACTTTTCCCTGCACGACACCCTCTTCGCCGGCGACAGCGGCAACGACCTGGATGTGCTCCTGAGCGACATTCCGGCGGTGCTGGTGGCCAATGCCGACCCCGAAATCAAATCACGGGTGGCGGCAACAGGACGCGAAGCGCTGTACATCGCCACGGGCGAATATCTCGGCATGAACGGGAACTACAGCGCAGGAATTTTGGAAGGAGTCGCGCATTTCTGGCCCGAGGCCGCTGCGTGGCTGCAAGAATCTGAATCATAAAGGATGAATACATGTACGAACAAGCTTCCCATGCCCTGCTGAACG
Source organism: Desulfomicrobium norvegicum (assembly GCF_900114595.1). Taxonomy (NCBI): domain Bacteria; kingdom Pseudomonadati; phylum Thermodesulfobacteriota; class Desulfovibrionia; order Desulfovibrionales; family Desulfomicrobiaceae; genus Desulfomicrobium; species Desulfomicrobium norvegicum. The sequence goes on along the minus strand of NZ_FOTO01000003.1, from coordinate 55,086 downwards.
AAATCCTGGCCGGACTCAGGCCCGAAATCGGCAAATTCCGGCTGCGCCATTTCTATACCCGGCTGGGCGCGAATTTTTACGCCATATATTCCCTCTTCAAACTCCTCTATGGCGACCGTCCGGACTTCAAGCAACAGATGGTTCGTCTGGTCGAGACCCTTGCCCTGCGCTACATGGAGCGCACCCCCGCCCTGCGCAAATCCGATCTGGCGCGTGAAGTGCACTACAACTGGTTCCTGAACCAGAAGTGGGTGGCCATGGCCCTGTACTGCGACCGCTTCGCGGACAACCTGCAAGGTCTGCGCGAAAAACTCCCCTATTTCCAGGAACTGGGCGTGAACATGCTGCACGTCATGCCCATTCTCGACTGCCCGCCGGAAAACAACGACGGCGGCTATGCGGTGCGGGACTTCCGCAAGATCGACGCCCGCTACGGCACCCTGCAGGATGTCGAGGAACTGGCGGCCACGCTCAAGAACCGCGAAATCCTCCTGGTCCTCGACGTCGTGGTCAACCACACCTCCGACGAACACGAATGGGCGACGCGGGCGCGCCAGGGTGAAAAAAAATATCAGGACTACTACTACGTCTTCGACAACCGCGAAACACCCGACGCCTTTGAGGAGGGCATGCCCGAAATCTTTCCGGTCACCGCTCCCGGGAACTTCACCTGGGACGAGACCATGGGCAAGTGGGTCATGACGGTTTTCAACAACTACCAATGGGACCTGAACTACCGCAATCCGGCGGTACTCATTGAAATGCTCGACATCATCCTCTTCTGGGCCAACAAGGGCGCGGACATCCTGCGCCTCGACGCCGTAGCCTTCCTGTGGAAGAAGATCGGCAGCACCTGCCAGAACGAGCGCGAAGCCCATCTGCTGCTGCGGCTCATGAAGGACTGCTGCCAGGTGACGGCTCCCGGCGTGCTGTTCATCGCCGAGGCCATCGTCGCGCCGGGTGAAATCGCCAAGTATTTCGGCGAGGACGCGATCTATTCCAAGGAATGCGAGATCGCCTACAACGCCTCTCTCATGGCCCTGCTCTGGGATGCCGTGGCCACCAAGAACGCAAACCTGCTCAATCTTGGGGTCAAGAACCTGCCGAACAAGCTGGAGCGGGCGACCTGGCTCAATTACGTGCGCTGCCATGACGACATCGGGCTTGGTTTCGACGACAGCGACGTGGCCCTGGCAGGATACGATCCGACCCTGCACCGGGCCTTTCTGGTCGACTATTTCACGGGCAGATTTCCGGAGTCACCGGCCAGGGGCATGCCGTTCGGCACGAACCTGAAAACCGGCGACGCACGCATCTCCGGTTCGCTGGCTTCGCTGGTCGGCCTGGAATCGGCGCTGGAGTCCGAGGATGAGGACGCCATCACCGCCGCAACCAAAACCATCACGCTGCTGCACAGCGTAATACTCTCTTTTGGCGGTCTGCCGCTCTTGTATTACGGCGACGCCATTGGCACGCTGAACAATCTGGAGTTCCTGTCCGATCCGGCCACCCAGCACGATTCGCGTTGGGTGCACCGTTCCCGTTTCGACTGGGACAAGGCGGAAAAACGCCATCAGAGCGGCACGGTCGAACAGCGGATCTTCTCTTCGCTCAAGAAAATGATCGCCCTGCGCAAGGAAATCCCGGCCTTCGCGGATTTCGACAATCGTCACCTGCTGCTCATCGAGAACCCGAATCTGCTGGTCTTCTACCGCACGGACCCGGAAAACTGCCGCAGCCGGGTGCTCGTCATCAACAATTTCAACGTCGAAGCGCAGCCGCTTCCCGTTGACGCCCTGACGCCGCACGGATTCTTCACAAACGATAGCATGACTGACCTGTGTACCGGCGAGCGCGTGCCCGTGGAAGATGGACGGCTTCTGATCCCGGCCCTCTCTTTCTACTGGCTCAAGGATTGACGGCCGGGAAATTCTCCGAAAATTCCCGGCCGTGATGATGCCTCAATAAAGGCGAAGGATGATCGGCCCGACGGTGTGAGGCAAAAATCAGGAAGCCAGAAACAGGATCGCCAGGCCGATCATGGGCGTCAGGGAGAAGGCCACCTGGGCGGTCACAAAGACGAGCATGCCGCGCTCTCCCGGCCGGGCCCCGGCCAGGATCAGGCTGACCAGACAGAGGATCAGGCAGGGCAGGGCCAGCGCTGCCCTCGCGAACAGCGTCACCCCCGGCAGCGGCACGAACACGAACCAGACCAAAGCCAGGGCGTTCAGCCGCAGGATGGTCCGCCGGCTCCCCGCAATGCCGAACCGCACGGCGTGGGTACGCTTGCCGTCGGCCCGGTCGGACGGCTCGTCGGGCAAGGCGGTGGCCATGGCACAGGACAGGGACAGGGCGAGCATGAGCGGCATGATCGCCCAGGGCAGCCCGGCGAGGGTCCCGGCGTGGGCGCTGAAGCCGATCATGGGCAACACGAGCCCCACGCCGACCATCTGTAGGTATTCCCCGCCGCCCCGGTAGGACAGGCGCAAAGGCGGATAGCTGTAGGCCCACAGCAGGGCCAGGCCGAAGAGGATGAGCGGCAGGGGCAGCCAGGTGCCATGCCGACCCCCCAGAAAGACCCCGGCCAGAGCCGACAGCACGGCGCACAGGACAGCCGCCCGAGCCAGCTGCCGCCGCGACAGCAGCCCATCCACAAGGACCCTTGAGCCACCGGAAAAAGGGGTGAAGGTAAAATTCCTGCGGTCCGTGGCCATGTCGGCCACGTCGTTGGCGAAGACGATGTAGAGCTGGCTGGCCAGGCCGTAGAGATGGCAGACTAGGACGACCTCCCAGGAAAACCCATCGCCCATGGCCAGGGCCTGCCCCAGGAGCAGGGGCCAGAAGATGTACATCTGCGAAGGCAGGCGCGCCGCCTGAAGCCACGCCCGCCAGGCGGGCGTGGTGGGCTTCGGAAGAGCATCCTCGGGGTCGGGACGGGCGGACGCGGTCATGCACCGCTCCCCTGCAGGCATTCCAGAGCCCGCTCCTTCACGCGTCCGATCTCCCCGTCGGTGTACACGCACCCCGGCACGACCCTGCCCCAGACGACGCCCGGCCAGTAAGGGTCGCTCCGCCAGCGCCCGATGACGTGGAAATGAAACTGCGGCACCAGATTGCCGATGGCGGCGACATTAACCTTGTCGCAGGTGAAGTCCGACCGGAGCATGGCCGACAGGGCGGACGAAGCCGCGACCAGCCGGTCCCGAAGCCCGCCGGGCAGCTCGTGCCAGTCCCCGGCCGAGGTTTCGGGCACCAGGATGAGCCAGCGTACCTGGGCGTCCCGGTGCAGCAGAAGGCGGATGTCCCGCCAGCTGCCGAGAACATGGCAGTCCGCGGCCAGAGTGGGGTGAAGCGTGAAATGGTTCATGGAGACACGCTACGGCAGGCGGGTTCGGGCGGCAAGACACTCCTTTGGCATCCCGAAACATTCGCCATCTGTTCGGCAAGAATGTACAAATCTGTCTGCACACAACAATTCCCAATAAGCATAAAAAGACGAGTACTTTACAGGCAACGCAATCCGGTGCTAGTCGCAGTCCGTGGCGTCACTTTTTCCATAATCACTTACGGAGGTATGGGAGCATGCGCATCTGGACACTTTGTCTTCTCCTGCTGATCGGGTCCATGGCGCCCGCGGCCTTCGCCGCGGACAAGGACACCCTCGTCGTCGCCGTGTCCTCGGACATCCACACCCTGGACCCGGGCGTGTCGAGCGACAACTACGACTGGCGGCAGATCTACCCCTGCTACGACCGCCTGGTGAAGTACAAGGTCGAGAACGGCGTCGGCCTGACCGAGGTGGAGCCCATGGCCGCCGAATCCTGGGCCGTGTCCGAAGACGGCCTGAAATGGACCTTCAAGATCCGCAAGGGCATCGCCTTCGACGACGGCACGCCCCTGAACGCCGAGGCCGTGCGCTTCTCCCTGGACCGCACCATGGCCATCGGCAAGGGACCGGCCGACAACATCAGCGCCATCGCCTCCATGACCGCCCTTGACGAATACACCCTCGAAATCACTCTGAAAAACCCCTACGGCCCGTTCCTGCAGACCCTGGCCACCGACGGCGCGTCCATCGTCAATCCCAAGGTCGCGGCCAAGGCCGTTGGCGACGACAAGGCCCAGGCCTTCCTGGCCGAAAACGTGGACGGCAGCGGCCCCTTCCGCATCGCCGAGTGGACCCGCGGCCAGCGTTGCGTGCTCGAGGCCAAGGAAAACTACTGGGGTGACAAGCCGAAGCTCAAGAAGGTCATCATCCGCTTCATGTCCGAGTCCGCCGACCGCCGCATGGCCCTGGAACAGGGCGACGTGGACATCGCCGAGAACATCCTCATCGACCAGATTCCGGCCCTGGAGAAGAACAAGGACGTCGTCGTGAACCGCTTCCCCTCGCAGATGGTCGAGTACGTCTACGTCAACTGCCAGAACGAGAAACTCAAGAACCCCGCCGTGCGCCAGGCCCTGTCCTACGCCGTGGATTACAAAGGCATTATCGACCACGTCCTGCAGGGCAACGGCGTGCAGATGCGCGGCCCCATCCCCGACGGCATGTGGGGGCACCGCAAGGATGTCTTCCAGTACACGCTCGATGCCGCCAAGGCCAAGGAACTGCTCAAGTCCGCCGGCGCCGAGAACCTGGAGCTGACCCTCATCTACTCCGAGCGCCGCGCCACCTGGGAGCAGATCGCCCTGGTCATGCAGGCCAACCTGGCCGACATCGGCGTGAAGCTGAACCTGGAGCTCATGGCCAACCCGACCCTGCGCGACAAGATCGACAAGGGCGACTTCGAGCTGTGCCTGGGCGCCTGGAGCCCGGACTTCGCCGACCCCTACATGTTCATGAACTTCTGGTTCGACTCGGCCAAGCAGGGCCTGCCCGGCAACCGCAGCTTCTACACGAACGAAAAGGTTGACGAACTCGTCCGCAAGGCCGAAACCCTGTCCGACGTGGAGGAGCGCAAGAAGCTCTACAGCGAGGCACAGGACATCATCATGCAGGACGCCCCCTACATCTTCCTGTACCAGATCCAGACCATCGTACCCCTGCGGGCCAACGTGCAGGGCTACGTGTTCAACCCCATGCTCGAATCCATGTACAACTTCGAGTCCATCTCGAAGAAATAACCCGACATCCCGTCCCGGCCGGCTGCAACCGGCCGGGACCCCTTGGACCGAATGCGGATACTCGCCTACATCATCAAGCGCGTCCTGGCCGCCATCCCGGTGCTCATCGGGGTGAGCGTCCTGACGTTCATCATCTCCCACGCCATCCCCGGCGACCCGGCACGCATCATCGTCGGGCCAAAAGCCAGCAAGGAGGCCGTGGAGACCATCCGCAGGGAGCACGGCCTGGACAGGCCCCTGCCCGTGCAATACGTGCGCTACATGAAGGGCCTCGTACAGGGCGACCTGGGGCAGTCCATCCGCAACCACCGGCCCGTGACCAAAGACCTGGCCGACTTCTTCCCGGCCACCCTCGAACTGACCCTGGCCAGCCTCGTCCTCTGCCTGGCCGTGGGCATCCCCTTGGGCATCCTGGCCGCCGTGCGGCGCAACCGCCTGGCCGACCACGTGGCGCGGGTCTTCTCGGTCATCGGCGTGTCCACCCCGGTCTTCTGGCTGGGGCTCATGCTTTTGCTGCTCTTCTACCGCAACCTCGGCTGGCTCCCGGGCTCGGGCCGCGTGGACATCACCAGCTCGCCTCCGGCGGCCGTGACGGGCCTCTACGTCATCGACGCCGTCCTGGCCCGGGACTGGGCGCTGCTCAGGGAAGTGCTGAGCCACCTCATCCTGCCGGCCTTCTGCCTGTCGTACGTGTACCTGGCGGTCATCACGCGCATCGTGCGCTCGTCCATGATCGCGGTGCTCGGGCAGGACTACATCACCACGGCCAAGGCCAACGGGCTGTCCACGGCTCGGGTCATTTTCAAGCACGCCTTCAAGAACTCGCTCATCCCCACCGTGACCATCGCCGGCCTGTCCCTGGGCGAACTGCTTGGCGGGGCCATCCTGACGGAGACCATCTTCGCCTGGCCGGGCATGGGCAAGTACGTGGTGGACTCCATCAACTCCCTCGATTTTCCGGCCATCATGGGCTTCACCCTGCTGGCCAGCACGGCCTACGTGGTCATCAACCTCGCGGTGGACGTGCTCTACGCTTTCCTCAACCCGCGCATCCGCTACTAGGGGAACGACGTGGCCGCACACCCGATCTTCCGCGAGCTGAAGCTCACCCTGCGCATCCTCTCGCACAACCCCTCGGCCGTGATCGGCGGCGCGGTCATCGCCGCCATGGTCCTGCTGGCCGTGGCCGCGCCCCTCGTCGCCCCCTACGATCCGGTCAAACTGTCCCTCGGCGAGCGTCTCATGCCGCCCGGCGCGGCCCATTTCTTCGGCACGGACGAACTCGGCCGCGACATCTTTTCCCGCGTGATCTACGGCGCGCGCATCTCCCTCTCCATCGGCCTGCTGGTCATCACCGTCGCCGGCGTGACGGGGGCCCTCATCGGCGCGACGTCCGGGTATTTTGGCGGGAAAATCGACAACGCCATCATGCGCCTCATGGACGTCATCCTGTCCTTCCCGTCGCTGATCCTGGCCCTGGCCCTGGCCGCGGCCATGGGGCCGAGCCTCGTCAACGCCATCCTGGCCACGGCCTTCGTCATGATCCCCAAGTTCGCCCGCCTGGTGCGCGGCGAGGCCCTGGTGGTGCGCGAAATGCCGTACGTCGCCGCCAGCCGCGTGGCCGGGGCAGGGCACGGCTTCATCATCCGCCGCCACATCCTGCCCAACTGCCTGAACTCCGCCATCGTCCTGGCCACCCTGACCCTGGGCGACGCCATCCTCATCGCCGCGTCCCTATCCTTCATCGGCCTGGGCGCCCAGCCGCCGACCCCGGAATGGGGCGCCATGATCGCCTCGGGGCGCAAGTTCCTCATGGACCAGTGGTGGTACGCGACCTTCCCGGGGCTGTTCATCCTCGCGACGGTCATCGGCTTCAACATCTTCGGCGACGCCCTGCGCGACGTCCTGGACCCGAGGATCAGGCGATGAGCGCCCCGCTGCTCGACATCCGCGACCTCTCGGTCAGCTTCCGCACCTACCAGGGCCGGGCGCACGTCCTCGACAGGGCCTGCCTGACCGTGAACCGGGGCGAGGTCATGGGGCTGGTGGGCGAGACGGGCTGCGGCAAGTCCGTGCTCTCGCGGGCCGTGCTGCGCATCATCCCCTCCCCCCCGGGCAGCATCGACGGCGGCGAGATCCTCTTCGAGGGGCGGGATCTGCTCACGCTTCCGCGCACGGACATGCGCCGGCTGCGCGGCGAGCGCATCTCCATGATCTTCCAGGAGCCCATGAACAGCCTCAATCCCGTCTTCACCGTGGGCAACCAGATGCGCGAGGTCGTACGCGCCCACCGGAAGGCGAGCCGGTCCGAGGCCACGGACGCCTGCCTGGAGATGCTCGCCGCCGTGCGCCTGCCAGAGCCCGGATCCGTGCTCCGGGCCTACCCTCACGAACTTTCGGGCGGCATGCGCCAGCGGGTCATGATCGCCATGGCGCTGATCTGCAACCCGTCCCTGCTCCTGGCCGACGAACCGACCACGGCCCTGGACGTGACCGTGCAGGGACAGATTCTGGCCATCCTGGCCGAACTGGCCGAGCGCCAGGGGCTGTCCATCCTTTTCGTGACCCACGACATGGGCGTGGTCGCCCAGCTCTGCAACCGCGTGGCCGTCATGTACGCCGGGCAGGTGGTGGAGGTCGCCGACGTGCAGAGCATCTTCGCCCGGCCGGCGCACCCGTACACCCGTGGCCTCATCGCCTCCATCCCGGGGCGGTCCTCGGGCGGGGAGCTTTACGCCATCCCGGGCAGCGTCCCGAACCCCATCGACCCGCCGCCGGGCTGCCGCTTCCATGACCGGTGCCTCAAGGCAACCGGTGACTGCCGCAACGTCGCCCCGGAAATGATCAGGGTCGTCCCGGATCACAGCGTGGCCTGCCATCTTTTCAACCAGGACGGCCTGTCATGAGCGGCGAACTGCTTCGCGTGGAGAACCTGTGCAAGGCCTTCCCCCTCGGCGGCGGCTTCCTGGAGGGGAAAAAACGCTGGCTCAAGGCCGTGGACCGCGTTTCCCTGCATCTGGAAAAAGGCGAAACCCTGGGCCTGGTCGGCGAGTCGGGCAGCGGCAAGAGCACCGTCGGCAACCTCATCCTGCGCCTGCTGGACGCCGACAGCGGCTCCGTGCGCTTCGAGGGCGTGGACGTGACGCGGCTCAAGGGGGCGGAGCTGACCCGGGCCAGGGCGCGCATGCAGGTCGTTTTCCAGGACCCGCAGAGTTCCCTGGACCCGCGCATGACCGTGGGCAACATCGTCTCCCTGCCGCTGAAGATCCTCGGGCTGGCCAAGGGGGGTGAACTGCGCGAACGCGCCGCCGCCAGCCTGGCCGAGGTGGGCCTGGGGCCCGAATGCCTGGACCGCTACCCCCACGAATTCTCCGGCGGCCAGCGCCAGCGCATCGGACTGGCCCGCGCCCTGGTGGCCGACCCGGCCTTCGTGGTCATGGACGAGCCCACCAGCGCCCTGGACGTCTCGGTCCAGGCCCAGATCCTGAACCTCATGGGCGACCTGCAGGCCCGGCGCGGCCACGCCTACCTGTTCATCTCCCACGACCTGACCGTGGTCCGGCATGTCAGCCGGCGCATCGCGGTCATGTACCTGGGCGCCATCGTCGAGACCGCGCCCACGGAAAAGCTTTTCGAGACCCCGGGGCACCCCTACACGCGGGCCCTGCTGGCCTCGGTGCCCGTGCCCGACCCGGCCCAGCGCCGCAACCTGGCCCGCCTGACCGGCGACGTGCCGAGCCCCGTGGACCTGCCGCCGGGCTGCCGCTTCCACCCGCGCTGCCCCGAGGCCATGCCATGCTGCGCAAGCGTCGAGCCTCCGAGGGTCGAGCTCTCGCCCGGGCACATGGCCGTCTGTCATCTCCACAACCAGAGGAACACACCATGAAGATCTATATCAGCGCAGACATCGAAGGCGTTGGCGGCGTGGCCCGCCACGAGCACTCCCGCGTCGACGGCCGGGAATACCCCCTGGCGCGCCGGCTGATGACGAACGAGGTCAACGCCGCCATCCGCGGCGCCTTCGGGGCCGGGGCTTTGGGCGTGACCGTGGCCGACTCCCACAACGTCGGCCTGAACCTCCTGCCTGAGGAACTCGACGAACGCGCCCGCCTGGTCATGGGCTCGCCGCGCCCCCTGTCCATGATGCACGGCATCGACGAATCCTTCGCCGCCGCCTTCTTCGTCGGCTACCACGCCATGGGCGGGACCATGAACGCGAGCATCGTGCACACCTTCACGGGCCGCCTGCAGGAGGTCCGCCTGAACGGGGTCAAGGTCGGGGAGATCGGGCTGAACGCCGCCCTGGCCGGGCACTTCGGCGTGCCCGTGACCTTCGTGGCCGGCGACCTGGCCGCCTGCCGCGAGGCCGAGAGGCTGCTGCCGGGCGTGCGCACCCTGGCCGTCAAGGAGGCCATCGGGGCCTACGCCGCCGTCTGCGAGCATCCGGCCAGATGCTGCCGGGCCATCGAGGCCGCGGCCAGGGAGGCCGTGGCAAACCCGCCCAAGGTCGAACCGCTGGTCTTCGCGGGAGAGGTGGAACTGACGGTGCGCTGCACCACGGCCTCGGGCGCCGACCGCGCCGGCATGATCCCGCGCGCCAGGCGCCTGGACGACCTGACGGTCAGCTACGTCGGCGCCGACGTGGTCGAGGCCTTCCAGGCCTTCAACACCATGAGCTGCCTGGTGGAGCTGGTCCCGTTCATCTAAGGGCTCGCCTGTTCGGGGGTTAATGAGGTCTTTCGCTATCCCTTGTTGTCCGTTATTTTAGGTTAACGGGTTATCCTAAAATAACGGACAGCCTTATTTCAGGATCAGGCAACGGATGCGGAGCTCGCAAGCGGCCATCAACCGGCATCAATCATTCTTACCTTCGACGCCAGCCAGACGCAGAACGCCCCGTCTCCAGACAACGGAAACGGGGCGTCTTCATTTCAAGACCGCTGCACCTTTGCCGGATCAGCAAAACGCGGAATGCGCCGATATCTCTCCCGTCGGCATCTCTTCCCCAAAAGGCATGGCCAGGACGTACATCTGCGGGACGCCCGCATATCTGAGGGTCTCGTAGCTCCTGAAGACGAACCTTGAGTAGAACTCGGAATCGCCCACCAAGACGACTCCGCACGCGCCTGCGTCCCGAGCCTCCCGCAGGGCCTCGCGGACCAGGGCGGAACCGATGCCCCGACCCTGAAGTTCTGGCAGCACGCCCACTGGCCCAAGCAGGAGCCAGCCATCGGCGCAGTCCCCGACGCGAGCCGGGGACAGGGCGATATGTCCCGTCAGCCTCCCGCCCTCCTCGGCCACAAGCGACAGGGTGAGGCCCCCCGCCTGTCGCAGGCGCTCCACGATCAGATGCTCCGTGGGCTCCGCGCCGGGAGCGTGCTGGGGGTGGTTCAGGAAGGCCGCGTGCTGCAGCCTTGATATCTCGGGGACGTCGACGCCCTTTTCCTTTCTGATGATCATTGCCGTATCTTTTCCGGAATCCGGGAGTTTCGGCAAAGGCTTGCCAAAGGGCAAATGCCCCGGAGCCATCCTGTCCTTGAGCGCCACCCCGCTCACTCCGAGCCTCAAAGCCTCCTCCACGAGATACCCGAGCTTGCGCACGCCCTCGGCCAGGCTCAAACCGCCCTCGCGCACGTTGGAGATGCAGTTGCGGGCCTCGTCCGTGATGCCCACTCGGGGGTTCATGGTCAGGTAGACGCCCATGGAGTTGGGCGAGGAAAGGCCCGGGCGTTCGCCGATGAGGATGACGGACAGGCGGGCCCTCAGGATTTCCCCGATCTCGTCGGCCACGGCCACGCGCGCGTTTTCCACCAGACAGACCGGGGCCACGCTCAGCCCGGCCTGACCGAACATGCGAACGCAGGCCGGCACGAAGTCCGGGGCGTTCTCGTGGATGGCCCGGGCCGAGAGGCCGTCGCCCACCGCCAGGCAGATGTCGAAGCCCTTGTCCAGCCCCTGCAGGACCGCAACCGACCGTTCGCTCAAACGCCGGCCCTTGTCGGGCCGGGTCAGGTATTCTTCCCGCCCGCCCACTCCCGACTCCAGCTCGACGCAGGCGATGCCCGCCGTGCGCAGGCTCTCAGCCAGCTCCGCCCGCCGGAACGGGGTGTGCACGGCGTCGCGGGCCCGGGCGTGATCGAGCCTGAAGGACAGGCTCTCGGCCAGGGGCAGGCTCGACCCGCTCCGCCCGACGGCGATGCGGGCCGCCGTGAACCGCCTGAGTTCCGCCCAGGGGTCTGCGCAGACCGTAACGGGCGCCGTGGTCCGATCGCTCATGAGTCCTCCCGTACGGCGCCCGGCAGGCCCAGCAGGCGGTTGCCTTTTTCGATGGGCACAAGCCGCCCGGCCCCGTCCATCACCCCCGAAGACTCGAGCCAGGCCGCGAACTCCGGCGCTGGTTTGCGGCCCAGGAGCTTGCGCAGGTAGGCCGCGTCGTGGAAGGACGTGGACTGATAGTTGAGCATGATGTCGTCGGCCCCGGGCACGCCCATGACAAAGGTGCAACCCGCCGCGCCCAGCAGGGTCAAGAGGGCGTCCATGTCGTCCTGGTCGGCCTCGGCGTGGTTGGTGTAGCAGACGTCCACACCCATGGGCAGGCCCAGGAGCTTGCCGCAGAAATGGTCCTCGAGGCCAGCGCGGGTGATCTGCTTGCCGTTCAGCAAGTACTCGGGCCCGATGAAACCGACCACCGTGTTGACCAGCAGCGGCTCGAACCGGCGGGCCACGGCGTAGGCGCGGGCCTCCAGGGTCTGCTGGTCCACCCCGTGGTGCGCCCCGGCCGAGAGGGCGCTGCCCTGACCCGTCTCGAAATACATGACGTTGTCCCCCACCGTACCGCGCCCCAGGGACCGCGTAGCCTCCAGCGCCTCCTGCAGCAGGGGGAGCGACACGCCGAAGCTCGCGTTGGCGGCCTCGGTCCCGGCGATGGACTGGAAGCACAGGTCCACGGGCGCGCCGCGTTCGATTGCCTCCATGGTCGTGGTCACGTGGGTCAGCACGCAGCTCTGGGTCGGGATGGCGTACCGGGCGATGAGCCCGCCCAGCATGTCGGAGATGCGGCAGATGTTGTCCAGGCTGTCCGTGGCCGGGTTGACGCCGATGACCGCGTCCCCGCAGCCGTAGCACAGGCCGTCCAGGGTCGAGGCCGCGATGCCCGAAAGGTTGTCGGTGGGATGGTTGGGCTGCAGGCGGACCGAAAAGCTGCCAGGCAGGCCGATGGTGTTGCGGAAGCGCGTCGTGACCCGGCATTTGGAGCCGACCAGCACCAGGTCCTGCAGGCGCATGAGCTTGGACACGGCCGCGGCCATCTCCGGGGTCACGCCCGGGGCCAGGCGAGCCAATGCCACGCTGTCGACCTCGTCGGTCAGGAGCCAGTCGCGAAACTCGCCCACGGTGAATCCACTGATAGGCGCAAAGGCCACTTGATCGTGCGTGTCGATAATCAGCCGCGTGACCTCGTCTTCCTCGTAGGGGACGACGTGTTCTTCCAGAAAACGGGTCAGGGGCACCCCGGCCAGCTCCATCTGGGCCAGCACGCGCTCCTCTTCCGTGGCGGCCGCCACTCCGGCCAGGACATCGCCCGAGCGCAGGGGCGAGGCCTTGGCCAAAAGCTCCTTCAAAGTTCGTTTCATTTCATGTCCTGTCGGGCAAGGCAAAGCCGTGCACCTTTGGTCTTTCTTCACGCCCGCAAATCGCGGACGCTGTCATGGCTGTACCTGCGGCCCCCAGGCAAGGCTGGTCAGGAGCTGCTGCTTGGCGGCCTGAATGCGCCGATGCGAGGCCTCGATCCGTTCGGCGGAGAGGCGTCCCTCCTCCACGGCCTTGACCAGGACATCGACGGCCTTGGGCACAATGTCGGGGTCGTAGTCCAGATTGTTGCCGAAAACCAGAATATCCACCCCGGCCTCAACAGCCAGGAGGATCGCTTCGTCCTGGCCGTAATGTTCGGCGATGGCCCTCATCTGCATGTCGTCGGAGACGATCACGCCCTCGAATCCCAAACGCTGCCGCAAAAGCCCCGTGAGCACGGCACTGGACAGGGTGCTCGGATGGTTCTCGTCGAACCGGCGCAAAAAAAGGTGTCCGGTCATGATCAGGGGGCTGGCCTTGAGCGGGATCAGCAGCTCATAGGGGCGCAGCTCCGCCGGGGTCCAGGTCTTGCTGATGTCGGTCAGCCCAAGATGCGAATCCGCCGTGGCGCTGCCATGCCCAGGGAAATGCTTGAGACAGGGCAAAACGCCCTGCGAGAGCAGCCCCCGGCTGAAGGCATGGGCATGGAGCGCGACTTGGTCTGGATCAGCGGAAAAACTGCGCTCCAGGGCTCCGATGGCCGGACTTTGCGGATTGACGTCCACATCCGCCACGGGCGCGAAATTCAGGTTCACGCCAAGGCCCGCCAGAAGCTTCCCGGTCCGTTCGCCTTCAAGTCGTGTCTGCTCCGGACTGCCCTGTCCCATGGCCTTGGCCGAAGGATTTGGCGCAAAGCCCCGATCCTCCCGGAAGCGCCGCACCCTTCCGCCTTCCTGGTCCACGGCGACAAAAAGCGTGGTCCGGGCGTTGGCCTGCAGGCTCGCGGTCAGCGCCCGAACCTGCCCGGGGCCTTGAATGTTGCGCTCCGTGCTTTTTAGCTGCACGTCGCGGTCAAAGAGGATCACGCCCCCCAGATTGTGCTCCCGAATGTCTCGCAGGATGGGCGAGTCGTTGTTCACCGCCGTCCCGCGAAAACCGACCAGCAGCATCTGCCCCGCCATGGCCCGAAGCGCGGACGTGTCCATGGCGAACCCGGACGAGGCCGGGATCAGGAACAGCATCGCTCCAAGAAAAAAAAGCATCCCGGTGGACGTTATGCCGTCATGAAAAACACCGGCAGGCCGTGGCTGCCGCACTCCGTTGAAAAGACGTTTGCCCGCCGGCCTATCAAACATCCCCACCATCCCTCGAATCATGTCGTTCCCCCCGTTGCTGATGGCCGGGAGGGAGCCTCCCGGCCGTGTTCGCGCATGTGTTACTTGGGAAAGTACAGCTCCGGCAAGTAGAGGGCGATCTGCGGAAAGGTGATGATGAGGCCGAGGCCGATCACCATCAGGGTGACGAAGGGCACGATGGAACCGTAGATGTCCACCAGGGTGACTTCCTTGGGAGCCATGGCCTTCATCAGGAAGAGGTTGTAGCCGAAGGGCGGCGTCATGTAGGCAATTTGGCAGGTCACCGTATAGAGCACCCCGTACCAGATGGGGTTGAATCCTAGAGCGATGATGAGCGGAATGTACAGCGGCGCGACGATGACCAGCATGGCCGTGTCGTCCAGAAACATGCCCATGATGATGTAGGAGACCTGCATCATGATCAGCACGCCCCAGGGGGACAGGCCCCATTTTTCCAGAAACAGGATCTCGATGGCGTGCACCGCGCCCAGCCCGTCGAAAACCGCTCCATAACAGAGGGCCGCAAGGATGATCCACATGAACATGCAACTCACGGACAGGGTCTTGTGCAGCGAGGCGTCGAGCACCGGACGGCTCAGCCGTCCCTTGGCCATGGCCGCGATCATGGCCGCGGCCGCGCCCACGGCGGAGCTTTCGACCAGACTGGTCACGCCCAGCATGAAAAGGCCGGTGACCATGAACACGATGGCTATGGGGACGATACCCGCACGCAAGAGCGCGATCTTCTCCCGGCGGGAAATGCTGGAACGCTCCTCGAAGGAAAGGGAGGGCCCAAGGGCCGGGTTGAGCTTGCAGCGGACCACGATGTAACCAATGAACAGCACCGCCAGCAAAAGCCCCGGAAACACTCCGGCCAGCCAGAGCTGGCTGACGGGCTGACGCGCGATCATGCCGTAGAGGACCAGCACGATGCTCGGCGGCACCATGATCCCGAGCGAGCTTCCGGCCTGGATCACGCCGGTGATCATCTTCTTGTCGTAGCCGCGCTTGAGCATTTCCGGCAGGGCTATGCTCGTGCCGATGGCCATGCCCGCGACGGACAGCCCGTTCATGGCCGAGATGGCGACCATGAGCACCACAGTGCCGATGGCCAGGCCGCCGTTCAGGGGGCCCATCCAGACGTGGAACATCTTGTAGAGGTCGTTGGCGATGCCCGATTCGCTGAGCATGTAGCCCATGAAGATGAAAAGCGGCAGGGTCAGGAGCGGAAACCAGTTCAGGAGCACCATGCTCGCGTTGAAAGGCATCTCCGAACCGCCGTCGCCCCACAGCAGGAGCGAAGCGGCCGCACCGACGAAACCCACCGCGCCGAAAACCCTCTGGCCGGTCAGAAGCAGCACCATGAGGGTCGTGCACATCAAAAGAGCGATCATTTCATAGCTCATGGCATCACGTCTCCGTAGGTTTTGAGCATGTCCACGCCCATGAATTTGGAGATGTCCTTGATGAGACGCGACACGCATTGCAGAATCATGAGCACGATGCCCACGACCATGATGATCTTGATCGGCGAGAGCGGCGGAGCCCAGGCGGAATAGTTCTTCTGCCCGTACTCAAGGGAATAGGCGGTGCTCGATATGCCGCCGTAGAGCAGCATGCCGAGATAGAAGAGCAGGAAAAAGGACGTGAGCGCATCGATGATGGCCCGCGTCTTTGGCGACCAGGTGCTGTAGAGCACGTCCATGCGCACGTGCCCGCGCAGAATGACCGAATAGCCCCCACCAAGAAGGTAGTAGGCGGCCATGGTGAACTGCGCCATCTCCACGGCCCAGACCACGGGAGAGTTGAGCATGCTTCGTGAAAACGACGCATAAAGAAGAATGAACATCATCACGAACATCAGATACATGGCCACCTTGCCGACCAGACGGTTCAAGGCGTCCACGTATTTCGTATATGTCACCAATGCTTTGAACACAGGGCACCTCGCAAAGGATTATGGCTGATCCCAGAGCGGCGGCCCTTCAGAGCGCACCGGGGGAATCGGTCCCCGAATCCGGGGAGCGGGAAAGGCCCGGCTCCATCGGGAGCCGGGCAGGTTCATTTCCGATCGGGGGGTTGCTGTCGCGTCAGGCGTAACGGTAGGGCTTGCCCGCCTTTTTCATGGTCTCGGTGTAATCCTTGAGGATCTGGACAACCTTTGCACAGCGGGGGCTGGTGGCCGCGATCTCGTCCCAGTACTTGATGGCTTCCGCCTCGACCTGGGCCCATTCCTCCTCGGGAATGGTGGTCAGCTCAAGCTTTCCGCCCTTGGTGCGGTAGTGTGCCTCTCCCCACCAGTACCAATGCTGACGGTAGTAATTGGAGCTGTCCATGGTGACCTTGAAGAGAGTCTTCAGATGCTCGGGAACCTGTTCCCACTTGTCGGAATTGGCGAAATAGGAACCGACCCAGGCACCGTTTATGTTATTGGTCAGATAGTATTTCGTCACATCGGCCCAGCCCACGGTGTAGTCCTCGGTGATTCCCGACCAGGCGATGCCGTCCAGCTCTCCAGTCTGCAGGGCCACCTCGACGTCTTCCCAAGGCAGGGTCACCGGCACCACGCCGAAACGCTGCATGAACTTGCCGCCGGTGGGAAAGGTGAAGACCCGCTTGCCCTTCAGGTCGGCAAGGGAGCGGATGGGCTGTTTGGTGGCGAAGTTGCACGGGTCCCAGGCGCCGGCGCCAAGCCAGGTCACGCCCTTGACTTCGCTGTAGGCCTCCTGCCAGATTTCGTTCAATCCGTAATGGTTGAAAAGGGTGGGCACATCGAGGGAGTAGCGCGTGGCAAAGGGAAAGTAGGCGGCGAAGACGGCCACATCGACGGGCGCGGCGATGGAGTCGTCGTCGCTCTGCACGGCGTCGATGGTTCCGCGCTGCATGGCCCTGAACAGTTCGGGCGTGGGCACGAGCTGGTCCGCGTTATAGAGTTCGATGACCATGTCGCCGCTTGCGATCTTGTTGAATGCGTCGATCTGCGGCTTGATGACATGCTCGGCCAGGGCAGGTCCGGCATAGGTCTGAAGACGCCAGCGGATAGGCGTTTTTTTGGACGCGTGCACAAAAGGCGCGTTGACCACGGTTGATGCCGCAGCGGCCGTGGCTCCAAGGCCAGCCATTTTGACGAAATCTCTTCTTTTCATGAGTCCTGCTCCGTGTTGACCGTTTCTGTATAAAAACCAAAAATTATCGCTTTTTTGGCGTTCCATGAATGGCTTTCCATTCTCATGACGCTTGCGTCAGCGCATGTCCCTGCTGACAAACCTGAAAAAAGCAATAACTCGGCCAATACTTTTCAATTTTGAATTTAACTCATGATTACGCTAAGTAATGACTTATTAATCTATCAAAAAACTCGTATTTCCAGAATAAATGTCGTATTTTTTGCCCAATTGAGTCACATTTCAAGATGTTATTTTACAAAATTGAATAAAATTGTCATACACGCTCTTTGCGCACCAACTCGGGACACCCGAAACTGGTTCGAGAGGAACCGAAAACAAGCGCCAAAACATCCCTCCCCGCCCTTTGAAAAAAAAATCCTTTCGGAATCGCACAACATTTTCACTTGTGACCAAAAATTATCCATTTTTGTAATTAATAATTTTCGGAATTGACCCGTACCGCCCACGAATACCTGCGAAACCGATCGGTTCCGAGCAGCGCATACCCTTTTTTCATGGACAAAAGTTGCGCCATTGGGCATCAGCCGTATGACACAAAGTCCGGTCTTTCACCTCTCGCGGACCGGGTGCGGACCGAACGCAAAGCGCACCGTGCCTGCCTGAATCCTCTGGCATGCATACTGCTAATACCGGTCTGGCCCTTCTCCACACAATCTTGAAACACGAGGACACAAATGAAACGTACCCTGTTCCTGGCCGTGCTCGGCCTGGCATTGTTCATGGGCAGCACGGCCATGGCCGAAAAAATCAAGGTCGCGGGCATTTACACCCAGCCCATCCAGCAGAAATGGGACGCGACCCTGCACAAGGCTCTTTTAAAGGCCGAAGCGGCCGGTGAAATCGAATATGTCTGGAGCGAAAAAGTCTCCAATACCGACTACATCCGTGTCCTGCGCGAATACTCCGAAGCCGGCGTGCAACTCATCGTGGGCGAGGCCTTCGGCATCTCCCGCGACGTGCGCAAGGTGGCCAAGGATTACCCGAACGTGGCCTATCTCATGGGTGACACCTTCGGTCCCGACGGCGCAAATCTGTCCGTCTTCGACAACTACATCCACGAGCCCTGCTACCTCATGGGCATGATCGCGGGTTCCATGAGCAAATCGGGCAAGATCGGCATGGTCGGCGGCTACCCCATCGGTGAAGTGAACCGCCTCTTTCACGCCTTCATGGCCGGCGCCAAGGCCGTCAATCCGGCCGTCCAGTTCAAGGTCTCCTTCATCGGCTCCTGGTACGATCCGCCAAAAGCCAAGGAATTTGCCTACGCCCAGGTCGAGTCCGGCGTGGACGTGCTCTACGCCGAGCGCTCCGGAGTGGTCGATGCCGCCCGCGAAAAGGGCATCATCGCCTTCGGCAACGTCAATGACATGAACAAGGAAGAAAACGGCCAGGGCGTGGTCGTGACCTCCGCCCTGTGGCACATGGAAGCGGCCCTGAACCACGCCATCGAGCGGGTCAAGGCCGGAACCTTCGCCGCCGAGGACTATCGGGAATGGACCATGATGGCCAAGGGCGGAGCCTCCCTGGCGCCCCTCCACGACTTCGAGGACAAGGTCCCCGCCGACGTCAAGGCCAAGATCGCCGAGACCGAAGCCGCCATCAAGGCCGGAACCCTGGTCATCGAAATCAACGACGACGAACCCAAATCCACCTTCTGATCCCAAGGGGGCCGAAACCGTTCGGCCCCCTTTTCCCGGCAATCATGTCCATCACACCTTTGCTGAAACTTTCCGGCATAACCAAGAATTTCGGTGCGCTCAAAGCCAACGACGACATCTCCCTGACCCTGGCCCAAGGCGAAATGCTGGCCCTGCTCGGAGAAAACGGCGCAGGCAAGACCACCCTCATGTCCATCCTCTTCGGACACTACGTGGCCGACGCCGGCAACGTGGAAGTGCAGGGCAAACCCCTGCCCCCTGGATCGCCCCGGGCCGCGCTCGAAGCGGGCGTGGGCATGGTCCACCAGCACTTCACCCTGGCCGGAAACATGACCGTGCTCGAAAACATCATGCTCGGCACAGAATCCCTGTGGGGGCTGCGCCGGGGTTCGGCACGCGCCCTGGCCAAGCTGGGGTCGCTCATGGACCGCTTCAGACTGCACGTAAATCCGCACGCCTTGGTACGCGGCCTGTCCGTGGGCGAACGGCAACGGGTCGAAATCCTGAAGGTCATGTACCGGGACGCACGCATCCTCATCCTCGACGAACCCACTGCCGTGCTCACCCCGCAGGAAAGCGACCATCTCTTCGCCACCCTGCGCGGTCTCGTCGAGCAAGGGCTGAGCGTCATCTTCATCACCCACAAGCTGCGCGAAGTCATGGCCGCCAGCGACCGCTGCGTGGTGCTGCGCCATGGTCGCGTGGTGCTTGAGACTCCCACCGGACAGACCTGCGCCGAGGAACTGGCCAAGGCCATGGTCGGAGCCAACATCCCGAAGGCCACACGCAGCAAGCTCACGCCCGGCGAGGAGGTCCTTTTTCTGGACCGCGTCCGCGCCGACGCCCCGGACCGCAGACCTGGCCTGTGCGAACTGTGCCTTTCCGTGAAGGCCCACGAAGTCCTCGGCATCGCGGGCGTCTCCGGAAACGGCCAGGCGCTTCTGGCGGACCTCTTGTCCGGCCTTGTCGCCCCGAGCGGGGGCAGCGTGGTGCTGCGCGGGCAGACCGTGAGCCGCCCAAGCCCGGCGGCCATGATCCGAGCCGGCGTCGGCCGCGTGCCCGACGACCGCACCGGGACGGGCCTGGTTGCGGACATGACGGTCATGGAAAACCTGTCCACGGAGATCTACCGCCTGCCCGGTTTCTCCAGGCGCGGCATGCTCAACTTCAAGGCCCTGTCGTCCCGGGCCGCGCAGCTCATGGAGGTCTTCGACATCCGCTGCTCTGGCAAGGACGCCCCGGTGCGCAAACTTTCCGGCGGGAACATGCAAAAACTCATCCTGGCCCGGATCCTGTCGCAGGGGCCCCACCTCATCCTGGCCAACCAGCCGACCTGGGGCCTTGATGTCGGGGCCACGGCCGCCGTGCACCAGCATCTTCTGGACGCCGCCCGGCGCGGGGCCGGAGTAGTCCTCATTTCCGAGGACCTGGACGAACTCTTCCAACTCTCCGACCGCATCCAGGTCATGTACCAGGGCCGTCTTTCCCCTCCGGAAAACACGGCCACCGTGGACCGGGCCAAGCTCGGACTCATGATGAGCGGCCAAACCTTCGACCACAGGGGGTTCGCATGAGATTCGAACCCCGCGAATCAGTAACCCTCGGCTGGCAAGTCGGCGCGCCGCTCCTGGCCGTGCTCGGTTCCATGCTGCTCTGCTCCGGACTCATCCTCTGGGCCGGAGCGGACCCCTTGAGCGCATGGCGGCTCCTCATCAAAGGGGCCATGGGTTCAACCTTCGCCCTGACCGAGACCCTGACCCGCGCCACCCCGCTCATCTTCACCGGCCTTGCCGCGGCCGTGGCCTTCAGGGCCAAGCTCTGGAACATCGGCGGCGAAGGCCAGTTCTATGTCGGGGCCTGCATGGCCACCTGGCTCGGAACGGGGATAATCACCCTGCCCGCCTGGCTCATGATCCCCTTTCTCTTCCTGTCCGGTGCCCTGGCCGGAGGCCTGTTCCTGCTCATCCCGACCTGGCTCAAGACGCACCTCAAGGCCGACGAGGTGGTCACCACCCTGCTCCTCAATTTCGTGGTCCTGCTGGTCGTCAACTGGCTGGTTTTCGGCCCCTGGAAAGACCCCATGGCCATGGGCTGGCCCCAGGCCGCCCCCGTCATCGACCAGGCCATGCTGCCCATCCTGATCCCCAAGTCGAGCCTGCACCTCGGATTCATCCTGGCCCTGGCCTGCGCCCTGGCGGTCTGGTGGATGATGCGCTTCACCATCTGGGGCTTCGAAATCCGGGCGGTCGGCGCAAGCCTCAAGGCCAGCACCTTCGCGGGTATGCCCGTGCAGGCCACCATCATCCGCACCGCGCTCCTGAGCGGCGGACTCGCCGCCATGGCCGGGGTCAGCGAACTGTGCGGCGTGAAGGGCTACCTGACCCTCGATCTGTCCCCGGGATTCGGCT
Source organism: Desulfomicrobium norvegicum (assembly GCF_900114595.1). NCBI lineage: Bacteria > Pseudomonadati > Thermodesulfobacteriota > Desulfovibrionia > Desulfovibrionales > Desulfomicrobiaceae > Desulfomicrobium > Desulfomicrobium norvegicum. The sequence continues at coordinate 33,784 of NZ_FOTO01000003.1, read as the reverse complement.
ACTCCGGCATCGTCGTGGCCATGCTGGCCGCCCTGCATCCCCTCGGAGTGGTGCTCTCGGCCATCTTCATCGCCGTCATCTACATCGGCGCCGATTCCATGAGCCGCGCCATCACCATCTCCAACTACATCGCGGACGTGACCACGGCAGTGAGCCTGCTCATGGTGCTCCTGGCCATGTTTCTGACCCGCTACCGCATCCGCTGGAAATAACATGGACATCCTCTCCCTTTTTCTCGAAACCGGATTCTGGCTGGCCACCGTGCGCATGGCTACCCCGCTCATCTTCGGCACCATGGGCGAACTCATCTGTGAACGGGCCGGAGTCCTGAACCTCGGCATCGAGGGCATCATGGCCGCCGGATGCATGTCCGGCTGGACCTGGGTCTTCCTGGGCGGAACCCTCTGGGGCGGCGTGCTCTTCGCCGCCATGGTCGGCGCGTGCCTCGGCCTCCTGCACGCGGTCTTCACTGTGCATCTGGGCCTCTCCCAGCATGTCACCGGCCTCGGCATCACCATGCTCGGCGCGAGCTTAAGCTCCTTCGTCTTCCGCATGCTCCTGCCCCAGGTCACCACCCCGCCCAAGATCACCCCCTTCGCGCCGCTGGACATCCCGTTGCTCTCCGGCCTGCCCTTCATCGGCCCGGTCCTCTTCAGCCAGACCGCGCTGACGCTCCTGGCCTTCGTCCTGGTCGGCGTCACGGCCTACGTGCTGCTGCGCACACCGCTCGGCCTGGCCCTGCGCATGGTCGGCGAACACCCGCTGGCCGCCGAGGCGCAAGGCCTCTCGGTCCTGGGCCTGCGCACCGGCGCGGTCATGGTCGGCTCGGCCTTCATGGCCGTGGGCGGCGCGTTCCTGACACTGGCCGCCTTCGACGCCTACTACATCGGCATGGTCAACGGCCGGGGCTGGATCTGCATCGCGCTGGTCGTCTTCTCCTCCTGGAAACCCGGCAAGGCGCTCCTCGGCGCGCTCCTCTTCGCCGCCTTCGACGCCATCCAGATGCGCGTGCAACAACAATCCATGACCGGCATCCCCTACCAGTTCTACCTGATGCTGCCCTACATCTGCTCCATCCTCGCCCTCATCGTCATGTCCCGCAAAGCCGCCTACCCGAAGGCTTTGCTGGTTCCCTTTCGCAAAGGTGAGAGATAGGTGAGGGAAGAAGAGACGCGGGGCGCCGCCCCACATCCCGCAAGGGACTCGTCCCTTGACCCGATTATGGGGTGCAGGGGATCATCCCCTGCCCGCCGGAGGCACTCTTAATACGAGGTGATTACAATGCTGGATCTGCTTATCATCAACGCCGCCCTGCCCGGTCAGGATTCGCTGACCGAGATCGGCTGCAAGGACGGCCGGATTGTTGCCGTCGAACCGAGCATCAAGGCCGAGGCTGCCGAGACCATTGACGCCAAGGGATATCTAGTCACCGCGCCTTTCGTGGACAGCCATTTTCACATGGACGCGACCCTGTCCGCGGGGCTGCCGCGCAGGAACGAGACCGGCACGCTGCTGGAAGGCATCCGCATCTGGGGCGAGCTCAAGCCCGATCTCACGGCCGAGGCGATCAAGGACCGGGCCATGAAGCTGCTGCATTGGTCCGTGGCCAAGGGAAACCTGGCCATCCGCACGCATGTGGACACCACGGACCCGAGCCTCATGGCCGTGGACGTGCTTTTGGAAGTACGCGAAGAGATGAAGGATTTCGTGGACATCCAGCTGGTGGCCTTTCCTCAGGACGGAGTGCTTCGTTCGCCGAACGGGTTGGAACTGCTGGAACGGGCGCTGGACAAGGGCGTGGATGTCGTGGGCGGCATCCCGCATTTCGAGCGGACCATGGACCAGGGGCGGGAGTCGGTACGGGTGCTGTGCGAGCTGGCCGCAAAACGGGGGCTCATGGTGGACATGCACTGCGACGAGTCCGACGATCCGCTCTCAAGGCATGTGGAGAGCCTGGCCCATGAGACCCAACGGCTGGGACTGCACGGCCGGGTCACGGGATCGCATCTGACGAGCATGCATTCCATGGACAATTATTACGTGTCGAAGCTGATGCCGCTCATGGCCGAAGCGCGGATGCACTGCGTGTGCAACCCGCTGGTGAACATGAATCTGCAGGGCCGACACGACACGTATCCCAAGAGGCGGGGGCTCATGCGCGTGCCGGAGCTGATGGCCATGGGCATCAACGTGGCCTTCGGCCACGACGACGTCATGGATCCGTGGTATCCCATGGGCACCCACGACATGCTCGAAGTGGCGCACATGGGGGCGCACGCCCTGCACATGACCGGAACGGAAGGGCTTGAAAAGATGTTCGCGGCGGTGACCACGAACGGGGCCAAGGTTCTGGGGCTGAACGGTTACGGACTTGAGCCCGGCTGCAAGGCGGACATGGTCATCCTGCAGGCGGCAAACGAACTCGAAGCGCTGCGCCTGCGTCCGGCGCGGCTGTGGGTCATTCGCCGGGGCAAGGTCATAAGCCGGACCCCGGAAGTGGTGGCGAGCGTGGACCTGGGCAAGGGCGAAGAACTGGTGGACTTCACATAAAAGGGGGATGGCCTTGGCGTCCTTCACCGAGGCCCTTCATCCGTCAATTCTTCGAGCCACTGCCCGCTGATGCGCAGATGTACCACATGGTGCCCATGCGCGTGCCCTTCCAGCTCGAAAGAGCGGGACGATGCATCATGGCGACCATCAATGGCCAGATTGCCCGCTTTGAACATGCCCAGATCCGGCGGAGCCTGTGGATTCCATTTGCGCACGACCAGATTCCCGCGCACGGCCCCATCCAGCACTGTCAACCGCCCCTGCCAGACATAACCCGGCCCGCCGCCGTTCACGAATCCCTGCCTGACGACCGCCACGCCTTCTTCGGACTTGTCGTATGCCTCAAGGCGCAGCCAGTACATCCCATCCTGCATCATAAACCTCCCTTGTTTTTCCGGCAGGCATATGCCGGCCGGCAGGACCTTGCATTGTGCCGCATGGTTGCCGCAAAAGCAAACCGGCGAGAAATTCACCCGATCCCGAACTTGACACCCGCCGCCAACCGTCTCATGCCGTTCCCTCGACCATGCGCCCGGCCCCATGAGACGCGGCGTCCGGTCATCTTCACGGCAATGAACAACCATCCACGCCTGACGGCGCATCGGGACATACGCCCATGAACACCCCGCAAAACCGGCCCATGTATCTCTTCCTCATCGGGCTTGCCGTTCTGAGCGCCCTCGGCTTCCAGGGCTGGCGCACGCTTTTCAACAACTACGCCGTGGAAATCGCGCAGGTGACCGGCCAGCAGATGGGCGTCATCCAGGGCCTGCGCGAGGTACCGGGCTTCCTGGCCCTGCTCGTGATCTACCTGCTGCTCTTCGTGCGCGAGCATCGCCTGGCGGCGCTCTCGCTCATGGTCATGGGCCTGGGCGTGATCATGACCGGCCTCATGCCCACCTACACCGGTCTGGTCGTGGCCACCCTGGTCATGTCCTTCGGCTTCCACTACTATGAAACCCTGAACCAGTCCCTGACCCTGCAGTACTTCGACATCACCCAGAGTCCCGTGGTCATGGGCAGACTGCGCGCCGTGGGATCGGCCGCGAACATCGTCATCGGGCTCATCTTCCTGCTGGTCGTGAATCATGTCACCTACCAGACCCTGTACGTGACCCTGGGCATCTTCATCATGGGGGGCGCCGCGTTCTTCCTGCTCGTCAATCCCACTCGCAAGGATCTCCCGCTGCAGCGCAAAAACATGGTCCTGCGCTCGCGCTACTGGCTCTTCTACGTCCTGACCTTCCTGTCCGGGGCCAGGCGGCAGATCTTCGTGGCCTTCGCCGTGTTCCTGATGGTCAAGAAGTTCGGATACACCGTCTCGGAAGTGGCCATGCTTTTCATGCTCAACAACGCCGTGAACTACTTCCTGAGCCCCATGATCGGCCGCGCCGTGAACCGCTTCGGGGAGCGCAGGGTGCTGACCCTGGAGTACGCCAGCCTGTTCTTCGTCTTCCTCGGCTACGCCTTCACCGACAGCAAACTCATGGTGGCCGTCCTCTACATCCTCGATCACATCTTCTACAATTTCGCCATGGCCATCCGCTCCTTCTTCCAGAAAATCGCCGACCCGCGCGACATCGCGCCGAGCATGGCCGTGGGCTTCACCATCAACCACATCGTGGCCGTCGTCATCCCCATCGCCGGAGGCCTGCTCTGGATGGTGGACTACCGCATCCCCTTCGTGGGCGGCGCGGTGCTGAGCCTCGTATCCCTGGCCTTCGTGCAGTGCATCCGCACGGAGAAAAGGTGAAACTTGCGCCGAAGCCCGCGCCTCGAAAGCCCTGCGCCAGAAACAGCAAACGCCCCGGTTCCAAGGAGCCGGGGCGTTCTTTGGCCTGAATCAAAAAAATACGTCTTCTCAATATGTTATGCGCCTGACCACGGTTTGTGGCCGGTTTGCGGCAGACCTGGGCGCGGTCACTCCCCGTATCTGTTCAGCTTGGCGTGCAGCGTCTTGCGGGTGATGCCCAGACGGCGGGCGGCCTCACTCTTGTTGCCGCCGGCTGCCTCCAGCGCATCGAGGATGGCCCGCCGTTCCAGTTCTTCCAGGGTGAGATGCCCGAAACCGCCTTCAAGACTTTGCTCTTCCCCTCCGACAAGTGTTGGCGGCAGCTCGCGTTCGCCCACGTATTCGCCAAGGGCCAGGACCACGGCCCGCTCCACCGCATTCTCCAGTTCGCGCACATTGCCTGGCCACGAATGCTTGAGGAGACGATCCATGGCCTCGGGGGTGAAGCCCTTGATACGCTTATCGTTCGTATCGGCGAACCGTTTGAGGAAGTGCGCCGCCAAAAGCGGGATGTCCTCCTCGCGATCACGCAGTGGAGGCAAGGCCAGGGCGACCACGTTCAGGCGGTAGTAGAGGTCCTGGCGGAAGCGTCCCGCCTCAACCTCGGCCAGGAGGTCGCGGTTGGTGGCGGCCACGATGCGCACGTCGACCTTGAGAGTCTGGTCTCCGCCCACTCGCTGGATCTCGCGCTCCTGGATGACCCGCAGCAGCTTGACCTGCATGGACAGGGGCATCTCGCCGATCTCGTCGAGAAAGATCGTGCCCTTGTCCGCCGCCAAAAAACGCCCCTCCCGCCGCCGCTCCGCCCCGGTGAAGGCGCCCTTCTCGTGGCCGAAGAGCTCGGACTCGAGCAGGGTCTCGGTCAGGGCCGCGCAGTTCACGGCAATGTACGGCCCCTTGCGGCGCGGGCTGTTGGCGTGGATGGCCCGGGCGATGAGCTCCTTGCCCGTGCCCGATTCGCCCGTGATCATCACCGTGGCTTCGGACGGGGCGATGGTCGCCAGCATCTCCATAAGGCGATGCATGGGCAGGCTCTGTCCGATCATCCCTCCGGAATCGAAGGAAGCTGACAGGGTCTGGCGCAACGCCCTGTTCTCGTCGCGCAGGGCGGCGTGGTCCAGGGCGCGATCCATGGTCTGGCGGAGGTCCTCGAAATCCAGGGGCTTGGTCAGATAGTCGTAGGCCCCGGCCTTGATGGCCTCCACCGCAGTCTCGACGTTGGAGTAGGCGGTCATGATCAAGATGGGGATGGCCGGGTTGTAGCCCTTGATTTCCCTGAGCGCCTCGATACCGGAGATACCGGCCATGCGCACGTCCATGAGAATGAGATCGTAGGCGCGCTCCCGGCAGCGGTCGACGGCCGTCTCGCCGTCCTCTGCCCCCTCCACGCGGAAGCCCCAGTCGGCCAGCAGGGTCGTGAGCATGTTGCGGTGGCCGGGATCGTCGTCGACGACAAGTACGGTGATTCGGGATGGTTTCATGCGCTTCTCCCGGTCAGGGGCAGCAGGATGGTGAAGGCCGAGCCCCTGCCCACGGTGCTTTCGACCTTGATGTCCGCGCCGTGGGCTTCGACGATGCGGTGCACCACGGCCAGTCCGAGGCCGGTGCCGGTGCCTTTGGTCGTGAAATAGGGGTTGAAGATTTCCTTGAGGACATCCGGAGGCATCCCGCTCCCCGTATCCTCGATGCGCAAGGCCACGGCTCCGGCCTCGGCGTCGAGGGTGGAGGCGATCCGCAGCTCGCCTCCCGGCTCCATGGCCTGGACGGCATTGAGGAACAGGTTGAGCAAGGCCTGGGTCAGGCGCTCGGCATCAATGGGAACCGGCGGCAGGGATGCATCGCGGACAAAGTCCACCGTTACGCCCTTGGCCTCGATATCCGCCCTGACCAGGCGCAGAGCCCGTTCCACGACCTCTTCGAGGTCCCGGTCCCGCAGCGTCGCCTCGCCGGGCCGGGCGAACTCCAGCAACTCCGAAACGACGCGGTTCAGGCGGTCCGTCTCCTGGACCATGGCTCGCGCGGCCTCCCTGTCCTGCCCCTGAACCTTCCCGGCGAGATATGTGGCGAAGCCCTTGATGGAGCTCAGGGGGTTGCGAATCTCGTGGGCCACGCCGGCGGCCAGGTTTCCCAGGGCGGAAAGGCGCTCGTTGCGCCGCACCTGCTCCTGCAGGCGGCGCAGCTCCCCAAGGTCGCGCAGCAGAAAGAGATGGCCCAGAAAACGGCCGTCGCTGCTCACGATGCGCGACGCGGCCACACTGACCGGGACACTGCGCCCCCCCGGAACCTCAAATCCCGTGTCCCGCTCCAACACGCTGTCCCGGCCCGCGAGTTCAGAGACCACCCCCTCCCAGTCCAGTCCCCCGAGGCTGGTGAGCATTTCGCCGTCCATCCCCTCTGCCTGCCTGCCGAACAGTGCGGCGGCTGCGGAATTGACCAGGGCGACCCGTCCCTCCCGATCCGTGGTCAAGAGCCCCAGGGGCAGGCAGGTGACGACCTCCGATGCGAACGCCTGCGTATCCTTCAGCAGGCGGCGCGAGTGCCGGGAGCGTTCGGCCCAGAAGAGCGCCATGAAACCTCCAGCGCCGAAGAACACCGTCAGCAGGGCGATGATGGCGCTGGTGCGGAGCTCGTCGGCCATGGCCTCATCCAGCGGACCCGCGTCCAGGCCGACGAAGATGACCGCGTGGTCGCGCGCGTTTTCCATGTGTGGATGGCCCGCGCCGCTACGCCCGTCCCCCGCCATGGGGCCGCACCACATGGAATGGGGCATGCCCGGCAGCGGCGAAAACGACTTGTAGGCCTCAAAGACCCGAGTCCCTTCCGCGTCTTGCCGGAAATGCCCCCGCCGCAGGTCTCCCGGCGAGATGCCCGACAGGGACTCGCTCGAATGCAGGCTCGAACCGATGCGGGAGGCGTCGCTGTGGGCCAGAATCTTGCCTTGCTCGTCGGTCACGGCCAGATAGACGATGCCATGCTGCCTGGCCGTTTCCTCCACCAGCGACTGGAAATACCCCGGGCCACCGTGCATGCCCATGCCGATGCGCGTCCCGGCCTCCAGGGCCCAGAAAAGGGCGTCGGCATGGTCGAGATAGTTTGCGAGCATGTGCGATTTGGTTCGCTGGACATTGCGCACCGCGAAAAAGCCGACCGCGAGCCCGAGGATGAGCACAAGGCCCGCCATGAGCCAGGGCGCTGTTCTTGTCCGCTTCGTTGTGCCGGAAAATGTGTTCATCGATCACCTCATGCCCGCACATGTAACTTTTTTACCCGTATTGTCCAGACAACTGTCACCACTTTACCCGCCCTCAAGTCCGCAGGCTGTACACTGCGCCTTCTTTTTTTACAAATTCTTTATGATTTCAATATATTGAAACAAAAAGCCAGCCTTGGCACGCCCCTTGCTTTACAAGATGCAGAACACGACGAACAACGCGGAGGAGAACATCATGTGGAATTGCGGCACACTCCCCTGGTCCGGGGGCTGGATGATCGGACACTCCCTCTGGGGATTTCTGCTTCTGGTCGGCCTGGGGGCACTGCTCTGGGCGGCCTTCAGACCCAGACGGACGCCAGGCCCCAAGGCGGACAGGTCCGACTCCCTGGAGATACTCAAGCTCCGGCTGGCCCGGGGCGAGATCACCATCGAAGAGTACAACACATTGAAATCGATGATCTGAGACGTTCACGACGAGATCAGGAAGCAAACACTTCCGGCCTTTCCGGCCGGAATCAGACACCAATAACATCAAGGAGAATTCACATGAAAACGTACCGTAACACCATCGCCACGATCCTGACTCTGGCTTTCGTCACCGCCTTTGCCGGCCTTGCCGCGGCGCAGGGGCATGGAATGAAGGGCGGCATGCAGCACGGAACAATGGGCGGCATGACCCCGGAAAAACAGGCTGTAATGCAGAAGCTGCACGCGGATTACGACGCGGCAACAGCCGATCTCAGGAAACAGCTTTTCGCCAAGGAATCCGAACTGAACGCCGAACTCTACGGTGAAAGAACCGACGAGAAAAAAGTCGAGGCTCTGACCAATGACATCAATGCACTCAACGCAAAGATCTTCGCCGAGCGGATCAGGATGCACAAGGTCATGGCCAAGGAAGGGATCATGCCCATGGGTGGCAAGGGCATGATGGGCGGAATGGGCGACTGCCCCATGATGGGCGGTGGCATGAATCACGGCAAAATGGGTGGCGGCATGCAGCACGGCATGATGGGCGGAATGATGCATGGCATGCCCGGCAACGGCACCGCCGGACAGGCCCCCGTGGATCACTCGGCCCATGGCACCCCGGCCCAGCAGTAACCGGCGCGCCGTCAGCGGCGCACTGAACCCTCGACAATTCCCCCGAGTTCGAACAGACTCGGGGGAATTGTCCGTTGTACCGTCCCTATCCACCCTGTTGCCTGAAATCCCATGAACATATCACCCTCCCTACGCGGCGCCCTTTTCGCCCTCGGCGCGACCGTCATCTGGTCCGGCAACTTCATCGTGGCCCGCAGCCTGAACCAGAGCGTCGAGCCCGCCACCCTCTCCCTTTTGCGATGGGCCACGGCCTTTCTGGGGCTTTTGCCGTTCGCCTGCCGCGCGGCATGGTCACAGCGCGCGGCCATCAAGCAGAGCATGCCGGCCATGATTCCCATGGCGCTCCTCGGCGTCACGACCTTCAATGCCCTGCTCTACAAGGCGGCCCACACCACCTCGGCCCTGAATCTTTCGCTCATCGCCACGTCCACGCCGGTGTTCATCATTCTCCTGGCCCGCATCTTTCTGCGCGAAAGCCTGACCGTCCGAAAAATGACCGGCCTGACCGTTGCGCTGGCAGGGGTCGTGTTGCTCATTACCGGTGGCGACCCAAAGCGCCTGACCAGCCTGGAATTTTCCATCGGGGATCTGTGGATGAGCCTGGCCGCCGTGATCTTTGCAGCCTACAGCATTCTGGTGCGCCGTTTCCCGGGCGGCCTGAGCCAGTCCGTGTTTCTGCTGACGCTTTTCGGCACGGGCATCATTTTCCTGATCCCCTGGGCAGGATGGGAGATCTTCACTCATGGACTCCCGTCGGTCACCCTCGGCGCGGCAGGCGCCATCCTCTACGTTGGCCTCGGCGCGTCGCTGGCCGCCTACGCCATGTGGAACAGCGCCGTGACCTCCATCGGCCCGTCCCTGGCCGGGCTCATCTACTATACCCTGCCGCTTTTCAGCGGAGTCTCGGCCTTTGTGCTGCTTGGCGAACCCATGGGCCTTATCCATCTGGGCAGCGCCGGCTGCATCCTCGGCGGCATTCTGCTGGCCACGCGCGGATAAAGATTCTAGGGTCTCTCCCGGTATTGCCTTTCCTCGACACCGGTTCTAAAGACGGCTCGTCCCGGCATCCGGCCGGGAACCAAACGAACAACCGCGCCTCGCGGCGCAGATGGATACAGCCATGATCACCCTTTTCATCAGTTTGAGCATGAAACTCTTTTTCCTGCTCACCCCCTTTTTCGTCCTGACCGTGTTCCTGTCCATGACCGAGCACATGACCAAGGCCGAGCAGCGCAAGGTGGCCATCCGCACCACCATGGCCGTCATGGTCATCAGCCTCATCCTCTACTTCGCGGGCAACCCCATATTCTCGACCCTGGGCATCACCCTGGACGGATTCCGCATCGGCGCGGGGAGCCTGCTCTTCCTCTCGGCCGTGTCTCTTGTCTCGGGCAAGCGTTCCGCCCAGGAGGCGGCTCCCGACGTGGATTTCGCCGTGGTGCCCCTGGCCATCCCCATCACCGTGGGCCCGGCAACCATCGGTACCCTGCTCATCCTCGGTGCGGAGTTGGGCGGTGCCGCGGAACAGGCCGTGGGCGCAGGGGCACTGGTCTGTTCCTGCCTGGCCGTGGGAGTGTTGCTGCGTTCGGCCAGGCCCCTGAAAAAGCTGCTCGGCTCCGTGGGCCTGTCCGTCATGACCAAGATCACGGGGCTGGTCCTCTCGGCCATGGCCGCGCAGATTGTCTTCACGGGGATCAGAAACTTCCTTCAGTAGGTCCATGAATATCCCGAAGCTGACTCCAGAACTGCTCACGCTGGCCCGGAACATTTCCTCAAAATGCACGCGGTGTCTGGCCTGCCAGATCCGCTGCGCGTTCCTCAAGGAGCACGGCACGCCCGGAGAGCTTGCCGAGCGTCTGCTCGCAAGCGGCATCGACCTGGCCCGCGCCTATGAATGCAGCCTGTGCGGGCTGTGCCAAGCCGTCTGCCCCCTGGGCCTGCCCCTGCCCGACTTTTTCCTGGCCATGCGCCGGGCCGCGCTGAAGGCAGGGCGGGGCAGCCTGACTCCATACCGTTCAATACTGAACTATGAAGCGGTGGGAGCCTCCGCCCTGTTCCGTCTTTTCAGATTGCCGGACGGGGGCCACACCGTCCTTTTCCCCGGCTGCGCCTTTCCCGGTGCCCACCCGGACACCGCCCTTGCCCTGTACAGGCACCTGCGCGCGAGCGACCCTGCCCTGGGCCTGGTTCTGGGCTGCTGCTTCAAGCCTTCGCACGACCTTGGTCGGCAAAAATTCTTCGAGAAACGTTTTGGCGCATTGCGCGCGAACCTCCTGGCGCGCGGGGTGCGCACGGTGCTCACGGCCTGCCCCAACTGCTTCAAGATATTCGACCAGTACGGAGACGGGCTTGCCGTGCGCAGCGTGTTCGAGTCGCTGGCCGAAAATCCCCCCATCGGCCTGCCCCGGCTGCACGGCACGGCCATTGTGCACACGCCGTGCCCCTTGAGATTTGAAAAAAAGGTGCAGGACGACCTTCTGGGATTAGCCCGCGAATCGGGGCTGGACGTAGAGAAGACAAGACAGGATGGATCCCTGGCGCCATGTTGCGGGGCCGGGGGCGCCGTCAGCGCGTTACGGGCGGATTACGCGGAAAATTGGACCGGGGACATAAAGACACGCGCGCAAGGACGGATTGTGCTGACCTCATGCGCGGGGTGTGTCCAGACCCTCGCGCAAAGCACACGCGCCATCCATCTGCTGGATCTGATTTTTTTCCCGCAGGCGGCGTTGCGGGGAACACTCGCCAGACCCAAGGGCCTTGGCAGTTATCTGCACCGGCTACTCTTCAAATGGAAATTCTGGTCGCCCCGGAACCGGCCTTCTCTTCGAACTCGCGGATAAGTCCGGTCAGAATCCGGGACACGCGACGCGGCGAAAACCTCTCGGCCACGGCGCGGGCCCGTTTACACATGCCCGGGTCAGGGCCGCGGCGCACCAGGCGCAGCATCTCCCGCAGCAGATGCTCCTCGTCGACCCGAGCCCATAGCATCTCGGGCCGAAAATGGGGCAGCATCCTCGACATGCGCTCCCCCACCGGCTCCAATTCGAAACGCAAGGGCACGGAGTTGCGCTGGTCCATGAACTCCATGTTCCCGGACCAGCCCGTGGCCAGGACCGGCACCCCGTGGCTCATGGCTTCGCTGAGCCCCAGCCCCCAGGCCTCGCCCCGATGCGGGGCGACATAGGCCAGGGCCCCCGAGTGCAGGGCGGCCATGCGGGCATCGCTCACGCTCTCCCCTATGCTCACAATCTGCGCCCCCCCGCCGAAAGATACGCTCATCCGATACTGCTTGAGAACAAGAACTACATCCGGATTGGAATGCGCCAATCGAGCAAAGACCCGCAACAACGCATCGAGGTTCTTGCGCGGGTTGATCGCATCGACAATGCTGAAAAAATAACGTCCCCTGGACTGCACGCCCAAGCGTGTGCGCGCCCACTCCAGGTCCTCGGGCGCAAACGTCGCAAGCTCGACCACATGCGGCAGCACCTTCACCTGGACATGACCCTGGCCGAGCGCCTCTGCGGAAAACGCCGACGCCGTCCAGATCTCGTCCACCAATGCAAATCCCGCACGATAGACATCGGGCAACGCAAGCCCTTCCCAGACCGCAAATCCGACTTTGGGCTTCGCGCGGGCGGCAGGGTATCGCTCCAGGATATCGGACCAATTCATCGGGTCATCGTGCAGCACGGCCAGATCCGCCTCCTCGGGCCGCTCCACGATCTCAAATCCGGCCAGGACCAGGCATCTCCTGTAGGCCTCGCCGGCCCTGCGATGGCTGATGTAGTCCGAAAGGTGCCACCAGACACGCTTCATCGCCTGCCATCCCCGCGACGCGGCCAGGGAAAGAACATGGGCGTGCCGCGCTGGTAGTCCCGGTAGGCCTGGCCGTGAACATGGAGGAGCTTGCGCTCCTCAAGCCAGGCGCCGACGAGCACGTATCCGGTCAAAACCAGACTCGTGACCAGCTCCGCCGCATCGAAGGTTCCCGTGCGTGTCCAGAGCAAAAGAAGCGCCCCGCCGTACCACGGGTGGCGCACCCGCCTCAGGATGCCCGTGGTACGAAGCTCCTCGGCGTACGGGCTGCCGGCAAAGGAGCAGCTCGACCGCAGCTGCGCCAGACCGCCGACCACGCCAAGATCGTATTCCCGGGCCCCGGCCCAGAACAGCCACAGGGCCGCGCCCAGCAGCAAAAAACGCGGCAGGGCCAGGACGCCGCCCCACCCGAGGAACGCGTCACCGGCCAGCGCCTCCTTGAAGTACAACAGCGGAAGGATGCTCAGGACCGCCAGGACGTTATAGCCCAGCCGGTACCATGGACAAAGCCGGGGAAAGCGGTTCGAGACCAGCCGCATCCAGGACGGGCTGATGAGCAGGCTGTGCAGGCTCCCCCACACTACCCAGCCCAGGGCGAGGAGGACAAGGGGCATCACCCCGCCTGCCCCTCTTCCTGAAGATGCAGCGAAACCTCGTCGTTCTTCCTGTCCGCGGAGTGGTCCCTGGCCACCAGCACGTAGATGGACGGGATGACGAAGAGCGTGAAGAGCGTGCCGGTGGTCATGCCGCCCACCAGGACAAGCCCTATGGAGTTGCGGGCCGCGGCCCCGGCGCCGGAGATGAGCACCAGCGGAAAGAATCCGGCGATGGTCGAACCGGCGGTCATGAGGATGGGCCGCAAGCGGGTCATGGATGCCTCGTGCACGGCCTGCAGCTTGGGCATGCCGCCGAGCTGGAGCTGGTTGGCGAACTCCACGATGAGAATGCCGTTCTTGGCCACCAGCCCGACCAGCGTGACCAGCCCGACCTGGGAGTAGATGTTCAGGGTAGTGGTCCAACCCTCGGTCCAGAAGGCGACGTTGGGGTCGGGCATCTTCAGGAAGGTGAAGATGAGCGCTCCGAACATGCCCAGGGGCACGGACCCGGCCAGGATGATGAAGGGATCGCGAAAGCTGTTGAACTGCGCCGCGAGCGTCAGGAAGATGAGCACCACGGCCAGGCCGAAGGAGAAGAGAAAGGTGTTGCCCTCGGTGCGCAGCTGGCGCGAGTCACCCGTGTAGTCGAGAACGTATCCCTGGGGCAGGATCTTCACCGCCTCGTCCTCCAGAAAGCGCAGGGCCTCGTCCAGGGGACGCACCGCCACACCGCTGATCTTCACGGCGTTGAGCTGCTGAAAGCGGTTCAGGGAACGGGCCACGGTGGTGTTCTTGATGGTCGCCACCGAGGACAAGGGCACGAGCTCGCCATTTGGTCCGGTCACATGAATATTTTTCAGCTGCTCGGGGTTCAGGCGATCCACGCGCTGGACCTGGGGGATGACCTTGTAACTGCGCCCGTCGATATTGAAGCGGTTGACATAGGCCCCACCGAGCATGGCCGACACGTCTGCGCCCACGGATGCGAGGCTCAGCCCCATGGCGGCGACCTTGTCGCGATCGATGATCAGCTCGGCCTGGGGCTTGTCGATCTTCACGTCGATGAGCGGCGGAAAGGCGAACATGCCGCTCTGCATGGCCTTGAACTGAACCTGTTCTGCAAAGGCCAGGATCTGCTCCGGGTCGGCCGTGGACGCGATGATGAACTCCACGGGAAAATCGCCGCCGCCCGGCAAGGCCGCCGGGGTGACCGGGAACATCCGGATGCCCGGAATGGCGGCCAGACCGGCCTGCACCTCGGGCAGGATCTGCGCGACGGTCCGCTCGCGCTGTTCCCACGGCTTGACCACCAAACCGCCGAATCCACTGGAAGGAAAGGTAATCTGAAACGTGAACTCGGCCTCGGGCGTGCTCATGAATACATCGTTGGCCGCCGCCGCGAACTGCCTGGTCTGATCGAGGGATGCGTCGGCCGAGGCATCGAGGATGCCGAAGATGACGCCCTGGTCCTCGGAGGGAGCTAGCTCCTTGGACGACATCATGAACATGGGCACGGTCAGCACGGCGATCAGGACCCAGACCAGATACACCGCCGGCCGGGAGTTGAGCGTCCCGGCCAGGAGGCGACCGTAGAAATTCTTGAGCCGGTTGAAATCGCGATAGATGCGCCCGGACAGCCCCCGCTCCTCTATGCCCGCGACGAGGATGCGCGAGGCCATGAACGGCGAGAGCGTCAAGGCCACCACCCCGGACATGGCCACGGTGCCGGCCAGCGTGAAGGCGAACTCCCGGAAGAGCGAACCCGTCAGCCCGCCCTGCAAGCCGATGGGCGCGTAGACGGCGATGAGCACCACATTCATGGCGATGATGGGCCGCACCAGCTCGCGTGCGCCGATCAGAGACGCTTCAAGGGGCGTCTTGCCCTCGCTCAGGTGCCTTGAGACATTCTCGACGATGACGATGACGTCGTCCACCAGGACGCCCACGGAGAGAACAAAAGCAAGCAAAGTCAATAGGTTGACCGTAAATCCGAAGACCTGCATGAGAAACACGCCCCCGATGAGAGAGATGGGGATGGCCACGATGGGAATGAGCACGGACCGCACCGACCCCAGAAAAAGGAAAATGATGACCACGACGATGGCCAAAGTTTCCACCAGCGTGGTGCGCACCTCTTTCAGGGCGTTGTTGATGTACTCGGTGGCGTCGTACCCGACCCGGCCCTCCATGCCCGTGGGCAGGGATTTCTGGATATCCTTCATCTCGGCCTGCACCAGCTCCAGCACTTCTATGGAATTGGCGTTGGGCAACGGCCAGACGCCGATGAATACGGCCGTCTGCCCGGTGAAGCGAACCTCGGCCCCGTAGTCCTCGGCGCCCAGGACCACGTCGGCGATATCGCCAAGACGAACCACCGCGCCGTTCTGCGAACGGATGGCCAACCGGCGGAACTCCTCGGCGGAGCGCAGGTCCGTATCGGCGGTCAGGTTGATCTGGATAAGCTGACCCTTGGTCTGCCCCAGGGCCGCAAGGTAGTTGCCCGCAGCCAGGGCCTGGCGCACGGCGGCGGGGCTGACGTTCAGGGCGGCCATGCGGTCGGGCTTGAGCCAGATGCGCATGGCGAATGTACGCGCGCCCAGGATGTCGGCCCGCTGCACCCCTTCCAGGGCCGAGAGACGCGGCTGGACCACGCGCATGAGATAATCTGTGATCTGGTTCTGATCCAGATCAGGCGATGTGAAGCTCAGGTAGGCCGAGGCGAACTGGCTGTCGGCCGACTCCACGTTGATGATGGGCACCTCGGCCTCGGGCGGCAGGTCGCCCCGGACCTGGTCGACCTTGGAGCTGATCTCGGACAGCGCCTTGATGGGATCGTAGTTGAGCTTGAGGCGCACATTGATGGTCGAGAGATTTTGCGTGCTCTCGGACTGGATGTAGTCAATGCCGTCGGCCGCTGCGATGGCCCGCTCCAAAGGCGTGGTGATGAACCCGCGCACGAGTTCGGCGCTGGCCCCGACATAGGTCGTGCTGACCGAGACCATGGCGTTTTCGCTGCGCGGGTATTGTCGCACAGTGAGGGTGAAAGCGGCCTGGAGTCCGGCGATGACGATGAGCAGGCTGACGACGATGGCCAGGACCGGACGGTGGATAAAGATATCTGTGAATTTCATGAAGTCGTTCCGTATCGGAGCTCTTTCCCGGCGGCCCGCATCAGGAATTTTCCGGCGTGGGAGAGATGTTGAATTCCGGGGCCAGGGAGTTGTCCACGACCACGGACTGCCCGTTGCGGTACTTGAAGACGCCGGTGCTGACCACGCTCTGACCCGACGCAAGTCCCCGGGCCACGGCCACGAAATCTCCACGCCGCTCGCCCAGGGTCACAAACTGCTGCCTGAGCACAAGGCCTTCCGTTCCGTTCCCCTGCGCTTGCTCAACGATGAAAACCGAATCGCTGTACGCGGCATAGAGCACCGCCGTGGCCGGAATCAGGACCAGTTCCCGTTTCTCAGGCAGGACTACGTCCACATTGACGAACATGCCCGGCCGCAGGATCTCCCCGGAATTGGCCAGTTCGGCCTGCATGCGCACCGTGCGCGTGGCAGTGTCGGCCAGAGGTTCCACGGCCGAGAGCCGCCCTTCGATTGTTTGCCCCGGAAGGGCGTCGCTGGTCACGCGCACCGTGGCCCCGGGCAGAACCGCGCCGACCTGCTGCTGCGGCAGGGCGAATTCGACATGCACCCGGTCCAGGCGCTGCAAGCTGACAATGACGTCCGAATCCCCAAGATTCTGCCCCAGGTTGACCTCACGGATACCAAGGACGCCCTGAAAAGGCGCGCGGATGGTCTTTTTGGCGATGACGGCCCTGAGCGCATCCATCTGGGCCAGAATCTGACGGTGTTCGGCCAGGGCCGCGTCATATTCGGACTTGGCCGTGGAGCGCTGGGCCACCAGGGACTCGATGCGCCGCAGGTTGAGGCGGGCCAAGTTTTCCGTGGCCTCCAGAGCCCGCAGCCGGGCCGCCTCCTCGGAAATGTCGAGCTGTACGAGCACATCCCCGGCCTCGACCCGGTCCCCGGATTCGAAATCGATACGCACGACCTTGCCCGGAGTCTCGGCGGTCATGGTCACGCCTTGCACGGCGGTGACGGAACCCACGGCGGTATAAACCGTATCCCAACTGGCGGAAGTGGAGTTCACCGTGGAAACCACGGCCGGGGGCATGGAGAAGGATTCTCCCTGGGCGATCATTGCCCTGATCTGCATGGCCTTGATTCCGACAAGGACACCGGCCACGACGGCCACAAGCAAGATGGCGATGAGTATTTTTTTGATCATGACATTCCGGGGCTTGAGTTGATGCGATCCGCCCAGTGCGGCCAATTTGGGCACTTACATTCAATCCCACTCATCGTAAAGAACCCACCCACTCAGCATCGCAATCTTCGTACAGGTTGAACGCATTTCGTTTTAAAAAAATACGAACTAATGCGTATCCAAAATCCCCGCCACAATTGACATCTCCCCAATGCCGGGGGAAGTTCTCAACGTCGGCAAAAGGATTTTCGCCATCTCGATATAAATACGACTCCCGGAGGAACCATGAAAACACTCGTCACCATTCTCGCCATGCTGCTTGGCGGATGCGTAGGCGTGCCGGACACAGTGCGCCCCGTCGGAAATTTCCAGCTGGAGCGTTACCTTGGCACTTGGTATGAGATCGCGCGCCTCGATCACTCCTTCGAGCGGGGTCTGAGCCGCGTGAGCGCCGAATACAGCCTGCGTGAGGATGGCGGGGTTCGGGTCGTCAATCGCGGCTACAACGCCAAGACAGGAAAATGGGAGCAAGCCGAAGGGAAGGCGTTTTTCGTTGAAGACCCGCAAACGGGATTCCTCAAGGTCTCCTTTTTCGGACCATTCTACGGCGCCTACGTGATCTTTGAACTTGATCACGAAGGCTACCGTCATGCCGTGGTCAGCGGGCCGGACACATCCTATCTCTGGATACTGGCCAGGGAGAAGCGCCTGGATGAAGCGCTAAGACGCGAACTCGTGGCCAAGGCCGCCGCACGCGGCTTCGACACGAGCGCCCTGATCTTTGTCGAACACGATTGATCCGCATTTTCCGCGTCCCGTTTGCGGGAGTTTGAGGACAAGGCCTGCAAATCCCCGCAAACCGGGGGTTGGTAAAAAATTGCTGGCCCTGCTCGGGGCAAAATGCGTATTGAGAGGGGAACGACGGCAACCGAAAATGATGAACCCGTCGGGAATCAGGAGCACGGGGCATGAACGGATCTTGTTTCGAAGAAGCGAATTTGCTGAATGTCTGCCTGGACAGCATCGACTACCAGGGCATTGTCAGACACATCAACGACGGTGTGCTCATCCTGCGTGAAGGCAACATAGTCTTCACCAACGGAGCGTTTTGCGAAATCGTCGGATCCAATCTGGAAGGGCTTCTGGGCAAGCCATTTGCCGACTTTGTCATTCCCGAAGACCAGAATCGCGTCATCCGGCACTGCGTCGACAAACTCTACACCTCCGACCTCTCGGACCGGATCGAGTTTTCCATCTCACGGCCCGGCGAAGACGCCATCGTGGAGATGAAGCTGACCGTGGTCGATTGCGGAGGCGCACCGGCCATTCTGGCCGCCATCACGGACATCACCGAACGCCGCAAGACCCGCATCGAGCTTCAGCGCGTCAAGGACAGGCTGGAAAGCATCCTGCACGCCCTGAACGACGTGGTCGTGTCCATCTCTCCCACGGATCATTCCATCCTGGCCATCAACCCCGCCGCCGAAGCCCTCTACGGCATCCCCAGACGCGCCTTCAACGCCGGGGAAATGCAGCTCATGCATTTCGTCCATCCCGAGGACCGGGAGGCGGTGAGCAAGTACTACCGGTCCCTGGTGGACGACGAGTTCGGGGAAATGCAGTACCGTATCATCAGCAGCAACGGACGCATCAAATGGGTGCACGACGAAGGGCATCTGGTCTACTGCACCACCAGGTCCATCCGCCGCCTCGATCACGTCATCCGCGACATCACCGAGCAAAAGGAAGCCCTCGACGCCCTGACCCGCAGCGAGGAAAAATATCGCGACTTCTTTCAGAGCACCAAGGACATGGCCTACTCCGTGACTCCGGACGGCACCTTCATCGACATCAACGAGGCCGGCATCCAGATGCTGGGCTTTTCCAGCCGCGAGGAGGCGCTTAGTGCCAACCTCAAGGATTTTTACGAGAATCTGTCCGAACGTGCCGACCTGCTGGCCCAGATCAACGAAGAGGGTTTTGTCACGGACAAGCACATCCGCTTCCGCCTCAAGGACGGAAGATCCATCGAGGTGGCCATCACGGCCCGGGCCAAGACCGATGAATCCGGATACCTGCTCTATTACGAGGGCATCGCGCACAACATCACCCAGGCCATGGAAGACCAGAGCAACCGGGTGCTCAGAAACGCCGCCGGGGGCATGTGCCACTATCTGAACACACACCTCATGCACATCGTCAACGCCAAGGACGGCATCCGGGAAGAGATCGAGAGCCTGGACGAAACCGCCAAGGCCCTGCCCGAAAACACCAGGGCGACATGGACAGCCGCCGCCTCTTCCCTGCACGCCTATTGCGAGGGGCTCGACCTTGCCTACCGCAAGATCACGGCCGTGACCAAGGCCTTCAACTCCGCCTTCCTGACCTACAAGGAGGAATCCTATCTGGACAAGGCAATCCTCGACATCTTCAATTCCTGCCTGGGAGACCCGCTGGAATGCAGCAGGCAAGCTCTCCCGGACAGAAAAAAGGATGCACATGAATGACGCACGCGGCTTCTCCACCCTGCCGAACCTGGTGAGCGAGGCATGCACGTCCTGAACTGGCTCGGCCTGCTGCTCCTGGCCGCCCTGGCCCTGGGCGCGGCCGGGCACGCCCTGCTGCGCAAAAGCGATTCCCGCTCGGCCCTGGGCTGGGTTGGCGTCTGTCTGACTTTTCCTCTGGCCGGCCCCATTCTGTACATCCTCTTCGGCGTGAACCGGGTCCGGCGCAGCGCGTCGCGCATGCGGAAGGAAGTCGACGCCCTGTCCGCCAACGTTCCGCCGAGCGTCCCTTCGTATCCGAGCGCGGCCATCAATCCCACGGTTTTGCACCACGCGTTCCAGCGCCTGGAACGCGTCGGGCACAACATCCTCGGCACGGAACTGGTCGGGGGCAACTGCGTCGAGCCCCTGTTCAACGGAGACGAGGCCTATCCCGTCATGCTGCGGGCCATGGAAGACGCCAGGCACAGCATCTATCTGACCACCTACATTCTCGACACCGACAACCTCGGCCTCAAATTCATCGACGCCCTGGCCCGGGCCGTACAACGTGGAGTGGACGTGCGGGTGCTCATCGACGGGGTGGGCGAGAAGTACTCATGGCCCCGGGCCTCCCGGATGCTCGCGAAGAAAGGCGTGCCAAACGCCCTCTTCATCCCGCCCCGCCTCTTCCCGCCCGACCTGCACTTCAATCTGCGCAATCACCGCAAGATCCTGGTCGTCGACGGCTGCCTTGGCTTCACGGGCGGCATGAACATAACCCAGAAGCATGTGCTTGAAGCAAAACCGCCCTGGCCGGTCAAGGATCTGCATTTCATCGTGCACGGCCCAGTCGCAAACCTTTTGCAGGACTCCTTTGTCGATGACTGGTTTTTCGCAACCAAGGAACGCATCCACCCACCCGTTCTCTTCACGGAACCGACGGGTGACTGCCTGTGCCGCACCGTTGTCGACGGACCCAACCTCGGTGAAGACCACCTGAAGACGCTGCTGACCGGAATCATCTCCGCCGCGACGACGAGCATCAGGATCATGACCCCCTACTTCCTTCCCCCGCGCACGTTCCTGAGCGCCCTGATGTCGGCCCGCTACCGTGGGGTCACGGTCGAGATCCTGCTGCCGGGCCGCAACAACATCCCCTTTGTACACTGGGCTTGCAGACACATCCTCGACGAGCTGCTGCGCGCCGGAATCAGCATCGCCTTCCAGCCCGCGCCCTTCAATCACACCAAGCTCATGCTCGTGGACGGCTGCTATGTGCACCTTGGCTCGGCCAATCTGGACAGCCGCAGCCTGCGGCTCAATTTCGAACTGACCCTGGAAGTCCTGGACCAGCACCTGGCCATACAGTTGACGCGGCATTTCGACACCATCATGGCCAAGAGCCGTCCGGTGACCCGCCAGGAACTCAATGGACGCTCCCTGCCCGTGCGCCTGCGGGACGCTTTTTTCTGGCTTTTCTCACCGTACCTCTAGTCAGGTCCGCATGGGGCGGACAAACCGCTCCCGGCAAGGACCTTCCGGGGCTTATCGGATTTGACTTTGACGCGCACGCCGCGAGTACTTATGAGTCATTCATCCCAGATACAGATTCACCATCCAAGAGGAGAAACTCCGTGACCAAGGAATTCACCGTATCCGCCACCTGCCCCGAGTGCGGACATCGCACCGAGGCGCATCACACGAAAGAAGCCATGCAGGAAGCGTTCGGCAATGATGCGACTATCAAGATACTGTGCGCCCATTGTCAGGCCAGTTTCGAACAGCCCGTGGGCCTGGCCTGCGCGGAGTGGGACGAGTACTGTCATGAAATCCCCCTGCCCGCCGACGTCTAGGGCGTAAACTTCATAAACCACGGAAAAAACATGATTTTCGTCGTGACCAAATGCGCGAATTGTCCCTTGCTCAGCTATGTGGAAGGTCAGCGGGTCTGCAATGTCGGGCCCCCGAGCCAGCGTCCCATCCCTGAGGCAGACGAGCGCCCCACCTGGTGCAGAATGCGCAAGGAACAGATAATTATCCGGGATTTCAAGTAGCCTCTCCCCCGGGTCGACTTTCGTCTTTCCTGTTGAAGTGTAGTCCCCTATCTGCTAGAGAGGCCGGTAGTGTTGACTTGACGGGGAAGGATGCCGACTCTCATTGACAAAAATAGTCCTTCCCCATAGGGGGAGTCTTTGCAAACTCTTTTTCCGGAAGGAAAAATTTTGAGGAACAACATCTAAGGAGGAATTGAGCATGGCAATGATCGAATTCAAGGGTAAAAGTTTCGAGATCGACGAAGACGGTTTTCTGCTGAAGTTTGAAGACTGGGGTCCGGAATGGGCTGAATACGTCAAGGAGAGCGAAGGCATTTCCGAAATCACCGAAGCTCACCAGCAGATCCTCGACTTCCTGCAGGACTACTACAAGAAAAACGGTATTGCCCCCATGGTCCGTATTCTTTCCAAGTCCACCGGCTACAAGCTGAAGCAGATCTACGAACTTTTCCCCTCCGGCCCCGGCAAAGGCGCCTGCAAGATGGCTGGCCTGCCCAAGCCCACCGGCTGCGTTTAATTCAGCTGTTTTTCCAAAAAAAGCCCTGCTCACGCAGGGTTTTTTTTATGCTTTGGCCAGCCCGGTACGCATGGATCAGCCTTCCGTGCGTCCATAAATCCGGGCCATAAAAAGCATTCTTTCCGACAGCCCCCTCGTGGCCATGTCAGGCTGCAATCGCCAGCCCCAGTTGCCACCCGCGACTCCCGGCATATTCATCCGACCGTCCGCGCCAAGGTTCAAATAATCCTGCATGGGAATGATGCAAAGGGCCGCCACGCTGCCGAGCGCCATGCGGATCATGACGTCGGCCGCGCTATCCGCGGACACCTGTCGCCCAGCATAATCGCAGAAGCGCCTCCGCCCCTCCTCATCCAGCTCGTCCGAAAACCAGCCCCGAGTGGTGTTGTTGTCATGAGTGCCGGTGTAGACCGCGCTTTGCACGGGCATGTTGTGCGGAATGTAAGCGTTTTTTCCAATGTCCGGTGAAAATGCGAATTGCAGAATCTTCATGCCGGGAAATCCGAACTCGCTCATGAGCGCTACCACGTCCTCGGTGATGACGCCCAGGTCCTCGGCCAGAATGCACAAGCCCGGCACCCGCTCCTTCATGGCATTGAAGAACCGCGCTCCGGGTCCTGGAATCCAGAGTCCGTTTTCCGCCGTGGGCTCACAGGCCGGCACCTGCCAGAACCCGCAAAACCCCCGGAAATGATCGAGCCTGATCATGTCGAAGCGCTCGCTCTCGTGTTGCAGCCGCCTGGCCCACCATGAAAAACCGTCCTTTTCCTGAAAAGCCCAATCATAGACGGGATTGCCCCACATCTGCCCGGTTTCGGAAAAATAATCCGGAGGCGCGCCGGCGCAATAGATGGGCAGGCCTTCGCGGTCGAGTTCAAAAAGCTCCCTGTGCGCCCAGACGTCACTGCTGTCGAGGCTGACGTAAATGGGCACGTCCCCAAGTAGGGATACCCCTCGCTCGGCTGCATAATCGCGCAAATTTTTCCAATGCAGGCTGAAAAGATACTGAAAATAGCGTTCCCGCAAAATATCGTAGCCAAGGCGCTCGCGGGCCTGCTCCAGAGCGGCAGGCTCCCGCAGACGCAGACCGCGCGGCCAGCTAAGCCACGGCACCCCTTTGTGCTCACGCTTCAGGGCCGCGAACAGGCAGTAGTCGTCTAGCCAGAAATCCGCCTTGCGGCAGAAGGCGTCAAAGCCCGAGTCCGCGCGCAAGCCGGGGAATGCATTATCAAAGGCCTGCTCCAGAATCTTTTCACGCCAGGCGGCAGCCGCCCGGTAGTCCACACGGTCCAGGGGAAAATCCGGCGGCGGCTCCACGTCCCGTGACCGGAGCACGCCCTGGCGCACCAAAAGCTCGGGGCTTATGAAAAGCGTGTTCCCGGCAAAGGCCGAGTAGCTGCTGTATGGGGAATTGCCTGCTCCGGCATTGATGGGCGCAAGAGGGAGCATCTGCCACACCTCCTGCCCGCCATCGGCCAGAAAATCGATGAATTCATGGGCGCGGGGGCCAAAATCACCGACCCCGTGCCGATTTGGCAGGGAAGAGACATGCAGCAGCACCCCGCATCTTCGCGCAAGAGTCATGCGCCACCCTCCGCCGGTTGAAAAAAGAGCACACTCAGGGGCGGAAGGATCAGGTTCACGGAGTAGGCAAACCCGTGCACGGGAATGGGCTCGGCCCGGACCTGCCCCATGTTGCCCGCCCCGCTGCCACCGTAGGCATGGCTGTCGGAGTTCAGGATCTCGCGCCACGTGCCGCCTGTGTCCACGCCCACTGCATAGTTTTCGCGGGGCACCGGGGTAAAATTGCAGATCACCAGGACCGGCCGCCCCGCCTTGTCCCTGCGGAAGAAGCTCAGCACGCTCTGGTCGGAATCATGACAATTTTCCCAGGCAAACCCCTCCGGGCTGAAATCAAGCTCGTGCAGGGCCCCGCATTCCCGGTAAACCCGGTTCAGGTCCCGGACCCAGGCGCGGATTCCATCATGAGCCGGAAAATTCAGTAAATCCCAATCCAGGGAAAGATCGTGATTCCACTCGCGCCATTGTCCGAATTCCGCGCCCATGAAGAGCAGCTTCTTGCCCGGCAACCCGTACATGTAACCGAAAAGGGCCCGCAGCCCGGCCATCTTCTGCCAGTAATCCCCGGGCATCTTCGACAGCAGCGACTTCTTTCCATAGACCACCTCGTCGTGGGAGAGAGGCAGGACAAAGTTTTCGGCGTAGGCGTACCACAGGGCAAAGGTGAGCAGGTTGTGGTGGAATTTGCGAAAAATCGGATCAAGCTCCATGTAGGTCAGGGAATCGTTCATCCACCCCATGTTCCATTTGAGCCCGAACCCCAGCCCCCCCAAGTAGACGGGCTTTGAAACCATGGGCCAGGAGGTGGACTCTTCGGCTATGGTCTGCACATCGGGAAATTCCTCGTAGATGGCCTTATTCAGTTCCTGCAGAAGCTCAATGGCAGCGAGATTCTCGCGCCCACCGTAGCGGTTGGGCACCCATTCGTCATGCTGACGCGCATAATCAAGATACAGCATGGATGCCACACCATCGACGCGCAGCCCGTCGAGGTGAAACTCGCGGATCCAGTACATGGCGTTGCAGATGAGAAATCCAGCCACCTCGTAGCGACCGTAATTGAAGATTGCGCTCTTCCATTCGGGGTGAAAACCCTGACGCGGGTCGGCGTGTTCGAACAGGGCCGTCCCGTCAAAGTTGGCCAACCCATGAACATCCGTTGGAAAATGTCCGGGGACCCAGTCCAGGATGACCCCAATCCCTTCGCGGTGCAGGACATCGACCAGGTAACGGAAATCCTGCGGGCTGCCGTAACGGCTGGAGGGCGCAAAATAGCCCGTGCTCTGGTAACCCCAGGAGCCGTAAAAAGGATGCTCCGCCACGGGCATGATCTCCACGTGGGTGAAGCCGGCATCCTTGACGTAGGCCGCCAGATCATGAGCCATTTGGCGATAGCCGAGAAAGTTCCCGTGCTCGTCGCGCCGCCAGGATCCCAGGTGCAGCTCGTAAATGGACCATGGGCTGTCAAGGGCGTTGCGTCCGGAGCGGGTTTGCATCCAATCCCCATCCTCCCAGACATAATCCAGGTCCCAGATGATGGAGGCCGTGGCTGGAGGCTCCTCGCTTAAAAGGGCAAAGGGATCGGCCCGCTCTCCTTCACCGCCAGGCCAGGAAAGATAGTATTTGTAGCGCTGCCCGTGTTTCGCCTTGGGCACGAAGCATTCCCACACTCCGGAACTGTCCGCGCGCATGGTCATGGGCGCGGCGTTGCGGTCCCAGGCATTGAAATCCCCGATGACCGAGACAAACGCGGCGTTGGGGGCCCAAACCACGAAACGTGTTCCTGCTGATTCCGGCCCCAGGGACTCTGGGTGCGCTCCGAAATGTTCGTACAGGCGGGTATGCCGCCCCTGTTTGAAGAGATAAATGTCGAGATCGCCGAGACTGTGCCTTGCGTCCATGAATAACCTCCGATGATTCTGACTATCACGATAGGGAAGAGAGAGGTCTATTGGCAAGGCCGGATGAGGATCGGACATAAAAAAAGCGCGGACAGAGCCGCGCTTAAAAAATCCCGCAAGGAAGCCTTTCTAATGATGGCCTTCCTTCATGCCTTCCTTGATGCGGTAAATCGCCGCAATGACAATGGCCGCGAGATACGTGAAAATCCCGATGACCCCGATGAAGCCCTGCACCGTACTGTGCAGCATGTTCCCAAAAAGCTCACCCAGCATGACTCCCTCCTCGTAACGTGTCCCAGAAATTCGTATGTGGAACTTTTCACAACCATATCTTGACCAAAAAAGTCAAGGAAAAACGCCCGATCCGGCCTGTGGCGACGGGCAGACGGAAATCTACAGTTCGTTGAAGAATGTATCCCGCTCAACCGGAGTGAATCCCGTGGCGGAGATGGTTTCGACCAACTCGGAGATGGTCATCCCCTTGGGCGAATCGGCGCCCGCCGCATGGCCGATCTTCTCTTCCACGATGGTTCCGTCGAAATCGTCGGCTCCGGCCCACAGCGCCATCTGCGCGGCCTTGATGCCGGAAAACGCCCAGTAGGCCTTGATGTGCGGGATATTGTCCAGAAAGAGGCGTGCCACAGAAATGGTGCGCAGGTATTCCTCGCCCGTGGGGCCGGCGGCACCGAGTTCGTTGTTGTGCGGCTGATAGGCCAGGGGAATGAAGACGATGAAGCCGGGCTTCTCGTCCTCTGCGGCGCGCAGGCGTTCCATGTGATGGATGCGGTCCTCCCAGGACTCGATGTGCCCGAAAAGCATGGTGGAATTGGTCTTCATGCCCATGTCGTGAGCAAGGCCGTGAATGTGCAGCCAGCGATCGGCGGTGACTTTTTCCGGGCACAGCCGCTCGCGCATGGCGGGGGAAAAGACCTCGGCGCCGCCGCCGGGCAGGGCATCCAGCCCCACAGCCATCATCTCGCGGAGCACCGTCGCCTCGTCCGTGCCCAAAGTGTCGGCGAAGTGAGCCACTTCCACGGCGGTGAAGGCCTTGACCACGGCCTGAGGGCGCACTTCCTTGCACAGGGCCAAAAGATCGAGGTAGTACTGATAGGGCAGATCCGGATTCAGACCGCCCGTGATGTGGATCTCGCGGATGGGCTCGTGGATGCGGTCCATGAGGCGCTTTCTGGCCTCTTCCAGCGAGTAGGTGTAGCCCCCTTCCTCCCCGGCCTTCTTGAAAAATGCGCAGAAACGGCACTGGTTGCGGCACACGTTGGTATAGTTGAGATGCTGGTTGTAGACGTAGTAGGCCTTGTCCCCGTGCCGCGCCCGGCGCTGCTTGAGGGCCGCCTCGCCCAGCTCGTGCACCGAGGCGTCGCGTGCAATTTTCAGGGCGAACTCCGGGTCGATGCGCTCTCCGGCGTTCAACGTGGCCAGCCGCTTTTTGGCGGCGCTGTCGAGTCTGCTTTCAATCATCTTCATGGTCCTTTAAAAAAAAGCGAGGCCGCACCCTTTACGGATGCAGCCTCGCGTCATGCTTGGATATCGGGCACGAAGCTGCCGTCAGGCTATTCTTCTTCGGTCCCGGCTTCGGTCTCGGCTTCGGGCTCGGAGCCGTTTTCGGCATTCTCTTCCATCTTCTGACGGATCATGTCGCCGAGGTTGCTGCCGGTCATGGAACCGCTCTGAGTGGTGCGGAATTCACCGGCGCCACCGCTGCGCTTGCGCTCGGGCTCCTGCGCCTTGAGGGAGAGACCCAGACGGCGCTCATCGGCGCTGACATGGATGACCTTGGCCTCGATGGAGTCACCTTCGTTGAAGGCTTCCTTGGGGCTCTTGATCTTCTTCTTGCTCATCTCGCTGACGTGAACCAGACCTTCGATGCCTTCCTCGACCTCAACAAACAGACCGAAGTCCGTGATGTTGGTGATGGTGCCGGTCAGCATGGTGCCCACGGGGTAGCGGTTGGGCACGTCCAGCCACGGATCGTCGGCCAGCTGCTTGATGCCCAGGGTGAACTTCTCGTTCTCCTTGTCCACGGTCAGAACCTTGGCGCGGACAACGTCGCCCACCTTGTAGAGCTCGTTGGGGTGACGGATCTTCTTGGTCCAGGACAGGTCGGACACGTGGATCAGGCCGTCGATGCCGTCCTCGATGCCGATGAACAGACCGAATTCGGTGATGTTCTTGACGCTGGCTTCAAGGATGGTGCCCTCGGGGTACTTCTCGGCCACCAGATCCCAAGGATTGGGAGCGACCTGCTTCATGCCAAGGGAGATGCGCTTGCGGTCCACGTCGACGCCAAGGATGATGACATCCACTTCGTCGCCGGGACGGACCATCTGGGAGGGATGACGCAGCTTGCGGGTCCAGGACATCTCGGAGATGTGCACCAGACCTTCGACTCCGGCTTCCAGCTCCACGAACGCACCATAGTCGACCAGGTTGGTGACCTTGCCGGTGAGCTTGTGGCCCTCGGGGTACTTCTCGGAGATGTTGGCCCAGGGGTCCATGACCAGCTGCTTCAGGCCCAGGGAAACCTTCTTTTCGTCCTTGTCGAAGGAAAGAACCTTCAGGGTCAGCTCGTCGCCCAGCTGGACCATTTCCTTGGGATGCTTGATGCGCTTCCAGGACATGTCGGTGATGTGCAGCAGACCGTCGAGGCCGCCGAGGTCGATGAACACACCGTATTCGGTGATGTTCTTGACCACGCCGCTGACGGACTGGCCCTCTTCGAGGGTGGTCAGCAATTCGCCGCGCTTGCGGTCGCGATCTTCTTCAAGAAGCACACGACGGGAAACAATAACGTTGCTGCGGCGGCGATTGATCTTCAGCACGCGAAATTCGAAATCCTGGTTGACCAGGGCATCCATGTCCGGAACCGGACGAAGATCGACGTGGGAGCCAGGCAGGAAGGCCTCGATCCCCTTGATTTCGACAACATAGCCGCCCTTGATGCGGCGCACGATGCGGCCGACCACGACATCGCCGGAGTCGAGCAGCTTTTCCAGTTCGTCCAGGACCTGCATGCGCTTGGCTTTTTCCCTGGACAGGACAATGGAGCCTTCACGCTCATTTTTACGGACAACATATACGTCGACTGTGTCGCCAACTTTGACGGTCACCTGGCCGTTTTCCATGAACTCATCGAGCGGAATCTGACCTTCGGACTTGAAATTGACATCCACGAGAATGTAGCTGTCATCAATCTTCACGACCTCGCCCGAAACGATCACTCCCTCTTCGATGTCACCGAAATCGGAGTTGAGATAGTTCTCGAGTTGAGACTCAAAATCCATCTCCATGTCGAAATCATTCATGGACTCTGGCGTGGTTTGAGTGTTGTTCATATGTTTACCCCCTAACAAAATAAATTTGGGCAGTCCTAGCAGAGTGAATCTACCTTGACAACCAGAATAATCTCCGGAAAAATATCCAATTCATGTATATAATACATTGAGATCAAAAATCATTTTGGCGTAAAAAGCATTTCACGCCCCTTTCGGCGCTTACGCCAGGGCCACCAGATCGTATGTCTTGACCTCCTCGATCACGGCCCGGACCATCTTGCCGGGCCCGACAATATCGCCGCTGACATAGGTGATCCCGTCCACCTCCGGGGCCTGAAACCAGACCCGGCCTTCGTAAAGCCCGGGCCACTCCTCATGAGCCCGGTCCACCAGCACGTCAAGCTCCTGACCTTCGAATCCGGCGAGCAGGTCCTCGCTGATTTCGGCCTGCATCTGCATGATGCGGTCCCGGCGCTCTTCCTTGACCTCCTCGGGCAACTGATCCGGCAGGAGCGCCGCCTCGGATCCGTCCTCGGCGTAGTAGGGGAAAACCCCCAGATGCATGAACCTCGCATCGCGCACAAAAGACTCCAAAGCCTGAAAACGCTCCTCGGTCTCTCCGGGATAGCCGACGATGAAGGTCGTGCGCAGCGCCGCCTCGGGGAAAAATTCACGGACCTGCTCCACGACGGCCCGGGGATCGCGCTGGAAAGGACGCCCCATGGAGGCCAGGATATCCGGGTGGGCGTGCTGCAGCGGAATGTCGAAGTAGGGAATGAAGGGCTTGCCGAGCTCGGACAGAAAACGCAGCAGGTCGCCGTCAAGCCCGGCCGGGTACAGGTACATGAGCCGCATCCATTCAAGCCCGTTCAAGGGCGCAAGTTTTTCAAGCAGCCCACGCAGTGCCTTTTGCCCCCGATCCCGGCCATAGGCGGTCACATCCTGGGCAATGAGCACCAGCTCCTTGCGGCCCTGGTCCAGACAGCGACGCGCATCGTCGAGAATCCGCGCCTCGTCCCGGCTGACCAGCGGGCCGCGGATGGAGGGGATGGTGCAGAAGCGGCAACGGTTGTCGCACCCTTCCGCGATCTTCAGGTAGGCAAAGCTGGACGGCGTGGTCAAAAGACGCGCCGCTGAAAACCCGCCAAGAGCGGACTCAAGTCCCGGCCGCACGTTTTCCCGCAGTGCGGCAAGCTCCTGCAACCGCTGGCCAAGCTCCCCCTGACGTCCGATTTCCAAAAAAAGGTCCACTTCCGGCAACTCGCCGCGCAGATCCTGGCCGTAACGGGAGACCAGACAACCCGTGACCACGAGGCTGGGCCGGGGATCAAGGTCGGTCAGATGCTGCGCCATGTCGAGAATGACCTGAAGGGATTCGCTGACCGCAGGCTCGATGAAGCCGCAGGTGTTGATCAGCACAACGTCCGCGTCCTCGGGTTCGGCGGCGTTGACGAAGGACGAGCCGAACCCGCCCAGCATCCACTCCGTGTCCACCTGGTTCTTGGGACAGCCCAGGCTTATGGTATGTATACGCACTTGTTTCATTATTCCTCCAATTCCAGGGCAATGTCCGGCTCGGACCAGAAATTCACGTTTTCCCTTACGATGCCAAGCCGGGCCAACGCCTCGGCATTGACCCGGCCATGCCCCCAAAGCTCGCCACCGAAACGTAAGGGCAGAAAAATTTTTGTCACCCGCCCAGCCCGACCGGCGAGCCTCTCCTCCAGGAAAAGCCTCAAGGCCAGAGAGCGCGCCATGTTGCCGAAGGCCGGATGCCAGGGGCCTGCCAGGAGGCGTTCGAGCAATCCCGGTTCTCCGGCAAGGCCCAGACGGATGACCCGCACTCCCGCCTTCCAGAAATCAAGCAACGCACGACCGGTCTCTTCCACGGCAGCCTCAAGCGGCCAGGGCGCGTATTCGCCGCGAAGGTACATGTCCGCAAGGCCCGTGCCCCGCACCACCACGCACGGATAGATGCGCACCACGTCCGGGCCCAGGGCCAGGGTCTTGCGTACATCCTCCCGCCACAAGAGCGCATCATGTCCGGGCAGCCCCGGCAGAAGCTGAATGCCAAGCTCAAGACCGGCCTCCCGGACCATGGCGCAGGCCCTTTCGGCCACGGCCCCGTCGTAGCCGCGCCCGCTCGCCTCCAGCACGGACGAAGAGAAGGTCTGCACGCCAAGCTCGATCATGGACACGCCGTGCTCGCGCAAACGCCCGAGGGATTCAAGGTCCACGCGATCGGGGCGCGTGGAGACGCGCAAATGAACCAGGCCACCCGGCCCCGCGAAACGCGCCGCAAGCTCCAGAAACCGTTCCTGCCAGGCAGGATCAAGGCCCGTGAACGTGCCCCCGAAAAATCCCAGCCCAAATGGCCCGCTTTCCAGGGACAGACGTTCGCTCAGCGCATCCAGGGCGTCTTCAAGCCGAAGGCCCCCAAGCCCTGTCTGGGCATGCTGATCGCAGAAAACGCAACGGCTGGGACAGCCGGCAAAAGGCAAAAAAACCGGAAGAAGCCTGAGTCTCTTTTGCGACGGTTCAGGATGGGAAAAATGATGCCTGGAAATTTTTGTCATATTTGCCAAAAAGAAAAAAAAACAAGCTGTTAGGCTTGAAAAAAAAACCTACGTTGGATATTGCACATTCAAGAATAGCCATTTCAAGCGGCAACTTACGACCATTCTTCCAAAAATCGCATTTATTTCAGGAAGATAGACATATCGTCATCCGGGAGCTTCCCGGACCAGGAGGACTGATGAGCAACAATACGCTGACGAAAGCAGAAATTGTCGACAACATTTACGAAAAGTCGGAGCGCAATCGTGCCGAGGTCAAGGCGCAGGTTGAAACCATGCTCGACATCATGAAGGAAGCGGTCAAGAAAGACCACTCCCTTCTCATCAGCGGATTCGGCAAGTTCGAAGCCTACGAAAAAGACGCGCGCAAGGGCCGCAACCCCCAGACCAGCGAATCCATAATCCTGTCCGAGCGCAAGGTTGTGGTCTTCCGCATTTCGCGTAAGCTGCGAGCCGAGCTCAATCCGCAATAATAAAGCACCCCGGGCTTTCTTTGGTCAAACGCAGCCGCATCGACTCCGCTTCGCCAAGGCTGGAGAAAGCCCCGACCTGCACCCGCCAGAACGTAGTGCCGTGCAACTCGCCTTTCGCGATCCTGGTGCCCGCAAAGCCCCGGGAAACAAGACGCGATCTGAGTCTGCGCGCATTTTCCTCGACCACGAACGCCCCATACTGCACATAGAAAGGTCCCACATACTGAATGCGCTGTCCGGCAATGGTCTGCAAACTGACCCGCGCCGTGCCCGGGCCGACAACTCCCAGAACGCTCGCCGCCGCATATGACAGATCGATGATGCGATTGCCCACGAACGGGCCGCGGTCGTTAACCCGCACCTCGGTCGTGCGCCCGTTGTCCAGATTCCTGACCACCAGACGCGTGTGCATGGGCAGGATGCGATGCGCGGCCGTCATCTGATACATGTCGTAACGCTCGCCGTTGGCCGTCTTCTTGCCGTGAAAATCCGAACCATACCAGGAGGCGACCCCCGTTTCGGAGTATCCTTCGGCGGAACCCAGCGGATAATAGGTCTGCCCGAGCACGGTGTAGGGCTTGTATGTTCCTCCCTTGCCGGCAGGCGCGGGAGCGGTCTTCTTCGATGGGGCCGGGGGAATGCTGATTCCGGGAACATACTTCGAGCCGCATCCGCTCAGGCCTGCGCACAAAAGCGCGATGGCCAGCAACGCGGCCAGCCATCCGCAACCACCACGTCCCCGGAACATGTCCGGGATCATGCAGCGTTCATCCTTACCACAAGGGTTATGTCCTCGCACGCTCCGGCCAGAATCTCGCGCACCTCGGAGGGACTCGCGGACGATCCGTTCCACTCGCAATCGCATTCTTGCAGATCGATCTGCTGATCGTCCACGTATTGCAACACAGCCTGCGGGGAGACGACAACCCCGCGCTTCAGGACCGGCTTGAAGCAATCCAGCGCCACGAAATTGAACATCTTGACCACGGCCACTCCGCCCTTGCTCTTCTCATCGTCATGCCGACTGACCAGGTCGGGGCGAAACGCCCTGATGGGACTCGACCGGCGTAGGGCGATGCCGCACAGGCCCGGCATGGTCCCGCTCATGCCCAATTCGTCACCGTCGCCGACAAGCTCCTCACGCCATTCGTCAACGGGCGCGTTGTTGAGAAAGAGCCCCGGCACGCTGTTGGTCGCATAGTGCAAATCCATCCCGAGAATTTCGGTCATGAAATCACGCACACTGACCGCCTGTTCCAGAAAAACACCCACCCCGCGCCTGAGCAGGCCGTGCCAGATTTTGGCCGAATTTTCCGGAATGGTCAGAACCAGTTGATTTGACGCCGCACAAGTTATGCCTTCCATGACATAAACCCCCTTTTTTCTTGACTTTCCATGAAGACTGTCTGCTAACATGCACCTAAAAGCAAGTTCAACACGCGCAACCGCGCTCAACCTTCAAGGAGTCTTCATGAAAATCCTACGCATCAATACCAGAACCAAAAGCTTCAAGTTTGAAGAACTCGGCGAGCTGGCCGGTCTTGGAGGTCGTG
>NZ_FOTO01000009.1:0-170576 GCF_900114595.1 Desulfomicrobium norvegicum | reverse complement strand
ATGCCAAGGCAGGCGGGCCGGCCCAGAAGCTCGGCAAAATCAAGGCACGCCGAATCGTGGACCAGTTCGATTTCGAATTCGTAGGGTTTGTGGACCTCTTCGGTGCCGGAAAAGGCGTAGACACGCAGATCGGAATGGGCGGGAGTGTCGAATGTGAACCACGAGCTGTTTGCTGACTGATGCGGCATGGATTCTCCTTGTGTAACGGTAAATGGCGGGCTTTTCCGTACCGGTTTGCCAGTGATTGCCGCGTCGCACATTGGGGAGAATGTGTAGTTTTTTTCGATAATTATGGGGATTGAGAATGAAGAGGCATGGTTCCGGAAGAGTGCTCTTTTCCGGCACGTGGGGAGGTTATCCGGGAAATGATCGAAGGGCGCAGGGCGCGTGGAAGAGCACGCTCAAAAAGCGCAAAGACCGATGATTTGCGCTTTGTCACGAATGCAGGGCAAAAAAGAGGGGGCAGGCCGCGTTTTTGTCAGATGAGCTTTTCAACCGCCCGCATCAACTCGGAGCTGTCGTACGATTTGACCAGATAGGCGTCGGCGGCGATGGATTTGAGGTCGAAGCGGAAGCTGTCGTAGGCCGTGCACAGGATGATGGGCAGCTTGGCGTGCCTGCAACGGATGATCTGAAGCATATCGAGTCCCGACCTGCTCTCAAGTTTGATGTCAAGAATGATCAGGTCGGGCTTGTGATCCTCGACCAGTTTCAGCGGATCTTCGCTCCCGTCCGAAAGCGCGACATCATAGCCCAGGGCACGAAGTTCCTCGGCATAAAGCATTCGCACATGCTCTTCGTCGTCGATCACCAGAACCGTCTTCCGATCCATAAGAGCCTCCCCAGCGTCAAATTTTCCACTTCATAGCAGACTTTATCAGGCCTTGGGAAGATTCTCCTGTTCAAAAATCAATTCCGCAGCAATTTTGGCACGGATCGGCAAAATTGGTCCTGCCGCCCCTGCTGCCTGCTGAAAATTCGATGGAAGCAAAATCCGATAAAAGGCAGCCGCAAAACACAGGTGCCGCCCGAAGGCGGCATCTGCCCGACAAAGTTGGCGCGCCCCTATTCCTGCATTTCGAAAATTGCGTCCAATTCGGAAACAAAGGGCTTCACCGTGTCCTGATCTTGCGGCGACGCAGTGAGCACCTTCTCCATTTCCGCCATGCTCGTCTGCATCTGGGTAATCATCTGGGTCTTGTACTCGGCCGGGATGTCCTTGTTCCCCTCGATCTCGGCGATGGATTGCCGCATCTGACCCATGACATCCTGTCCATCCTTGCCGAGCCGTACGGCCATGTAAGCCTGGGTCACCTGCTGTGAGACCGTGGACCAGGTATTGAAGTCAAACCCGTGCTTTCCGAGAATGGCCTCCACATCGCGCTGTTCCTTGAGGCCCTGGGCCCAATCGGTCACGACCTGAGCGGTGCTCGCAGAATCACCGTCGTCTCCGCTCTCTTCGGCATACTGATCGAAATACGGCTTGAGTTCCTGCATGGAGGCAATAAAACCCTGCACGTCACTCGCGGTCAGCCCGGAACACCACGCGTTTGAGGAAACACACAACATCATCATGAAAAGCCCCGCCACACGCACCAATTTCATACTCCCTCCTCGAAGAACAATTAGTAATGCATAATCTATTTTCCGCGCCCCTCATCTCTTTATTGCGCTTTCGTGGCAATATATTTATGTCAGCGCGAACTCAAGGGGCTGGAAAGATCCAGCGCCGAATCTCCAAAAGACAACACTGGAGGCTGTCATGAATCCCAAGGAACTTCTATACGCAAAATCCCATGAATGGGTCAAAATCGAAGGCGACGAGGCCGTGGTCGGCATCAGTCATTTCGCCCAGGAACAGCTCGGTGACCTGACCTTCGTCGAACTCCCCCAGCCCGGCGACCAGGCCGAGGCCGGTGCCGAGATCGGAACCGTCGAATCGGTCAAGGCCGCCAGCGAAATATACTCCCCGGTCAGCGGAGAGATCACCGCTGTCAACACGGAACTGGAAAACGCGCCCGAACTGGTCAACAAGGATGCATTCGGCGCAGGCTGGCTGTTCAAGGTCCGCCTTGCCTCCGCTCCCGAAGGACTCCTGGACGCCGACGCCTACGCAGCCCTGTGCGCCGCCGAAGCGCACTAACCCTTATCATCGAGGCTGCCCTTCCGCTGCGCGAACGTTCACCCTTTTCCGCCTGAACTCATCGCCTCCGGCCGGATGGACGCAGCCCATCATCCGGAGGCGACATGCCCTTCATACCGCATACACCTGCCGAACAGAGCGAGATGCTGGCCACCGTCGGCGTGGACAGCATGGAAGCCCTGTTCGAGGACATTCCGAAAAAATTCCGGGCCGCTGAACTGAACCTGCCCCAGGGCCTCAGCGAAATGGAAGTCCGCCAGAAACTCGAAAAGACGGCGGCCAAAAACCACACGGATCTGACCTCTTTCCTGGGGGCCGGATTCTACGATCACTACATCCCAAGCGCCGTGGACGCGCTCTGCAGCCGGGGCGAATTCTACACCGCCTACACCCCCTATCAGGCCGAAGCCTCCCAGGGCATGTTGCAGGCAATATTCGAATATCAGACCGCGGTGGCCCGTCTTCTGGATCTGCAGTACGCCAACGCTTCCCTCTATGACGGCGGAACGGCGCTCTACGAAGCGATCATGATGGCCGTGCGCCAGAACAAGCGCACACGCATCGTCATCTCCGAGAGCGTGAACCCCATCTACCGGGTCATGCTCGACAGCTACACCACGAACCTGAAGCTCGATCTGGTGACCATCCCCCACCAAAACTGCAAAACGGACGTGGACGCGCTGCTGGCCGCCCTGAACGACGACACGGCGGCGGTCATCGTCCAGAATCCCAACTTCTTCGGCACGATCCAGGATTTCACGGCCCTTTTCACCAAGGCCCGCGAACACAAGATCGTCTCCATCATCTCGACCTACCCGATCATGCAGTCCCTGCTCAAGACTCCTGGCGAAATGGGCGCGGACATCGCCGTGGCCGAAGGTCAGAGCCTCGGGCTGCCGCTCAGTTTCGGCGGACCCTACCTTGGCATCATGGCCTGCAACAAGCAGCTCATCCGCCAGATGCCCGGCCGCATCGTCGGTCGCACCGTGGACAAGACCGGCAAGACCGGCTTCGTGCTGACCCTGCAGGCCAGGGAGCAGCATATCCGCCGCGAAAAGGCGACCTCCAACATCTGCTCCAACCAGGCCCTGTGCGCCCTGCGCGCGCTCATGTACATGAGCCTCCTGGGTCCCGAAGGCCTGAAACGCACGGCCCAGGTCGGCATGGAACGCGCAAATTACGCGGCCAGGCGTCTGGAGCAGCTGCCCGGAGTGCGCGTGGTCAACCAGCCCTTCGGCAACGAATTCACCGTGGAGCTTCCCGTGCGCGCCTACGAGGTCATCGACAAGCTCCTGGTCACCAAATACGTGCCCGGCTTCCCGCTGGGCCGCTACTATCAGGGCATGGACAACCACCTTCTGGTGGCCTGCACCGAAAAAACCACACAGCAGAGCGTCGGCATCCTGGCCGAATTGATTGGAGGTGCCCTGTGAAAACCATGTTCTCCGATTCCGCCAAGGGCAGAACCGGCGTGTGGCCCGACGCCCCCAAGGGAAATCCGTCGTCCACCATCCCGGACGAACTGCTGCGCGGCTGCGCCCCGAAACTCCCCGAACTGTCCGAAATAGACGTCATCCGTCATTTCACCCGGCTTTCGCGCCTCAATTACAGCGTGGACAGCAATTTCTATCCCCTCGGGTCGTGCACCATGAAGTACAACCCGAAGTTCACCGAGGCCGTGGCCGCCCAGCCCGGGTTCACCTCCGTGCACCCGCTCATTCCGCAGCTCAAGGGAGCCGGAAACATGACCCAGGGCGCCTTGGAAGTGCTCTACGAAACCGAGCAGCTGCTGGCCGAGATCACCGGCATGGACGCCTTCACCCTGCAGCCCATGGCCGGAGCCCACGGCGAGCTGACCGGGGTCATGCTCATGGCCGCCTATCACAACGACAAGGGCAACAAGAAGACCAAGATCATCGTGCCTGACTCGGCCCACGGCACCAACCCCGCCTCGGCGGCCATCGCCGGGTACGATGTCGTCTCCATCGAATCCAAGAACGGGATGATCGACCCCGACGAGCTGGAAAAGGTCCTGGACGACGAGGTCGCGGGCCTGATGATGACCTGTCCCAACACCCTGGGGCTCTTCGAGTGCGGCCTGGAGCGCATCGTCAAGCTGGTCCACGGCGTGGACGGGCTGCTCTACTACGACGGCGCGAACCTGAACGCCATCATGGGCAAGATGCGTGTCGGCGACGTGGGCTTCGACGTCGTGCACCTGAACCTGCACAAGACGTTCGCCACCCCCCACGGCGGCGGCGGACCCGGCTCCGGCCCCGTGGGCGTGAGCAAGCGTCTGGTGGACTATCTGCCCGTTTCGCGCGTGGTGAAGCTCGAAGACGGCCAGTACTACCTGAACTACGATTACCCCAAGTCCATCGGCTACATCGCGCCCTTCTACGGCAACTTCGGGGTCATCCTCAAAGCCTACGCCTACATCCTGCGCCTGGGCCGCGAAGGCATCGTGCGCGCCTCCGAGAACGCGGTCCTGGCCGCCAACTACATGCGCAAGCGTCTGGAGGATCATCTTGAAATCCCCCACGACCGCATCTGCATGCACGAGTTCGTGGCCTCGGCCGCGAAACAGTCCGAAAAGGGAGTGCGCGCCCTGGATCTGGCCAAGGCACTGCTCGACAAGGGACACTACGCCCCGACCATCTACTTCCCGCTCATCGTCAAGGAATGCCTGATGTTCGAGCCCACGGAAACGGAAAGCAAGGAAACCCTGGATGGATTCGTCGACGACCTGATCGAGATACTTGGACGTGTCGATACCGATGCGCAGTCAATTCAAAACGCTCCCGTGACCACTCCAGTGGAGCGCCTCGACGAGGTCCGCGCAGCCAGAAGCATGGAGCTTGTGGACGACGCCGGACTCTGATTCCACTCCATTCGCCATTAAAAAAGCCTCCGCCATCGGAGGCTTTTTTAATGGCGTTGCATAATGATCCATTCCTTATTCCAGACAATTTTACGATGCATATGATGCATGATAAAATTCATTGCAATCACGCACCCTCGTGCTTAAGGAAATTCCACATATTTT
Organism: Desulfomicrobium norvegicum; assembly: GCF_900114595.1. NCBI lineage: Bacteria > Pseudomonadati > Thermodesulfobacteriota > Desulfovibrionia > Desulfovibrionales > Desulfomicrobiaceae > Desulfomicrobium > Desulfomicrobium norvegicum. Next base: position 165,387 of record NZ_FOTO01000009.1, on the reverse strand, counting down.
CTTTTCTCACGGGGTAATCATGTCATACATTTTTGTCATACCTGCGCTGCTTGCCCTTGCAGCACTCATGTATTTTTATGTATCGCGCAGACCGGAGCTGGAACCCATTGTCGGTGAAGACCATGCCCCCATAAAGATAAACCCGATCACCACCGAGCAAACTGCATTCAATGAGTGGGAATCGGTGTTGATCCGCGCCCTGGATCACATCTACTCCGGCACGCCGTCCTCCACCGGCAACCAGATGACCCACGTCTACGAGCCACCTTCGGCGCTGGCGCAAACCGCCATCTCGAATCTGGTCAAGGCCTTCGACAAGGTCGGCACCCTGCATTCCTCGCTGGCGGCCATCGACAAGCCCGGCGTCAGCATGAAGGAACTCGGCGATCTGGTCACCCGCGACCCCCTGCTCTCGTCCCGCGTGCTGAAAACCATCAATTCGCCGTTTTTCCGAGTGGCCACGGACGTCAAATCCATCCACACGGCCGTGAACATCCTGGGCCTGACCAACCTGAAAAACCTCATCGCCTTTGGGGTCATGCCCTATTCGCTGTACAAGCATCCCGAGCATCAACGCATGTTCAAGAGCATCTGGCAGCACATGAACTCCACCGCCATCGCCGCCTCGTACATGGCCAGGGCCCGGCAGGACCTGGACAGCGGCGCCCTGTACACGGCGGGCCTGATGCACGACATCGGCAAGCTCGTGCTCATCCTGCTGGTCAAGGACCCCGAGGAAGGCGAAGTGTATCCCCAAACCCTGGACCGTGAATACGAGCGCCTCATGGCCACCCATATCCAGGCCGCCCAGATCATGGCCAGGAGCGGCGGCATCCCGGATCAGCTGCGCAACCTGGTCCTGAGCCATCACCTCCCCGCCCTGCTGCCGGTTTCCCAGCTCGAATGCGACGGGCAGCAGGCCAAGAGCATGACCGTGCTTTTCCTGGCCAACCAGGTGGCCAAGCTCATCTCGCCGCACGGCACCCTGCTCGACGACGTCCGCAAGCTCGAACAGCTCGACCCCAGCTTCCGCGAGATCATCTCGAAACAGGAAGCCCGGGAAATCCTGCTGAGTCCCGGGCTGATAGATGACGTGATGAACAACGTGCGCCTGGTGCAGGCAACCCTGAACTAGACCTGCGCTGCCCTTATCGACTGCCGGAGCTTGTGACGTCCGGCAGTCATTTTTTTTGATCCAGGGTCCGCACCAGCTGCCACGCCATGAACCCGAGCAGGACCACCCCCAGCCCAAGCACCGCCCAAAGCACAAATCCGGCATGATTGGGTTCCGGCAACAGACGGTCCTCGCCGCCCAGAACAACCGGCGCCGCGATCACGGCCGTGCCCGGCCGCAGCGTTCCGATCTTCTTGTCGCCCAGCATGGCGGCGAGCATGTCGGGGCCGCGTTTGGCGGAATGACTGCCCACCGCCAGGGTGAAGGGTCCGGGCCCTTGCGGCATGAAGACAAGCTCGTGAGGCAGCCACCCGACGCGCATAGGCACCGGCGCGCCCTGCATCACGATCCGCAGACGATCATGCGGCCCATGCAGCGCAAGGCCCGGACCTGCCAGCGACTGTCCGTCAACGGTCAGACGAAAAAGCGCCCCCGCAGCGACGGTGCGCCAGCCGTCTTTCACGGGCGCAAGCACTTTCACGCCCAGCACCGCATTCTCCACGTCCCCCAGATCGAGCACATCCACCGGCAAGGCAGGTGGCAACGCATACTCGTACGTACCATCCTCGACCAACTCGCCGGTCAAAGGCGCGAAGCGGCGGGTCGAATCCGGACCGCCGCCGACTTTAAGCGCATGAGCCTCGACCAGAAGGGAAAGGTCGGCCTTGCCCGTCAGCAGATAATATTTCCAGCGCTGGCCATGAAGCATGATCCTATCCTGCAGGATGCGTCCATTCGGGTGCTCCATGAAGGCCAGCACCGCGCTTCCGGCCGGACGCCAGGAATACAGGTCGTCACTGCCGCGCACTTCGACTCGAAGGAAGGCGGACGATGAGTTCCCCGCCTCGAAGCGCAGCGCGGAGAGATCTTCGGTCACGGCGGAAGCGTCGAGCAGCAGGGCCTGATCCGTCCCCGAGGGGAGCGCGCTCATCCGGGTCTCCAGCACGGCCCCGTGATCGGAGGTGCGCACCTGCATGCGGAAGTCGTAATCCTGGACGCCTTCAGCCCCACCGGCGACCCGAAACAGAGGCAAAGGCGCTTCCTGCGCAGCGGCAGGCGGGGCTTGAATGCGGCGCAGGTGCATGGGCACCTCGGCCCCCTCGGCATTGAACACGCGCAGATCGCCCAGATCGGCGCGCACGCTGGCATTGTAGACTTCAAAGGGCAGTTCCAGGCGTTGCAGGGCGAAATCCGCCTGTGTTTCCAGAAGGTAGCCCCGGGCAAAATCCATGGGCGTGGCGGCCTGGGCGGAAAAAGGTGCGAGCAGAAGCAGCAGAATGACAATCATGATTTTTCCCCCTTGGGCGGCAACGGACAGAAATAGCCCACCACAAGCATGAGCAGTCCCACACCCAGAAACGAGACAATGCGCGCCACGGTGCCGCGCCCGTCCAGATCGATCAGAAAAAGCTTGCCGACCACGACCGCCAGCAGCCCGGCCCCGGCCAGCCACGATTGCCGCAAGGCGCGCACGCGACCGAGCAGCATGGCCCCCAGCGCCGCCAGGGACCAGAGCACCGAATAAGCGGCCTGCAGAACGTCGGAGCGGAACATGGACTCCATGGCATAGGGCACATCGCCCAGAAAATGAACCGTCCTGGCCACGACCACATTCATCCAGACAAAGGCCCACAAAGCGAAGACGGCGGGCAGGATCCGCTCGACACGGCGGTCTGTGATCACATCATGCGTCACGGCCTTGCGCGCCCAGACCGCCAGGGTGACCAGCACCAGCGCCTGGGTCAGATCGAGGGGGTTCAGGATCGGGACATACGGCAGGGGGCGAGGATTGCCGCTGACAAAGCAGGCCCCGATCCACCACAGGAGCAGAAACGCCGCAAGAGCCCCACCGGCGCGGAGATACGCGGCGAAATGCCTGCGCAGAGGCCAGTCCAGGCGCGGGAAAACGATGACAATGAGCAGCAGGACTCCGGTCACGGCCGCTGCGGCATCGGCCCAGCTTCCGCTTTGAACGACATGGATGAGCACCTGCCTGTGCGCTTCACGCAGGGCCAGCACCGCGACCAGAATCGCGCTGAGCGTATGCACCCAGCCGCGCACCCGCGCGTCCCAGCGCTCTTCCAGGGCAAAAAGCATCCCGAATTGGGCAAGCACGGCCAGCGGCCAGCCAATCCAGCCCCAGTCCGCCGCTGGATGACCGCTCCACAGCACGGCGCTGCAAAGCAGCAGCACCACCGTGAACTGCGCCAGATGACGGGGCATGAACCACAAGGTCCGCCTGTGCATCACGGTCCAGACGCCAAGAGTGCCCAGGGTCGCCGCCAGGAAAATCGGATCCGGACGCACCTGCTCCCCGGCCCAGAAAAACCAGGTCCCATACCACCACGCGGCGCCCCACAGCCCCAGCGCCAGAGGCAGCTGTTCCTCTCGGGACAGACGCGCCTCCGGGCAGGCCCAGTAGGACCAGCTCGAAAAAAAGCCCCCAAGTCCCAGAAAGAGACCGGCCAGGAGATGCCCTTCGTTCAAATGAAGGGACCACAGGGACAGCGAGGCGGCAAAGGCCACGGCCGCCCCGACCTGCAGCAGCAGACCGAAAATCCGGGTGACGAGCCTTTTTTGTCGCAGGCCGAGCCAGATCATCCCCGCGCCTTCGAGGGCCCAGGTTGACGCGGTCCATGAAGCATTGAGGGCCATGGGCACGGCCAGGGAAAGAAAGATCACGCCCAGGGCGAGATGGGCCTCGGCCAGAAGCCCAAGGCCGCCGCTCCGCTTCCACATCAGCTTCAGGGGCAGGATGTACCACAGCGCAAGACCCAGACAGCTGAAGGCCCCGCCCATTTCCATGTCGCGCACCAGGGCCATTTGCAGGCCAAAGGCCGCCAGCGGCAGGCCGAAGACCAGCGCGCTGTCGAGCCGGGTGCGCCCCTGCTCGCTGTTTGCGCGGGCGAAGAGAATGGAGACGGTCCCGTACATGAGGAAAAAGAGGATCAGGAAGGGCTCGGTGGTCGAAAAGTATTCCGGGGCATAGAACCGGGCCCCCCACAGCGCCCCGATGCCGAAGGTGCAGGCGAACCCGAGCAGGTTGAGCACCCGCCACGTCCTGTACCAGGCGACGCCGAGCACGCCGAGGTTGAGCAAGGCGTAATAGCCGAAGAGCTGCACATGACTGCCCTGTCCCGTGGACAGCAGGATGGGAGCCAGAAAGCCTCCCGCCGCGCCGAACACGGCCAGGGCCGAGGCGTTCTGCAGCACGGCCAGGATTCCGGAAAAGACAACCACCGCGCACATGAGGATCAGGGCCCAAAGCGGCGGGATCATGTCCAGAAACCGGGCTGCCGCGAAAATGGTCAGATACAGCACCCCAACGCCCCCGCCCTGCACCAGCAAGGCGTACACGGGATTGCCGTGCCGCAGCCGCCAGCCCAGGGCCAGCAGGACAACGCCCAGCATTCCGGCCCCGGCCATGCGCAGCTCCACCGGCAGCAGGCTGTGATCGGAAGCGTACTTGAGCAGAAATGAGACGCCAAAAAAGAGTACCACCAGCCCGACCTTGACCACCGGGTTCCCGCCGGTGAGCCAGGCCAGGGCCTGCGACCAGGCGGTGGCGAGCCAGTCCGGAGCCGCGGGCTTCGCTTCGCGAACCGCCTGCGACGGGGCTGCGGGCGAGGTCTCTTCCTGGGCTGAAAAAGTGAAGTTCTCGCCGGGATCCGCCCCTTCGTTCCATCCGAATACGGACTCATCATCGGTAGGGGCGGCAAATTGCCGCCCGCTTCCGCTCGGAGCGGAAGCAGTCGTCGCACCGGCATGTGCCGCGGCCCCCATGGGGGAGCTGTCCGCCGCAGCCTTCTGTTCCCGGAATTGTGCACGGAGCAGTTTTTCCAGTTCCCTTATTTTTCTGTCCTGCGCGGCAATCCGGGACGCAAGGACAAAGCAGACCACGCCCAGGACCGGAAGAACAAGCAGGACCGGACTGCGCCACCAGTCGTCAAGAGCGCCGAGAAAGGAAAGCAGGATCAGGATGCCAAGGACAATGCGCACAAACACCTCCATGCCGGCCGCCGCAGGGCTCCGGTGCGTTACCCACGCCCGGCTTGCCCCAAGATTGCAATGACTTTCCAAGGCTTTGCCGAGTGCCGGGGATGTTGGCAAGAAGAATCCAGCGCAGATTCCTCAAGCATGCCGCCGGACGCAAAAAAGCCCGGCCACCGCCAAGGCGGGGACCGGGCTGCGTTGACATGCGGGGCAGGGCTATTTGCTCGTTATCTCCGAACCGATGCCGCCCTGGGTGAACATTTCGAGCAGGATGACGTTCTCCACCCGGCCGTCCAGGATGTGGGCCTTGGACACGCCGCCGTCCACGGCCTCCAGACAGCACTTGATCTTGGGGATCATGCCGCCCGTGACCACGCCCTGCTCCAGGGCGTGCACGGCTTGGTGCAGGGTCATGGAGGAAATGAGCTCGCCCTTCTTGTCCAGAACGCCGGGCACGTCCGTAAGGAGAATGAGCTTCTTGGCGCCCACGGCCACGGCCACGGCGCTGGCCACGGAATCGGCGTTGATGTTGTAGGTGTTGCCTTCCTCGTCCACGCCAACGGGCGCGATGACCGGAATGAAATTGGCGGCCTGCAGGGAGCTGATGACCGACGTGTCCACGGCCACGACCTCACCGACCTTGCCCAGGTCGATGATCTCGGGCGGCGCGTCGGCGCGTTCCACGGCCATCTCCAGCTTCTGGGCCCAGATCATCCGCCCGTCCTTGCCGGACAGCCCCACGGCCCGGCCGCCCTGGGTGTTGATCAGGTTGACGATCTCCTTGTTGACCTTGCCCACCAGCACCATCTCGACCACGTCCATGGTCGCGTCGTCGGTGACGCGCAGGCCCTGGCGGAACTCGGAGGTGATGCCGAGCTGCTTGAGCATGTTTCCGATCTGCGGCCCGCCGCCGTGAACGATGACCGGATTGACGCCGATGTAGCGCAAAAGCTGGATGTTCAGGGCGAAGCTCTTGCGCAGGGCCTCGTCCTTCATGGCGTGACCGCCGTATTTGATGACGATGGTCTGGCCGTAAAACTCGCGGATATAAGGCAGCGCCTCCAGAAGAAAGGCGGCTCTCAGGGCTTCTTGTGACATGGCTCCCTCGTGGACTTGAAAGGTGGGAATGGGGCCGGTTTGACGGCGTGCGGAAACACCTTGGCAAGGAGGGGGGGAAAATTCAAGCACAATGATGAATGAGGCTTGGGGACGGGATCACTGATCCGCAGAGACAGGCTCGCTGGGCGGACGCGCTCCGGGTTGGTCCGGGACAGGGACCAAGTTGGCGACTCCGGAACTGATGAAAATGCATGGACCAATGTCATCCCCTTGAAGAAGGGGATCCATCTTGTTCCAGACGGTTATATAAAGTCACGGAATGGATCCCCGCCTTCGCGGGGATGACGCTGTGGGACAACTTGTGCGACTCAGGAACTGATGAAAATGCATAAATCGATGTCATCCCCTTGAAGAAGGGGATCCATCTTATTCCAGACGGTTATATCAAGTCACGGATGGATCCCCGCCTTCGCGGGGATGACGCTGTGGTAGGCGGAATGAAGCCTCATCTCTGCGGGGATGACGCTGTGGGACAACCTGTGCGACTCTGGAACTGATGAAAATGCATAAATCGACGTCATCCCCTTGAAGAAGGGGATCCATCTTGTTCCAGACAGGTATATAAAGTCACGGAATGGATCCCCGCCTTCGCGGGGATGACACCGTGGTAGGTGGAATGAACCCTCATCTCTGCGGGGATGACGCTGTGGTAGACGGAATGAAGCTTCACCTCTGCGGGGATGACGCTGTGGCAGACGGAATGAAGCCTCACCTCTGCGGGGATGACGCCGTGATGGACGGAACGCCTGCAAATCAGCAGGCGTCCCTTTTTCAGCGGGCCTGTTTTGCCAAAGCCTACAGGATGTAGCGCGTCAGATCCCGGTCCTCCTGCACATCGTGCAGGGCCGCCTTTACGTAATCCCGATCGATGGTCACCGTGGCGGCCTCCATGTCCGGGGCTTCAAAAGACAGGTCGGAGACGATCTTCTCCATGATGGTGTAGAGTCTGCGCGCGCCGATGTTCTCGGTCTCCTCGTTTATCTTCTGGGCGAAACGCGCGATTTCGAGGAGCGCTTCGTCGGTGTAGGCGATCTCGATTTTTTCCGTGCCGAGCAGCGCCTTGTACTGCACGGTAAGCGCGTTCTGGGGCTCGGTCAGGATGCGGTAGAAATCGTCCCGGGTCAGGGCCGCAAGCTCGACACGCAGAGGAAAGCGCCCCTGCAACTCGGGCACCAGATCCGAGGGCTTGGACATGTGAAAGGCTCCGGCCGCGATGAAGAGAATGTGGTCGGTGCGGACCATGCCGTACTTGGTGTTGACGGTGCTGCCCTCGACGATGGGCAAAAGGTCACGCTGCACGCCCTCGCGCGAAACGTCGGCCTTGCCCGAGCTGTTCGCGCCGCAGATCTTGTCGATCTCGTCCAGAAAGACGATGCCCGATTCCTGGACCCGCTCACGGGCGGTCTCGTGCACCTTGTCCATGTCGATGAGGCGCTCGCACTCGGACTGGATGAGGATGTCGTAAGCGCTCTTCACGGCCACCTTCTTGGTCTTCTTTTTCTTGGGGAAGACCTTGGAGAACATGTCCTGCATCTGCATTTCCATGCCTTCCATGCCCGGCACGCCCATGACCTGCACGCCGCCTCCGGCGGAGACTTCCACCTCGACCATGCGGTCGTCGAGCTTGCCCGCCCGCCACAGCTGGCGAAGCTTCTCGCGGGTGGAGTCAGCGGCCTGGGATTCGGGGCCGATGTAATCGACCCCGGCCGATTCCAGCGGCTTGGTGGGCAAAAGCAGATCCAGCAGGCGCTCTTCGGCCGAAACCTCGGCCTTTATGCGCACGCTCGCCTCCTCTTCCTGGCGGACGAGGTTGACGCCGATCTCCATCAGGTCGCGGATGATGGATTCCACATCGCGCCCTACATAGCCGACCTCGGTGAACTTGGTGGCCTCGACCTTTATGAACGGGGAACCGGCGAGCCGGGCCAGACGCCGGGCGATTTCGGTCTTGCCCACGCCTGTGGGGCCAATCATGAGAATGTTCTTGGGCGCGATCTCCTCGGCCAGCTCGGGGTCGAGCTGACGTCGGCGCCAGCGGTTGCGCAGGGCGATGGCGACCATGCGTTTGGCCTGGTTCTGGCCGACGATGTATTTGTCCAGCTCGGACACGATCTCACGGGGGGTCAATGTATTCATCAGGAGTTCCTGGTCACGGTTTCAAAGATGATGTGGTCGTTGGTGTACACGCAGATCTCGGCCGCGATGGCCATGGATTTGCGCACGATGTCCTCGGCCGGAAGGTCCGTGTGGCGGCGCAATGCGCGGGCAGCGGACATGGCGTAGGCCCCGCCGGAGCCGATGGCGGCCACTCCGTCGTCGGGTTCGATGACATCCCCGGTGCCGCTGAGCATGAGGATGTTCTCGGCATCGGCCACCAGCAGCATGGCCTCAAGACGGCGCAGATACTTGTCGCTGCGCCAGTCCTTGGCCAGCTCCACGCTGGCGCGGACCAGATTTCCGCCGAATTCTTCAAGTTTCGCTTCAAATTTTTCGAACAGCGTGAAGGCGTCGGCCGTGGAGCCGGCAAAACCGCACACGATGCGGTCACGGTACAGACGCCGGACCTTGCGGGCCCCGTGCTTGATGGCGATGGCCTGGCCCAGTGTGACCTGACCGTCGCCGGCCACGGACACGCCCTTGTCGTCCTTGACCGCCAGAATAGTTGTTCCGCGCATTTCCTGCATGTTATCTTCCTTATTGGGTGCGCTCATCAATCTTATCAATCTCATCAATCTCATCAATGGCGCGTGAATAAAGCATTCAAGTTGGGCACTCCCCCGGCCTTGTCAAGGCGACGGCGGGAAAATGGCATTTGGAACGCATGCCTGGGAGGGGGAAAGAAAAAAAATGAAATTCGAGAAAAAACTGCTTGACGATGAAGCCTCTTGTCCATAGTAACCGACTTCTCGACGCGCCCGTAGCTCAGTTGGATAGAGTGCCTGACTACGAATCAGTAGGTCGCATGTTCGAATCATGCCGGGCGCACCAGAAAATCAAGGGATTGCTGATCATTCAGCGATCCCTTTTTTTTCGTTTTTGAACCATCGTACGCCCCGACGCTCCCCTGCCGCTCGGCAACAAACCTCCCCGCACTTCCAAAACATTCAGGTGCCGCGCATCCGATACGCGCCGTCGGCGGTCCAGCGTCATGGTCGCGCCCCCTTGTCTTACACGACGGCCGGCCACAGCCACCGGCAATCTCGCCCCGCTCCGCAAAACGGTCGGAGCATCCTCCAGTCATCGCGAAAGTGTCTTACAAACAGCTTGCTCCAAGGCGCGTGGCTACCATACTGTCGACAAAGAAGTTTTTTTGCCGAAGCCCCGTTTTTGCGCGCCCATGTGCACAATGAAAAACAACAAACCAGCCTCAGCATAATATGATCAATGATTCCAAAATAAATCCGCAAGGTCCCCTTTTGCCCGCCGGTGGCGGCATCAAAGAACCGGTAACGACGGAACAGACTGCGCAGGAAAGTGACATCCGCTATCGCCTGCTTGCCGATGTCACCATGGAAGGAATACTGATCCATCATGGCGGACTCATCACGGACTGCAATCCCGCGCTGTTACGTCTTTTGGGATACAGATATGAAGAACTGATCGGGAAAAGTTTTCTGGATATCGCGGTTTTCGAAGCAGACCTGGGCACGGCTCGCGACTGCATGCTCAAAGAGCATACCAGCCCGTATTGCATCAGATTGAAGAATAAGAACGCGGAGATCTTCTTTTCGGAAATCGAAGCCCGCAATTTCATGATCGACGGCGAAACATATCGGGTGTTGGCCATACGGGACATTACCGAACACAAGAAGATCCAGGACGCGCTCAGGAAAAGCGAGTCCCGGCATCGGATAATCTTTGAAAACGCACCTCTGGGCATGATTCTCTTCAACAACGAGGGAGTCATTGTCGACTGCAACGAATCCTGCGTCCGGCTCATGGGCTCATCGCGCGAAAAGCTCATCGGTTTCAACACGGCGCTTCAAAGCACGCCCCGGATGCGCGAGACAATCGCGCAAGCCCTGGCCGGTAAAGCAGCGGTCTTCGAGGACGAGTACACGTCCGTCACCGGAGGCCTGAAAAGATATTTGCATGTGATCTTCAATCCCATCACGCCCGGACAGGACCCCACCGGAGTCATCGCCACCCTTGAAGACATCACCGCCCGCAAAATGGTGGAGGACAACCTGCGGCATTCCCTGTCGCTCTTCGACGCAACCCTGGAATCGACCACCGACGGCATCCTGGTGGTGGACAGCAACGGCGCGATAACGAAATGGAACCGCAATTTCCTTGAACTCTGGCATCTTCCGCACGACCTGGCGAACATGCGCGACGAGCGCTCGCTGCTTGCCAACATCGTTACGCAGGTGGCTTATCGGCAGGAATTTGAAGCCGGAGTCCGGGAACTCTACGCGCATCCTGAAAAAACGAGTTTTGACCGGATCGAGCTTCTGGATGGACGCATCTTCGAACGCTACTCGCTGCCCCAGAAAATCGGGGACCGGATTGTCGGACGGGTGTGGTCGTTTCGGGACATAACCCACCGCAGGCACACCGAGGACAAGCTGCACAACTATGCCCAGCAGATGGCCCTGAAAAACCTGGAACTCGATGCCGCCCTGGCCAAGGCGGAAAATGCCACCCAGGCCAAAAGCGATTTTCTGGCCAACATGAGTCACGAAATCCGCACGCCAATGAACGGGGTCATCGGCATGACGGGCCTGCTCCTGGACACGCCCCTGGACGAAACCCAGCGCCGCTACGCCGAAGCCGTTCGCTCCAGCGGCGAGGTGCTGCTCAGCCTGATCAACGACATTCTGGACTTCTCCAAGATCGAGTCGGGCAAGATGGAGCTTGAGATACTGGATTTCGGACTGCGGGCATTGCTCGACGACTTCGCGTCCATGAGCGCCATCAAGGCTGAAGAAAAAGGGCTCGAATTCATCTGCTCGGCGGACCAGAACGTGCCGGATCGCCTCTCCGGCGACCCCGGCCGCCTGCGCCAGGTTTTGAACAATCTGACGACAAACGCACTCAAGTTCACCCAAAAAGGCGAGGTTGACGTGCGCGTCAGCCTGACCAGGGATGCCACGGACAATGCGTCCGCCTTCTCTTCTGCACAGTCAGTCACCCTTTTGTTTTCGGTCCGCGATACCGGGATCGGCATTCCCAAGGACAAGCTGGACCGCCTGTTCCAGAGCTTCTCGCAAGTGGATGCCTCGGTCACCCGCAAGTTCGGCGGCACGGGGCTGGGGCTGGCCATTTCCAGGCAACTGGCTGAACTCATGGGCGGCGAGGTCGGCGTGCAGAGCACCGAAGGCCGGGGCTCCACCTTCTGGTTCACGGCCCGGCTTGAAACCGCCGCGAATCAGGAAAACCGGATTCCCACCTGCGCCGATCTGCACGACCGACGGGTGCTTGTCGTGGACGACAACGCGACCAACCGGGAAATTCTCCTGGACCGATTCATGTCCTGGGGAATGCGCCCGGACGAGGCCATGGACGGCCCTGAAGCTCTGCGCCTGCTTTATGCGGCCCTGGCCGAGAACGACCCCTACAGCCTGGCCATCCTGGACATGCGCATGCCCGGCATGGACGGCGAGGCCCTGGGCCGGGTCATCCACTCGGATCCGAAACTTCAAAAAACGCGCACGGTCATCATGACCTCCCTTGGCCAGCGCGGCACCGCCAAGCGATTCAGGGACGCCGGTTTTTCGGCATATCTCTCCAAGCCCCTGCTGCACGGCGAACTGCAAACCTGCCTCAATCTGGTGATGGCCGCGAACATGCCCGGGGACCTGATCACGCGACACACGGCCCGTGAAGCCGCTAAGTGCGCATTGACCACGTTCACCTCCCAAAAATTTCGCATCCTCCTGGCCGAAGACAACATCACGAACCAGCAGGTGGCCCTTGGAATCCTGGGCAAGCTGGGCCTGCGCGCCGACGCCGTGGCCAATGGAGCCGAGGCGATCAGTGCTCTGGAAAGCATCCCCTACGATCTGGTGCTCATGGACGTGCAGATGCCGGAAATGGACGGATTCGAAAGCACCAGCGTGATCCGTGATCCATCTTCCCCGGTCCGCGATCATGACGTGCCAATCATCGCCATGACCGCCCACGCCCTGCCCGGCGACAAGCAAAAATGCCTCCGGGCGGGCATGAACGATTACATTTCAAAGCCTCTCTCCCCAAAGGCCCTGTCGCTGGTCCTCGGCAAGTGGCTGCCGATCAGAAACGACGAAGCAAGAATTCCGACTTGTGCGGTCAAGAAAAAAGAGGACAAAAGGCCGCTCATCTGGGACAAGAAGGCAATGCTCGAAAGATTGCTGGATGACCAGCAACTGGCCAAGGAGATCCTGGCAGGCTTTGCGGAGGACATTTCCCTGCGCATCGCAGGCCTGAAACGCGGACTGGAAGACAATGACCTGGCAACGGCAGCCCTGCACGCGCACAGCATCCGCGGCGCGGCCGCGAATCTGGGAGCCGGGGTCCTGCAGGATGCCGCCAAAGATATGGAACGGTGCTGCATGGAAAACGACGCCAAAAATTTCAAAACCTGCGTTGAATCGCTCGAAAATTCCATCGATTGCTTGCTGAAGGAAATAGCCCTGCGTGAAAATCAAACTTGAGCCTCATGCAAACGGTATTCATGGGCAACCCACCAGGAGGATTGTCTCAAACATGACTCATCACAAGACATGCAAGATCCTCGTTTTCCTGTTCCTCATAGCCCTATCCTCCATCACCGTTCTTGAAGGCATTGCACACGCCCAAAAAGTCAGAGTCGGCATCTATCAGAATGAGCCGGTATATTTTCTTTCCAAAGAAGGCGTCCCATCTGGAATTTTTGCGGACATCCTTCTGGAAATAGCCAGCCATGCCAAGTGGGAACTGGAATTCGTTTCCGGCAGCTGGAACGATGTTTTTACAGGCCTTCAGACAGGTAAGATCGACCTGCTGCCCGCAGTGGCATTCAGCGAAGCGCGAAGCAGCCTTGTGAAGTATTCAAATGCAACCCTGCTCACCAACTGGGGACAGATATATGTAAACGAAGCTGACTCCCTGCAAAGCATTGCGGATTTGCAGGGCAAGAAGATCGCGCTGCTGAAGCATGACACGCACAATATCGCCTTTCACAAGTTCATGTCCGGATTTGGATTTGCATTTACTCCAGTCGAGTTCGATTCCTACGATGAAGTTTTGAAAGCCACCGTGAACAGAACTGCTGATGGCGGAGTTGTTAATCGTTTCTTTGGGTCGAGCCAAAAATTCAAATATCAGATCAAGGAAACGCCGATCATTTTCAATCCCATACAGATGCGATTCGCCCTGTCCAAAGGTGACCCCATGCGGCTCTTGGAGACGCTTGACAATAACGTCGCTGAATTGCTGAAAAATAAAAACTCCATCTATTACGAATCTATATATAATTGGCTTGAAAAAAGAGAAATCAAGCACATTCCTGCATGGATAAAATATACTTCTGCAATTACAATCATTGGATTATTCGCGTTTTTTCTTGCTACATTATACTTGAAATCAAAAGTAAATAAAAAAACATCTGAATTATTATCGCGCAATATTGAACTGCTTAAAGAAATTGAAAAAAGGCAGCTTACCGAGGAAGCGTTGCGCCAGAGCGAACAGCGCTTTCATTATGCCATGAGCGCCTCCAAAGACGGTTTGTTTGATTGGGACATTCAGAGCAATGCAGTGTTTTACTCTCCGGCCTGGAAAAGCATGCTCGGATATGAAGAACATGAGGTGGAGAACGAATTTTCAGAGTGGGAGAGACTCACCGCACCCGAAGACAGGTTCAAGGCATGGAGCCTGATGCGCGAACATCTGGCAGGCAAGCGCGAACGTTTCGACACGGAAATCCGCATGCTGCACAAGGACGGCCACTGGGTCGAGATTCTGGCTCGCGCCAGCGCCGTCCTTGACCATGAAGGCACGCCGGTCCGGGTGGTGGGCACCCACGTGGATATATCCGAACGCAAGCAGTTCGAGAAGATGCTCATCGCCGCCAAGGAAGAGGCAGAGGCGGCCAACCAGGCCAAGTCGGCCTTCCTGGCCAACATGAGTCACGAGATCAGAACCCCCATGAACGGCATCCTGGGCATGTTGCAATTGCTGCAGACAACATCGCTCGATCAGGAACAGCAGGAATTCACGGCCCTTGCGGTTCAGTCCACAAACCGCCTGACGCAGCTGCTCTCGGACATTCTGGATTTGTCGAGAGTGGAAGCGGGCAAGATGAAGATTCGCAGCGAACCCTTCAATCTGCGGGACGCCCTGCTACAGCCCATCGACCTGTTCAGCCCCCTGGCAGCGCAATCCGGCGTCAAATTGAAATATCATTTCGACCCCGGCCTCCCGCGTGAGGTCATCGGAGACGCCCTGCGCCTGCAACAGGTCCTGACGAACCTGATCGGCAATGCCTTCAAATTCACCCAGCATGGCCATGTCAGCGTGGAGGCCTACCCCTTGCCTGCACGCACGGACGCAGAGGCGAGGATATTCGTTTCCGTTTCGGACACGGGCTGCGGAATCAGGGACGATGACCTCTCCAGCCTGTTCCAGCCGTTCACCCAGGTCAGCCAGGGATTTGCCAGAACCCATCAGGGCGCTGGACTGGGGCTGACCATCAGCAAGCAGCTGGCGCATTTGATGGGTGGCAACATGGCTGTCGAAAGCGAGGTAGGCGTTGGTTCCAGTTTCCATTTTTGCGTGACGCTGCAAAAGAGCGACGACACCGCAGAGGTCTCGCCGTCCCCCGCCGCGCTCGTTGCGCCGTCCAAGGCCAGGCGGGCGCTTTTGGCCGAAGACGATGAGATTAGCGTATTCACGATTCAAAAAATGCTGCAGAAACTCGGATACGAGGTCAGTGTCGCCACCAACGGAGAAAAGGCCCTGGCCCTGCTCTGCCGCGATGAATTCGACGTCATCCTGATGGATGTGCAGATGCCGGTCATGGATGGCGTGGAGGCGACGAAAAAGATCCGCGCATCCAGCAGCCTCGGCCCGAAAAGGGACATCCCGATCATCGCGCTGACCGCCTTCGCCATGAGCGGCGACAAGGAAAAATTCATTGCCACGGGCATGGATGGCTATATCAGCAAGCCGGTAAATCTTGACACGTTGCAGAACACGATAGATCAGGTGTTGCTCGCCAAATCCCGGAATGCCGCCAAAAACGCACCATAACCGATGGCGTGCGATCGCCGCCGGAATCACTTGACAGGCGTGGACATTCGTGATGTTTGCAGGTCCCGGGTTCAACATGAACCGGGATGATTTCACTTTCTCTGCCTTGCCTTTAGCGGTAACGGATTTATAAGAGACAAGTGTTCTTTGAGGGGCCGCCCTGGTTTCGACGGGGGTGATGAGGCCAAAGTTGCAGGTCGAGGTGCTGGGAGGTCCTCGTCAAAACCCAGCAGAAACATAATTGCCAATGACAATTATGACTACGCAATGGCTGCCTAGTAAATAGGTAACCCTTGCATGACGACCAAGGTCGTCACATCCGTGCGGTGGATGTCTGATAATCCGTATCCGGGTGGCAAACCCCATCAGGCTGGCGAAAGGTCACTGTCTGGATGACCAATCGCGAGACACTTTCCGGGCTGGCGCCAAGGAAGCCCGTTCAGGGGCTAACCGTGGAGCGAGAAGCAAAACCTGAACTAAACCTGTAGAAGCTTTGCGCGGAGCATTCTCGGACGGGAGTTCGATTCTCCCCGGCTCCACCATTTAGAAAAGACAAACCCGTCTCTCTGGGGTCATTCTCCGGGGTGACGGGTTTTCTTTTTCCCCTTGTTTCTAAAGGGGTTGCGCCCGTTTCACATCTTTCCAAAGCACCTCTTCGCACCATCGATTCTCCCCATCCTCCCGCCTTTCTTTCTCTGTTTGGCCCCTGATTCTCTGTTTTCTCCGGACCAAGTCCGAAGCTCGTCCGGAAAGCTACATCCTTGATTGATATGGGTTTGCGGCTGATTGCCATTTTTGGCGGTTGTCTTAGGTCGTCGTTCGATGCCGCAACCGGACGTTTTTTTCGAAATCGCCCGCCTCGGCCATGAAAAGAAGCGCGGTCAACTCCGGCTTCCTGCCCCCTAAAGAAGAAAAGCCGACGCTGATGGTCGGCTCTCTGGGGCGGTCTCCGGTCCGGTCGTCAGTCGGTGGCAAAGCCGAACTGGCGGCGCTGCTCGGCCCAGTCCTCTGGAAAGGTCTGGGTCAGCTTGGCCAGCGAGAGCCCGTTGGGTTCCTCACCGTTGATCAGGGCTTCGACGATGTCGGGGGCCAGGG
Source organism: Desulfomicrobium norvegicum (assembly GCF_900114595.1). Lineage (NCBI taxonomy): Bacteria > Pseudomonadati > Thermodesulfobacteriota > Desulfovibrionia > Desulfovibrionales > Desulfomicrobiaceae > Desulfomicrobium > Desulfomicrobium norvegicum. The sequence goes on along the minus strand of NZ_FOTO01000009.1, from coordinate 148,793 downwards.
TCGTCAGTTTGAGGATGCGGGCCACATACGAGCCATCGACGTCAAGGGTACGGGCAAGCTCGCTGATGGACTTGATCTGGCCGGATTCGAGGATGTCGGCCCAAGAAAAGGCCCTTCCCAGCGCCTGGAGGACGGCGGACTGCACCGGTTCCTGCGCTCCGGTGATTTCTCCATCCAGTGCCTGGGGAGCGATGACCGTCTTGCGGCCGCGCATGCGCCGGATCAGCATCGGGATATGGATCTGCAGGTTGCCGTTGTCGGCTACGGTAATGGTCGGCTTCATTTTCATCGGCTTGCCCTCCGTTCGGTGACTTCGCATGCCAGACCGGCCAGCTCGGCGATGAGCGTAGTCAGCCCGTTGGTGCGCAGCTCCATGTCGATTCCGGTCTCGCGGATCTCGACCTTATCCACCAGGAGGCGGATGAGCCGGTTTCGCTCCACCGGGAAAAGGTCCTCCCAGAAGCCCTCGACATTCTGGAAGGCCTCCGAAACGTCCTGTTCCGTGATGTTGTTCCCCCGGTAGGCTCTGCATCGCTCGCTCACGTGCGTCAGTTGTTTCGAGAGCTCGACCGCCTGGCGGTTGACGGTCGTGAGCATCTCGGTCTTGCCCGGCTGATCGTTGCCGGGTTTCATAAGTTCGATGGCTTGCTCCCGCGCCTGCGACAGCTCCATTTCGAGTTGGGCTTTCTGCTTGAACAGCCGCTCCCGCTCCACCTGCTCGATGTCCCGGGCCGCGAAGTAGGTTTTGGCCACCAGCGTCGGCGTGCGGAACACCGCGCTCAACTGCTCGACCACGGCCTGCTCGATGTCCCCGGCGGGAATCCGTTTGAGGGGGCACCGGCTCACGGTCCGCTTGCTGTCCTTCTGGCAGATGTAATAGGTGTAGTGGCGGCCGTTCTTGCGGGCGTAGGTCGGTCCCATCGCGCATCCGCAGTGGCCGCAGCGGATGACGCCTTTCAGCGGGGCGACCATTTTGGTTCTTGCCATGGAAACCTTGACCGGTTTGTTGTCCTCCAGGATGGCCTGCACCTTGTCCCAGGTCGTCCGGTCGATGATTCCTTCGTGCTCACCGGGGTAGCTGCGATCCTTGTGGGCAATCTCGCCGATATAGACCCGGTTGTTCAGCAGCCGGTAGATGTGGCCTGTATTCCATTCTGAGCCCTCGCGAACCTTGCCTTTCTTGGTGGTCCAGGCTTTTGTGCGGTATCCCTGTTCGTTCAATTCCTGGCCCAGCTTCTTGGCCGAGCCGATCTGGATGAATCGGCGGAAGATGTACTGCACCGTCCTGGCTTCATCCGGGTTGACCAGCAGCTTCTTGTTGTCCCGGTCGACGTCGTATCCAAGAATGGGTACGCCGCCGCAGTATTTCCCCCGGCGCTTGGCGGCCGCCACCTTGTCCCGGATGCGCTCGGCGATGACCTCCCGCTCGTACTGGGCGAAGGTGATCAGGATGCCGAGAAACATCCGTCCGGTGGGGTCGGTGGTGCTGAAGTGCTGGGTGACCGAGACGAAGCTGACACCCTTCTCGTTGAAGAGGTCGATCATCTTCATGAAGTCCAGCAGCGAGCGGGACAGCCGGTCGACCTTGTAGACCACGATCACGTCAATCTTCCCGGCATTGATGTCCGCCAGCAGGCGACGCAGCCCCGGGCGCTCCATGTTTCCACCCGAGAATCCACCATCGTCGTAGCGATCCGGCAGAGCCGTCCAGCCACGCATCCTCTGGGCTTCGATATAGTGTTCCGCCGATTCCCGTTGCGCATCCAACGAGTTGAACTCCTGTTCGAGACCTTCCTCGTGGCTCTTGCGGGTGTAGATGGCACAGCGCAGGGTCTTGTTTTTGCCCGGCGCGACATTGCTGTTATCAAGCATCCGAACCTCCCTCGGCTTTTCTGCCGTAAACCTTCTTCAGTCCGAAAAAGACCTTGCCGTTCCACCTGGTCCCGGTGATCTCCCTGGCCACCGCGCTGAGCGACCGGAAGGTGCGGCCTTCGAACTCGTAGCCATCGGCAAGGACGATCACCTCATAGCGCCGGTCGTTCCAGACCCGCACCAGTCTGGTCCCGGGCAGGATCGCTTCGTTCGATTTCCGCTCTTCTGGGATGCGTCGATTGACAGTGGCGACCGGGTCCTCCTTGGCGGCCTGCTGGAGATGGACCTTGGCCTGTTCGGACAGCCCGCCGTAGAAAAGCTCCTGGATGCGATAGGCCAGCCGCTTGATGAGGAATTGTTTCTTGTACTGGGGTGGCTCTTCTCCGTAGAGGTCGAGCCATTTTTCCCGGAGCTGCTCCAGGGACATGGATTGCAGCAGGGCCATCTGCCGAAGGACTGAGTTTCGGGTTCGGTCCTGGATCTTGCCGCCGGTGGCGGCGTTCTGTAACTCATTCATTTTCAACTCCTTATTTTGGTTTCCGGACGAGTTGTCATGAATGAATGCTCTGTTCCGGCAATGAATCAAGTCCTTCTCCGAGCACAGGGGAAGAATCTTCGAAAACCTCTAACTCATTGCCCACACATGCGTTTTTTGCCATTCGGCGCAGGATCGCCGTGGCCAGAATGGAGGCGGCTGACTGGAGCCTCGCCTCACCCGACAGGCGGCCGGGTTTGCCGTTTTTGTCAAGGTCATCCGTCCCTGGCCCATCATTCATTTCCTGTACATCCAACATCGAACACCTCCGGTTGGACCGGGGGGCTGGATGGCGTGGATACCAGAAAACGGCGGCGGTCGGGATGCGCGTTCTATGGCACCCACAACCGCCTCAGCTCCGCCTCTGGTCGGTTATCTGGTTACATCCGGCTTGAACCGGACTTGCGTTCGTTACCTACCGGAGGGACGTGCAAGATGACGGAATCAGACGAGAAGTCCTGTTTTTTTGATTGACCTGATGTTCATCAGGTCGTATATTTTGTGGTCATAAATTGGGCTTAATCCGCTCAGTGGCTACGACACGGAGCAATCGCCATGGGAAAGAAAAAGGTATCGGAAATAACCGACCCACAAGCAAACACGCTGAGGGTCATTTGCCAAATCATCGATGAAAAGGGGTTGCCGCCAACGGTGAAAGAATTGTCGGAAGTCCTTGGTATCAGCCACGCGAGCGCCCACGAGCAGATCGCTCAACTGGTACGGAAAGGCTATCTGAAGAAAGAAGCTCGTAAGGCCCGAAGCATCGTCGTCATCAGGAGGCCCGAATAACGATGCTGGGTCGCGAAAAATAAGGAGATCGACATGGGGCACGTCAGACTTGGAAGCCTTCCGAGGTCGAGGGCATGGAAAGAGGTGGTCGGCCTGATCACGGCCGGTGCCGACGTGTCCCAAATCGCAAACGCAACAATCCGGGCAGCCGATAAAGCATTCACCTTCGTGCTCAACGATAAGGGGTTCACCGAGGCGGTCTGGTTGATGACGCAACTCGCCATTGCCGCAAAAAAGGAGAACCTCGGCGAGCATCTCCAATCCCTCGGCGTCAACCTGCCGCAGGATACATCTCTTCCCGATCTTGCAGCCGCAGTCTCCGAGGCCCTGGATAACAAATTGGAGTCCAACGGTGGCCGATCCGACCTCGGTGAAATGTCTCAGCGTGCATTGGTCGGAGCCCTGGTAGAGCACATCTCACCAAAACTGCCGTCTCTCTTCGCCCCCGGGCCAGATGATGTTCGGGCCGCACTGGCAGCGCTCGGGAAAAAGCGGGAGTTCGGAGAGCTGTCGCGGACTTTCTTCGCCAAGCTGACCAACGAGAGCATGAACTACTTCCTCTCAAAAACGCTGGCTACCCATCTGGGCGAGGGCCAGCGCTTTGCCACCATGAATGAAATGGGACAATTCGAGAAGGCTCTGAACACGCACTGTAAAGAGGCGTCCCTGATCGTCGAGCAGTTTTCAGCAGATTGGTTTTCGAAGCACAGGTACGAAGAAGGTGGTGACATCTCCAGGGAGTCTTCCAATGGCTTCGCCTCTTACGCGCTGAAAAAGATGAAGGACGAGCTAAAAGAAGGAGCGCGAGCCGATGCAAGATAAACGATATATCATCTGTGGGAACGCACCGACCGATGGGATTGAAGAAAATCCTGACCGTGATCTGCGCCTGCGCCTTTGGGGCAAGGATGGGCCGGACAAGATCACCCTACGCATTGAAGACATCCACAAAAAGATGAGCAAGGACGTGCCTGATTCTTTCCAGGACCTGCTCGAAATCGCCACCTACGTTTACAGTGCCGATCAGGCCATCCCACGAGGGGCCGACGACGTCGATTCTTTTGGCCATGGCTGGCGCAGGGATCTGCACTTCATCATCCCGGTGCGGAAGCCAGATTTTTGGAACGGAGACGATATCCACCAGGCGCTGCGCTCCACGCTTGGTTTCTTGTCTGACGACAACTATCACTTCGAGTTCGTCAAACTGAAAGAGGCTCAGGCATTCCAGGGATATCTGAAATTTGATGATGACGGACGGCTCTTCGGCTATCCGGAACAGGTAGTGATGTTTTCAGGTGGGCTGGACTCGCTGGCGGGAGCCATCGATGAAGTTCTGAATGAAAAACACAAGGTCGTCCTTGTTACCCACAAATCGACACCGAAGCTCAACACGCGCCACCGGCGACTGGAAAAGATGATTGCCGACAAGGCTGGGGAAAACGCCCCGCTACACATCGGCGTCCGGGTCAACAAGAACAAGGGGCTGAACTACGAGTACACCCAGCGCAGCCGATCCTTCCTCTATGTGTCTATCGGGGCGACCATCGCAAAAATGCTCAATCTGAAAAGCGTCCGTTTTTACGAAAACGGGGTCATCAGTTTGAATCTGCCGGTCTGCGCTCAGGTAGTCGGCGGCCGGGCAACACGCACCACCCACCCCAGGGTGATCCGAGGTTTTCAGGAAATCATCAGCCTGGTGGCTGGCGAACCGTTCACGATTGAGAATCCCTACATCTGGAAAACCAAGGCCGGTGTCATCGAGGTGATCACCAAGGCCGGATGCCAGGACATGATCGCGGCATCGACCACCTGCACCCATACCTGGGAGATGACCAATCACCATACGCATTGCGGAACGTGTTCCCAGTGTATCGACAGGCGTTTTGCCATGATTGCGGCAAAAGCCGATCAATATGACCCAGTGGAAGCCTATAAAGCCGACATCTTCACCCAAAGCCGAAGCAAGGACGAGGACAAGATCATGACAGCCGCGTACCTGGAGCGTGCCAATCAGGTACGCGAGCAGGACGACATCACCCAGTTTATCGCCCGATTCAGCGAGGTCAGTCGGGTCTTCCGCTACCTTAATGGGAACTCCGGAAAAGTGGCCCAGAAGGTCTATGACCTTTACAAGCGCCACGCCAAGGAGGTCTGCGATGCAATGGACACAATGGTTGGCCGCAACATCACCGCCATCCGCCAACGCACCTTGCCGGGAGACTGCCTACTCAGGACGGTCTATGAATCGGGATCGGTAATCTCCGTCCCCGCCATTCCGGTTGAGCAGAAGCAGCCGGACAACTACTTCAGGAAGCGCGGGGGTGTCTGGGCGGCACGCTTTAACGGCAACGCCGAAGTGCTTGTGACGGGTGTTGATAAAGGGGCCGAGTACATCAATTTCCTCCTGGCAAGGCCGAACAAGGAAACCTCGGTCTACGAGATCGTCTGCGGGTTCGCCATCGATAGCTGCAACGCGGTCCTGAACTCCAATGAGACCGATGAAGGTTTTCAGGTCACCCAGGGGGTTCCGTTGGGTGATACCGGCTTCGTTGCCGACCGCAAGGCCGTCGAGCAATACCGGGAGACGGCTCACGAGCTTCTTCGGGAAATTGAAGAAGCCCGGGCAGAAAACAACGATGCCGAAATCCAGCGGCTCGAGAACGAAATGACCCAGATCACCGCCGCAATCAACGAGGCGGTTGGTCTGGGTGGCAAACTCCGGAAATCCAACGACAAGCGGAAGAACATCCGCGACGCCTTCCGGAGTGCCGTGAACCGGGCCATCACGTATCTGGAAAAGTATGACAAGCCGCTGGCCGCCCACCTGAAGGAGTCCATCAAGTGCGGCAACGAACCGGTCTACCGGACCGAAGAGGAGATCGTTTGGGAGGTCCGCCCGATAGTCAACGAGTGACCCGGGGCCACCCAGGAAGAAAAAACTAAAAAATATTTCCGCTACGCCAAATGTAGCCATTGCGACGCCGGATGTAGCGCCTTCCCCAATGAAGGCGCGATCCGGCGTTTTTTATTGGTCAGCACAGGGTTGGCCACCGGGCGTGCCAGAACTTCCGAACAAGGAGACTGGCAGTGGCACAAGTCAACAAAGCACACCTCACCCCACCGAAGCGGCGACTCATCGAGTTGATGCAGGACATCAACTTCGGCCGCATCACCAACATTCCGGTCCGCGACGGCGAGCCGGAACTCACCCCTGACACGGTCATCGAGCGCGAGATCAAGCTGGCTGGACAGAGCGGTCCCCGGCCCGAGCGCGACCAGGATGACTTCATTCTCAAGCAAGAGGTCGTGGCGCTGCTGGAGCACCTCGCGCAGATGGGCAGCGGAAAAGTCTGCCTGCTCGAGATCAAGCACGGTCTGCCGTTCCTGATGCGCATCGAGGAACGGGCAGCCTGAACACGTAACGACCTGAACCCTTAGACACTGGACAACAAGCTGGACGCATGGCGGAGGCTGTTGTGGGTGTCGCCGAGCCGAATACGGCAATTGGCGGCGTACCTGCGACCCCTTCGCCCACGCGACAGCTTTGTCCTGTGATCTGGCCCGTGCCGACACCCACGCGGACCTCCTCCTCGCTCCGAGGAGGCCCCGATGGTTTCTCAGAATTCTTACGACGGCATCGACAAGTATGCCGCCGACCTCATTCGGCACAAAGCACGTCAACTCGTAGGCAAGGCCGGATTCACCGAGGACGACAGACCCGACCTCGAACAGGAACTGATGATCGATCTGCTGCAGCGGATGCGGCATTTCAATCCCGCCAAGGCCAAGAAGACCACCTTCATGGCCCGGATCGTCGAACGTCACATCTCCACCATTCTGGAGGCCCGGTTCGCCCAATGCCGGGACTGGCGGCTCTGCCAAACATCACTCAACGAACCCCTCGACAACGGTGAGGGCGACAGCACCGAGCGGATCGACTTCCTGGATAGCGAAGGCTCTCTGGGGAGCGGCACCCGCGAAACAAGAGAGCGCCTCGCCCATGAGATCCGCATGGATCTCGGCCAAGCCATCGCCTCGCTGCCGGAAGAGCTCCGGGATCTGTGCTTGCGCCTGCACGACAGCACCATGGCCGAAGTCGCCCGGGAGATGGGCATTCCCAGAACTACCCTCTACGACCGGCTGAGCAAGCTGCGGGACGCGTTCCGCGAGGCCGGACTCGAGGACTACCTGTGATCTCCGACGCATCGACTCCGGCTCCGGTAAGTAAGCACCGTGCCGCATGGTGCGGCTATCCGGGGCCTCGGAAATCAGAACCTGAACAAAAGAGGAGTTCAACCATGACTCACGACACCTACAAGTACCGTTTTGACGAGTCGGTCCCGGCCCAGGAACTGGAAGACACTTTCATGCTGGCGATGCTGGCTGTCGAAAGCCTGCATGGCCGTTCCCGTGTGCGGATGGAGAGCCGGTTCAGTCTGGACAAGGCCCGCCGCACCTGCGTGATCGACGCCTCCACCGATGTCGGCAGCGACCTTGCCCGCATCTTCACTGGCTTCGCCTCCAAGGAATACGGCGAACGCTCGGTCCTGATCGAACGTACCCAGCCGTCGGGTTGCGCCTGTGCCTCAAAGCATCGCGCAGCGCCCGCCGCTGCCGAAGCGGGGGTGGCGGTATGAGCGAGCTGATGACCACCACCTATTCCATGTGGCGGCTGTTCCGCAACTGCCGCATGGCCTGCAAGTGGCGCTACATCGACGAGCTGGTGCCGCTCGAGCGCGACCCCAATCTGGCCTTCGGCGCGGTCATTCACGACTGCCTGGAGTGCTGGCACGGCGAGCGGGATCTGGCCAAGGTCCTCGACCACATCGACCGGACCTATCCGAACCGGGCGCAGGACGACCATCAACAGGCCGACTGGCATCTCGCCAGGGCAATGATGAGCGCCTATGCGGAACACTACCCGGCTGAAGAGTTCGAGGTCGTCGCGCTCGAGAAGACCTTCGAAGGCCCCATCGTCAACCCGGCGACCGGGGCGACCTCGCGCAGTTTCATCCTCGCCGGGAAGGTGGATGGCATCGTCCGTCAGGATGGCCAGTACTTCCTGCTGGAACACAAAACCGCCTCGCAGATCGACGCCAGCTACCTGGAGCGGCTCTGGACCGATTTCCAGATCATCCTCTACGCCTGGTACCTGGAGCAGACCCTCGGCATCACGGTCAGCGGCATCATCTACAACGTTCTGGTCAAGGCCAAGCTGCGCCAGGGCAAGGGTGAGACCGAAGCCGAATTCGAGGCCCGCCGGGCTGAGCTGATTGCCAAGTCGAAAACCGGCAAGAGCAGCGCCAAGCGCAAGCTGCCGGAGGACGACGACACCTTCCAGCAGCGGCTCCAGGAAAAGTACCTCGAGCCGGGCATGTTCCACCGCGAGGTGCTCTACATCTCCCGCGACCAGTTCGAGGAACTGCGGGCGGAGCTGTGGGAACTCTCCAAGGCCATGCTCGACGCCCGTCGGCGCGACACCTTCTACCGCAACACCAGCTACTGCTTCCAGTACGGAAGGCCCTGCGCCTACTTCCAGCTCTGCCGCTCGGGCGGCAACCCCAACGTCATCGAAAACCATTTCCAACGGATCGCCCCGCACGAAGAGCTGCGGGACGGAGCCGGTGAAGACGCCGCTCCGGTGTTTTGAAATCCCAACCATAAGGAGACGAAGCCATGCTTCCCAAGACCAAAAGCAAACCCAAACACACACTCTCGGACCTCACCGCCCTGGTGTACGGCCCGAGCAAGATCGGCAAGAGCACCTGGTGCTCCAAGGCCGATGACGCACTGTTCCTGGCGACCGAGCCGGGCCTGAACGCCCTGGAGGTGTTCCAGACCCCGATCACCTGCTGGGACGATCTTCTGCAGGCCTGCGCGGAGATCGCCGAGGGCAAGCACGAGTTCAAGACCATCGTCGTCGACACGGTGGATAACGCCTACAAGATGTGCTCGGACTACGTCTGCAAGAAATTCAAGATCGAGCACGAATCCGACCTGGGCTACGGCAAGGGCTACGCGCTGATCAACAACGAGTTCCAGCGCGTCATCAACAAGCTCGCCTTCCTGCCCTATGGGCTGATCCTGATCTCCCACTCCCAGGAACGGGACATCGAGACCCGGACCGGCAAACACACCCGCATCGTGCTGACGCTGCCAGAAAAGGCGCGGAAGCTGGTCACCGGTCTGGTGGACCTGATCCTGTTCTGCGACCTGGACATGAAAACCGGCGAGGACGGCAAGCCGGTATGGCAGCGCGTGATGCGCACCAAGCCCAGTCCCAATTACGACGCTGGTGACCGCACCGGCCGACTCCCCGAAGTCATTCCCCTCGATTTTTCGAGCTTCATGAAAGCGTTCAACAACACGGCAGCCGGAGCTGCGGCGAGTGCCGCCCGGCCGAAGCCGGAGCCGACCGCGAGTGCGGCGGCGAAACCCCAACAGTAAGGAGATCCAACCATGGAACACTACGAAAACCAGTCCAACAGCAACCTCGACCTGGCGCAGTTCGACGACGCCTTCGAAACCGCCGAAGTCGAGGAACGCGAGTTCGAGGCTGTCCCCGACGGTAAATACCAGGTCAACGTCGACCGGGTCGAACTGACCCGCGCCCAGACTTCGGGCAATCCAATGCTCAAGTGGACCCTGCGCATTCTCGCGCCGACCCACAAGGGCCGTCTGCTCTGGCGCAACAACGTCATGGCCAGCAACGAGAACATCAAGTGGCTCAAGCAGGACCTCTACACCTGCGGGCTGCAGCTTCAGAAGCTCTCCGACCTGCCGGGCCACCTCGAGCAGCTTCTCAACATCAAGCTGGAGGTGACCAAGCGCACTCGCGGTGAAAACGAGAACATCTACTTCAACCGTCGCATTGTCATGGCCGACGATACCGGGGCTCCCGGCGCGGCGATGGACGACATGATCCCGTTCTGATGATGGACCGGATCACCGTTGTCGTCGACACCCGCGAACAGGAGCCCTACAGCTTCGATAGCGACAAAATTTCGGCGGTTCGCAAGGCGCTGCCCGCCGGTGATTACTCACTGGTCGGCCTCGAGGAACGGGTGGCGGTGGAGCGCAAATCCCTGACGGATTTCGTCTCCACCGTCATCCGGGGGCGAAAGCGGTTTCACCGCGAGTTGGAAAAGCTCTCAGCCTACGAATCCGCCTGCGTGGTTGTCGAATGCAACTTTCGCGATCTGGTCGATGGCCGCTACCGCAGCGATGCCCACCCGCACGCGCTGATCGGAACGGTCGCCTCCATCGTCGTCGACTTCGGTGTCCCCGTCTACTTCTGCTCGGACCGGCAGGCCGCCTGCCGTTTTGTCGAGGAGTACCTGACACGTTTTCACCGGAGGATCGCGAGATGCCAAAAAGAAATGAGAGTAACCCGGCGCGACTCCGGGGAAGAATAGAGCGCGTTTACTATGCCGGACCCAAGTTCTCCGCAGGCCGACTGCTCACCCCGACCGGTGAGGAAGTCCAGTTCGCGGGCAATTTGTTCGCCCGGGAAAATCAGCCTGTGGTCCTGCTCGGGTCGTGGGCCACCCATCCCAAATACGGCCGTCAGTTCAAGGTCGACGGGATGGAGCACGACCTCGAACTCGATCCGGAGGGGCTGATCCACTATCTGGCCAACCATCCGGAGATCAAGGGCATTGGTCCGGCCAAGGCCAGATTGATCGTCGAGAGTTTCGGCGACGCCTTTGAAGAAACCCTTCTGAATGACCCCGAGCGCATCGCGCTCAAAGCTCGGCTGCCCTTGGATGCTGCCCGGCGGCTGCGTGACGAATGGTTGAAGAACCGCAGCGTCAACGCCGTCATGGCCTGGTTGTCGGCATTCGGACTGACCCATCATCAGGTCACCACTCTGGTCGAAAGACTCGGCGGCAACTGCCTCGATATTCTGAAGGAAGACCCGTACATCCTCATTCGGGAGATCCGGGGATTCGGCTTCAAGAAGGTCGATAAGATCGCCCGCAAGCTTGGCACCCCCAAGGACCACACCCCTCGTATCCGCGCTGGGTTGAATTTCTGCGTCCGTGAAGCCCTGGACAATGGTCACTGCTGGATCGAATACGAGGATCTGGTGGACCAGGCCAATCTGCTGCTGGTCATGGATGCCCTGGACAGCCGGGTCCGCATCGAGAGCGCCCTCGACGCGCTCATCGAAGAACAGGCGCTTGCCTGCGATTCCCACGGCGGACGTTTCGTGGTCGCTCTGCCGGAGATCGTCCGCATGGAGCGGGAGCTGGCCTTGTTGTTCGGCCAGGCCGAAACACCGAATCCTCATTTCCAGTCCGTCAAGAAACTCGATGCCCTGATTCGGCGCTGCGCATCAACGCTGAACGAGAAGCAGCTCGACGCGGTCCGCTCGGCCCTCCAGCACAGCATCAGCCTGATTTCGGGTGGAGCCGGTTCGGGCAAGAGCTACACCATTTCGGTCATCAACACCATCTGCGAGGAGAGCGACCTGGAGGTCGTGCTCGCCGCGCCGACCGGCAAGGCCGCCAAGCGCCTGGAGGAAGTCAGCGGTCGCAGCGGCACCACCATTCACCGTCTGCTCGGCTATGACGGCAAGGGTTTCTCGCGCAGCAAGGAGAATCCCATCGATGCCGACGTCTTGGTGGTCGACGAGTTTTCGATGGTCGACGTGCCGCTGGCCTGGCACCTGTTCGAGGCGGTCGATTTGTCGCGGACCACGGTGCTGCTGGTCGGGGACCACAACCAGCTTCCGCCGGTGGGACCCGGAAACATACTGCGCGATCTGATCCAGACACGCGCCATCCCCACGGTCATCCTCGACAAGGTCGTGCGCCAGGCTGGCGTCCTCAAGGAGAACTGCACCGCCGTTCTTAAGGGCGAGGTGCGCAAGACCAGCGAGGCGTCGGTATCCGGATGCCGGGATTGGTACCTGGTAGATCAGTTCACCGATCCGATGGCTGCACGCTCGTTCCTGCTGGAGCTGTTTCAGGAGCGGCTCGACACCCTGGGATTCGACATCATCAAGGACGTGCAGGTGCTGACGCCGACCCACAAGGGACCGCTCGGCACCAAGGAACTGAACGAGGAACTGCAGCGGCTCATCCAGCGCAAGCTCTGGAACACCGAGGTGCCGCCGGTCGCCATGGGCCGCCGCGCCCCGTTTCTCAAGCACGACAAGGTCATCCAGACCCGGAACAACTACGATCTGAACGTGATGAACGGGGCCATCGGCTATGTGGTCGATGTCCTCGCGAACGGCACCCTGGTCATCGACTTCGACGGCATGCCGGTGGAGCTGGAGAAGGGTTCGCCCGACCTGCAGGATCTGCAGCTCGCCTATGCGCTCACCATCCACAAAACCCAGGGTTCCGAGTTCCCCTGCGCCGTCGTGGTGATCCACAAGGCGCATTCCTTCATGCATCACCGCAACCTGCTCTACACCGGGGTGACCCGCGCCCGGCGCACCGCCATTGTCCTGGGCGACCATTGGGGCATCCAGAACTGCGCCAAGCGTTGCCAGGTGGATGACCGCCGGACCTTCCTGCCCCTGTTTCTGGACGCCGCCCAGCACGCGGATGCCGATTCCGCCCGTGTCGCGGAGGCCGAATGAGCATGGGCGGAACGGATAACGTCAGGGAGTATTACCGGCTCGTCACCGAGATGGACATCGGTGACGTGGCCCGGGAACTCCTGCCGGGACGGATCACCCAGGAAACCGGTCAGCGTTTGATGTGCGACTGCCCCAACCATCAGAGCCAGTCGCGCCTGGCGCTGCACGTGATGCTCGACAAGCAGGGCTGGTACTGCTTCGGCTGCGGAGTCGGCGGTGACGTGCTGCAACTCGTGGAGTTCATTCAGACGGGCTCGGTCACCGCCGGGCAATCCGGTCCGATGCCGGACAGCCACCGTCAGGCCCGGGACTATCTCGCCAAGAAGGCGGGCTTGCCGCCGCTGTCGCGCTATGGCCTCAGCCAGGAGCGTCTCGCCCAGACGGAGGCCGACCGCGCCTTCGAACTGCGGGTCAAGGACGCGCTGACCTCGCTGGCCAGGCTTTACCACGCCAGACTCAAAGAGTCGCCGGAGGTCCTCGACTGGCTGAAATCCAAATACGCCCTGAGCGAGGAGACCATCGACGATCTCCTGATCGGCTACGCGGACAACGCGTCCGGCGCGGTCGCCCAACTGACCGGGGGTGAGGACGGTTTCTCCAAACGGGAGCTCGCCGCCACCGGCGCTTTCCGTCCCACCAGCCAGGACGGCCTGACGCCATTTTTCGAGCGCCGGATCGTCTTTCCCTACTGGAGCCGTGGCCGGGTGGTGTTCATGATCGGCCGCAAGACGCCGTGGACCCCGGACGTGGGCTGGGAGCAAGGGAAATACAAGAAACTGCCGGTTCACGACGAGCACCAGCGGCCTTACGTCGCCGACTTCATCAACAACGCGCTGCTGTTCAACGAGGACTGCCTGCTGGCGAGGCCCGGCAAGGTGATCATCACCGAGGGGGTGACCGATTGCCTGGCGCTGATGCAACTGGGCCTGCCCACCGTATCGCCGGTCACCGTCCGCATCCGGGCCGCCGATTGGGAGCGCCTGATCCCCAAACTGCGCGGCGTCGAAACCGTCTACATCTGCCAGGACAACGAACTCTCCCAGGCCGGTCTCAAAGGGGCGCTGCAAACCGCTCGTACCCTGGCCGAACACAAGATCGACACCCGCCTGGTGACGCTGCCTTTGTCGGAAACACAGATCTCGGCCCGGCAGGAGCTGACCGAACGGTTCAGCCTGACGGCGAGCGTGGGGCCGAAGGAGCTGGCCAAGCTGCTGGCGGGACGGCCCGCCGAGGAAATCCAGGCGGCCGAGGCGCTTCTCGCCACCGCCAAGATCGACGTCAACGATTACATTGCCGCCGGGCATACCCGGGAGGATTTCGAACGCCTGCTCGCCGAAGCCAGCACGCCCATCGAGTTCGGCGTGCGCTCGCTGCCCGAGGGCGCTGAAGAAGAGGAACGCAACCGCCTGCTCGAACCTATCCTGGGGGAGATTTCCGAGCAGTCTCCGCTGGAACAGGCCCGTCTGCTGAAGCTGGTGCAGGAGCGCATCGGCGGTGGTGTTTCGATGGCCACCCTCAAAGAGCAGATCCGCGCCATCCAGAAGGACCGTAAAGTCGAGTTCCGCAACGAAAAGAAGAAGGCCAAGCGGATGTCCGGCGCGATGCCCGGATCGTGCCGCGCCCGGGTCGACGAGGTGCTGATCGACACGGAACTGGAGAACGGTGCTCCCGACTACACCCTGGCCGCCGAGGCTGCCTACGACTGGTTCAACGCCAACGGTGCCCAGTTCTTTCACACCCTGCAGGGCGAGCCGTTCATGTATTTCGACAACGCCATCTACTGGATGGATTCACCGGACCGGGGCCGCAAGCGCCATTACGCGGCCATGCTCTACAAGCACACGGGTATGGTGCCGACCACGGGCGGCGGACGGACATTTTTCGAGGTGCTGCCCAGCCTGGCCATGATCCGTGGCCAGGTGCGCGACCATTTCTCCTGGCTGCACACCGATGTGGCCTCCTACACCGTCTATTTCAATCTGAACAACCCGGAGCACGAGATCGCCAAGATCACCCCGGACGAGATCCGGATCATGAAGAACGGCGGCAACGAGGACGGCATCATCCTGGACGGCTCGCGGAAGATGAAGCCGCTGAAATTCCTGCCCGACGCCGACCTCGAAGAGGCGGACCGGCTCCTGGTCGATCTGCTGGTGGGCAACATGACCTGTCCGCAGGGGGATCGCTTTCTCATCCTTTCCTGGCTCTCCTGCTTCCTGCTGATCGATTTCGCCGGGACGCGGCCCATGACCCGCTTCGAGGGCTCGGCCGGATCGGGCAAGACTACCGCCAGCAAGATCACGTCGACATTGCTTTACGGCGAGCCCCAGCACAAGAAGGCCACCGACGCGGCGAACTACACCGATGGCTCGCAGAACCCACTCATCGTCCTCGACAACATCGAGGTCAAGCAGATGACCGAGGATCTGACCACCTTCATGCTGACCAGCATCACCGGCATCGCCAAGGAGAAACGCAAGAGCGGCACCGACAGCGAGACCATCACCGAGCGGACCAAATGCCTGCTGAACACCACCGGCATCGAGCCGCTGTGCGGGGAACTTTCGGAGATCCTGTCGAGGTCCTTCGTCATCAACTTCGACCTCGCCAACCAGGCCAGCGACTGCTTTCTGGAATCGGAGGTCATCTCGGCCATCCAGCAGAACCGGGATCTGATCATCTCGGCCATCATGAAGCGGACCAGCCATGTGCTGGCGATGATCCGGGACGGAGCCCAGAAACAGGTCATGCGCCTGCTGCACCGAACCATGCCGACCCATGGCAAGCGCCGTTGCAACGACTATCTGAGCCTGATGTACCTGATGATGCTGGCCGGGTCCGAGGATCACGAGGTGACTACCGGACTTGAGGATCTGAGCCCGCTGTTCATCGAGCAGATACATTCCATCAACGACACCAGCCAGGAGATGGCCCGGGAGTCGAACCCCATCGCCACGGCGCTGGCGTCGCTCTTCCACGCTTATCGGAACGCGGTGGAGCTGGACGAGAAGGCCCGCTACGGCGAGGACGACCGGGCAAACCATGTGGTGGGGTTCATCGAACGCTACCAGGTGAGGTTCGAGAACGAGAACACCATGGAACCGGTGTCTGCGGGAAGGCTGCTCGCGGCTCTGCGCAGGGTCGGCCGGGAATTCAACCTCGAGTTCGAATACAAGAAGCCCGCCCAGCTCGGTCGGCGCATCAGCAACGACCTGGACGTCATCCGGGACGCCGGGTTCGACATCGACCGGCAGCGCAACGCCCACACCAAGAACTTCGAGTACCGGATCAGTAGCAAGGGTGTTTAAAGAGATATTTTCTCTTTTAGATTGACTTTACGCCCGCCCATGCCTATATTAAGGCATGATAAAGCGAATATTTCACTTTAGGAGGCGGTAAGATGATAGTCAGTTTCTCACTCGAAAACTGGATGTCCTTCCGCAACCAGGTCACATTTTCGATGGTCGCCAGCAGGGAGCGCCAGCATGGAGACAGGGTTCCCAAGCTCGGCAAGTACCAGACGAGAGTTCTTCCGGTTGCGGCAATTTATGGTGGCAACGCGTCGGGCAAGACCAACTTTTTCAAGGCCCTGAGTTTCGCCAAGGCGCTGGTCGTCAAAGGAACCCAGCCCGACAGCCTGATTCCTGTCGAGCCGTTCCGGCTGGACGCCAAGGTGGCCGATCAGCCGTCACGGTTTGGCTTCGAGTTGCTGATCGACGAGATCATTTACGAGTTCAGCTTCGCGGTGACCCGCAAGGCGGTTCTGGAAGAGAAGCTGGTGGCCATTACGAGCACCAGTGAAAAGGTGCTCTACCACCGTCGGGACGGAAAGCCCAACTTCGATGATTCCCTGGCCAAGGACCAGTTCCTCCAGTTCGCCTTCAAAGGGACCCGGGACAACCAACTCTTTCTGACCAACTCGGTTTCCCAGAAGGTCGACAATTTCCGGCCGGTCTACGACTGGTTCAAGGACACACTCGAGCTGGTCGCGCCCGATTCTCGCTTCGAACCTTTCGAGCAGTTCCTCGACGAGGGGCATCCGCTCTACTCGACCATGAACGAGATGCTGCCGCAGCTCGACACCGGCATCGCGCACCTGGGTGGCGAGGAGATCCCTTTCGAGAACATTCCGCTGCCCGAGCCACTGAAGACCAAGCTGCAGGAAGACGTCAAGGAAGGCATGACCGTTCGTCTGCTGACCGAGCCGATCAACGAGCGATTTGTGGTGACCCGCAAAGGTGGTGAACTGATCGCCAAGAAGCTGGTGACCTATCATCCGAAGGCGGACGGCACGGAAGCCAAGTTCGAGATCCGTCAGGAGTCGGACGGCTCACAGCGGGTGATCGATCTACTGCCCGCGTTTCTTGAGCTGTCGGCCCAGGTCTCGAAGAAGGTCTACGTGATCGACGAGGTCGACCGTAGCCTGCACACGCTGCTGACACGCAGATTGCTCGAAGCGTACCTCACCAATTGCTCCACGGAAACCAGAACGCAGTTGCTGTTGACCACCCATGACGTGCTGCTCATGGATCAGCAACTCCTGCGCCGTGACGAGATGTGGGTAGCCGAAAGAGATGCCACCGGAGCTTCGAACCTGCTCTCCTTCAGCGAGTACAAGGATGTCCGATACGACAAGGACATCCGCAAGAGCTACCTGCAGGGGCGACTGGGTGGAATTCCCCGGATTCTCTTGGGAGGCGCTTTGACCAATCCCTGCCTCACCGAGGAAAGTGAGGGGGATGACTGATGCCACCGAAGAGACGCAGATTCCAGAGACCCCTCGGCGAGCGTCGCTACCGCAAACTGTTCGTGATCGCGGTGGAAGGCGTGAAGACCGAGCCGCAGTATTTCGCCATCTTCAATGACCAACAGTCGGTGATCCGGGTGAACTGCCTCAAAGGCAGTCATGATAGTTCTCCTCCGCAGGTACTGAAGCGGATGGAGGACCATCTCCGGCAGGAGGAACTGAGATCCTCCGACGAAGCCTGGCTCGTGGTGGACAAGGATCAGTGGACCGACGAACAGTTGGACCAGCTTCATGCCTGGGCTCAGGCACGCGACAATTACGGCTTCGCCCTCAGCAACCCCAAGTTCGAATACTGGTTGCTGCTTCATTTCGAGGACGGCACCGGCATCGCATCGTCACGGGATTGCAGCGACCGGCTGAAGCGGCATCTTCCCGGTTACGACAAGGGGATCGACGCACGCAAGATCACCCGCGACCGAATCGATGAGGCCATCCGCCGCGCCAGGCTGCGCGACAATCCTCCCTGTGCCGACTGGCCACGAGCCCTTGGCGGCACCACGGTTTACAAGCTGGTCGAAAACATTCTCCAGGTCTGAACCTCAACCAATTCGATCCCCAATCATCCAGGACGCTCTCGGGCGTCCTTTTCTGTTGCGGTGGTGCGGTGATCACCGTTGTCCCTTGCGGTGGATGACCACCGCACGCCAAACCCTTGCCAGACAAGGCTTTCATGGCCTTTGCGGTGGTTGCGGTGGTAAATCCAGAGGTCTCACCCCCTATGGGTTGAAATATTTTTTCTACCTACCAACCCGACATCCCACGCCAGGCAAATTCCGGCCCAGCGTGAGAGACATTCCCCAAATACCACCGCAACCACCGCACTCTATCTTCTCTTTCTTCATAACTATCTAAAAACAAATAACAAACAAAGAACCATACCCTGCGGTGGGACGAGAAAACCTTTCACCGCATAACCACCGCAGCCACCGCACGTATCCACCGCAGCAGATGGTCACCGACGGTTTCAGGGCAGCTCCGGTAAGTAACGGGAAAAGCGATTAACCCGTATTTCTGGAGCCTGAAACCATGAGCCTTCTGAAAACCATGATCAAGCACACCGCCGGTGGGCAGGACGCCTCGGCAGGATGTGAAACCCCATCATTACCACCGCAACCACCGCAGCCCGCAATCTATGTCTCCACCGGGCTCGAGGTCCACGAGATCGAGGACGCTCGCGACTGGCCTGAAGACAAGGAGATCGACGGTACGCTGTGTCGCCGCCTGTCGCCTGAATACTTTGCCTGGCTACGTTCCCGCATGGTCACAGCCCAAGCCGCTCACAAGGCCGGAAAGCTCCCCGAGGATGCCTGGAATACGCTGCGGCAGCGATTCAACGCCCTGCAGGAGCTGGCCATCCGGGAGTTCGGCAAGGATAGCCTGCAGGAGGTCCTGCACTCCTTTTCCCCGAAGAACTACCGGCCACCCGCGTTTCGTCCCGAGTCCCAGAAGAAACCCGTCGAAGTTCCAAGAAAGGACTGGATTTATCCCGGGAACCAAGCTTGGAAATGTAAGCAGCCGGTGACTTCCCAGGCTGTCGCCAAGGTCGACGCCATCCGTGAGGAGGCCATGGCCAAGGGCTGGTCCGAGGCACGCCTCTATCAGAACCAGGGCCGATTCCGGTTTCCCTGCGGCGAGGACTACGGTCTGGTCTGTTTCGTCGATGGCGATCAGGAGATTGGCGAGGTCACCGAGCGTTTTATCGAAATTGTCCACGGGCCGAAGTCCGGGCGTCCCAGCACGCTGCGGTTCTACAACCCGGACGTGCCGCAGCCGTGGATGAAGAAAGTGGAGGATTGAGCCGTGAAGAAAAAGAAACGCTACGCCAACGCCAAGGATGTCCTGCCCGAGGAACTCTTCGAGCAGATCCAGAAGCACTACACCGGGATTCTCTGGGTCCCGGCACCGAGCCGCTTTTACCAGGAGCGCCGCGACCTGGTGCTTGCCCTTCATCTGCAGGGGATCAGCAGCCAGGAGATCTCCAACCTCGCTGGAGTGACCACTCGCCGGGTCAACCAGATCATCGCCGCCGAACGAAAACAGGACCGGGACCGACAGTTGGCCGCCGCTTCCGGTAAGTAACCCCTGAACCGGCGGGAGCGCGTTTGGAGGCTAAATCGGTCTCCCGCTCGGCATCCCGGCATAAAAGAACAAACATTGGCAGGAAATCGATGTGACTTTGAGCAAACCTGACAAAGAGACAATGGACCGCTGGCACCGCAACGAGGGCAAGACAGAACCGCCCCGGCGCGGCCCTGGTGCGCCTGAAGGCAACCAGAACCGCCTGCGCCACGGCATCTTTGCCGACCGCTGTCTGACCCCGGAAGAAAAGGTCATGTTCGACGTGATCATCGAGCGCCTCAACCAGGACTTCGTGTTCAACAAGTCCAGTGACTTCCTTCAGGTCGAACTGGTGGGCGTCTACTCCGTCAAGCTGGTCCGTGCCCAGATCGAAGGGAACACCCAAGCGGCCGAGAGCCTCGACCGCATGATCCGCTGCCATATGAAGGATCTCAAGACCACCAAGATCGCCCGCGAGGGTGAGGAGCCGCATGGTCCCCAGACCTCTCCAGCAGAATGGGCTGCGGCGCTGCTCGAGAAGGTGGCCGAGGCCGCCGCTGCTCCGGCCGGTAAGACCTCCAGCCGTAAAAAACGCGGAAAGAATTGCGGATAACACCATGGAGGGCTTTTCCGATGACCCCGACGCACGGCGACTTACGGCAGACTGCTTCACCAGGAATTGCGGATAAGACGTGTTCCTTGCACTTTCGGAATCGGCATTTTCCGGCCGTCGATCACCATTTCCACTCCTCGACCTCCTCCTGCAGCTCTCGATATCCGCTTGGCATGTGTGCGCATAAGCCGAGCCGCATAAGCCAAGTAGATATCGGCATGTTCACGCCGGAGCTCTCTCACACAACCCAAGTAAATATTGGCATATCGTGCCCCAGGCAGAACCGGCCAAGCCCCGCACACAGCCATTCCTTCGGCAGCGGCCCTCGCACATGCCAAGCAGATATTGCCATGTGTGTTCCGCGCCCGGAGCGCACAAGCCAAGCAGTTATAGCGATGTGCGGCCGACAGACAGCGAAGGAGAAATTCCGGTCAATCGATATTTCCCGCTCCGCCTGGGAGACTGAGAACCATCGTCATGATCAATCATCATCGGCGGATGTGTTCTTTTGCGGGCACTGTCATTCACTGTCTTCGACACTGTCTCGCCCAACGAAAACAGGAGCAGCCGAGGCCGCTCCCATCGTCGGGTCCGGAAGGATCAGAGGCGTTCGAGGGCTTCCTCGAGCTGGCCGTCCACGAGGTGGGTGTAGATCTGGGTGGTGGACACGTCCCGATGCCCCAAGGCCCGCTGCACCACGAGTAGGTCGTTGGTCGCGCCGTAGAGGTGGGTGGCGAAGGTATGCCGCAGCCCGTGCGGCGTCAGTTCCTTTTCGATCCCGGCTTTCCGCAGCCAGTGAGCGAGCCGGTTGGCAATCTGCCGCTGGCAGAGCCTGCCGTCCCGGTTCGAAAGGAACAAGGCTTCCATTTCCGGGCGGCCGTGTCGACGGCGCTCGGCCAGGTAACGGCGCAGCAATGTGCGGAGGTCGGTCTTGATGAACTTGACCTGCGGCACATTCCCCTTGGCCCGCACCCGCAGATGCTTGGCGTCGAGGTCGATGTCATCCATGTCGAGCGCGGCCAGCTCGCCAAGCCTGATCCCGGTGCCCAGCAGCACCTCGATCATGGCGCGGTCGCGCAGCGCGGAGAAATCGGTCCGTCCCTTGAGTTCCTTGAGCAGTCGTTTCTTTTCAGCGGCGGTCAGGAACACCGGCAGCTTTCTCGGCAGTCGCTGCATGCGGATGGACCGGGCCGGATTGTCATCGACCACGCCAGCCTCGGAGGCCCAGGCGAAAAAGGCCCGCACTGCCGCCTTCATCCGATGGAGCGACGCCGCCGAGCGTGGGCCTCGCTCACTCTCGGTAACTGGCCCGGCGGAGAACACCTTGTCGAGGAGCCCGGCCGTGACCGCCCGGCAGACGATACCCGGGGCCAGCTCCCCGGCCACGCGGGCCACCAGGGCGAGGTCCCGGCGGTATGCGGCTATGGTCGCCGGGGAGCGTCCTTCGGCCGACAGGCGGGCACAGAACGCCTCTGTCGCGCCCGTCAGATCGAGGTCAGCCGTTCGGTTGCTCATCGCTGGACTCCTTCACCCGGCTGTGGCCCATGGGTGTGCTCTTGGGCAGAGGCAGCTCCTCGATGCGCCCCGACTCCCTGGCCCAGACCATCATCATGCGGAACACCCGGACGGTCTTGGCGACGGTGCGTTCGGCTCGCTCCTTGCCGTCGGGGAGTTTGAGCAGCAGGTCGGACTTGTAGAACTTGCCGACCTGGGGAAGCCGGATCTCGACGAGCTGGCGATCCGCGCCGAAGAAGGCCTCCACCACATCAAGGTCCTTCCGGTAGGTGTAGAGAGTCCGCTCTTTCTTTCCGGATTCCCGCAGGTGGCCGATGAAAGCCTCGGCGGCTTGATGCACTGTGCATTCAGTCATGTCGATGTCTCCTTTGTTGGTGGCCCGGTGTGTTCAGGACAGGAAGTCGTCCAGCTCCCGCAGCAGTTCCTCGACGTGGCCGAGGGAGCCGACGCTCGCCCAAGTGATGTCCGTCTGCTTCGCGTCCGCTTCGAGCTTGCCGCGAATGCCCTCGATCAACCGGGTGATGTTCTCCTGCTTTTCTCGGTACGCCTTGAGTGCCTGCTGGCGGTTTCTGTCGTAGGTCATGACCTGCCTCCGGTTCCGGTTTTCGTGGATGCGGGACCATCCCGCGTCACATCCAATGACGCTTCTATTTCGTTGGAAATCAAGTGTTTGCAGAGATCTTTCTGCATGTGCCCCAAACCCATAACCCAAAGGAGATCAACATGTTGAAGAAGACCCTCGAATGGACCATCCCACTGGCCCTGGCCGGGATCATGACCGGCTGCGCCACCTACCGGCCACCGGCCCAAATCCAGTCGGCGGTGGCCACCGTCAACCGCCACACGCCCGAGTACGTGACCGAGGCCAACAAGGCGCTGCGCGAGGTCGGCCACCCGGACGCCGAGCGCCTGACCGGTGTCGGCCTGCGCCTGCAGACCGCCGTAGAAGCCCTTGACCAGTGGGCCAACGGATCGAACCAGGAGGCAGGCCAATGAAAGAGATCCTTCAGGAAAACAGCGATGCCGTCCGCCAGGCCGGTGAGGCCCTGGTTGAAATCGGCACCGAGCTGGCGGCGGGACGGATCGAGAACGCCCTCGGCCGTCTGGAAGCGGCCCAGCAGCAATACCGGGCCTGGGCGGAGTTGGACCAGGCCATTATCGACATTCAGGAGGCTGTCCACGACCGGAAGAACACCCTGGCCGTGCAGCAGATCCTGACGGAACTGGTGGGCACCATCCTCGGCAGCGCCTTGAGGACGGGAATGCACTGATGGCGGTAACCGACAAGGAGCGCAAACTTGCGGCGACCCTGAGCGATCCCGTGTTGTGGGGGCAAGCCTACCTCTACAACCGGGATGGATCAGGCCGCGACTATTGGCCGCATCAGGTGGAGGACCTGCGCTGCCCGGCCAAGAACATCATCCACCTCGACGGCCGGGACGTGGGCAAGTCCATCGTGCTCTCGACCGACGCGCTCCATTACGCCTTTACCACCCGGGGCGGCCAGGGCCTCATCGCGGCTCCGCACCAGGGGCACCTCGATACCATCATCGAAGAGATCGAGTTCCAGCTCGACACCAACCCGGATCTGATGAACAGCATTGCCCTGACCAAGTACGGCAAGCCCAAGATCCACCGCAAACCCTACTTCCGGCTGGAGTTCACCAACGGTTCGGTGCTCTATTTCCGCCCGGCCGGGGCCTATGGCGACGCCTTCCGGTCCTTGCACGTGGGCCGCGTCTGGGTCGATGAAGGAGCCTGGCTGACCGAACGGGCCTGGAAGGCGCTGCGCCAGTGCCTCAAGGCCGGGGGGACGCTACGCATCTACTCAACGCCCAACGGCCTGCGCGACACCACCTATTACCGGCTCACCTCATCGGATCAGTTCCATGTGTTCCGCTGGCCGTCTTGGCTCAATCCCCTGTGGACCGAGGATCGCGAGGCCGAATTGCTGGAGTTCTACGGCGGCCGTGACAGCTCCGGTTGGCAGCACGAGGTGGCCGGTGAACACGGTAAGCCATCCTATGGGGCCTTCAATGTCGAGCAGTTCAACCTCTGTCGGCAGGATCTGCTGGAGTACCAGAAGATCGTCATCACCGATTCCGAGATGCGCGACTGCGACACCGAGGAAGCGGCCCACGACCGGCTGGAGATGCTGCTCAACCTCACGCCCCGCAGCGGTCAGTTCTGGGTCGGCGGCGACCTGGGCTACACCAACGATCCCACCGAGATTGTCGTATTCCAGGAGTTGGAGATCGGCGAGCGGACGCTGCTGAAGATGATCCTGCGCGTTCATCTCGAACACGTTTCCTATCCGCACATCGCCCAGATCATCGCGCTGCTGGAGCGTTACTACACCCCGGCGGGCATCGGCGTGGACAACGGCGGCAACGGCCTGGCCGTGGTCCAGGAGCTGCTCACCCTGGACAAGTACAAGGGGCTGGAGCTGGAAGGCAGGCTCAAAGGATACGACTTCGGCGGCATGACCCGGCTGGCGGTCCGCGACGGCAAGGAAATCAAGAAGCGGACCAAGGAGCTGATGACCAGCCTCATCAACGGAGCCCTGCAGCGCAAGCAGCTCATTTTCCCCTCGGACGATCTGGAGGTGGAAGACCAGTTCACCACCCACACCTACACCCTGCGGGACGGCAAGATCATCTATTCCAAGGGCAACGACCACATCATCGACGCGGTGCGCTGCGCCATGCTGATCCGGGAGGAAGGCAACCTCGACCCGGTCGGTGAAGAGGTGGTCTCGCTCAAGCCGGTGCTCACCAATCCGGTCTTCATCTGACCGCATCCTCCGACGCTTTCCACCCCGCTCCGGTAAGTAACAGGCATCGAGCCGGATTCGGCCCACACGGGCCGGATGTGCGGCTGTCATGGCCGAAACTACCGAGAGGATCACGTGGAAAGCACCGCCCATCAGGACGAACAACCCGAAAGCCTGGACACCACCGGCTTTGTCATCGCGCCGCTGGCCGCTGCGGCCGCGCTCGACTCGGCAGCCTTCAGCAAGGTCAACGCCGCCGAGGCGATTCCTGCCACCTGGGAAGAACGCGCCCGCAAGGCATGGGAATACTATGTCGAGGAGCCGCTGGTGAAGAACTGCGTCAACTCCTGGCGCACCTTCGCCGTGGGCGACGAGATCAAGATCACCAGCGACGACGAGAACCTCAAGGAGCAGGCCCTGGAAGCCGCCTGGCGGCTGAACATCTCGCAGTTCATCAAGGACATGGTTCTTCAGCTCCTGGTGAAAGGCGACGCCATCGGCTTCAAGCGCTTCACCAAGTCCGGCCAGGACATCGAGGAGCTGGTCTGCGTCAACCCGGTTTCGGTCAAGGTCAAATACGCCCAGGGTGAACTGATCGAGGCCCGGCAATTTCCCGAGGACACACCCGGCGGCGGGGAATCCATTCCACTGCCCGTCGAGCAGGTGGTCCACCTCAAATGGGACGCACCGGCCTTCTCGCCCCGGGGCAACTCCCTCGTGCTTCCCGCTTTTCAAGCCATCGAACTGCTGCGCGACTACCGCCGGGCCGAACAGGCCATCGCCAAGCGCTGGGCCACACCGTTTCGCCTGCTCAAGGTGGGCGGCGCATTCGGCCAGAAGATGGTGATGCCGGATCAGCGGATGCTCGAACAGGTCCGCGACATGGTCAACAAGATGGACATGAAAAGCGGCCTGGTGGTCCCGTTTTACGTCAATGTCGAAACTCACGGCACCGACGGCCAGGTCCTCAACGTCGAGGACAAGGTCAAGGAGGTGAAGGAAGACATCGTGGTGGCCCTGGGGCTGTCACGCTCGCTGGTGACCGGCGACGGACCGAATTTCGCCACCGCCTCGGTGAGCATGCAGAAGATGATGGTCATGATCCGCGAGATCAAACAGGCCGCACGCAAGCTCCTCGACTGGGTGTTCGACGACTGGATGGAGCTGAACGGCCACGGCGACAAGAGCATCCAGTTCATCTTCAACGACCTCGACCCCAGCGACGCGGTCGATTTCAAGAAGCTCCTCATCGAACTCTACGACCGCAAACTCATCAGCCGCTCCAGCCTCCAGCTCAAGATGGACCTGGACCCGGACATTGAGGCCGCCAACCGCGAGACCGAACGCAAACAGATCGACCTGATGGACGAGAAACAGGTGAAGCCGGTGGTGGATATGGTCGTCTCCGGCATCCTCAGCGTGCCTCGTGCTCGGAAGATGCTCGGGATTCCGGCCGAGGACGATGAACCCACGGCGGAGGCGGCATTAGTCTGGTCGGGCGACCTGGAGTCCACCGGCATTGCTGCCGTGTGCGACGAGTGCAGCCACTTCATTGCTGACACCAACCACTGCCGGGTCCACAACAGCGAGCGCACCTTCGACGCCCCGGCCTGTCGTTTCATCGACCGCCGGGAGCCCCGCTGATGCCGTCGGACCTCAAGCAGCGCATCCAAGCGGCCACACTGAAGAGTCTGACGGCCCGCAACCGCTACAACGACCAGGTCACGGCCCAGCTCACCCAGGCGCTCAAACAGGCCGAAGACGAGGTCGCCCGCGCCATCCTCCAGTACCGCTCCCTCGGCTCCCTGCCGGACAACAAGCTCGCCGCCCTCAAAGGGCTGGAAAAGCTCCAGCTCGAACTCGACGACACCATGAAACGGCTCAAGCGGGAGCAGACCCTGGTCTTTCGCAAGACAACCAAGGACTCCTTCAAGCTCGGCATCCAGCAGGGAATCGGCGAACTCGCCGACGCGGCGCTGCCGTTCTACGCCGACCTCAAACCCGAAGGCATCGACAAGCTGGCCACCAAGGTGTTCACCATCGTCGACACCAATGCTCTCGACTTCATGGCGCAGTACAACCTCACACTCGCCGGTGACGTTCACCGCGAACTCGCAGACGGCATCAAGCGCACCATCCTGAACGGCGTCGCCACGGGCAAGGGAGCCGACGACATCGTCCGGGACATGGGCAAGGTGATCATCGACAAGGACTCCTTTCGCCAGGCCGGAAGCCGGGTGTTCAGCAAGGCGCAGTACCGCATGGAGATGATCGCCCGCACCGAGGTCCTCCGCGCCCACAACATGGGCAGGCTCAAATTCCACGAGCGGGTCGGCATCCAGAAACTGGAATGGCTGGCCATGGAGGATGAGCGCATGTGCCCGGTCTGCGGCGGCCTGGACGGCAAGACCTTTCCCATCGACAAGTTCCCCCAGCAACCCGCGCATCCGCACTGCCGCTGTACCAACATCGTGGCCTGGCCGATGACCGTCTGCGGTAGCGAGATGGCCGCCAAGGCCGCAGCCCAAGCATCGCAGGGGGACGCCTGCATTCTCCCGCCCCATGTGCTGGAAGGCATGGCCGACGCCCAGGCCAAGGAGAACGCCAAGCTCAAGAGCGCCTTTGAAACCGGCGACATCGCCGACCTCGGTTCGCTGACGGTCAAACAGCTCCAGACCCTGGCGAAACAGAACGGCGTGGCCATTGCCCGGACTAAGGCCGATTTCATCAAACTGCTCGATCTGGCCGAACCGGGGATCGATCACGGTGACCTGGCCGGAGCGGCGCTCAGCGCCAAGCTCAAGGAACACAAGATCGGTCTGCTGCGGACCAAGGAAGAACTGGTCGAGCTGCTGGGGCTGAAGCAGGCGGAACTCAAACAGGCCAAGCTGCTCGCCGCCCAGATGGCGAAGATCCCGCCCGCCGAGGGGCTGGAAGGCATGACCGCCCAGCAGCTCAAGGAGATGGCGAAGGAGAACGGCATCTCCCTCAACATGACCAAACAGGAGACCATCGAGCTACTGGACAAGCTGGAACCCGGCGTGGATCACAGCGGCCTGATGGGCAAGGAACTATCGGCGGCCAAACAGAAGCACGGCATCGGCATCCTCAAGAACAAGCAGCAGCTCGTTGAGGCGCTGCAGAAGAAGGCCGGTGCCGACATGGCCGAGTCGGTCAAGAAAAAGGCGGTCGACGAGGCCAAACAAAAGCTGATCCTGAAACAGAAAACGGCTCTCGAAGACGCCGCCAAGGCCGTGGTCGTTCCCGACACGCCGACCGGCTACAAGGATTTCCTCGACGCGATTGCCAAGGCGGAACAGGCGGTTTCCGGCGGCACCGATCTACCCCAGGATCTGCTGGCGGCCCACAGCAAGGAAATCGCCCTCAAGAAACAGCTCTTCCAGGACCAGGTCGGCAAGCTGAAATCGACGGAGCTCAAGACGCTCGCCAAGGAGACCAAGGTTCAGTATTGGCAGTGGGCCAACAAAGACGAGCTGACCACGCTCTTCACCGAGACCGATCCCGCGAAAATCAAAGCGGTTCAGGCCAGCATCGACACCAAGCACGCAGCCTGGGCCGAAAAACATGGCGGCAAGAAGAAAACCGCACCGGCCAAGCCTGCCACGCCGAAACCAGCTCCACAACCGAGTCCGGTCAAGCCGCCCGAGCCCAAGATCGGCAAGAAAGGCGCGGAGTTCGCCACCGTCGATACCGCGTGGCAGCAGAAGGGTCTGCCTTCGAAGTTCAAGAAATCCGGCAAGGCCGCTGTCGGCGGCGCACACGAAAAGGAGTTCTGGACCGACGAAAACGGTGACAAATGGCTGTTCAAGCCCATTGGCCGCAAGGACGATGAGTTCATCGCCTTCGGAGAGGAAGCAGCCTACAAGATCGGCCGCCTCATCGACCCCCATTCCATCGAGGTGCGCACCATCCAGTTGAACGGCCGCACCGGCTCCATCCAGAAATGGCGTACCGATCTGCGGGATGACTTCGATTTTCGCAACATCCTGCCACAGGATCTGACCACCATCGAACTGGAGCAGATCCAGCGCGAGCATGTGGTCGACTGGCTGATCGCCAACCACGACGGACACTCCAAGCAATTCATCCGCGCCCGGGACGGTCGCGTCTACGGCATCGACAAAGGCCAGGCCTTCAAGTTTCTGGGCCAGGACAAGCTCACGCTCGACTATCACCCCAACGGCGTCTGCGGCGAGGAAGAGCCGTTTTACAACAAGGTCTTCCGGGCGGCCAAGGAAGGGAAGGTACGGGTCGATCCCAACGCGACCCTGCGCTACATACAGGAAGTCGAAAAGATCGCCGACGAGGATTACCTCGATCTGCTACGGCCCTACGCCGAGGGACGGTTCGCCAATGACCCGGCCGGGATGCGGCATTTCTATGATCTGGCCTTGGAGCGGAAACACAATCTCCGGCGAGACTTCGAAGGCTATTACGCCGATGTGCTGGGGGATCGGGGCTTTCGTTTCGACAAGCTGAGTACCGCCACCGGCAAGAAAAAGCTGCTCTCCTCCGCCGAAGAGACCCTGGTCGAGGAGGCCCGCAAACTCGGCTGGCAAGGCAAGACGCTGCCCTTCGACAGCGGCGACGTGGAGGACCAGAACGCGCTGATCTTCACCGAGAGCTTCAAGGGGAAGAAGCGCACCGTGGTGAAGATGAAGATCCGGCCGGACACCGACCGCCGCATCGACGAGGTGCTGCGCAGGTATGTGCAGACGGCGGCCGGGGAAAAGGGACAACCGCTGGTCGAAGACAGCTTCTTTCCGACGATTCTGGACGCCGTCAAAAACGTCAATTTCCACGTGGGCGACGGCAAGTACAACCGGACCAAGATCGACAAGGCCCTGCGCCTGCGCAAGAAACTGGAGACCCTGCAAAAGAGCGCCGACCCCAAGGTCAAGGAGATGGCGGACCATTATCTGAAATGGGTCAAGGAGATCGAAGAGTCCGTCGACTGGGACCGGGCCACCAACGGCGTTTTCGAGCAGTACCTGCCCAAGCTCGACGCGCAGAAACCCAAGGAGAAACCGCCGTTCAAGGTGGAACGCGGCATGGTGACCCACACCAAGCGCAGGATCGGTTCCGGCACCATTACCGTCGAGGCCGACGACATCGACAACCGGACGCTGTTCAATCACAACTCCCGTATGCAGGACGGCCAACAGTACACCGTCACCTTCGAGGACGGCACCCGGGTCCGCTATCGCCCCTGGTCGGACACCAACCTCTACGCTCAGCGCGGCGAGTTGGAAATGATTCTGGACGGCGACGCTACCCCCGGACGGGTCGAGGCGATGCTGGAAAAGCTCGAACAGCTTGGGATCGATACCCGGGTGGCCACGGCGGAAAACGCGGAGCAGATGTACCTAGAAAAGCTCGCCTACATCCGCAAGACCGACAAGAGCGCCGACTACAAACGACTGCAGAAATCCCTCGATGACCGCAACGCCACCACCACCGAGCGGGTCCAGGCTCTGCGCGGCTATTGGCAAAAAGAACTGGGCGTCCAGGACATCACCCAGCTTTCCGGATACAACCCGCTGGGCGAATACCAGGCGGGCTTTCTGGACCGCGACGCCAAGGGCGGATACCGGCACCAGTTCCGGTTCGACATCACCGAGGAGGACCTGGAAAAACAGATGAAGGGCTATTCGCTGGTCCACGATCTGACCAACGGCGAGAGCATGTCCGGCTTCATCGACTTGATCATGGAGAACAACGGAGCCATGGTCAGCACGGTCGAGAAGATGCGCATGGGCGTGGCTCCGGGCGGAATGTCCCCGGTGGCCGACATGCAGACCGGCGGCGCGAGCTA
Source organism: Desulfomicrobium norvegicum (assembly GCF_900114595.1). Taxonomy (NCBI): domain Bacteria; kingdom Pseudomonadati; phylum Thermodesulfobacteriota; class Desulfovibrionia; order Desulfovibrionales; family Desulfomicrobiaceae; genus Desulfomicrobium; species Desulfomicrobium norvegicum. The sequence goes on along the minus strand of NZ_FOTO01000009.1, from coordinate 118,400 downwards.
TTTCTTCACCCGAATCAAGAAGCAACCGGCCAGCGACGCCTCACCGGCCCTCTACTTCAAGAAACAGATGCTGCGGCGCATGGACGCCATCAGCTATGACCATGACGCCTACGGCAAGGTGATCGACGACTACGTGCAGCGCAACCGGGGAGCCAGCATCGACGACTGGAAGCGGTTCTCGCAACGCCATGGCAACGAGACCATCTTCAAATACTCGGTGACGCTGCTGGACAACATCGAGTTCATCGTGGCCAGAAGCGACAACGAACGCCGGGAGATCATCCAGAGTTTCACCCGGCGTGGCATCAAGAAACTGCCCGACGGGCGCAAGGTGGAGGACATCGTCCATACCTCGCAAAGCTGGAGCAAACGCAAACAATGACCATGAAGGACTTTACCGAACAGGAGAAACGGCGGCTGCAGGAATCGCTGCACTGGTTCAACAGCCGGGGCAGCCGCATGACGGTCAGAGAATCCGGGGATCTCTTTCTGGACACCCTGGTGGACAGCTTCACCGTCACCCGGATCGCACCCCATTTCGACGCTGCTGGCAACCATCTGCGCACCGATTTCTGGCTGTTGTGGAAAGCGCTCGGTTACGACGAGGGCTTCCAGCACGCCCACACCGTCAAGGTGGTGGATGTCCGGGTCGAAGACACCCTGACAGCCGAACATGACGGTAAGAAGGCCGAAGGGTGGCTGATTGTCGAGCTGACCGACGACCTGGGCCGCATTCACCATGTCGAAATGATCGAGCCGGTCTCGGAGCCCGAACTCGCGGCGGATTGGCAACGCTGGATCTCCTACAGGAAGAAGAACGCCGAGAGATTCCGCCGGATCGACGACCAGCTTCTGGCCGAACATCTCCTGATCGCGGAGGACTGGTCATGAAACTGCGCTATATGATCGACTCGATAATGGCCGACCGGCAAGCCACCGTCCCGGAATACTTGCCCGTGGGCGTCTGGGTTCAGGGGCCGGGTCCCGGTCTGGATGTGGAGATGTACTACCTCGACCGGGGACCGAACGGGCTTGCCGACCGCAAGGATGAGGCTGCCTGGGTGGTCAACCGTCTGGTCGAGGTCGGGGCCACCTCGCTTCCGGCGGATTTTCTCGAATACCACCGGCTGTCCCGCTCTCCCTACGACGGGGTCTTTTCCGAGATCACCGAGACCGGCGAATACCCCTCCCTCGACGCCTGCGGCAAGGCCGTTCTGGCCCGGCTGAATCCCGCCCGCTGAAATCCACCGTCACCCTCCGACACATCGCCGACGCTTCCGGTAAGTAACCGCTGAACGCTCCCCGCAGGTCGCGGAGAGCACAGCAAACTGACCGGAGACGTTGATGGAACTGTTCGCCACAGACCTGGAAAGGCTGGCGTTTCTACTGGAGGCCGATGCGGCGCTGACTCTCGATCTCGACACGCTCGGGTCCGAGGCCGCCGAACAGTCCGCTCCTGAAGAGCTCCCTCCCGAGAAGCGCCCCAAGTACATCACCAACTACATCGGCAGTAAGCAGAAGCTCGTCGACTGGATCTGGAAGCATACCCCGGAAGGCACTGGCACCGTGCTGGATGCCTTTTCGGGGTCTGCGGTCGTGGCCTACATGTACAAGACCAAGGGCCTCCAGGTCATCGCCAACGACCGGCTCCGCTACTGCCACCATGCCGCCAAGGCGATCATCGAGAATAACTCGGTTCGCCTGAGCGAGGACGAGATCGAGGCGCTCCTGGCAGACAACGCCAAGGCGGGCAGCTTCGTTCAGGACAACTTCAAGGGCATTTTCTTCGCCAAGGGCGTCCATGCGCTGATCGACACCATCCGCGCCAACTGCGACAAGCTCTCCGGCTTCAAGAAAGACATCGCCCTGTTCGGCCTCGGCAAGACCTGCATGAGCGGCAAGGGTGGCTTCGGCCACTTCTCGTCGTCCACCGATTATGGCCGCCGCCAAGACACCCCCGACGAGTTCAAGGATCGCTTGCGCAAGAACCTGCAGCGTATCAACGCCCTGATCTTCGACAACGACAAGGAGAACAAGGCATACCGGCAGGACATCAACGACCTGCTGCCGAAAGCCAAGGCGGATCTGGCCTACTTCGATCCGCCCTACGCCACCGAGTTTTCGACCACCAACTACGAGCGAGCCTACCACTTCGTGGAGGGGCTCATGACCTATTGGGAAGGGCTCGAAATCAAAGCCGACACCAAGGTCAAGTATTACGAGACCGACCACAAGACCGTCACCAAGGCCAACGCCAGCGAGTTCTTCCAGACCTTTCTCGGCAACGCCAAGCACATCCCGCACTGGCTGATCTCCTATCGCGATCACGCCTATCCCAACGAGCAGGAGATGAAGCGGATCATCGGCTCCTTTGGCAAGCAGAGCCGGATGAAGTCCAAGGATCACCACTACGCCATCACTTCCAAGCACGGCGAGGCTTCCAACGCCAAGGAGCGTCTGTTCGTCTGCGCTCCCGGGGCCAAGGCCAGCGCCGAGCGGGAGGAGAAACCCGTTCCGATGGCCGCCGCCGCGAACTTCCACACCAGCATCCCCGTGGACATCCGGCTGGGCGACAGTGAACGCCTCACGACCGAGGCCATGGATGTCGGCTCGGCGGGCGACCCCCAGTTCAGCTTCGTGCTCTGCCGCACCGGCACCAACAAGAACGGCGACCACTTCACCGCCGAGGAGTTGTCCGGTCGGCACATGACGGCCGTGAACAAGAAGGTCGATCTGCAGCATTCGCAGGAGTTCAACGACATCGTTGGTGGCATCGTCGCCGCCGACTACCTGGAGGACGACAACGGGGGCCGCGTGGAATGCGTCGGCGAGCTGTACGTCCACGACACCCCGGCCGCCCGGCTGGCCTACAAGCTGATGAAGCGCGGGATCATCTCCCAGGTCTCCATGGAGTGCGACTACCAGGAAGGCGAATGCTCGGTCTGCCACAAGCGCTTCCAGAACAAGGCCGACTACTGCACCCACCTGCGCAAATTCAAGGGCCGTGATTTCAACGGCCAACCCGTTTTCGAGATTCTGCACGGCGTCACTTTCACCGGACTGGGACTGCTCGACCGCAAAGGCGCGGACGAGAACGCCAGGATTCTGCAGGTGGCGTCCCTTCAGAGCCAGCCCGACCAATCCCAACCCGAAGGAGATTCCACGATGGAAGACAAAACCAAACCCACCGATGACCAGGCCGCCAAGACCGAATCAGACGCGGCCAAGAAGAAACCGGACCAGCAGGAAGGCGATCCTGCCCGCGTTTCCGACCTGGAAAAGGAAAACCGGCAGCTCAAGGCCCAGATCGCCGAGCTGCAGAAACGCGTCCAGGAACTGGAAGCCGAACAAAAAGCGGCCGCCTGCCGCTCCCGCGCCAAGAAGCTGCTCACCCGGCTGGAAAAGCAGGGGCTCTCCTTTGCGTCCGAGGAGGACCGGGAAGCCGAGCTGAAACGCCTGGCCGAATTGTCCGACGAAGCCTTCGCCGCCACCGAGGCCGCTTACGAGCGCCTGCCCAAGTCGGCCAAAGCGGACAAGGACAAGGAAGAGAAACCCGCCGACAGCGACCAGGGCGGCAAGCCCGCCGCCAAGGCATCGACGGAAACCCCGCTGCGCAGTGACGCCGGTGTCCGCCCCCATGATGTGGACGACCGCAAGGTGTCGCTCGAGGACCGTCTGCGCGACGGGTTCATGGCCGCTTACCGCAACCGTGTCGGCGAGGACTCTCCCGAACACTCGCAAATCAACGCATAAGGAGGAAACACCATGTCATTCATCAATCCGTGTCACCGGGGTCTCGCCTATGGCGACGGCCACATCCAAGGCGACGGCCAGCTCGGCCAGGTGGTCCGCGTGGTCGGCGACGACCTGTTCGCCGTCAACACCGATCCCGAACTTCGCTCTTTCGGCATTCTGATCAAGGACTACGCCGGAGGTGAAATGCCGGGCATCTACTGCGGCGGCGGGATCTACGAAACGGATGTTTTCGAGGGAACGATCAACCCCGGAGACAACCTCAAGGTCTCCACCACCGGAAAACTCGAAGGCGGCAACATCGCCAACAGGCAACTTGTTATCGCCCAGGCCATTTCCGTCCGGAGCGGCGTCCTAAAATTCCGCCTGCTCGTCTAACCCAAGGAGCCAACGCACATGAAAACCAATCAGTTGAAGATCCATTCCCAGGAATACATGGAAACCATGGCGCGGCTCATGAGCGAGGCTCTCGAGTCGCCGGAAGGCATGCAGGCGCTTGCCGCCGCCATTGCCGCGCCCATTGAACAGGAGATCAAACGCAAGGAGATCTCCTCGCTGCTTCTCACCAAACACACGCTGCCCAAGGGCGAACGTCCGGTCTATCAGAAGAAGCCGACGGTCAAGGCCCACTGGATCAGTAAAGAAGGTGAAGCTCAGGAACAGGAAGTGGGCAAGGACGAGGTCGAGTTTCCCACCAACCGCATCCACTCCAATCCGATGGTGGACGTTTCCGTCCTCAAGAACGGCAACATCGGCACGCTGATGGACATCCAGACCAGCGCCGCCGACGCCATCCGCAAGGAGATGGACCGCCGCACCATTTCGGTGCTGTCCTCGGCCATTCCTGCAGCCAATATTATCGAGGTGACGGGTGGCGTGCTGGTGGAAGACGCCCTGAACGAGGCCATCTCCATCATCGAGGATCTGGAGCTGTCGGTGAAGTACATCGTCATGCGTGGCCGTCGGTTTAACGACATGCGCGGCTGGAACCTCGATCCCCAGACCAAGCTCGAGCTGCGCCAGAAGGGTGTCATCAAGAACTACGGCACCGGCGGCATTCTGCTGACCGCCTCCATGCCGCTGGACGAGATCATCATCGTCCCGGATGAAGAGGTCGGCAAGATGCCGGTGCGCGAAAACCTGAAGACGGAGTCCATCGACCAGAAGACCCGGTTCAAGACCGGCTGGCTGGTGTGGTCAGAGATCGGTCAGGGCATTACCCGCCCCGACATCATGGCCAAGGTCAAACTGATTCCGTAATCCGGGAGGTGGCGTCACATGAATCGAATCAAGAACATCCGTCCCGGCATTCTGGTTATCCCTGATGCCGGGTTGAAGCTCATGCCCGGTCAGGTGGTTGAAGTGGAGCTTCTTACCAAACAGATCCAGGCGGCTTTGAAGAGTGGACGTCTGACCACGGTCGACAGACGGGAACAGGAATCTGTACCTACTTCCTTGGTCGAGCCAGATGAGGACGCGGAACCGGTGGACCTGAGCAAACTCTCCGCCACCGAGGCGATTTCCAAGGTCAACCAGGAAGCCAATCCGGAGACCCTCAAAGGTTACATGGACACCGAGAAACGTCGCACGGTGATCGACGCGCTCAAGAGCCGCCTGGAGGGCCTGCAAGGTGCTGCTGAGTGACCTGATCGCCGACCTGCGGCTCGACCTGTCCGACCCGGGCGCATCTCTCTTCGAGGACCAGACTCTGGAGAGATGCGTCCGGAAGGCCGTTTTCCGGGTCGGCCGAGACCTCGACCAATCGCTGACCGTCACGGCCGGAGAGATTATCCCAGAGCCGTCCGGAGAGGTTCGCGAGCTCCTGGTGATCATGGCGCAGATCCACGCGTGCCAGGTTATGCGCTCGGCCACCGCCAACGCCTTTTCCTTTTCCAGCGGCGACAAGCGGGTGGACAAAACCGGCCAGCCCGGCCACTGGGCCAAGCTCGAGGCCGATCTGCTCGCGGACTACCGGCAACGCATCGCCGAACTGTTACCCAACGCGCAGGTCGATCCTGAATCCTACATCCTGACCCCGAGCGGACTCACTCCAGTCATCTACGAACAAGGGATCGATCTCGATGTTGTTGAATGACCGGGAACGCGCTGAAGCCGTGGCCGACGTCGCCCGGCTGATCCTCTCCTCGGGCCAGACCGCACGCGTCCTGCGGGTGGTTCCCGGCGAGCGGCTCTACGGCACCGACGATGCCGAATACACGGAAATCTCCGTCATCCCCCTCGAACTGAACGAAACCCCGCCGGAGGAGCTGAGCGGCAAGATCGACGCGCTCGCCTGCGTCCTTCCGGATGCCGATGTCCGGGGTGAAGACCGCCTGGCCTCAGACAGGGAAACCTATCGCATACAGAGTGTGGAAGAAGAACACTTCTTCGGCACCGTCACTCATAAGAACCTGCAACTGGTGAAGCTCAATGGGCGTTAGGCGGACCGGTGACTGGGACAAGGCCCGCGCCAAGCTGACCACCGGCATGGGGCCACGTCTGGCCACGGCCCTGCGACAGGCCACGATCCGCAACGCCCTTTTTCTGGTGCGCGAGATCCAGCGGGGGATTCGCTCCCAGGCCCCGGGCGGACAGGCCTTCGTGAAACTCGCCGAGAGCACCATCGAGCGCAAAGGCTCAAGCAAGGCGCTCATCGACACCGGCTTTCTCGTCAACGCCATCACCCAGAAGATCATGGCCGACAAGGCGTTCGTCGGCCTGCTGCGCGGCACCGTCAACAAGGACGGGGAAGACATGGTGAACATCGGTGCCGTCATGGAGTACGGGGCCACCATCAAACATCCGAACGGCGCGACCATCATCATCCCCGCCAGACCCTTTCTGCATCCGGTGATGGATAAGTACCGCGAGCAGATCCTCCAGAACTATCGCGAGGCGATCCGCTCCGCGCTTTGAGCCTCCGACACATCGCCAGCGCTTCCGGTAAGTAACCAGGCAGAAACCGGAGGCGTCCCTTGAGCACGATACAGACCGTCACAGAAACCCTGATCCGCCTGGCCAAACAGGCCATCCACCCGGACACCGTGCTGGTGTTCCCGGATGACCTGTTCGAGGTCCAGCGTACCCCCAGCGTCATCCTCCAGGGGCCGAAGCTGGCGGAAGACCGTTTCCGCCGCAGCCAGAGCCGCCTGTTCGAGAAGAATGTCGCGGAGCTGAGTTTCGAGGAGTGCCGGTTTCCCCGGCTCTATCACCTCGATTTCGACCTGGTGGTAACCGTGGATCGGGAGGCCGAACTGCTCGGTTTTCACGAGTCGGTGTCGCGGTTCCTCCAGCTTCACCCGGAGATCGCCATCGCCGACCAGGGCAACCTGAACCTTACCGAACTGGTTCCTCTGGGCGGCCTGGCCCGGGTGAACCTCTCCAATCTTCGGCAGAGCTCCGGACGCATCCGCATCGAATCCTGCCCGGTGTACGACGGCGACCTGCGCGACGGTCGGCTGATCCGGGACCGGACCTTCCAGTTTCACGGCGACGTGACAGAGCAACGAACCATTCAACCGTAAAGGAGAACAACCGTGATCGAGATCAGAAACCTGCAGTTCCAACCCCTGACGTTAAACCTCTCCGGCCAGGGAACCCTTCACCTCGGGCCGCGAGAACGCAAGAGCATCGCCCGCAAGGACCTCTCCGCCGAGATCAAGACCGCCGGAAAACGCGGCCTGGTGCGCATCACCGACCTGACCGGCGGCGTGGAACCGGAACCGGAAAAGCCCACGGCAACCGATGACGCCGCAGCCGATGAGGCCAAGACCACCAGCAAGCGGAGGAAATAACCATGCCGACCTATCTATCCCCCGGGATTTACACCCGGGAAACGGACTTCAGTTTCTATGTGAAGCAGATCTCGACCTCGTCGGCCGCCATGGTCGGAGTGGCCGAGAAAGGCCCGATCAACAAGCCCGTGCTGGTGACGAGCTGGGAGCAGTTCATCAACCGTTTCGGCTCCTATATCAACGAGAGCTATCTGGCCTACGCCGCCCGGGCGTTTTTCGACAACGGCGGCTCGGTCCTCTATGTCACCCGCATCGCCCATCTCACCGACCCCACCGACCGGGACACCCTGACGGCGCTGAAGTCTTCCATCGTGCTGCAGAACCGGGAGGCGACGCCCGCCGACGCCCTGCGGATCGAGGCCGTGAACGAAGGCGTCTGGGGCGACCGAATCTCCGTCTCCATCGAGGATGGCTCTCTAGATCCGGCCAACCATTTCAACCTGGTGGTCCGGCACAAAGGCGATGTGGTCGAGGTGTTCAAGGATCTGAGCATGGACGAGACGCTGCCGAACCATGTGGAGCTGGCGATCAACGACCGTTCGGATTTCATCCTGGTCCAGGATCTGGCAGCCGCGTCGGGAACGCCCGGCAACCGTCCGGCATTGGGCGTGTTCGCGCTCAGCGGCGGCGACAACGGACTGACCGATCTGGCCGATGCGGACTTCATCGGCGATCCCTCGCAGCATACCGGCCTCTATGGCTTTGACGAGATCGACGCCCTGAACCTGCTGATGGTTCCCGGCGTCACCACGGTGCCGGTCATCAACGCCGGAATCACCTATGCCGAAGGGCGCAAGGATCTGCTGTTCATCGCCGACACGCCCATGCATCTGGAGCCGCTCGAAGCGGTCGACTTCCGCAAGGGGCAAGGGATGTACAGCCACGCGGCCTTCAACTCCTCCTACGCGGCGCTCTACTACCCCTGGCTGGAGATCAGTGATCCGGTCAACTCGCGCAAGAAGCTGATGCCGCCCTGCGGCGCGGTGGCGGGCTGCATCGCCCGCAGCGACCAGAAGACCAACGTCTGGAACGCGCCCGCCGGTATCGACCGTGGCCGCATCTTCAACACGCTCTCCCTGGCCTACAAGACCAGCCGTGGCGAGCGAGATGTGCTCTATCCGGAGGGGATCAACGTCATCGCCGTGTTCCCCGACACCGGCATCAACATCTGGGGCCAAAAGACACTGCAGAGCCAGCCCTCGGCCGTGGACCGCATCAACGTCCGCCGCCTGATGATGTACATGGAGGAAGCCATCTCGGAATCCTCCCGCTTCGTGGTGTTCGAGCCGAACCATCCCCAGACCTGGCGTGCCCTCGGCCGCCTGATCAACCCCTTCCTGCAGGACATCAAGGACAAGGGCGGCCTCTACGACTTCGCTTTCCAGTGCGACGAGGAGACCAACACCCCGGCGGTCATCGACCGCAACGAAATGGTGGCCCGCGTGTTCGTCAAGCCGACCAAGACGGCGGAGTTCATCGAGCTGAACTTCATCCTGACCAGCACCGGCGCGGACTTCAAAGAAATCATCTAACGGGAGAACACGGCTATGAGAAGCGGAAACATGCCCAAGAGCCTTTACCAGAACTGGCAGTTCGCCATCGAGGTAAACGGCTTCGACGTGGCCCTGTTCCACAAGGGACAGGAGCCCAAAACCGAATTCGAGGAAGTGGCCTTTGCCCCGGCTGGTTCGATGTTCGACCAGAAGGTGGCGGGCCGGGTCAAGTTCGAGGACATCACCCTCGAGAAAGGCAACCTGCAGGACGGCTCCGACGAGGCGGCCCGCGAATGGATCAAGAAACAGGTGGACGTGAACGCCGTCACCGGCGGCCTTCCGGCCGACTACATGCGCGACATCGACGTTGTCCGCTACGACCGCACCGGCAACGAGACCCGCCGCTGGACCCTGCACGGGGCCTGGGTGAAGGCGCTCGAATACGACGAGCTCGAAGGCGGCAACACCGAAAACACCATCGAGAAGCTCACCATCTGCTTCCAGTACTGGACCTAAACCGGAGGATCGACCATGTACAGCTTTGAACTGCCAAGCGGCACTGAACTCGAGCTCCGGGAAATGACCGGGGCCGAGGAAGAACTGCTCACCAACCAGCGCCTGATCCGCTCCGGAGAGGCGATCAACCAGGTGCTCCGCAACTGTTTCGTCCGGCTGGGCGAGAAGACCGACCCCGATCTTTCCGAGGTGATGAACCTGCTCTCGGGTGACCGGCTGTTCGCCTTGGTCCGCCTGCGCCAGATTTCCCTCGGCGACGAGGTGGAGCTGGAGCTGAGCTGCCCGAACAGCGCCTGCCGCATGACCAACTTCGTGACCGTCAATCTCGAGGATCTCAAGGTTACTCCCTACGGCGAGGAGCGGGAGTTCGCCTTCAAGCTGCCCGGCTCCAAGAAAACCGTGCGCTTCGGATATCTCGACGGCCACAAGGAAAAGCGTCTGGCCAGCCTGCGCGAGCCCAACATCAGCTCGGCCATGCTGATCCGCATCCTCGACATCGACGGCAAGGCCCCTTCCAAGAAGAGCCTGGCGGAAATGTCGATGCGCGACCGCAACGCCCTGCGGCAGGAGATGTCGCGGGTCGACGCGGGAATCGACACCTCGGTCGAAACCGAATGCGATGGCTGCGGCACCAAGATCCGCACCCGTCTGGAGGCCGAACCGGCTTTTTTGTTCCCAGGAGTTCGCTTGTAAGCGACGCATTCTTTCTCGCTTACGGCGGACTGCACTGGGGCTGGTCGGAAACCCGCTCGCTGCCGCTCAGGGTCCGGCGTCAGTTCGTCGAGGCCCTCGAGCGGCAGCTTGATTTTGAACGTGAGCAAACGGAACGGCGATAGATGAACGGCGATCTCGGACTGGGCATAGTGGTATCGATGAAGGATGCGTTCTCGCAGAACGCGCAGCGCATCCGTGGTTCCATGATGGACCTCGATTCCACCGTGGCGGATGCCAGCGAGCGGATGACCCGCAACCTGGACCGTATCCAGCAAGGCACCATGATGCTGGGGGCGGGACTGGCCCTGATGGCAGTGCCCGCCGCCCTGGTCGCCTCCACCGCCGCGACCCAGAAGGCCTTGGGCGAGCTGGCGTCCCTTGGCGTGCAAGACCTCCGGGCCATCGAGGACGCCGCAGAATCTTTCACCAACCAGTGGTCCGGTGCCGACAAGGCGGCGTTCATCACCGCCACCTACGACGTGAAATCGGCCCTGTCCAACCTCAGCGACGAGGCGGTGGGCGTCTTCACCTCCATGGCCGCCATGACCGCCAAGGCGACCAAGGCCACCACCCAGGAGATGGTCGGCACCTTCACCACGGCCTACGGGATCTTCAAGCCCATCATGGCCGACATGAACGACATGGAATGGGCGACCGCCTTTTCCGGAGCCATGGCGCAGACCGTGGCCTCGTTCAAGACCAACGGCACCCAGATGGCCGACGCCATCAAGAACATCGGCGCGGTGGCGGCCGCGAGCAACATTCCCCTGAACGAGCAGCTCGCCGTGCTCGGCCAGCTCCAGACCACCATGCCGGGCTCCGAGGCGGGCACGCTGTACAAGGCGTTCATCATGAAGGCGGCCGAGGCCGGTGACGAGCTTGGCCTGTCCTTCACCGACACCAGCGGCCGTCTCAAGGGCGTGGTTCCCATCCTGCAGGAGATCAAGCGCCAGTTCCCCGATCTCTCCAACGCCGCCGCCCAGGTGAAACTGAAGAAGGCCTTCGGCTCGGACGAGGCGGTCAAGTTCCTGCTGCAGATGTCGGCGGGCATGGAGAGCCTCGAAGGCAATATCCAGTCGGTGGGCCGAGCCATGAAGACCGGCACGGCGGTCACCGAACAGATGGCCGACGCCATGAACCAGGACATCGGAGCCCGGTTCCTGCTCCTGCGCCAGCAGGTGGCCAACCTCAGCGAAATCCTGGGACGCACTCTGCTACCGGTGGTCACGCCGGTGATCAACGGCGTCTCCGGCTTCATTCTGTTCCTACAACGCATGGCCAAATCGATGCCGGGCGTGACCCGGGTAGTCCTTGGATTATCCATGGCCCTCGGCACCATTCTGGTCGTGGCCGGAGCCGTCACCGCCGCCGTGGGCATGGTGGGACTCATGCTTCCAGCCATCAAGGCCGGGTTCGTGGCCATCAGCGCCGCGCTCGCCGGGGTGGGTTCGGCGGTCGCGACCTATTTTCTGCCTGTTACCGCGATCATCGCGGGCGTGATCCTGTCGGTGTATCTGCTCAAACGCGCCTGGGAAACCAACTTCGGCGGCATTCAGGAGATCATCACCGGGGCCTGGAACAAGGTCTCGCTGGTCTTCCAGGGGATCAGAGAGCTGGTTGGCTCTCTCAGCGGCGGCGTCGGGCAGATGTCGGCCGAACTGGCACAGAAGCTCGAATCCGCCGGGCTGTTGGGCTTCGTGGTCACTGTTTTCAAGGCCTATTACCGGGTTCGGGAGGCCATGTCCGGATTGTGGGGCGCGTTCTCCCATGCCTTTGACCGCATCCGCGCCATCCTCGAACCGACCGTCCGTACCCTGATGAGCGCCTATGCGGCGCTGGCCAGCGCGGTCTTTTCGGTGGTGGAGATCTTCGGTGTGGCCGCCAGCGCTACTGACGGGTCGTCCTGGCGCACCTTCGGCACGGTTATCGGCACCGTCGCCGGTGTGCTTCTTCAGGGGCTGGCATTCGCGCTGAAGATCGTGGCCTGGAACCTGTCGCTCATCGTCCGAGCCCTGGCGGTGGTGGTGCGCAGCGTGGTTTGGGTCGGCAAGGTCATCGTCGGGTCCCTGGTCGGAGCGGCCAAGTTCATCTACAAGTTCCTGTTGCCCGTGCGCATGATCGGCGAGGCCTTCGTGGCCGCCGGGAAGATCGTCTATGCGGTCTGGCAAGTGCTGACCGGCGACATTTCCCTGCTGGACGGTCTCAAGGCCATCGGCGGCGCGGTCTACGATTTTCTCGCCACCCCGTTCCGCTGGGCGCGGGATGTGGTGGTCGGTGTCTGGAATTTCATTTCCGGGATCTTCACCTCCATCGGCCGCCTGGTGGCTGACGCCGCCGGACAGATCGGCCAGGCGATTCTGAATCTGCCGATCATCAGCACCCTGCGAGATCTGTTTGCCACCGTGCGCTCCTTCTTCGCCGGGGATACCACCTTCTTCGAGGCGGGCAAGAAGCTGCTGATCACCCTGGGCGAAGGGATCTGGTCGGCGGTGACCTATCCCTTCACCATGCTCAAGAACGCCTTGGGCAAGCTGCGCAATCTGCTGCCGTTTTCCGACGCCCGCGAGGGACCGCTCGCCAGCCTGACCGCCTCCGGCTCCGCGCTGCTCAAGACCCTCGCCGACGGCATGAGCCTTACCCAGACGCTGCCCGCGAAAGTGTTCGGTTTCGCCGCTCGCGGGATTCTCTCGGCTGCTGCGGGAGCCTGGCAGCAGATCAAAACGGCAGGCGGAAACCTCATGGACGCCGCCTCGGCTCCCTTCCGGATGGCCGGAAAACTCTGGGATGGGCTGACCACCGGGGCTCAAACCGTCGCGGCCAAGGCCGGTGCCATCTTCGGCGGTCTCAAACAATCCCTGTTTGGCGACACGCCTGAGCTGGCAATCACGCCGCCCAAGGTCAATGCCTGGGACGCGCTGGCCACGGGAGCCGTCACTGTCCGCGACCGGATCGTTGCCACGCTATCGGCCGTGCCCGGCGCTGTCGGTCGAATCTTTACCAACGCCGGTGCCGAGGGGCAAACCCTCTGGCAGAGACTTTCCAGCGGCGCGAGCGCGGGCATTCAGGCGATCAAGGATCGCAGCACCGGGATCGCCAACGGTTTGCTCTCCTCCGCTCGCGCCATGCTGGGAGTCCAGACCCCGATTCCGCAGGTGGCCGAGCAGAAACAACCGCTCGGAGCTACGCCGCCCGCCGAATCGATTGGGCAACGCATCATCGAAAGCGTGCTCAGTCTCATGCCGCGTCTGGACGAGCGCCTGGTGCCCAAGGCTCTGAGCGCCATGCTGATGCTCCAGCCGGTCATGGCCACGGCCGCGCCGCATCCGCAACAGATGAACGGCACCGTGCAGACCGTCGCGACAGCCGTCGAGCCGGTAAGTAAGAGCTATATCCAGCCGTTCGCGGTGGAACCGGCACCGGAAAAGGGAGATGCCTCGCCAGCTCCGGCCGGGATCGAGCGGCCCAAGACGGTCTCGCCGACTCCGATTGCGAAGCCCCTGCAATCCGGACTGACCGAGACGGTGCCTTCCGAACGGTTGATTATTCCGGCCCGCACCGCTCCCGCGACACCCCTGCGGGGAGAGGACGCCGGTCCGGGTCTGCGCGAGCTTCTGGAATCGCTGCTCTCGCGCCTCGATGGCCTGGCCGACCGCCCGGTGGAACTGAGCGTGACCACCAACATCGATGGCCGGAAGGTGGCCGAGGCCGTCTACAAGGATCTTCGGGAGCGGAAGATCAGAAACTACGAAACACTTTGAGAGGACCGATGAAACGCATCTTTGTCTGCAGCCCGTTCGCGGGTGACATAGCCCGAAACGTGAAGGTCGCAGAGGCGCTTTGCCGACGGGTCATGAGAAACGGTCACGCGCCGTTCGCGCCGCACCTGTTGTATCCAACCTTTACCGATGACAGCGTCCCCGAGCAGCGGGAGACTGGCATCGCCTGCGGCCTGGCCTACATGGAATGTTGCGACGAGGTGTGGGCGTTCACCGGCAACGGCATTTCCAGCGGCATGCGGCAGGAACTCGACCGGGCCGGACAACTGGGCAAGCCGATCCTCGAGATCGCCGAGGTGTAAGCAATGGCCTGGGATCAACAGCCCATCAAGGGATATCTGGTGGACGCCGACACGGGGGAGCGGCTCGAATTCCAGTACAACCCCAACTCCATCAGCGACGAAAAGTCGACCGACTACGCGACGATCAAAATCCCCGGCATGAGCCATCCGCGCTACCAGTACGTCGCCGGGGAACCGCGCCGGATCGCCTTCAAGGTCGAGCTGTTCAAGGGGCCGGTGAAGCAGAAGGTCGACTGGCTCCGCTCGCTGCAATATCCGGAACACGCCGGAACCATGCTCAAGAACGCGCCGCACCGTGTGCTGCTGATTTTCGGCGATCTCTACCCGGGCGTGACCTGCATCGTCCGGCAGGTGAAGGCGCGTTTCTTCGGCCTGTTCGACCGGGACAACCTGCTGCCGCAACGGGCCGAGGTGGACATCGTCCTCGAGGAATATGTGGACCGTTCCATTAACTGGTCGGAGGTGCGCTCATGATCGGCCGCAATTCCCGCTACGCCCGCTGCGTTCTTTACCGGGACAGCGACGGCACCTCCCTCGGCATGCGCCAGCGCATCGACACCACCCCCAGACACGACGACCGCCTGCACACCGTGGTCGAGGGCGACCGTCTGGATCTGCTGGCGCACCGCTATCTGGGCGACGCCCGGCTCTGGTGGATCATCTGCGACTACAACGACCTCTTTTTCCCGTTGGCGCTCGAGCCGGGTCTGGCGCTGCGCATTCCCTCCCGCGAACACGTCCAGATGCGCCTTCTCGACTGAAGCGTCCGACACCTCGCCATGCCTTCCGGTAAGTAAGCAGGGAACTGCGAACCGCCGGAGAAACGCATGGATCTGGATACCTTCAAACCGACATTTCTGATTCAGATCGAGGGGCAAGACCTCTCGAAGGACATCACCCAGGAGATCACCTCGTTCGTCTTCACCGACAACGAGGAAGAGCTGGATGTTCTCGAGCTGTCGGTGACCGACCGCAACCTGCAGTTCGTCGACGATCCGCTGTTCCAGGAAGGCAACGAGATCGTGGCCCGCTTCGGCTACGTGGGGAACCTCTCTCCGCGCAAGAAGGCGGTCATCAAGGACATCGATTACGACTTCCCGGAAAACGGCGATCCGACCATCCGCATCAAGGCCTACGACAAGGGCTTCAAACTGGCGGGCAAGGAAAACCAGAAGGTCTGGCAAAAACCTGCTCCCGGCATCCTCTATTCGGAAATCGCCGAACAAGTCGCCGCCGCCAACGGCCTCTCCCCGGTGGTCACGGCCACCAAGGGGACCCATCTCCGCGTCACCCAGAGCAACATCTCGGACGCCCAGTTCCTCAAGGAGCTGGCGGAAAAGGCCCGCGACCGCGATGGCGACGGCGTGAGCGGCTATGTCTTCTATATCCAGGACGACGAACTCCATTTCCATCCCCGCGAGCTCGACCAGACGCCGCTTCTGACCCTCGAATATTTCACCGACACCAAGGGCCTGCTGCGCTCGTTCCGCCCCAGCACCCAATCCCAGGGAGCCAAGGGCGCGGGTGTCGAGACCAAGACGGTCGGCGTCGACCCGCGCAAGAAGGACGTGGTCGAGCACAAGGCCAACAACGCTAGCACCCCCGAGCGGACGGCCCTGGGCAAGCAGACCTATCTGGTCGACGGCAACACCGGCGAAGGCAGCTTCAAGGAACAGGAGACGGGGCAGATCGTGCCCAGCTTCGACCGTGCCGAAGGCTTTCACGAAGAGCCGCGCCAGGAGCCCGCCCAGGACAGCGCCGAGGGCAAGTTCCGCGAGGCCGAGCTGCGTCAGGTCGAGGCGGACGCCGCCACCATCGGCATTCCCCAGCTACGCGCCAAGAAAAACGTCGAGATCAAGGGCGTGGGACGGAAGTTTTCCGGCATCTACTACTGCCACTCGGTGCGCCACAGCATCAGCGGCGCAGGCTATCTCTGCGAACTCAAACTCAAGAAGAACGCCCTCGGCAAGGGCGCGGGCGACAAGTCCGCCAAGTCCCAGGGCAAATCCAACGACAAGGAGGCCCCGCCCACGCCGCAAAACGAGCCGCCAGCCATGGTGACCATCGACGCGGATTCCGGCGCGGTCACACAAGGAGGCGGCAATGGGTGATCTCAGCAAGAATTTCAACCGCTCGGAATTCGCCTGCAAAGGCACAAACTGCTGCGGCCATTCGGCTGCGGTCCATCCCGACCTGGTCGACGCCCTGCAGACGCTGCGCGACCGCATCGGCAAACCGCTGTCCATCACCAGCGGCTTTCGCTGCAACCGGCACAACAAGGCGGTGGGCGGCGCGGAGCAGAGTTTTCACACGCTGGGCATGGCGGCGGACGTGAGCTGTCCCGCTGGCGTTTCGCCTGACGCACTGGCGGTCATCGCCGAGGAGATCCCTCTCTTCCGCGAGGGCGGCATCGGCGTCTACGCCTCCTGGGTCCATCTCGACGTGCGCCAGTCGGGCAAGGCGAGGTGGCGGTCATGAGCGCCGAAACCAAGACCCTGTTTTCCGGCACCGCGCGGGGTCTCTCCGGGCCGCTTCGGGTGGAGATCCTGCCCAATGGAATGACCGCGAGGCTGACCCAGCCGTTCCGTGTCCGCACCGGCGCTGGCCGCATCATCGAAGTGCCCGCCGGGTTCGAGACCGACTTCGCCTCGGTGCCGCGCCTATTCTGGCGCGTGGTGCCGCCCTGGGGACGATATTCCCCGGCGGCCGTCGTTCACGACTACCTCTACCACACCGGAAAGGTTTCGCGGCTTGCTGCCGACCGCGTCTTTCTCGAACTGATGGCGGCTCTGGGCGTGCCTCTGTGGAAACGCCAGGTCATGTATTGGGCGGTTCGCCTGGGCGGCTGGCTGGCCTGGGACACCAGTCGAAAACGGGAGACGGAGCATGCTTGAAACCCGCGACCGTCAATCCGAGGAGCGCTACCGCAACCGCTGGTACGGCAAGTACCGGGCCTTCGTGCGCGACAACAACGACCCCGAACGCCTTGGCCGGGTCCGGCTGGAGATCCCCGCCGTGCTCGGCAGCGGGCGGGAGAACTGGTCCGAATGGGCCGCTCCCTGTTTCCCCTACGGCGGCAACGACGACACCGGCATGTTCCTGGTCCCAGAAGAAGGGGCCTCGGTCTGGGCCGAGTTCGAGGGCGGCGTCGTCCAGTATCCGATCTGGACCGGGGTCTGGCTGGCCAAGAGCAATCCCGGCGAGCAGCCCGAGGAATCCAAGCGCACCTGCGCGAATGCCTTCTGTCATGACTGCGAGGACAAGGTCGAGCATCAGGCCAACCGGCACGACGATCTCGAACACAAGAAGTACCACGGCCATCCGCCGTATTACTGCCCGCGCCTGAAGGTCCTGCTCAAGACCGAGACCGGCCACACCATCCTGGCCGATGACCGCGACGGCGACGAGCTGCTGCGGATCATCGACCGCGCCGGGCAGATCCTAACCATGGAAGGGAAGGTGAAGCCGGAGATGCAGAGCGGCAACGCCCTGCGGCGAGGCACGAAGGACGCCGAGAAAGGTGACCAGTTCGACATCGCCTCGCAGATTGTCGGCTCCCGCGCCCGCATCCAGCTCACCGACCTCTGCCGCCAGCAGGTGATCCTCGAAGCCTGGCAGGACAAGGAGAAGGTCCACATCCTCTCGTGCGACAAGGGCCGCTCCCGCTGGCAGAAGATCCTCATCGACACCACCAAGGGCCGGGAGAAGGTTCACATCTGGGGACTCAACGGCACTCAGGAAATCCTCGTCGATTCCACCGCCGCCGCCGAACAGATCCGGCTCACAGACAAGGCCGGTCAGGTGGTGCGCATGAACGCCGCGCCAGGCCAGGAAAGCATCAGCGCCACCGACAAGTCCGGCAGCCTCGTGTTCATGGATGGGGTGGCCGGAAACATCATCATTCGCTCGACGAACACTGTCTTGATCAACACCTGAAGGAAGCATTGCATGGGAGAAAGAACAACAACGCCCTCCGGGCTCTCGGCCAGCGAGGAATTGCTGGCCCGGACCTTCGATCATTGGCGGGAGGAATTCCGCAGCATCCTCGAAAGCCACCGCCGGGAAATCCAGGACCGACTCGAGAAGATAGAGCGTGAAATCGAGAAGAAATCGGACAAGGAAAACGTCGAGGTGCTGGTCCGCTCGATCTATTCCGATCTGCACCGGCACGCCGAGGAGATCGACCGGCTGCACGCCCGGGTCGGCTCCAAGATGGGGACCGAGACCATGTGGAAGATCGTCGGCCTGGTGTTGACCATCGGCAGCACCATCGGCGGACTCATCGGCTTTCTGATCCATCTGCTGCTGAAGGTGAACCCATGAGCTCCCAGGCTCGACTTGGCGACATCAGCAGTCACGGCGGCGTCATCATCACCGGGGCAAGCCGAACGCTGGACAACGGCATGCCGGTGGCCCGCATGGGGGACCTGCACGTCTGTCCCATCCCGGGGCATGGCGTGACGCCCATCGTGACCGGCAGCTTCGACACCATCACCGAAGGATTGCCCAACGCCCGCATCGGCGACATCACCGCCTGCGGAGCCATCATCGTCACTGGCAGTCCCGACACCATCGACAACTGAGGGGGACGCGATGAACAATCTCGAACAGCCGCAGGAACCGCACTACTGGGATGTTTTCCCGAAACTGATCCGGGTCTCGCGATCCCCATTCGTTCAGCGCATTCCGCTTTCGATCCGTGGTCTGCCCGAAGCGCCGGTGTTCGAATCGTCCAATCCCGACGTGGCCAGTGTCGATGAAGACGGCAATGTCGAATGCGGCTTCGTTCCCGGAGCGGCCATGATTCTGGTCTGGGATTCGCCCGAGCGGCTCAGCCTGCGTCACGTCCAGGTCGAGGTCTATGGCGGCGGCGTCTCTGCACCGGTGGAGGTCCCTTCATGACCGATACCCTGGCAGCCTTCAGCCACTGGGATCTACAGCCTCGCTCCATCCGCCTCTCCGCTGGCGAGTTCGAGCAACGGATTCCGCTCTCCCTGCGCGGCGACGTGGACGCTCCGGTCTTTGCCACCAGCAATCCGGAGGTTGCGGAGATCGGGCCGGACGGTGTCATTCGCTGCGGCTGGACCATCGGCAACGCCGTGCTCATGGTCTGGCGATCCTCGGCCCGGGACAGCCTTCGCCATGTTCTGCTGGAGGTCCGCGATCCGTCCTGGTTCGCCGACCACCCGGACTTTGCCAGTGGAGCCACGGTCTTCCTCAGCGGCATGGTGGTCAACGCCCTCAACACCAGCGGTGTCGGCAACGCGCTGATCGAATTCCGCCGCTCGGAAACCGGCCCGGCTGCGTACCAGACCTTCGCCAACGCCTATGGCGGGTTCGAGCTGTCCGTACCCGAGGGGTTCTATTACGTGGAGGTCACCGCGCCGGGATACATCGCCTGGCATGGCTGGGTGAACGCCGACCCCAACACCTCCGGCGACATCCAGATCGTTCTCTCGCCCGAGCTCGACGGCCAGGTCGCTCGCATCGTGTTGCAGTGGGGCCTGAACCCCCGGGATCTCGATTCCCATCTCACCGGACCGACGCCATCGGGCAGTCGCTTCCATGTGTTCTATTCCCACACCATCGAAAACGAGGCGGCGGAATTGGACGTGGACGACACCAGTTCCTACGGGCCGGAGACCATCACCATCCATCGGCTCATCCCCGGCGTCTACCGTTACGCGGTCCACGACTACACCAACCGCAACGCCAATCCGAGCACCGGCCTGGCGCAGTCCGGAGCATCGGTGAAAGTGTTCCTGAGCGATGGCCGTGAGCAGACCTTCACCGTTCCCAACGCCCCGGGCACGGTCTGGACCGTGTTCGAAATCGACGGCGCGACCGGGACAGTGACGACGGTCAACGCCATGAGCTATCAATCCCAACCCGCCAATGTCGGCATGTAATGGAGGTTGTCCATGATTTCGGAAGAACCCGCCGATTTGCAGGCCACCATCGAACAGACCGATTCCGGCGAACAACAGTATGTGCTGCGGGTGCTCTGCGATCACCTGTCCGGCATCCGTGAAGAGCTTTCCGGCATCCGCACGCTGCTGGAGGCCGGTCACGCCGCCTCGGAGGCGATGCGAGGCCAGGCCCAGGCCTATCTGGAGGCCCAGCAGGCCAGGACCCAGGAGTACCTGGAGCAGGTACAGATCGAGCCGGAGCCCGATTTCTATCCCTTCGTCGAACTACCAGCGGGCACCGAGCCCCGGGATCTGCCGGACGGCAACCGGCTCTTCACCTTGCCCGACGGCATGATCCTGCGGACCACTGACGACCAGCGAATCTGCGTCATCGACGCAGGGGAACAGCAGGTCGTCACTCCCGGACCAGACACGGCCATCGAGGTCGCCCCGGGACGCCTTTACACCCTGGTCAAGCCCTATCTGAGCGCGACCCAGGAGGCGGCCGGTATTAGCGGACTGCCCGCCGGGACAGCGCCGACCGCCATGGGCGCGGAACGCTTCGCGGTGGATCTGCCCGAGGGCATCCGTCTCGACGTCGATCACCGGGAGCGGTTTATCACCCTGATCAACCCGGCCGGACCAATCGACATCATCGGCATCGGCCGCATCGAGGGCATCGGCGAAACCATCGCCGTTCGTCTGCTTTCCGGGGGAGCCAAGGGATTCCAGTGCGGCCAGTCCGGCCACGGCGGGCTGATCGAGGCGGACGGAACCATTCACCTGGGGCTCAAGAGCGGCTTGGATCTGGTGATCCGTTTCCAGGGAGAAGCTGTCGACGACGACACTTCGGAAATTGGCTGCTCGGGACAGTGCGGCATCGACTGCGAGGAGCGTACCTGATGAGCTACGACTTTCTCGGCAAGGGGCTGCGTTACCCGTTCCGGTTTCAGTCGGTATCCGGCGGCACCCAGATTTCCGCCTCGACCTCGCGGGAGCACGAGCATATCCGCGAAAGCATCCTGCAGATCCTCGGCACCCGGATCGGCGAACGGTTCATGAATCCGGAGTTCGGCTCCCGGCTGAAGGATCTGGTATTCGAACAGAACGACGAGGTGCTCAAGGGCCTGCTGCGCCATTACGTGATCGACGCCATCAAGCGCTGGGAAAAGCGGGTGATCATCACGGATGTGCGCTTCGATGACCTTCCGGCGAATACGGACAGGAACCTCCTGCCGGTGCATATCGCCTATCGCGTGATCCAGAGCCAGGTGGAAGGGAATCTGGTTTATCCCTTCTACAGGGAAGCGCCAGCCAGCCCCGCTCGCTGAACCATCCCGTCTCCGACACATCCATGTCCCTTCCGGTAAGTAACCGGCGTGGCGAGAGCATCAGGCGCTCTCGCATAACCGCCGAAAACCGGAGAGACCATGGGCCGCGCAAGCATCGGATATATCAACAAGGATTACGAATCGATCCGCCAGGAACTGCTGGCGAAGATCCCGCAGCTCACCGACCGTTGGACCGATTTCAACCACTCCGATCTCGGCGTCGTCCTGCTCGATTTGTTCTGCGGCGTGGGCGACATGCTGGCCTACTACCTGGACGTCCAGGCGGCGGAGGCTTTCCTGCCCACGGCCCGCCAGCGGCAGAACGTCATCAACCTCTGCAAGCTCATCGGTTACCGGCTGGATTCGCCGGTGGCCTCCACCACCACGCTGCGTTTTCGGCTCTCCGCTCCGCTCGGCAAGGACCTGACCATTCCGGCGGGGACGGCCTGCCGCGCCTTGCTGAATGACGGCGAGGCGGATTTCGAGACAGTCGAGGACGGCCTGATCCCGCGAGGCGTGCTCTCGGTAGACATCCCGGCCCGTCAAGGCGTGCGCCGCACCGAGACCTTCACATCGACGGGGCTGCCATTCCAGCGCATCCGCCTGACCGGCGACGCCATCGCCCAGGGCACCATCACCGTTACGGTGGGGGACGACGCCTGGAGCGAGGTCGATCATTTCCAGGACAGCCTGGCCGACAGCCGCCATTTCATGGCCGACCTGGATGCGCTCGACATCTCTACCCTGATTTTCGGCGACGGGCAAAGTGGCGCTGTACCCGCTCAGGGAAGCGCCATCACCGTCAGCTATCTGCAGACCATCGGAGACCAGGGCAATCTCGGTCCGAATCGGATCACCCAACTGCTGAGCCCGGTCTACCTCGACGGCGGCGAGGTCTCCCTGACCGTCACCAATCCTGTTCCCGCCACTGGCGGCGCTTCGCGGGAAGCCCTCGAACACGCCCGCCGACAGGCACCGGCGGAGCTGCGCAGTCTCTGGAAGGCCGTCACCCTAGAGGATTACCAGGCGCTCGCCGAAGGTTACCCCGGCGTCGCCAAGGCCAAGGTGCTCGACACCAATGCCTGCCAGAACATCCGCTATTACAACGTCCAACTGGCCATCGCCCCCAACGGCGGCGGAATGCCCTCGGCGCTGCTCAAGCGGGACCTCGCCGAGTTTCTCGAACGCCGCAAGGTCATCACGGTCGAGATCAATCTGTTCGATCCGATCTACCGGCCCGTTTCCATCGACGCCGAGGTTTACGTCTGGCCCGGTGAACCGCTGGAAAACGTGCGCAGCCGCATTGAAGCTGCGCTCACCGATTTCTTTTCCTTCGACCGGGTCTCCTTCGGCCAGACCATTCACTTCTCCGACCTGGTGGCCCTGATCGACGGCGTGCGCGGAGTCAGCCACATGCACATCTACGCGCCGCAGCAGGATATCGAGCTGCGCCACGGCGAAATCCCGGTTCTCGGCACCGTCAACCTCGATCTGCGGAGGGCCGGTTGATGTCGGATTGGTTCAAGGACAATCTGCTCGGCCTGCTGCCGCCGCTTTACGAGCACAACGACGAGGCCGGTGACCTGCGTACCTTTCTGAGCCTTCCCGCCGGAACGCTCGACGAGCTCAAGCAGGCTATCGACGACTTCCCGACCATCTTCGATGTGGATCACTGCGACGAACGCTTTCTGCCGCTGCTGGCGAGACTGGTCGGCCTCGAAGTGGACGGCACCTGTTCGCCGGACTGCCAGCGCCGCCGTGTGCGGGAGGCGGTCGAAATCTATCGCCGCAAGGGCACCATCCCGGCCATCGAACGCGACTTTGACGCGCTCGGTTGGCAGGGGGAACTGCAGGAGACCTTCCGCTCGGCTCTTCGTCTCAATGCCCGTTCCAGACTCGGCAACGCCAAGCTGCCCGGGCTGGTGTTCAGCCTCGGCGTATTTCGCGTGCTGTGTCTCAACCAGACCGAGGGGCTGCGCGACGCCCTGGTGTTTCACCACCCGGCGGGTACGCGCTGTTTCTGGCTCCAGTTCCTCCTGGAATGGATCGAAGGCGGCGCGATGCTCGACTTCGGGCATGCCAACGCCGTGCGCCGGATCGTGCTGGCGTTTCTCGATGAAACCTTCGTCCTCGGACGTTCCTCGCTCGGTTCCTGCCGTCACCTGACCAACAAGCAGAGGGCCTGGGAGCTGCTGCAGCTCACCAGTACCACGGAGATGCTCCCGGAAATCGACCGGGCCGCCGTGAAGGTCTCCCGTTTTCACGGCCGCCAGAACCGGATGCGCCTGAACCACAAGGCCCTCAACGACTGGCGGCTTCCGTACACCCGCGTCGGCGAGGACCGGGTTTCCTTCTGCACGCCCATCTATACCGGCCGCGACTTCGAAGGGGATGTGCTGGAGAGCGGTTTCGGGCTGGGCGAGAGCCATCTCAACCGCAAGCCGCTGACCCATGGCGAGACCGCGCTGCGCTACTGCTTCCGGCAGAAGGATTTCTTTTTCGACACGCAGGCGGAACCGGTCGAGCGGGCGGAGGCCAAGTACGACCTGCGCCTGCCCTTGGAATCCCGACACCGCCTCTGCTTCCAGCTCGGCCGCGCCAGGCTCAACGAAGGTCTCGACCTCACCGCCAACCAGGGCGGCATCAGCAATCTACTGCTCGCCTCCACCGCTGGCTGCGACGCTGACGTCACTTTGGCCGTCGACCGGATCGACCGATGGCGGCGGAGAGGGCCTGTGTTCCAACTCAACGCGAATACCCTGAACACCCGGTATCTGAGCAATGCGAATCTGACCGGCGAACGGGCTTCGCTTGAAGTCTACGTGGACACGGGCTCTCTCCAGCGCCATCGGGTCGAGACCATGAAGCTGGGCGCGAGCCCGCTCAACACCACCGGCCTGCGTCTCTCCGTGGACCGGACCCGCCCCATGCGCGTCAGCCGCATGCGCCTCAACCAGGCCGGATTCCGCTGGTCGCGGCCTTCCTACCGCTGGCTGTTCCGTCAGCAGGATCTGCACGCGCCGACACAGGCCGGGTTCGAGGCAGCCACCAACAACTATCGCGCCACCCAGTGGCCCACCTGAAGGAGAACCCATGGCGATTCACCTCTATCTTGACGAAGCGCTGACCCAGCAGATTTCCGAGGGGGATTTCAGCAGCCCCGAGGCCGAGAGCTACAACGGCACCGACGGCGACATCAAGGATCGGCAACTCTACGTCGCCAACGAGCAGACGGGCCTCGCTTCGGCCATCGATGCGGCGCAGACATCCATCGCCCTGGCCGAACCGCGCTTTGCCGACGGCGAACTGATCATCATCGACGGCGAGCAAATGCTCGTCGAAAGCGGCGGCGGCACCGCCAATCTCACCGTGCAGCGGGGCGTGGCCAACACCGCTCCGGCCGCGCACGACGCCGGAACGACCGTCTATTCCGGCTACGACTACACCGGGCTGGTGCTCGATCCCATCGACGAAACCGGCACCGACGAATCGGTCTGGTACCGACTATCCCTGACCCAGGCCGGACTCGACACCGCCCCCCAGGGCGCACCGCTCAACCTCGGCGACAAGGCCTTCCAGCAGACGCTGTCTTTCTGGCGGCGCTGCACCGTGCTCCCGGGCACCCCAGTGCAAAACAAACTCGACATCAAGCTGCGCCTGACCGGCACGGAAAACCCGATTCTCTGAGGCGCATAGATGACTGGCATCACGGTTGATATCGATATTTCCGCAAGGGTGAACCGGCCTTGGGCAAGGGACCTGGACACCCGTCAGGTGCTTCTGGGCTCACTCCTGGTGGATACGGATACCGCCAACCGGGTCGTTTGCACTTTTGAAGCCGACATGGATGCGGCATGCCGAATCCATCAGCCCGTCGAAGTGATGGCACGGACGCAGGCGGTCGTGCTCGCAGAAATTACCAGGCTGCTCGCAACCGGCCAGGCAGTCCACAACCACCTGAACCGGAACGCCGACCTTTGGCTCGTCGTCCACGGCCGTCTGGGCGTCGATGCCGACGCGGCGGTGCGGGTGACGCGCCCCTGGCTGCAGAGCATCGACACCAGCGTCCGGACTTCCGGCTCACACATCAGCCGATCCGACACCGTTCAGCGCATCGCGATCCCGGCCGGGCTGCTGGCCGACACGCGCCAGATCCTGTTCGCGGTGCTCATTGATCAAGACCACGAAATTCAGACCTAAAGGAGAACAGCAATGGCACTGGGACTCATCGTCAAAACCGGCCGGATACTGACGGCCAAACTCCTCCTCGGCCAGGCCGTGGACGGCATCACCCACTGCGCCATCGGCGACGGGGATGCCAGCTTTACCGACCCGCAGAATCCGCCCGCGCCGGACATCGGTCAGACCGGGCTCAGAAACGAACGCGCCCGCAAGCGCTACTACAAGCGGACTTTCCTCAAGGAGGACGCCGAAGGGGCGCTGCTGGTCAACGGCGTGCGCTACCTCGAAACCGGCGAGGAGACCAACACCATCGGAATCTTCTTCCGCTTCGACGAGGCAGAGGCCAACGGCATCACCATCCGCGAATACGGCTTCTTCGGCGGCGACGTGCAGTACGTGCAAAGCGTCACCGGGGATCTCTCCATGGGCGGCGTGTTCCATCAGGACACCAACCCGACCGGCGAGGTGCTGCGCCCGGGCTACCTGTACGAGGTGAAAAACATTCCCGACTTCAACAAGATTTCCGACACCCGCGTGGAGCTGGTCGGGATCATCAAGATCTAACTGGAGGATTCAAACATGAGCATCTCACGCGAGACATTCGACCCGACCAAGAACTACAAGCGCATCCGCTACCATCAGGATCGCGACCTGCTGGATTCCGAACTCAACGAGCAGCAGGACATCATCAACCTGGAGCGGCGCAAGATCGCCGACCTCCTGTTCAAGGAAGGCTCCATCATCATGGGTCTGGAGGTCAGCGCGGCCGCCAACGTCCTGACCCTGGCCCCGGGCGTGGTCTACATCGACGGCCATCTGGAACAGGTGAGCGGCGCGACCCTGACCTATGATCCGGCCACCACCAGCGGAGCCGATTACGTTTACGTGGAGCTGCTGAAGTACAACTACGGCTACACCCAGGACCCGGCCCTGATCAATCCCGCCACCGGCGAGCCCACCGCCGAGCGGGAGAAATGGGTACTCTCCCTCAAGGCGACGGATACCAGCGGCCAGACGCTGCCCAACAACGTGGCCGAACGCCGGGTGATCCCGATCTACAAGTTCGACCGCGAGAGCGGCGATGTCACGCCCACGGTGCAGGAGAAGTCCAACCTCTACCTGCGGGATCTGCTGGGCACTCTGCCGGGCAGCCGGATCACCGTCTCCTCGATCACCGAGGACCAGCTCTCCTTCGCCGCCGCCGAGGGGCTCAATTCCCTGATTCAGAATCTGGCCGAGCGCACCTTCGACCAGGCCGGAAGCTATCTGGTGCGTGGCTTCGACACCTTCATCGGCGGTGTCGACGACGACAGCGTGGAGGCGATCACCAACGCCGGACGCGCCTACATCCAGGGCTTCCGCCATCAGCGCGATCTGCCCACCTCGACCCTGGTGCCCAAATCCATCGCCACCAAGTCGGTGCGCGGCGAGCAGAAGACCTTCGACATCAACAAGCGCCGCTATCCGGTCAACTCCACGCCGCTCAAGGAGACGACCCAGGTGGAGGCCATCGTCGAGATCACCCGCAACGTCACTCGCGGCTCGGTGGGCGGCGGCGAAGACCTGCTCGACCCCAATCCCGTGGTGGACATCCTCGAGGTCAGCCAGGGGGCGACCATCTTCCAAGAGGGCGTGGACTGGCAGCAGTCGGGCAACCATGTCGACTGGCTCGGCTCCGGTAACGAACCGGCCATCGGCACCACCTACACGGTGCGCTGGACCTACACCAAGCAGATGGTCAAGGGCACCGACTACGTGGACAGCGGCTGGTTCGGACAGGCCAACCATCCGGCGGCCGGAAACTACTTCTATCTGGTGACCGCCTACAACGCCACCGGCGAGACGGCCTTCAACGCCGCTGCGGTCATTGCCCGGGCCACCGCAGCCGGGGAGATGAACAAGCTCTCCTGGCTGCCGGTCAGCGGCGCGACCGGCTATCGCGTCTACCGGGCCGCCACCAACGGCGCACGCACCGACTACAAGCGACTGATGGAACTGGGCAGCGAGGAGCTCTCCTACATCGACGACGGTGTCGAGGAGATCGGCACCGCTTCGCCTCCGGCCACCAACACGGCCGGACTCACCATGTCGCCGGTGCAGCTCGAACTGGGCAACCTCAACGTGATCAACTTCGGGCGCGGCAGCCTCGGCGACCAGCCGGTGAACGGCTCCAACTGCAGCCTGGACTACGACTATTACCTCGGCCGTCGCGACATCGTTTACGCCACCACAACCGAAATCAAACGGCTGGAAGGGGCTCCGGCCGATTTCCCGAAGCTGCCCATCGTGCCGGAAAACGCCCTGGGGCTGTGCAGCATCGACTGCCCGCCCAACTCCACCGACATGGAGATCCGCAACTTCGGCCTGACCCGCATCACCATGGACCAGATCCACGACATCATTCAGGACGTGGAGGACTTGAAGTACAACGATGCCCAGTACCAGATGAACAACGAACTGCAGAACCGGGACGCCCAGACAAAAAAAGGCATCTACTCGGACGACTTCTCGAACACCGCCCAGTCGGACATCTACCATGCCGAATGGGACGCCCGGGTCAACGAGATCGCCCGTTTCGTCGCACCGGACCGCATTCCGCACTCCACCGTGCTCTCGGTCGATCAGGCGGGCAGCAACGCGAGCTTCTTCGGCAGCCTGGCGCTGCTGCCGGGCAACGAGACCGTGCTGGTGGAACAGAACGACTGGTCCGAGGAGCGCAACATCAACCCCTATGCCGTGTTCGACAAGCCCCCGGCCATGCTGCAGATCACGCCCAACCTCGGGCGGCGCGGCCAGACCGGCATCGCCGTCACCGGCATCAACTTCACCCCGAGCAAGTCCGGCATCGTGCTGCGCTGCGACGGCCAGGTAATGGCCAGCAACCTGATCAGCGACGAGGCCGGTCGGGTCAGCGCCTCCTTCACCATTCCGACCAACGCCCGCAACGGCAACCGCATCGTGGAGATGGCCGACGGCGTCTACTCGGCACGGGCCAGCTTGCAGATCAACGATCCGCTGGTCATCACCCGCATCGAGCGCATCATCGAAAACCGCATCATCCGCGTGCCCGTGGTGCAGGTGGTCTGGCGCACCCAGACCATCTTCGTGCCCCGCGATCCGCTGGCCCAGACTTTCAGCTTCACCCAAAACCAGGTGATCTCCAGCATCGGACTGCAGTTCACCGCCAGGGACCCGAGCATCCCGGTCACGGTGCAGATTCGCGGCGTCACCACCGGTCTGCCCAACGGCGTGGTGTTCGCCGAGAAGGTGCTGGCCCCGAACGAGATCAGCCTGAGCGGCGAGACCCGCATTCGCTTCGACGACCCGTTCTACGCCGAGGCCAACACCAGCTATTCCGTCGTGCTGCTGACCAACAGCACCAATTACAAGGTCCGCACCGCCACTCTTGGCAAGATGGGCCGCTGGGGCATCATCACCCGGCAGACCTACATGGAAGGCGTGCTGCTGGAGAGCTCCAACGCCGAGACCTGGACGCCGCTCAACGGCTCCGACCTGGCGATGAAGATCTACGGCTACAACTTTCAATCCGAGGGCATGATCCGCTTCCAGCCGATCACCGGCGTGCAGTTCTCCGATATCAACCTCGACGAATACTCGGCCATCCCCCAGGGCACCGGCCTCGACTGGGAATACTCCACCGACGGCGGCGTGACCTGGGACGCCATGGTTCCCGCAGAGGAGGAGCGGCTGCCCAACCTCGCCACCCGGGTCCAGATCCGCGTGCGTCTGAGCAGCTCGCTTTCCAACGACACCCCGGCCATCAACTTCCGCGATGTCAACCTGGTGGGCTACCTCAACAAGACCACCGGGGCCTACCTGACCCGCGAGAACGAGCTGACCCAGGGCGTGGAGTCGACCAAGGCCTATGTGCAGATGCAAATCCCCAGCGGCACCACCCTGCAATGGTTCGCCAGCAACGACGGCGGCCTGACCTGGGAGGCGATGACCATCCAGGACACCCGGCCCATCGACGAGAGCTGGACCGAGTACACCCTGGTGCGCACCTTCACCGACAACACCGGCAACAAGGTCCGCTACAAGGCCGAAATGACCGGCACGCCGCTGATCTACCCGCGCATCCATTCGCTGGGCGCGACCCTGAGCTAAGGAGGCACAGCCATGATCGTTCGACGCAAAGGCGGCCTGACCGAGTTCATCCCCACGCCGCAAGAGAAGCGCGATGGCCTGATCCGCGACCACGCCCTGGGCCTGCTGGAGAATCTGCACCAGCGCCTGGCGCGGCTGGAACGGGCGTCAAAGCTCCCGGCCACCGAAGCGGAGGCCTTCACGGCGCTGCTGGCGCGGATGCGGGCCGACGAGTCGCGCAACCTCGAGCTGCACGCCAGCCTGATCACCTCTGATACCGCTTCCGGCTGACCGGCTCACTGCCACCACCAACCCAGAAACCCCGGATACGGCCAGCCCGTTCCGGGGTTTCTGCCGCCTGTGCGCCGCCCAATCCAGCCAAGTTCTCAAGTCATTGAAAATAAAGGTGTTAAATGTCGGCTTCGGCTGTTCTTCTACTTGATTTGTGTCCGGAAAGAAGCATTCATTCATGGTGTAAGCAGAGGCTAAAAAGCCTTGCCTGACAACGACTTAGAAGCGCCATGAACGACGGAGGCACGCATGAACCTGAAAGAGATCCACTACGGGATCGAGATCGAGACCGTAAAACGCACCCGGGAACAGATCGCCTGGGCCATCCACTCGGTGGTGGGCGGCACGGTCCGCCATGTCGGCATCCCCAGCAGCTATGACCCCTGGGAGGTCGAGGACCTGCGCGGCCGCGTCTGGAAGGTGGTGGGGGACGCCTCCCTGACCAGCGTCCCGGCCCATCTGCGGGCCGAGGTGGTCAGCCCGGTGCTCGGCTACGACGACATCCCGCAACTGCAGGAGGTGGTCCGGGCCATCCGCCGCGCCGGAGGCAAGATCAACAGCCAGTGCGGCATTCACATCCATATCGACGCCGCGCCCTTCGACGGCAGACACCTGGGTAACCTGGCCAAGATCATCTACAAGCAGGAGCCGCTGATCCTCCACGCCCTCGGCATCAGCCACGACCGTCTCAACCGCTACACCCGGCCGGTCAGCGACGAGCTGATCCAGCGCATCGAACAGCATCGCCCCCGCACCAAGGACCAGCTCAACCGCATCTGGTACGGCTACCACAACCGCCAGCCCCAGCACTACGACAACAGCCGCTACCACGGGGTCAACCTGCACAACGTCTGGTACCGGGGCACGGTGGAGTTCCGCTGGTTCGAGGCGACCCTCCACGCGGGGCGGATCAAGGCCTACCTGCAGTTCTGCCTCGCCGTCGCCGCCAAGGCGCTCAATGGCCGGGCCGCTTCCAGCCGCAAGCGAGATTTCGATCCTCAGAGCGCCAAGTACGACTTCCGGGTCTTCCTGCTCCACCTCGGCCTGATCGGCGATGAGTTCAAGACCGCCCGCAAGCATCTGATGGCCAACATGCCCGGCGACGCCGCCTTCAAGAACGGACGCCCCAAACCGGAGGACGTCCTTTCGGACGAAACCGAAACCACCACTCTCACCAACGAGGCCGGG
Organism: Desulfomicrobium norvegicum; assembly: GCF_900114595.1. Lineage (NCBI taxonomy): Bacteria > Pseudomonadati > Thermodesulfobacteriota > Desulfovibrionia > Desulfovibrionales > Desulfomicrobiaceae > Desulfomicrobium > Desulfomicrobium norvegicum. The sequence goes on along the minus strand of NZ_FOTO01000009.1, from coordinate 87,044 downwards.
CAAGTTCCCGGCCTCACTGTTTAAGGAGGTGCCCCATGAAGATTCTGATCCGCTCCACCACGTTGGACGGCGAACCGATCCCCGGCAGCGGGGAAACCATCCAGGCCGCCGACTGCCTTGAGGTGGTCGAGCTGATGCGCGGCCAGACACCGTTTACCGCCAGCCGAGCGCCCCGGGACTACATGACCGAGGTGCTCTCCGGCATCGAAGGCGGGCCGACCCAGCCATTGCCGGAGGACGCCGCCGCTGCGGCCGCCGAATTTCTCACCCGTCTGGCGCGGCACGGCCTGATCGAGTTTCTGCCCGACGACAAGGCCAGCGACCCCTGGCCGGAACGCTTCCTCGAAGCCCTGGAGACGGTGCGGCTCTCCGGGCGCACCAACATGCTCGACCACCCGGAGGTGACCCGGCTGACCGCCGAGATGGGTTACCCGGAGGTGGCCGAGTGGCTGGCGGACCACCGGCGCGAATACGCGGCCTTCGTCCTTGAGGGGACGAGACCGCTCGGCAAGAACTTCGGCGGCAAGGAGGACCCGGCTCCATGTGCGGACAAGTAGGCATCGTCTTCGGCCGCAAGCGCAGACGGTCCGACGAGCGGGATTACCTGCGCGAGGCCTTCATCCGCATGCTGCTGCACAGCGAGGAGCGCGGCCCGCACGCCTCCGGTCTGGCCTGGCTCAAGACCGACGGCAGCCACCGCATCTTCAAGCGGCCGATGCGGGCGCACGAGCTGGTCTACGAGAAGCCGTTCCAGGAGCTGCTCGGGCAGGTAGACAACGAGACCACCATCCTCATGGGCCACACCCGCTGGCGCACCCGGGGCAACGAATTCAACAACCGCAACAACCATCCCATCCGGGCCGGGATCGTCATCGGCACCCACAACGGCACCATCTACAACGCCGATTATCTGTTCCGCCGACTCGGGCTGCCGCGCTACGCAGAGGTGGACAGCGAGCTGATCTTCCGCCTGGCCGACCGCTTCGCGCCCGAAGGCCCCATCGACCAGGAGGGTCTGAAGAAGGCGCTCGCCCACTGTCGCGGCCAGATGAGCGCCGTGCTGGCATCAAAGCTCGACCCCGGCACCATCACCGTGCTCAAGGGTAACAAGCCGCTTTGCCTGCGCATCCACCGCCAGCACCGGGTGGTGCTTTACGCCTCGGAGCCCGCCTTTATCGACTTTGCCGTGGACAACGAGAAGGGCTGGCGCGAGCTGGAGGTGCCGCCCATGACCATGCTCACCGTTCGCCACGAGGATGTGCGGGTAATCGAAAACAGCGAATTCCGCTTCATCCCCCAGGAACGCAAAGGGACACTGCCCGAAGGAGTGAATGCATGAACATTGGAGACACCGCGAAGCTGAACACAAACCCGGAAGACACTCCCGAGACCATCCTCCGGCTCTTCGTTTACGGCACCCTGAAACGGGGCTACTGGAACCATCAACGCTTCTGCGCCCAGGCCCGCAGCATCGAACCAGCCGTGGTCTGGGGCAGACTTTATCATCTTCACGCCGGTTTTCCGGCCCTCGAAGTGCCGGAGGGACTGATCCTGGCCAGGGGCACCGCCGATCCACTGGCCGATGCCCACAGGCAGCAGGAGATCGGCACACCGCGCTTCGGTCGCCCGACCGGCGACTGGGATCTGATCCATGGAGAGCTGGTGACCTTCACCGACCCGCAGCGTGACCTGCCGCCCATCGACCGGCTGGAAGGATTCCGGCCCGGCGGGCACAGCATGTACCAGCGGGTGATGGTGGCGGTGCTGTGCGGGCGCACCTCGATTCCAGCCTGGACCTATTGGATGCCATGCCCTCCATACGCGGAGAGAGTCGCCAGCGGCCAGTGGTTACGTCCGTGAGCCGACGTTTGCGGCCTTATCCTGACGAAAGCGTTTGACAATCGGCCCCTGCCTAAATATATTAGAGGATGTTTTAAGTTGGGGAAGCTGCGCCTAGCATCCCCGTTACCGCCTCTGGCGTGGCAAGAAAACCAATCGCCCATGAGGAGCTAGAGAAATGGCCGAGATGGAAGACCGCTGGTTATCAGTAGACGAGATAGGCAAGTACCTCGGTGTCAGCAGTGACACCGTTTACCGCTGGATCGACAAGCATGCGATGCCCGCCCATCGCATGGGCCGTCTTTGGAAGTTCAAGAAAGACGAGGTTGACGAGTGGGTGAAGGCTGGCGGCGCGGCGGACAAGAGCAGACAGGATCAAGCTGAATGAGCAGGAAGAACGGAAATAACAATTCAGTCGATCTGGATATCGGGACCCTCTCCGGGCATCTCTGGGAGGCGGCCAATATCCTGCGTGGTCCTGTCGACGCGGCCGACTTCAAGACTTACATCTTCCCGCTGCTGTTCTTCAAGCGGCTCTCCGACGTCTATGACGAGGAGTATGCCGTGGCACTGGAAGAGTCCGACGGCGACGTGGAATTTGCCCAATTCCCCGAGAACCACCGGTTCCAGGTTCCGGAGGGCTGCCACTGGAAAGATGTCCGGGCCAAGAGCGCCAATATCGGCCATGCGCTCCAGAAGGCCATGCGCTGCATCGAGCAGGCCAACCCGGACACCCTGCACGGCATCTTCGGCGACGCCCAGTGGACCAATAAAGACCGCCTTTCGGATGCGCTGCTCAAGGATCTGATCGAACACTTCTCGTCGCTCAACCTGGGCAATGAACACTGCAAGGCGGACATTCTCGGCCAGGCCTATGAATACCTGATCAAAAAATTTGCCGACCTGACCAACAAGAAGGCCGGTGAATTCTATACCCCACGATCCGTGGTCGCGCTGATGGTTCGCATCCTTGCGCCCAAGGCCGGGGAAACCATCTATGACCCGGCCTGCGGGACCGGCGGCATGCTCCTCGAAGCGCTGCACCATGTCAAAGAGCATGGCGGCGACGAGAACCTCATGCTGGGCAAGCTCTATGGCCAGGAAAAGAACCTGACCACATCCTCCATCGCCCGGATGAACCTCTTTCTCCACGGCGCGGAAGATTTCCATATCGAACGCGGCGACACCCTGCGCTTGCCCGCCTTTTATTCAGGCGACAGCCTCGCCACCTTTGACTGCGTCATCGCCAATCCTCCCTTCTCCCTGGAAAAGTGGGGGGACGATGTCTGGATCAACGACCCCTACGGCCGCAACTTTGCCGGGCTGCCGCCAGCCAAGTCCGGCGACTTCGCCTGGGTTCAGCACATGATCAAGTCCATGGCCCGCAAGACCGGCCGCATGGCCGTGGTGCTTCCCCATGGCGTGCTGTTCCGCATGTCCAAGGAGGGGGAAATCCGCCGCAAGCTACTGGAGATGGACATGCTCGAAGCGGTGATCGGCCTCGGCCAGAACATTTTCTACGGCACCGGTCTCGCACCCTGCGTCCTGGTCTTCCGCGACAGCAAGCCCAAGGCGCACCGTCAGAAGGTGCTGTTCATCGACGCCTCCAAGGAGTTCAAGACCGGCCGCGCCCAGAACGAGCTGCTGCCGGAACACGTGGACAACATCCATCGCTGGTACGAGGGCTATCAGGATGTGGAAGGAATCTGCCGGGTGGTCACGCTCGACGAGATCCGCGAGAACGATTTCAACCTGAACATCCCCCGCTACGTGGAGCCGGTGATCGAGGAAGAATCCATGACCATCGATCAGGCCATCGCCAATCTCAAGGAATCGCTGCAGGCAGCCTATGCGGCCGAGGATCGCCTGAAGGGGCTGCTGCTCCGGGAGGGTCTGCTGTGAAAGTCTACCAGTACAAATCACCCATCGGCCTCTTCCTCATCAAACCGCAAGCCAACGGTCGTTGGGGGCTATGGTTCAAGGATGACCTGCTCGGCTCCTATCACTCGGCCATGGCGGCCGCCGATGACGTTTACATGCAGGCGACCGGCGATTACGACTGGGACTCCCTGGATGACGTTGATATTGCAACGGACATTTCTGAATGGGAAGTGGTAGCGCGATGAAGAAAAGCAAACACATTTCCCAATCGGAGCTGGAATCCTACCTCTGGGGCGCGGCCACCTTGCTGCGCGGTTACATCGACGCCGGGGACTACAAGCAGTTCATCTTCCCGCTGCTGTTCTACAAGCGCCTGTGCGACGTGTACGACGAGGAACTGGCCGATGCGCTGGAGGAATCCGGCGGCGATCAGGAATACGCCGCGCTTCCCGAGCAGCACCGATTCCAGATCCCGGAAGACGCTCACTGGAAGGCTACCCGCACCAAGGTCAAGAACGTGGGCAAGGCCATTCAGGATGCCTTGCGGGCCATTGAGACGGCCAACCCCGACACCCTGTACGGGGTCTTCGGCGATGCCCAGTGGACCAACAAGGACCGCCTGCCGGACCGCATGCTGCGCGAGCTGATCGAGCATTTCAGCTCGCAGACGCTTTCGCTCTCCAACTGCCCGGAGGATGAGCTGGGCGTGGGCTACGAGTTTCTGATCAAGAAATTCGCCGACGATTCCGGCCACACCGCTGCGGAGTTCTATACCAACCGCACCGTGGTACATCTGATGACCGAGATGCTCGAACCCAAACCGGGCGAGTCGATCTATGACCCCACCAGCGGGTCAGCGGGCATGCTGCTCTCCGCCGTCGCCCATCTGAAACGGCAGAACAAGGAGTGGCGGAACCTACGGCTGTTCGGCCAGGAGCGCAACCTGCTCACCTCGGCCATCGGTCGGATGAACCTGTTCCTGCACGGCATCGAGGACTTTCGCATCGTCCGGGGCGATACCCTGGCCAACCCCGCCTTTGTCGAAGGCGACCGGCTCATGCAGTTCGATGTGGTCCTGGCCAATCCGCCGTACTCCATCAAGCAGTGGGACCGCGATGCCTGGTCCGCCGATCCGTGGGGCCGGAACATCTACGGTACTCCGCCCCAGGGCCGCGCTGACTATGCCTTCTGGCAGCACATCATCAAGAGCATGAAGGCCAAGAGCGGCCGCTGCGCCATCCTGTTTCCGCATGGCGTCCTCTTCCGCAATGAAGAACTGGCCATGCGCGAGAAGCTGGTCGCCCACGACGTGGTGGAGTGTGTGCTGGGACTCGGTCCCAATCTCTTTTACAACTCGCCCATGGAAGCCTGCGTCGTTATCTGCCGGATGAACAAGCCCAAGGAGCGCAGGAACAAGGTGCTCTTCATCAACGCGCTGAACGAGGTGACCCGCGAGCGGGCACAGAGCTTCCTCACCGACGACCACATCCAGCGCATTGTCGATGCTTACCAGGCTTTCGGTGACGAGGACGGCTTTGCCCGGGTGGTCGGCAATGACGAGATCCGGGAGAAAGCCAGCAACCTCAGTATCCCGCTCTACGTGCGGGCGGACAACGGAAACGGCAATGGCAACGGCTCGACCGAAACAGTCAGCCTCAAGCAGGCCATTGCGAACTGGCAGGAAAGCTCGATGGCTTTGCGGGAGTCGATGGACGGCCTCTTTGAGGTACTTGAGGATGCAGGGGTGACGGGAGGTGGCAAATGAGTGAGCAATCCCTGAAGCCCGGCTGGAAGATGGTCAAGTTCGGCGAGGTGGTGAAGAACGCCAATCTTGTGGAGCGTGATCCCGAGGCTAATGACATTGAAAGAATAGTCGGGCTCGAACACATCGACCCCGAGAACCTGCATATCCGTCGCTGGAATTCCGTCGCAGATGGCACCTCGTTTACCCGCAAATTCGTACCGGGCCAGACTCTCTTCGGCAAGCGCCGGGCCTATCAACGCAAGGTCGCCTATGCCGAGTTTGAAGGCATTTGCTCCGGGGACATCCTGACGTTCGAGCCTAAGAATAGAAAGGTTCTACTGCCGGAGCTTCTGCCATTTATCTGCCAGAGCGATGCCTTCTTTGATCATGCACTCGATACCTCGGCCGGATCGCTGTCACCCCGAACCAGTTGGACGGCATTGAAGGACTTTGAATTCCCGCTGCCGCCGCTTGATGAACAGAAGCGTATTGCCGAGATCCTGTGGGCGACGGATGAGGCTGTATCGGCCTACCAAGAAGCCCTTAACCATATTCATATCGCTGCTCAAATTCGTCTTGAGCACACTCTCAACACGCTGAATTGTTCTGAATTGTCGCTACCAGATGTTCTTTCCGGCAGCCCGGAAAGCGGTTGCTCAGCCCCACCATCATCCGATGAAACCGGCCACTGGGTATTGTCCTTAGCCGCTCTTTCCGCCAACGGGTATGTCCGAGGAAATCTAAAGCCGGTCGCGAAAACCAAAAAGATGATTGGAGCCACCCTGTCCAAAGGTGACTTGCTCATTTCACGCTCGAATACGGTCGAACTGGTTGGGTTTGCAGGGATTTTTAACGAAGATCGCACAGATGTTTCTTTCCCTGACACCATGATGCGTTTACCAGTAAATACGCAAAAAGCGCTTCCTGATTATCTTGAACTGGTGCTTCTTTCCAATCGGGGTAGACGCCACATGATGAAGACGGCATCAGGAACCAGTAGCAGCATGAAAAAGATCAATAGGAAGACCCTTGCTGAATTCAGATTCCCTGTTCCAGACCTTGATACCCAGAAACGGATTGTGTCGGAATTCAATGAACAGAAGAAGCATCGAGAGGCGATAGCAAATCACGTTTCTAAGACGCAAAGGATGCTCTCGCTGTTCAGTAATGAAACGATAGGAGCCGCCCATGTTTAACGAAGAAAACACGGTCGAACAGATGGTTCTCGACACGCTCTGTGGCGGCGTGACTTCGAACATGGTTGCCGAAGAACTCGCCAGCTATGGCGGTGAGATCAAAGGCTGGCGCTTCGTGTCCGCCGAGGAGCTGCCCCGTCAGCACTCCGACGTGCTGGTGGAGTCGATGGTGCGCGACGCCCTCATCCGCCTGAACCCGGAAATCAAGGCCCAGCCTGAACGCGCCGACGAGGTGCTCTACCGCCTGCGGACCATTCCGCTGTCGGTACAGAGCGAAGGCCTGGTGCGGGCCAACGAGTTGTTTGCCGAATGGCTGCGGGGCGAGAAGTCCATGCCCTTCGGCGAGCGTGGCGAACATACGCCGGTGCGCCTGATCGACTTCGAGAATCTCAGCAACAACGATTACGTGGTAACCAATCAGTGGGTCTACCCGGTCAAGGAAGGCGGCCGCCGCTTCGACATCATCATGCTGGTCAACGGCATCCCGCTGGTGGTCGGCGAGGCCAAGACGCCGGTGCGCCCGGCGGTGACCTGGGTGGACGGGGCCAGCGACATTCACAACGGCTACGAACAGAGCGTGCCGCAGATGTTCGTGCCCAACGTCCTTTCCTTTGCCACCGAGGGCAAGTGCTATCGCTACGGCTCGGTGCGCATGCCCATCGATATCTGGGGACCGTGGCACGAGGGAGACAACAAGGCCGAGGGGACGCTGGCGGACGTGCAGCGCTCCATCCGCTCCATGCTGCGCCCCCATGTGGTGCTGGACATCCTGCAGAATTTCACCCTGTTCGCCACCGATAAGAAGCACCGGCGCATCAAGATCATCTGCCGCTATCAGCAGTACGAAGGCGCGAACCTGATGGTCGCCCGCGTGGCCAAGGGCTATCCCAAGAAGGGTCTGATCTGGCATTTCCAGGGTTCGGGCAAGTCGCTGCTGATGGTGTTCGCGGCGCAGAAGCTGCGGATGCACCGCAAGCTCGGCAACCCCACGGTGATGATCGTGGTGGACCGCATCGATCTGGACACCCAGATCACCGCCACCTTCAACGCCGCCGATATTCCGAACATGATCGGAGCCGCCACCCGGCAGGAACTGCAAGGCCTGCTGGCGGCCGATACCCGCAAGATCATCATCACCACCATTCATAAGTTCGGCGAGGCGGACGGCCGCCTGAACGAGCGCTCGAACATCATCGTGATGGTGGACGAGGCGCACCGCACCCAGGAAGGCGATCTGGGGCGCAAGATGCGCGACGCGCTGCCCAATGCCTTTCTCTTTGGCCTGACCGGCACGCCGATCAACAAGCGGGACCGCAACACCTTCTGGGCCTTCGGCGCGGACGAGGATGAGCAGGGCTATATGAGCCGTTACTCGTTCCAGGACTCGATTCGGGACAAGGCCACACTGCCGCTGCACTTCGAGGCGGTGGACGTGAAGCTGCACATCAACAAGGACGCCATCGACGAAGCCTACTCTCAGATGACCGATGAGCTGAGCGAGCTAGATCGTGACGACCTGGCCAAGCGGGCCGCCAAGATGGCGGTGCTGATCAAGGCCCCGGCACGGGTGAACGCCATCTGCCAGCACATCGTCAAGCACTTCCAGGAGAAGGTGGAGCCGAACGGCTTCAAGGCCCAGGTGGTGACCTTCGACCGTGAATGCTGCGTACTCTACAAGAAGGCCATGGACGAGTTGGTCGGCCCGGAGGCCAGCGCCATCGTCATGCACACCCAGGGCGGTAAGTCCGACGAGTACGCGGAATGGAAATTGGCCAAGGACGAGGAGGAAAAGCTCCTCGACCGCTTCCGCGATCCGAACGACCCGCTTAAGTTCCTGATCGTCACTTCCAAGCTGCTGACCGGTTTCGATGCGCCGATTCTGCAGGTGATGTACCTCGACAAGCCGATGAAGGATCACAACCTGCTGCAGGCCATCTGCCGCACCAACCGTGTTTATCCCGGCAAGACCCACGGCCTGATCGTGGATTACCTCGGCATCTTCGATGACGTGGCCACGGCCCTCGATTTCGATGAAAAGGCAGTGCAGAAGGTCATCACCAATCTGGATGACCTCAAGAAAGAGCTGCCCGGCGTGGTGGCGAGATGCCTGGCGTTCTTCCCCGGTGTGGACCGAACCGTTGGCGGCTACGAGGGGTTGATCGCGGCACAGGACTGTCTGCCGGATAACGAGACCCGGGACAAGTTCGCGGCGGAATACTCGGTGCTCTCCCGTCTGTGGGAGGCGCTGTCTCCAGATCCCTGTCTCGGCCTTTATGAAAAGGACTACAAGTGGCTGACCCAGGTCTATGAGTCGGTGAAGCCGCCGAGCGGCAACGGCAAGCTGCTCTGGCACGCCCTGGGGGCCAAGACCATCGAGCTGGTGCATGAGAACGTGCATCTGGAGACGGTACGCGACGACCTGGACACCCTGGTGATGGACGCCGAGGTCCTCGAAGGGTTGCTCGATGCCAAGGACCCGGACAAGAAATCCAAGGAAATCGAGATCAAGCTCATCGCCCGCCTGCGCAAGCACAAGGACAATCCGAAGTTCGTCGCCTTGGGCGAACGCCTCGAAAAGCTCAAGGAGCGGCACGAACAGGGCCTGCTCCACAGCCTCGATTTCCTCAAGGAGCTGCTGACCCTGGCCAGGGAGGTCGTCCAGGCCGAGAAGCAGGTGGACCCGGTCGATGAACAGGCCAAGGCCAAAGCGGCCCTGACCGAACTGTTCGCCGAGGTGAAGAACGGCAAGACGCCGATGGTGATCGAGCGGATCGTGACAGACATCGACGAGATCGTGCGCCTGGTCCGGTTTCCCGGCTGGCAAAACACCAAGGCCGGAGAGCGCGAGGTCCAGAAGGCCCTGCGCAAAGTGATTTACGTGAAGTACCAGGTCAAGGACCAGGATCTGTTCGACAAGGCGTTCGGATATATCCGGCAGTACTACTGAGAAGGGATAGTAATGGGGCTCTATGGCTAAAACAGGTCAGGCAAAGCAGATCATTGAAAACCGCAGAGGTGACACCTTTGGCGGTTGGCCTGCCCGTACCCTGCTGGAGGCGGGCGACATTCCCATTGCCCAAATCGCCGAGCTTGCCCTGCGTGAAGGTCAGAGCTCGAATCCTTTGTACCGGGTCCACCGCTGGTTTGCACGCCGGGTGGGCTCTCAGTTCCGTTCGATCATCACCGCGCTGACCCTTCCCCCTGACAAGGCCGACGCCTTTTGGGATACCTATCTCGGAAAGACCTCCGTGCATGGCGCTGTCGTTCTCGATCCCTTCATCGGCGGCGGGACAAGTTTGGTGGAGTCCATGCGCTGCAACGCCCGGGTGATTGGTTTTGATATCGACCCGGTCGCGACCTTTATTACCCGATTTGAATTGGCCGCCTCCCGAATGGAGGATCACTATCCGGAAATCGAGCAGATCTGCAATGAGATCGCCCAACTCATTATGCCGTTGCATCGGACTATGGTGGACGGTGTCGAACGGGATGTTCTTCATCATTTCTGGGTCCAGGTGAAGCAGTGCTCGAATTGCCAGAGCGATGTAGAGCTCCATCCCCATTTTCAACTGGCCTACTCCAAAGAGAAGGGACTGCAGTGGGTATTCTGCAAGGACTGTCATGCAGTCCACGAATTGCCGATTGAACGCAAGCTGCTGCACTGCTCTTGCGGCAAGCGCACCACTATCAGCGCGGGCACGCACGGCAACGGGATCATGACCTGCCCGATCTCAAGCACACACAGAAGATCGCAGCGGATGACCTTGACGGTGCCGAAAGCCCCACTTGGAGGCTCTTTGCCCAGGAGTATCTGGTCGGAACCGGCAAGAACTGCACAAGGCATTTCAAGCGCGTCGAAGAGGCCGACCAGGCGCTGTGGGCCGGGGTGCTGAACTTCTGGTTTTTGGGTCGCGTGTTCGATCGGGTGCGGCCGTGATCGAGGTGCCGCAATCGGCCATCGATCTGGCCAAGCGCTTCGAGGTCTTCCGCCGCGTTCCGAAAACCGATCCGGGCCGCGCGTATCCGTACATCTGCCCGGCAGGCTTCTGGACGATTGGCTTCGGCCACCTCTGCGATGCCCAGCACCCGCCGATCACCGAGGACGAAGCGGAAGCCTATCTCGCCCGCGACCTGAGCACGGCGCTGGCCGCCACACTGCGCTACTGCCCGGTGTTGGCCTCCGAACCCGAAGGGCGGCTGGCGGCCATCGTGGACTTCACATTCAATCTCGGCGGCGGTCGCTTGCAGACCTCGACGCTGCGGCGGCGGGTGAACCAGCGGGACTGGGCCGCTGCCGCGACTGAGCTGCGGCGCTGGGTCTATGGCGGCGGCAGGGTGCTGCCGGGGCTTGTCACGCGGCGGGAGGCTGAGGCCACTTGCCTGCTCCGCGCCGCCTGATAGACCGGGTCGATTCAATCAAATCCCCGGTTGCAGCTCCACACGCACTTCGCGCGTTTTGCCGGCCCGTTCCACTGACAAGACCACCACATCGCCGACCTTCCTGTCGTCTAGCCGCGCGAGCAGCTTAGCCACATCGTCCGTCGCCTTGCCATCAACACCGATGATGCGGTCGCCGGGCACGATGCCTTGCGGCGTGACTTCGACACCCGCGAGGCCGGCCTTGTGCGCTGCCGAACCAGGGGTAACACGCAGCACGAACACGCCCTTGCTTCCAGTCAGCGCCAGCAGGCGCTGATTGAGCTGTTCGTCCACCTGAATGCCCAGCGCCGGACGGATGTACTTACCGGTCTTGATGAGTTGCGGGACTACGCGCATGACGGTGTCCACCGGCACGGCGAAACCAATCCCGGCCGAGGCGCCGGAGGGGCTATAGATCGCCGTGTTGATGCCGATGAGCCTTCCTGCCGAATCGAGCAGCGGCCCACCGGAGTTGCCAGGGTTGATGGCGGCGTCGGTCTGGATCAGGTGATCGATGGCCGGGCCGCCCGCTTCTCCGGGTAACGAGCGGTCGAGCGCGGAGACGATACCGGTGGTGAGCGTCCAGTCCAGGCCGAAGGGGTTGCCGATGGCAAAGACCTTTTGACCCACCTTGAGGTCGGCGCTGGTGCCGATCGGCACGGCAGGCGGGCGCTTGAAACCGACGCCGATCTTGAGCACAGCGATGTCGTGCGCGGGGCTTGCCCCCACCAGCGCGGCTTGGTAGTCGCGGCCGTCGGCGAGTTTGACGGTGGCTTCGGACGCACCCTGGATGACGTGGAAGTTGGTGACAACGTGGCCGGCGTCGTCCCAGATGAAGCCCGAGCCGGTGCCGCGCGGCACGGAGAAGACATTGCGCGTCCAGACGTCTCGTACCAGCTGTGCGGTGGTGATATACACCACCGAGGCGCGCGATTTTTCGAACAGTTCGATGGTGGCCTTCTCGTCCGCCGCCAGATCGCCACGCGCCGTCACGGTGCGTTCTGCCGCCTCGCGCGGACTGAACCAGGCCTCGATGGCGGGCAGAAACTGCCACAGCAGCATGAGCGCGGCAATGCAGGCGGTGATGAAGAGCCAGCGACGGATAAAGTGGTCCTGTGGCGGGCGCGCGTACGGGTCGGGGTAGGCCATGAGAAGTCTCCTGTTGAGGGCAATCAGCGCCACAGTCCACTCGGGCGCCAGCGCGGGGGGCGCAGCGTCACAGCGGATTCCGGCAAGGAATGGATCTCGTGAAACGGCAACGCTGATGCTGGCCTGGGCGCCAACGTCAGCAGGCGTGAGATGCGCTCTTGCGTGGCCGGATGCGTGCGCAACCAGGAGGGCTCGGGATTGCCCCATCCCGGCCACAGCCAGGCACGCCAGGAGCGACTGACCCGCTCGATCTTCGCCAGCGCGGACGCCAGCCCTTGCGGGTCGCCGGTCAGTTCCACCGCGAGGCGGTCAGCGTCGAACTCACGCACGCGAGACAAGCCGAGCTGTGCGAGCAGGGCCAGCTGGGGCGATGCGGCCAATAACAATAAACCAGGCCAATAGACCTCCGCCGCGCCAACCAGCAGCGCGGGCAGGCTCAGCAGGATCGCGATCTGTCCCATAAGGGCCAGTAGGCGCGTGAGGCGACTGACGGAATCCGCCAGCCCCATGACGCGCAGATCCTCATTGGCGATGTGCGCGATCTCGTGCGCGAGCACACCCGCCAGCTCGCGTGGGCTCAGGCGGCGCAGCAGGCCATCGGTGAGGGCGATCGATGCCTCCTGCTTCGATCCGGTGGCGAAGGCGTTGACGACGGCACTGGGCACGTAGTGCGGCACCGGCGTTGCGGGCAAACCGGCACGGACGGACAGCTCGTGCAACAGGGCCCAAATTTCCGGGGCTTCGTGCGGGTGCAGCGCCCGGGCGCGGTATAGGCGCAAGGTCAAGGCAGATGCGGCTGCCGGTTCCAGCAGCAGCGTGCCTGCAACGGCAAACAGCGCGAGCCACAGGCCGCTTTCCCCGAACAGCAGGCTTCCTGCGGCGGCTGCGATCCCGACCAGGGTCAGGACCAACAGCCCGGTCTGCAGGCGGTTGAGCCAGCGGTGTTGCAACAACGCCGCGCGCGGGTCACTGGGATGATGACGGGTCATGCTCAGATGTCTCGGCGGCGCGGTCGTCGCGCTCGCGCAGCAGCCAGTAAGTGGCACCAAGCGCCAGCGTGGCGCCTGCAAGCGCGGCGATCTTGCCAGGGCTCGCCTCGAGGTCGAGGATCACGAACTTGCGCGCCAGCGCGATCAGGCCGATGAGGATCACGGTCTTGACCTGGATGATGCTGTCCTGACGCGCCGCCACGCGCACGATGGAATGCTTGAACTCCATCGCGATCAAGAGCGCCATGATCATGCCGAACACGCTCTGGAATACCTTGTGGTCCAGGGGATTGAAGGCATCGAGGACCAGCAGCGTGAAGACGATGGAGATAAGCTGGAACAGCGACACCACGATGATGACGGCAATTACCGCCGACAGAACGAGGGCGACGACCTGCTCGAAGCGCTCGTAAACCGTCATCAACCGCCACTGGGAGCGCATCTCGTCAAGGGCCGTGTGGCCAGATTCTTTATGCATAAGCGTTGCTCTCTCTTTCAATGAAACGTTAATGGAACGGGGAGTCCGAGAAGACGACTCGATTACACCTGGATTGCCGAGGCAATTGCGAAGCCACCCAGCGCATAATGTCCTGCGCGCCCGTGGCGCCGCCGATGGGTGGATCAGCCTCTTGCACGTCAACCCTTTGTCCCATGCATGGCATCAATCCGGCTTCTGGGCTGGCGGCAGCAATCCCAGCAGATCCGCCTGCAAATGTTGCAACTTGTCGATGCCAGCCCTCAATGCCTCGACACGGCCGGCATTTTTCATTTCACTCAGGGTGTGCGCTAACTGCTGGATGCTCTGATGCAGGACATCGACCTGATCATCAGGATCCTTGCCGAAGAACGTAGGGCGGCCACTTTGATCCCGCCAGTATTGGAGTGCTTCGGGTTGAGGCGGCACTTGGGTCTTACCTGACAGATAGTCGATCATCTGGGAAATCCAGACCCGGTGGTCGACGTATGTGAACGGCACGGGCAGCGCGGAGCGACTGTCAGGTTTGAATCCCTTCCAGGATAAGGGTACCTGCCAGGTGTGTAGCCATTGCTCGAATTCATGCGCCGGCATCGGATGCCCGATGGCATAACCCTGGCCCCACTCGCATCCCATACGCAGCAGCATTTCACCATGCTGAATGGATTCGACTCCCTCCGCGATGCAGTTCCTGCCAAACGACCTTGCCAGTGCCAGTAGCGCATCCAGGATGGCGATATCGTCCGGATCCTCGAGCATGTCGCGTATGAAACCTTGGTCGATCTTGAGCAGGTGCGCGGGCAGGCGCTTCAGATAGGTCAGCGATGAATAGCCGCTGCCGAAATCGTCGAGGGCAAAACGCAATCCCATCCTCTCGCACAGCGCCATCAACTGAGACACTTGAACGAAGTCCTCCACGGCGCTGGTTTCGAGGATTTCCAGTTCAAGGTCTTGCGGCTGGGCGCCGGGATGTCGTGACAATATACCCCGTAGATGCATGATGAAGTCCGGTTGCAGCAAGTGCCGCGCACCGATATTCACGCTGATCGGGACATGAAGACCGGCCTTGCGCCAAACTTCGATCTGGGTCAGCGCAGCCTCGATGGTCCATTCCCCCACGTCAATCCCGAGCGGATGGTTCTCAATGATGGGTATGAAGGAGGCAGGAGATAACAAGCCACGCGTCGGATGTTGCCAACGGATCAAGGCTTCGGCACCCAGCACCTCACCGGTGCGCATGTTGACCTTAGGCTGGAAATAAAGCAGAAACTGCCCATTGGCAAATGCATTCTCTATGCTGTCAAATTCTTCGTGACGGGTGCGCAGCGTACGATCCTTCTCCGTATCGAAAACGTGATATCGATTCTTGCCGGCTTGCTTGGCACGATACATAGCCTGATCTGCCTGCCGCAGCAGTTGGTCGGCGTCGATATCTTCGCCTTGCGGGTAGTAGCTCACACCGATACTCGCGCTCACCTCGCACAGTGCGTCACCAATCGCTACGGGCTGTGCAGCCACCTCGATCAGGCGATCGAGAATCGGTACGCTGACGGAAATATCCGGCAGGTCGAGCAGAATAGCGACAAACTCATCACCACCAAGACGGGCCAAGGTATCGTCTTCGCGCAACACCTGCGTCATACGCCTGGACAGGACGGAAAGCAATTTGTCGCCGACTCCGTGGCCGTGCTGGTCGTTGACCTTCTTGAATCCATCCAGATCGATGAAGACAACCGCCAGGTGCATGCCACGCCGACGTGTCTGACGAATGGCCTGCTTAAGGCGGTCTCCAAGCAATAGTCGATTGGGCAAGCCGGTGAGCAGGTCGTAATGAGCAACGCGTTCAAGCTGTTGCTGGTTCTCCTTCAGCGCTGTGATGTCGGAAAACATGGCTGCGTAATGCTCGATATTGCCCCGCATATCCGGGACTGCACTGATCGTCAGCAGCGCGGCAAACTGACTGCCGTTCTTGCGTCGGCACCAGAGCTCTCCGTGCCAATAGTCGTGCTCACGCAGACCCTGCCAAACGGTCTGATAGAACTCATCGTCATAGCGATCGGACTCGAGCAGACGAGGTGTCTGACCCATTACTTCCTCCCGCGCATAACCAGTGATCCCGGAAAACGCCCGATTGACGTTGACAATGTGGCCTTGAGCGTCCGTAACGAGGATGCCCTCTCCTGCGTGCTCAAAAACTGTAGCCGCAAGGCGAAGCTCTTCCGCGGATCTCCTGCGTGAGGTGACATCATGGATATAGCCGTGCCAGAGGATGCTGCCATCAGGCATGGCTTCAGGCGACGCCTCGCCTTCGACCCAGATCACCCGACCGTCTGGAAACTGCACTCGGTACTCGTCATGCCAAAGCGCGAGTGACTGCCCCGACGCCTGTATGGTTTCATGCACACGGTCGCGGTCTTCAGGATGGAGCGCAGCGAACGCAGGAGTGGCATCTTCAACAACATCCTCCGGTGTAACCCCGTATATTTCCTGTATCCTCGCGCTGGCATAAGGGAAGTGCGAGCTGCCGTCCGGACGAAGACGGTATTGGTAAAGCATACCGGGAACGTGGCTGGCCAACTCTTCTCGCTGTCGGCGCATAGCGTTCAGCGCCTGCTCGACCCTCTTGAGATCGGTGATGTCCTCTACCATCCCGTCTGCCGCTCTGGGCCGACCAGAGGCGTCGCCCTTGAATGTTGCCCGCAGGTGTATCCAGCGAACCTGCCCTCCGCTGACGATGCGATACCGCAGATCAAGGGACTTTCCGCACATGGCCGCATCCCATGCCCTATCGAAGAGGGGGCGGTCTTCAGGGTGAATGCACTGCAGGAATCGCTCGAAGGCTATTGGCGCACCAACATCCAGGCCGAGCACGCGGCAGGCTTCATCGGAGCAAGTGAGGAGTTGCGAGCCAAGATCGAGATGCCAACTGCCAAAATGGGCATTCTGGTTAATCTGGCCACAGTGTCGGGCTGAGATTTGAGGCGTCTCGTTCAAAGGTGGCGCTCCTTATGGGTGAAACAGAGGTTCCAAAGTTTCTGCAACTGGGAACGCATTTCGTCAAAGATTGTGTGGTTGGGGTCGCTATGCATCGCGGCTACGCACTTTCTTCAAGGATCGAACAACTGATAAGCAGGGAGGCTGCCTGCTCGAACTGCGGCGCCACCATCTTGCACGGTCCGCACCACGGCGCCCAAAAGTCAACCAGCAGCGGCAGGTCACTGCGCTCCAGATGACGGGCGAAGGTCGCTGTGGTCAGATCAATGGGTTCTCCGGTGAGCAGCGGGCGCTGGCACCGCCCGCAATTGGGCTTCTCTGCCAACTTGTTGGCTGGCACGCGATTGATGGATTGGCAGTGTGGGCAGATGATATGCATGCTGTCACTCATGAGGTGGCTCCTTGGGACACAGAGGAAGTAATGGCTCCGGCAGTTGGGCCGCTGTGACATGGGGATTCGAGCTGTAGCCCCTGCGTCAGTTGCCGGATGCTGTATTCATCCAGCGTTTCCCGTGCGAGCAGTTCGCGCGCGCACCGCTCCAGCACTTCTCGGTTAATTTCGAGAATTCGGTATGCACGATCAAACACACCCATCACGATGTCACGGATGGCTTGGTCGATGCGTGTCTGAGTCGATTCGGCTACCCGGCAGCCACCCTGTACCAGTTCAGGCGCATCAAGAAAACGCGGCCTCTGTGCCTCAAAAGCAACGTACCCCAAGCCCTCATCCATGCCGAAGCGCGTAATCATGTCGCGGGCGATGTCGGTGGCCCGCGCGAGATCGTCTGAAGCTCCTGTGGACAGCTCGCCAAACACGAGCTTCTCAGCCGCGCGCCCTCCCAGGAGCACGGCGATCTTGTGCTCCAGGTCGGCACGTGTCATCAGAAATCGGTCTTCGGTGGGCCGCTGCAGGGTGTAGCCGAGTGCACCGATGCCACGCGGAACGATTGAAATCTTGTGTACCGGATCGGTGCCGGGCAGCGCCAGCGCCACCAGCGCATGTCCCATCTCGTGATAGGCCACGGTTTCCCGCTCCTTCGGATTGAGCACACGGTTCTTCCTTTCCAGGCCGGCCACGATGCGCTCGATGGCGGCGGTGAAGTCTTGCAGTTCCACAGCCTGCGCCTTGCGCCGCGTCGCGCTCAGCGCTGCTTCGTTCACGAGATTGGCCAGATCAGCGCCGGAAAAGCCGGTGGTCAGCGCCGCCACCTGTTCCAGATCTACACCGTGGGCCAGGGTGATCTTCTTGACATGGACCTTCAGGATATCCAGGCGACCTTTCTTGTCGGGACGGTCCACCAGCACCTGACGGTCGAAGCGACCGGCGCGAAGCAAGGCCTGATCGAGGATCTCCGGCCGGTTGGTAGCTGCAAGGATGATCAGCCCGACCGAGCTGTCGAAGCCATCCATTTCGGTGAGCAACTGGTTCAGCGTCTGCTCACGCTCGTCGTGTCCACCGATCGGTCCTCCGACACCGCGTGCGCGGCCCAAAGCATCCAGCTCATCAATGAAGATGATCGCCGGCGCCTGCGCACGCGCCTGTTCGAACAGGTCGCGCACACGGGCCGCACCCACGCCGACAAACATCTCGACAAACTCTGATCCGGAGATGGAGAAGAAGGGCACCGCCGCCTCGCCGGCAACAGCCTTGGCCAGCAATGTCTTGCCGGTGCCCGGTGGGCCGACCAGCAACACGCCCTTGGGAATGCGCGCCCCGAGCCGTCCATACTCCTGCGGATTCTTGAGGAAATCGACGATCTCAACCAACTCCGCCTTGGCTTCATCGACGCCAGCGACATCGGCAAAGGTCACGCCAGTGTTCTTCTCCATGAATACCTTGGCACGGCTCTTGCCGATGCTCAGGAAGCCACCCATGCCCTGCTTCTCGGCGAAGCGGCGGAACAGGAAGAACCAGACGCCGAAGAAGGCCACCGCCGGCAGAATCCAGGAGAGCACATCACGCAGCCAGGTACTTTCCACCACCCGCGCATAGGGCACGTCGTACTTGGACAGCCGCTCGGCCAGGTCGGGTTCGACACGGGTGGCCACGATGGTGGTCTTGCCCCGGCTGTCCGGCGATTTCAGGCGCCCGGTGACCGTGCGGTCCGACACCAGCACTTCGGCGACGCGCCCCTCGGCCAGCGCCTTCTCGAATTCGCTGTAGGGCACGGGCTCGACGGTCTTGGCCGCCTGCCAGTAGTTCTGCAGCGTCAGCAGCAACAGGCCGGCGACGATCCAGTAGCCAATGTTCCATTGATCTTTCTTTTCCATGGGCAATGTTCCTCGCAAGTCGTGTCGCTAGAGAATGGGAGTGAACAGACGGGCCACCCCGTCGCGCAAGCGGATGGCCAGCAGGCGGGCGCGGAACGCCATCGCCGATATCTCGTCCGCCGCATCACGGGCGGCATCAAAAAGGGATGACAGCCGCGTAGACAACGCGGTGTCGTACACCTCCACATTGAACTCGAAGTTCAGGCGCAGGCTGCGTGCATCCCAATTGGCCGAACCCAGGCAGCACCACTTGCCGTCTACCAGCATCAGCTTGCTATGGTCGAACGGGCCAGGCCGTTCGAAGATGCGCACACCGTGCTCCAGCACCTGCCAGTAGTGGGCGCGCGGCCCATTGCACCGTGGGATGGTCACCGTTCGCAGGCGTCAGCACGTCGACACGCACGCCGCGCAACGCAGCCGTACTCAGCGCCACGATCATGGGCTGATCGGGGACGAAATACGGTGTCCAGATGCGCACCGAATGCTTCGCGGCGCTCAAAGCGCCCATGAAGGTCCAGCGCATCCGGTCCAGGGCCTCATCGGGACCGGCCTCGATGCCGCGCGCCCAAGAGGTTCCTTGCTCATCGGCCGTTACGGGCGGTTCGCCCCAGTAACCCTTGCTGAGCCGCTCGCCCGTGGTATCGCACCAATCATCGGTGAAGCACCGCATCAGATGCGCAATCACCGGCCCGCGCAGACAAAAGTGCAAATCGTGACAGGCCTGGCCCGGCGCATCGGGCCGCCAATACGGACCGAAGATGTTCATGCCGCCGGTGAAACCCGTCTCGCCATCGACAAGCGGCTCGATGCGGTTGCCGCCGGTCAGCGACTGGCCGGTGGCGCGTCCCACCAGGTGGGCCAGACCGGCAAGCGGCGGCGATACAGCCTCGGGCATCGTGGGCGAGAGGTCCTGCCGAACAGCAGGATCTGCCCCCGGGAAGAGCCGCCGCGCCCGCCGCTGGTAACGGTTGATGCCGAACAGCCCATACAGCAGCGAACCGCCCAGCGGCAACAAGGCGATCAGCAGTACCCACAGCGTGGCCGATTGAGGGTCACGCTTGTAGATAACCGCGTGCCCCGCTGTGGGGATAGCGACCGCCAGCGACACGAGGGTGGCTGCCCATGTCAGCCCGTTGGGGTCGGACACGACAGCCTCCTCATGACTCAAGATTCGCCGCCCGCTGACTTCTTCTTGCTCGCGTCGCTAGGCGGCGTCTCGGCCGCGTTCGCGGCATCGGGCTTCTCAGGCTCGGCCGGCTTCGCGGGTGGCTCCTGGTGCTCGAAGACCACCCGTTCGGCCTTGTCGTCCCAGCGGGCGCTGGCGTGATCGGCCTTGCCGATACCGCCACCCAGCATCTCGCGCGCCAGTGCCGTCTCCAGCTCGCTGCGGATCAGCCGCTTGAGCTCACGCGCGCCGAACTCGGGCTTGTAGCCTTCCTCCGCGAAGTGATCGATCAAGGTCTGATCGAAGGTCAGCGTCACGCCCTGGCTGGCGGCGTTGCGGGCCACACGATCGAGCTGCAGGCCGACGATATGGCGGATCTCCTCCTCGCCCAGCGCATGGAAGACGATGATCTCGTCGATGCGGTTGAGGAACTCGGGGCGGAAGTGTCCGCGCAGCACGTCCATCACCTCGGACTTGGTCTTCTCGTATTCCTCGCCGGCGGCGCCACGGGCCTTCAGCCGACGCTGGATGATGTCCGAGCCCAAGTTCGAGGTGGCGATGATGATGGTATTGGTGAAATTCACCACCCGGCCCTTGCCGTCGGTGAGCCGCCCGTCGTCGAACACCTGCAGCAGGATGTTGTAGACGTCGGGGTGAGCCTTCTCGATCTCGTCCAGCAGCAACACGCTGTAGGGTTTGCGCCGCACTTTCTCGGTGAGCTGCCCCCCCTCGTCATAGCCCACATAGCCCGGAGGCGCGCCCACCAGGCGTGCCACGGTATGGCGTTCACCGTACTCGGACATGTCGATGCGCAACAGCGCACCGTCATCGCCATAGATCGACTCGGCCAGCGCCTTGGCGAGTTCGGTCTTGCCCACGCCGGTCGGTCCGAGGAACAGGAAAGTAGCAACCGGCTTGCTGCCCTCGCGCAGCCCCGCCCGCGACAACCGCACGGCATCGGCCACCGCGCGCACCGCTTCGTCCTGGCCCACCAGGCGCTCGTGCAGCCGCTGCTCCAGATGCAGCAGCTTCTCGCGTTCTTCCACCGTCAGCTCGTTGACCGGAATGCCGGTCAGGCGCGAGACGATCTGCGCGACATGCTCGGCCTTGACTTCGGCGCTGCCCGAGGCGCGCTCGCGTTCCCATTCCTCGACGAGCTTCTTGAGTTCAGTCTCCTTGGCCTCGATGCGCTTGCCCAGCTCGGCGGCCTTGTCGTACTGCTTGCGCGAGGCCACATAGTCCTGCTCACGCCGCAGCTGGTGCAGTTCGGACTCCAGCTCTTGCACCGCCACCGGGCGGGCCGTGGCCGACAGCTTCACGCGTGCGGACGCCTGGTCGAGCAGGTCGATGGCCTTGTCAGGCAAAAAGCGCGCGGTGATGTAGCGGTCCGACAACTCGGAGGCGGCGATGATCGCATCCTCGGTGATGCTGACCTTGTGGTGCGCCTCGAAGGTGTCGCGCAGGCCGCGCAGGATCATCATGGTCTGCGCTACCGTCGGCTCGGGCACCATCACCGGCTGGAAGCGGCGCTCCAGCGCGGCATCCTTTTCGATGTACTTCTGATACTCGTTGAGCGTGGTGGCGCCGATCAGGTTCAGTTCGCCGCGCGCCATCATCGGCTTAAACACGTTGGCCACGTCCAGCCCGCCTTCGCCGCCACCCTGGCCTGCACCGACGATGGCGTGCACCTCGTCGATGAAGAGAATCAGCTCGCCCTGGTGCTCGGTCACTTCCTTGAGCACCTTCTGCACGCGCTCCTCGAACTCGCCGCGGTATTTGGCGCCTGCCACCATGGCGTTGATGTTGAGTTCGACCAGACGCTTGTCGCGCAGCGTCTCGGGCACTTCGCCGGCGACCATCCGCTGCGCCAGTCCTTCGACAATGGCGGTCTTGCCGACGCCGGGCTCACCGATCAACACCGGGTTGTTTTTCTTGCGCCGGGCCAGCACCTCGATGGTGGTCTCGATCTCCTGCGCACGGCCGATGACTGGATCGAGTTTGCCCTCGCGCGCCATCTTGGTGAGGTCGCGCGAGTATTTATCCAGCTCGGGCGTGTTGGTCGGCGTCTCGGCGCGGCCATCCTCGGCCCCTTTGCCGACCACCTTGCTTACCTGCTGGCGCAGCGCTTGCGGCGTGAGGCCGTAACGGCGCAGTAGGTTGGCCGCCAAACCTTCGCCTTCCTCGGCGAGCCCGATCAGGAAATGCTCCGGCCCGACATAAGAGTGGCCGAGTTCGTTGGAGGCCACGAAAGCACGGCTGAGCGCGTCCTTGACCCGGGGCGACACGCCGATCTCGCCCTCGAACGGCTTGTCGCCGCGCTTGGCTTCGGATTCGATCTGTCGCTTGAGGTCATCGACCTTGATCTTGAACTGCCCCAGGATGGTCTTGACCACGTCGCTGTCGGATAGCGCCAGCAACAGGTGTTCGGTATCGACTTCGGCGCGCCCGAACTCTGCAGCGTGTCGGGCGGCTTCCTGCAACAGGGCCTCGGACTGTTCGCTGATACGGCTGGCGAGCCCACTGCCGCGACGGCGCGCGGTGCCCGTACCGGCCGGGGCGGGTTCGCCGAACGAGGCATCGACGACCTCGTCGGTATCGGCCGCCATGGACGGTGCGTCGTCACCGATGCGGAAGAAGTCGCTGCCAAGGAAGTCTTCGAACAGCCCGCTGCGCGAGCCGAACAAGGCTTCCAGCGGTGAGACGGTGCGCTTTTGCTGGCGCACCAGTTGGCGATAGTGATCGTCACACAACAGCATGGTGCTGTGGCGACCATTGAGATTGGCTTCCACCCGCACCGTGGCGGGCTGGCCGCAGACCTGGCATTGTTTTCTGGCCATGCTGATGCTCCTGTAAAGATTGATTTGATGAGACGCCGCCGATCACGGCGTCTCATCCTTTTGTGGTTTTGAGAAAAGCGAGCCGACCAGCGTCAGCCGTTGATCGGGATCGAGCGGCCCTGCTTGGGCGCGCTGGCCTCGCGCTTTTCCATCGTGATTGTGAGCACGCCGTTCTTGAAAGCGGCCTTGATCGTGTCCTGGTTGGCATCGGCCGGCAGGTTCAGAGCGCGCTGAAAGCTGCCGTAGGAGCGCTCCACCCGGTGGAAACCGCCGTCTTTCGTTTCCTGCTCCTGACGCTTTTCACCGCGCACCAGCAGCACGTCGTTGTCGAGCGTGATCTGGATGTCCTTTTCCTCGACGCCGGGAACCTCCAAAGAAATCTTATACAGCTTGTCGGTTTCCTGGATGTCAAGTGCCGGCTTCAGCAGGCCCGGCCAGTCCGACGGCCATCGCGGCATGGCCAGCGCCGGAAAGCCGAAGCCTCGAAATGCATCGTCAAAGAGGCGGTCGATCTCGCGATGCAATTGCAGGATGGGACTGACGGGCCCACCCGCCACCGGCAGGTCATTGCGCTGCACCGGCAGCGAGGCAGTGCTCTGTTGTTCTTCCTGCTCCTTCTTGAACCAGTTCCAGGGAGCCAATTTCTTGAAATCAATGTCCATGTCACACCTCCAGAAGAAAAATTGAAGACTCTCGCTCACTCCGTTTGCCTGCGGCGACGGACAGCGCGCCCAGACGACACGGAGTGTTCCGCTGACTTTGGCTGCTCATCTGTGCGTATCACCTCCTTCTTTCTGCCTGCTTGGATCTGATCATTGATCCATCGATCGATTTCACTTTGACGAAACCGCCACGTCCCGCCGACCTTGAAGGCCGGAATCTCCCCGTGCGAGGCGAGCCGGTAAAGCGTCCGCTTGCCGACTTTCAAGTAGGCAGCCAACTCGTCGAGTGTGAAGATCGCCTGCTGGCGCGCTGTCATACCACCCCCACAAGTTCCGACGTCACGCGGCCTCGCTCGAGGAAATTCTTACAAGACTTAAAATAATATTACGCCTAACATGCCGACAGTCAAGAATCAACATCCAGCGACCTGCTGGCCGATGGATGTGACTCCAATCTTCAAGGGCGATGGCCGGGATGGCCCGATCCGGTGACGACGGCAGCGGGTTGATCGGGACTTTTGTTATTGCATCGTCATCGGGCGTGGCCGTTCGGTTCTACCGGGATGTTGTTTCCACCTGCGCCCGGGCTTGCCGCGAACCTGCCGCCAACATCCGGGAGATGAAAGACTTTGTGAAACGCTACGAAGCGCACTGGGCAGATTGCGCCTGGCAGCCGGAGTGAACCTGTCTGGTTGAGTCAAAGCGCGAGGATTGATCAATGGTAACGGCAGATACACCATTCGAGCAGAAAAAATTGGGCCGCAAGCATATCAAGAGCTTCGCCAGCGGCATCGCTCATATGTTTGCCTGTTCGGCCCAGCATTATGCCTGGCTGGCGTATCAGCACCAGTTGCTGACGGTGGCAATTGACCTCCTGGAACTGCGAATCGAACCATCGGAATTCGACATTGAGAGGAACCGGACTCTTGCCAGTATGTGTCAGAGAACACTCCTCCGAAACGCCGGGCAACTGGCACCACCTGGCGCTGTGGTTACGGCGTCTCTCTCTGCCCACTTCGGGATTGATGACTATTCTGAAGACGGCCGTTCTGCTTCGAT
Source organism: Desulfomicrobium norvegicum (assembly GCF_900114595.1). Classification (NCBI taxonomy): domain Bacteria; kingdom Pseudomonadati; phylum Thermodesulfobacteriota; class Desulfovibrionia; order Desulfovibrionales; family Desulfomicrobiaceae; genus Desulfomicrobium; species Desulfomicrobium norvegicum. Next base: position 62,364 of record NZ_FOTO01000009.1, on the reverse strand, counting down.
TGGTAGGTCCGTTTTCACCGTGATCCTGACCGATGACCGAAGCAAGGAGTGGCGCGTTGACCATGCTGAGGAGCGGATGCTGATGCAATCGTAGCGGAGAACGGTTGGTGCAACTCATATCAACAGAAACCATGAAATATGAGGCGACCATGCCAAAGAAACCAGGATCACATCATGTCGTACCCAACGCCGACGGCGGCTGGGACGTCAAGAAAGACGGCGCGACCCGCAGCAGCGGCCACTTCGACAAGAAGCAGGATGCCGTCGATGCCGGGCGTAAGATCAGCCAGAACCAAGGCACCGAATTCTACATCCACGGCAAGGACGGGAAGATCCAGAACAAGGACAGCCACGGGAACGATCCGTATCCGCCGAAGGGATGATGTCAGGATCAATTCGATTCCCGTTTTGGGAACTGAACCGGCGTCCGAAAACCGGATTCGAAGTTGTTGATGAAAAGCCCCAGGTATCCGTTTTTACTGCAACCCGCCACCCTCGTCCGGTGCAGGGAAATCAGGGGAGAAAATCGTTTCTCTGGTCGGATTGTCGGGAAATGGTTGTGCGAGATGACTTCGGAGTTTATTATCAAGGAGTTACGAGGAACGCGGGCTTTGAGACTGTTTTGTGGTAGGTCGTCGTTCCCTCCACCACGTAACAAAATTTGCCCACGAAAGTGGGCTTTTTTTGTGCCTTCTCTCCAGAAAACAACCGTCAATCCTAGCCTTCCTGCAAGTAGCCAAGCGCAAATCCTTTCAGTTTTGCTCTCGCCCCCTCCAGCTTCTGGGGGGCATCGCGCGATTTTTTCGTGTCCGCCTAGCTCCCCTATTCTTCGTTCGCCTTGGCGAACTGCGGCATGCCAAATGTTCAGAACTCAACATTGAGCGCAAAGAGTGGTGTGTTCCGTCGGCAAAGATGGAAGCTCGCGTCCTCCACATTGTCCCTCTTTCCACGCAGGCTCTAACGATCCTAGAAAACGAACTGCGCCCACTTGTGATCGAAGACCGATGCAAGTCGGGCAAAGTTTCGTCAAAAGCAGACCTGACCCCACCGCCCTGTGTGATCCCTGACCACTGTGATCATTTTGCTGGATGTTCACAGATCCAGATTCCTCGCGCCACTCTGCACGTGAGGGATTTTTTTATGCGATTTCGGACTAAAAATTCAATTATGTCATACAAAGCAAATCGCATCATACGCATTCACTGATAAAATACTAAATTTCAGTAATATTACACCTATTCCGTCATACATACTGATCCTCCTTGTCTTTCATTCCAATTTTCGGCAATCACATTCATAAAAAAAGATTTCTCCCGCCTACGCTATGGGATCTTCCCCACTGCCGGGGAAGATCTGTTGTTTTGTGCTTGCTGCGAAACCTGCTGGAGGGCCATAAGATGGGAACAAGAAGTTATGATTCAACGAAGTTGGAGCGAATTCTCCATCTCTACATGGCCATCAAGGCGTCCCCGGACAAATCACCCAAGGAGATCCGGCAGGAGTTGGGCGTCGAGAAGTCGGCTTATGGCAGGTACTGCACCCTGCTCAAAGGCTTGGGTGTGGAATTCCATTTTGACAGAAAGGCTCGCCGACATGTTGTTGAAAAAGACGCCTTCCTGACCGCACCGGATCTCACGCTGGATGAGCGTCTAGCCATCGTATTGGCAGTTGGCCGACTCGGTGGGCTGCAGGAATCCTTCCTGGCCTCGTGTGCCAGAAAGGCTGCTACCAAACTCCTGGTGGTGAACAAAGCCTCCATGGTGGCGGCCTGCTCCGCCCTACTGAAGGGGCCGGAGCTGCCCACGCATGTCGGTGGAAAAGAGGTGGTGGTCGACAGCCTCTTCAAGGCCATCACGGAGCGTCGGCGGGTCCGGATCGAGTACCACAAGCCGCACGCCGATCCGGTAGAATACGAAGTCGATCCGTATCAACTCTATGTTCTTGAAGGTGCTCTTTACTTGGACGGCTACCACTGGAAGCGTAAGGCAGTTCGCTGCTTCAAGGTCTGTCGGATCAAGCAGATTTGGTCTACTGAGATAATTTTCTCGAACGAGCGAGGCTACGTCTACGAGGAGCGCCGCATGAGCTCGTTCTGTCGGTTTGCCACAGACAACGAGCCTGAAACGGTACGAATATGGTTCTCGCCCTTCGCGGCCCCATACATTCGCGAGGAATATAGACATCCCAACCAGAGCCTCATGGACAATGCCGACGGCTCCCTGATCTTCGAGGTGAAGGTGACCGAACCAAGAGAGGTTCTGTGGTGGGCCATGCGCTGGGGTGCGGATTTCGAGGTGCTGGAGCCGGAGTGGCTGAGGGAGGAGGCGATGGAGAAGGTGAAGAGAATGGCGGGGAGGTATGGGATGAGGGTGGAAGGATGAAATATTACGCGCATTCTGAAAATAATGATGGCAGCAAGCATGATCTTTCAAAACATCTATTCGAAACCGCGCAAAAGGCAGAAGCGCTTGCTTGTCGAAAAGAATACTCTCAATTTTTTCGCTTGGCAGGATTGCTCCATGACTTTGGAAAGTATCAACCTGCTTTTCAAGATTATCTAGAACATGGAGGCAGGCGCGGTAGCATTCCACATGCCAAATGGGGTGCTGGATATGCGCGAAAATTCAAGATTTACGATGTATCAATCGCAATTGACGGTCACCACAAAGGTCTGCCGAATCGTGCAGATTGGAAAAACGATACCAATCAAATTGTGTATGATGACGAACCGGACTTTGATGAAGTGAAAAACGCCTTTCTTGTCGATACCGGTTTTGACGAAATGACCCTTGAATATGTCTGTGCACCAGCATTGAACGGACTACAGCATGAAATTTTCATCCGCTATCTCTTCAGCGTTCTTACTGACAGTGATTGGCTTTCTACAGAAAAGCATTTCGATGATATAAAATCATCAATGCGTCCCATCCGGACACTACCGATTGTTGCCATGCTCAACAGACTTGAAGAAGAATTTTCCGCAAAATCCAAGTCTGGCGAGATCAATCAACTGCGTAATCTGGCTAGGAATGAGGCTATTGGTAAGGCATTACTCGCCACCGGTTTCTATTCCTTGGCGTTGCCGACCGGCATGGGGAAGACGCTGACGTCGCTTGCATGGGCACTACGACACGCACAGCACAATAAATTGAAGCGCATCATTATTGTCCTTCCTTATATCAGCATCATTGATCAGACTGCACGCGAACTGAAAAGAATCTTTGGTGACGAATGGATCCTTGAACACCACTCCAGCTATAACGAGGCGAGCAACTCGACTACAGACAGAAGCGAGGATTATCCCGCCGAGCAGAAAAGAAAGCAGCTTGCCTGCGAGAACTGGGATTATCCGATCATCATCACTACTACGGTTCAGTTCTTCGAATCGCTGTTCAGCAACAGACCTTCCAAGTGTCGAAAAATCCACAATATTGCCGAATCGGTCGTCATTTTTGATGAAGTGCAAACCATCCCCAAGGAGATTGTTTTGCCCACCTTGGGGATGCTGAATGACATTCAGGAAATCATGCGTACGTCGTTTCTCTTCTGCACTGCGACCCAACCCGCTTATGAAAAACGGCCTGGCTTTGATGGCATCACGGCAATTACGCCACTCATTGAATCCCCCGGTATCCTGTACGACAAAAGCAAACGGGTAACGTATCAACTGCTGGATGAACTCACCCCCATCTCTTTTGCTAGACTGAAGGATACGGTCACTAAGCATGATGAAGCGTCGCTGGTCATTTTCAACACCAAGAAAGATGCGCTTGAGTATTTTATGATTATGAAATCCAACAAAACATGGGATGCGCAATATCATCTATCGACCGCCATGTGTCCGGACCACAGAAAGAAAACGATCAGAAATATCAAGTCCGACCTCAAAGCAAAAAAGAAAATCCTAGTGGTCTCAACGCAGTTGATCGAGGCCGGGGTAGATTTCGATTTTCCGCTAGTGTTCCGGGCGCTCGCACCTTTGGAAGCGATTATCCAATCCGCCGGGCGCTGCAACCGCGAAGGATTACTGAACCACTCCGGCAAGCTTGGAAATGTTTACCTGTTCCTGTTGCAGGATGCCAGATATCCCAACAAGACATATCACGCCTGTGCCGGATACGCGGCGGAGCTTCTTCAAGACGATATCGAACAACTCTACAGTCACAACGTTTTTGAAAAATACTATGCCAGCGTCTTTGCCCTCTACATCGACCAAGCAAGTCAACAAGGGATCATCAATGCCCGTAAGGATTTCAATTTCGAGACGGTTAACGATATTTACAGGTATTTGGATGATCATTCCGAAGGACTGTTTGTTTACAACTACAACGACGAGAGCAGGGATCTACTGCACACACTGCAATTTAAAGAGTATATTTCGCGCGACGACTATCGAGCCATGCAGCCATTCACAGTGCAGGCGTACGAGAACTTTATCTATCAGAACAGGGAAGACGTGAAAACCTCACCGCACGGCTTTAAAATCTGGTACGGCAACTATGATCCGGCTACTGGTATTTCAGTGGATCCAATGGAGGCGGACAAGTATGTGGTATGATCAAGGAGGCGCATATGCTTGATGATCGAGTAGTACGAGTAAAAGTGAAAGGTGACTATGCCTGTTTTACTAGGCCGGACCTTAAAGTTGAGAGGATGACCTATCCGTGTATGACGCCGTCGGCGGCACGTGGCGTTCTAGATGCTATCCTCTGGAAACCGGAATTCCAATGGTATGTCAGGCGCATCATTGTGCTCAACCCGGTGCGCTTTATGTCCATCAAACGCAATGAAATCAATTCCAAGCAGGGGCGAAATCCGATCATTGTTGAGGACAAACGGGCGCAGCGAAATAGCGTGTTGTTGCGAGACGTTGCCTACATCATCGAAGCATCGATTTTTATGAAGGATGCCACCAGGCAGATGTATGATAAATATGTAGGAATAGATGATAAACATGAGGGAATGTTTCCCCGGCGGGTCAGGAAAGGGCAGTGCTGGCGTAGGCCGTACCTGGGAACACGTGAATTTTCCGCCGAATTCATGTCGCCGGACGAAAATGATCAACCAATCACGGAAACCATACCCATTGGAAGCATGCTGTTTGACATTTTTTATGGTGAACAGGGCAAGCCACAACCTCTTTTTTTCGAGGCCTCAATCCATGATGGCGTCTTGAACTGCGAGGTACCGGAAAATGACCAGATGATGCTCTCAACCCATCTGCGCCCCCTTGTTGGCAGTGACGTTTCCTCAGCTATCTACGAGTTTAACCATCGAGAAGAAGAGGACGCGAAATGATCAAGGAATTGAGTGAACTTGGAAAAACGTTGAGGGCCGGCAAGGCTGATGGAGCATGGGTTCATGACGCTTTGAAGGAAGAAGCAATTTCGATGGTTTTAACAATTCGGTCAGACGGAGGTTTTGCTTCTCTCCTGCCTATTGAAAATAAAAGGACAATGGCTGAGGCGATACAACGTACAAGTGAAAAAAAAGCACGTTTGCTACTTGATAACTGTGGCTATACATTAGGGGTTTATGATTCAGATGGCCCTGCTTTTAAAAAGAAAGTCAAAGACAAAGGGGAGCAGAAGGCTATCGAAATATTTGAGAAAGATGTTGCTGAAAAGAGGAAACTTTTTGTTGGCCGAATAATGGAACTTCAAAATATTGATGGGTTAGAGCCAGTAATTAAGTTTTATGAAGAAAACAGCAGCCAAGGTATCGGCAAGATGTCCCAAGAATACTTTCTTAAAACGATTTCAAAGAAAGCACGTGCTGGAAATATTGCAATATTAATCTCAGGTGGCAATCAATTCGTGCATGAACTTGATACAGTGTATTCTGAGATAATCAATAGATATGAGTCCATACAAAGTAAAATGTTCTCAACAGGCAGCAAGAAATGCTCGGTTTGTCTAAAAAGTTCATTTCCTGTTGGAGATTATCCCCACTTTCCAATCAAAGGTGTGCCTGGAGATAAAGAGCCAGCAGGGGGAAGAAAGCTAATTTCTTATAACGGAGACAACAATCCTTTCGAATCTTATGAAATGACTGGTAACGAAAATTGTATGATTTGCAATAATTGCGCAAAAACATACGTTGAAGGGCTAAATTGGCTGCTTTCTGCAGGCAATGAGATTCAGGTTACAGACAAAAAAGGAAAATCAAAACCGCAGTTCCGTTATACCAACCGGAAAAATTTTGGAACAGATACTGCCATGGTGTTCTGGACGCGCAATAACCAAGCGCTTGATGAAATTGATCTGCTTGACGCACCGTCTTCCGATGAGGTCGCGGTAATGGTTGAGTCGCTGGCGGCAGGGAATGCTACCGGTCACCGCTATCTTGAACCTGAGCGTTTTTATTCCTGCACTCTTTCCGGAGCGGCGGCACGCATTGCCGTGCGGGACTGGGTCGAGACAAGCCTGGGTGAATTTAGAGCGTCAATAGCCCAATGGTTCCAGGATATTGCAATTACTTCTTATGACTTTGATCGAAAGCGGTCAGTCATCTATTATGCCCCATTGTACGCATTAGCTAAAAGTTGCCAGAGGCGGCTGATGGACGCCAAGAAGTTTGACGATGACGATACCGCTTTGTCCAAGGTTGCCAGTAACCTTTGGAGGGCAGCAATTTTCAACAACATTCGCCAGAGCAGCCCTGTTCCCGTATGGATTTTGTCGAAAGCGTTGCAGAGAGCAAAAGGGGATAAAGGGAGCGATAAGGCAAAGTCCCTTGCTCAATTTTCCAAATACGGTGTGACAGCAGAACGCGCTGCGTTGATAAAGCTCATATTGAATCGGAATTTTACAGGAGGTGCCTATATGATTACGGAAAGCGGTGTGCAGGGAGAAAGGCCGATAGCCTATATTTGCGGGCAGATATTCGCAAAAATGGAGAGCATCCAGTATGCGGCGCTTGGCGAAAGAAACGCGGGCATCAGAGAAAAGTATTTTACTTACGCCATGACCACACCGGCGCCAGCATTCGGTAGACTGTTCAATCTAAGTTCCAAACATTTTTCAAAAATTAAGCACGAAAAGCCCGGGCTGGCTGTTAACCTAGACAAAGAATTACAGGAGCTGTGTTACGGGATTGACCTCGAAAAATTTCCTCAAGTCCTTCCGACAATGTTCCGCCTGGAAGAGCAAGGGCAGTTCGCTATCGGCTATTACCATCAGAAACAAAAACAATTTGCTGATTCAAATACAAAGTAGGGAGAGATACAATGAGTGAACCAATCAAGAATCGGTATGATTTCGTTTTCTTCTTCGACGTTAAAGATGGCAACCCTAACGGTGATCCCGACCAAGTCAACCTCCCTCGGATTGATACGGAAGACCAACGAGGGATTGTTACCGATGTTTGTATAAAGCGAAAGGTTAGAAATTATGTTGCTTTAAATGGCGGGCTCAAATCACCTCATGATATTTTTATTCGCCAGAGAGACATTGCTGACGATGACTCCTTTTTGAATGCTCTGATAGCCAAGGCAGAAGGGACCACTACGCAGGCAAAAAGAGGAAGCCTTTGCAAGGACTATTGGGATATCAGGGCATTCGGCGCTGTCTTGAGTACCGGAGAGTCTGAAAGTTCCGAATCAAGTGACGAGACAGAAGAAGGAGCGAAGAAAAAAAGCCCTAAGAAAAAAGTTAAAGGTGGCGGCACGGTCCGCGGCCCGGTACAGTTCACTTTTTCCCGCTCAGAAGATCGCATTTATCAGGCGGAGCATTCCATTACTCGCTGTTGCGTAACAACTGAAAAAGAACGGGACAAGCAATTGGCAAATGAACGGGAGTTTGCATCCACTTTTGGGCGTAAGGCAACAGTACCGTATGCAATGTATCGGATGCATGGCTTTGTTTCCGCCGTTGATGCAGCAAAAACAAAATTCTCTGAGGAAGATTTACAGCTTCTCTGGAAATCACTGATCAATGCTTTTGAACATGACCGGGCAGCAGCACGAGGCGAGATGAATCCTCGAAAACTTGTTATTTTCAAGCACAACAGTCATCTGGGAAATGAACTATCGGGCAGATTGTTTGAACGTGTGACTGTAACCAAAATGAGCAACTTGCCTCGGAGTAAGGATGATTACCTTATTGAAGTAAATAAGGATCAAATACCTTCGGGTATCGAGATCAAAGTCTGGCCAGAAGAATCTGTGTATTAGTGGCGTACACCGAAGACGATCTTCTCCCAATATCCGCTCTACAGCATCTGCTCTATTGCGAGCGGCAATGCGCGCTCATCCATATTGAGCGAGTTTGGGAAGAGAATCTGTTCACGGCTGAAGGTCGCATCCTTCACGAAAAGGTTGATTCCGGGGAAGACTGTGTGCGTGCAGGAAGACGAATTGCACGCAGTCTTCCCTTGCGTACGTTGCGGCTTGGTCTTTCAGGTATTGCCGATGTGGTCGAGTTTGGCTCGGACAAAAGCGATGTGTATCCCATCGAATACAAGCGTGGCCGCAGCAAGGCTGCCAATTGGGATAGAATCCAACTTTGCGCCCAGGCCATGGCTCTGGAGGAAATGCTTGGTGTGTCCATAACGGAAGGAGCGTTGTTTTATGGAAAAACCAGAAGGCGTGTGGTGGTGATGTTCGACGCAACTCTGCGTGCGGAGACAGAAGACGCGTCGGAACGTCTGCATCAACTCATCGCATCGGGTCAGACACCTGCGGCCCATTATGATGCGAAATGTGATGCCTGCTCACTGCTCGAATTGTGCATGCCGGAGCTACCCAAAAACAAATCCGTCAGCAAATATCTGGCGGCCATGGCGGACGCTGAATGAAAAAGCTGCTCAACACGCTCTACGTAACGACTCAGGGCGCATATCTGGCTAAGGAAGGAGAGTGCGTGGCCGTGCGTGTGGGAAACACGGTCAAACTGCGTGTGCCGATTCATACGCTGGGGGGCGTGGTCTGTTTTGGGCAGGTTTCGTGCAGCCCGTTCCTGATGGGTTTTGCCGCCGAGCGAGGGCTGGGCTTCAGCTTTCTGACGGAGCATGGCCGCTTTCTCGCGCGGGTGCAGGGTCCGATATCCGGAAATGTACTGCTAAGGCGCGAGCAGTATCGACGGGCAGATTCTCAGGAAGCCAGCGCCGAGGTGGCCCGGTCCATCATCAGCGCCAAGGTCATCAATTCCCGCCGCGTATTGCAGCGAGTCGTGCGGGATCATGGTGACAAGGTCGAAGGGGCTGCCCTTGAAAGCGAGGTATTGCATTTGAAGGATTGCCTGCACCGTCTGCAACAGTCGGTCAGCCTGGATGTTGCTCGCGGTATCGAGGGCGAAGCGGCCAACGCCTATTTCGGCGTCTTCGACCATCTGATCCTGTCGAAGGAGCCGGAATTCCGTTTTACCGTGCGAAGTCGGCGTCCACCCCTGGACCGGATGAATTGCCTGCTGTCGTTTATTTATACTCTGCTGGGTCATGATGTGCGTAGCGCCCTGGAATGTGTCGGACTGGATTCTGAAGTGGGCTTTTTGCATCGAGATCGACCCGGCAGGCATGGTTTGGCTTTGGATGTCATGGAGGAATTCAGGGCATTTGTTGCCGATCGGTTGGCGTTGTCCCTCATCAATTTGGGACAGATCAAAAAAGACGGCTTCGAGGTTCTGGAAACTGGCGCGGTTAAAATGACAGATGAGGCACGCAAGACACTGCTTGTCGCCTACCAGAAACGCAAACAGGATGAAATTGTGCATCCGTTTTTGAATGAACGGATTTCCATGGGACTCGTCTTCCATGTCCAAGCCATGCTCATGGCGCGATGGCTGCGTGGAGACTTGGACGGATACCCACCGTTTGTATGGAAGTAGTATGTTGGTACTGATCAGTTACGACGTAAGTTTTGAGGACCCTGGCGGGCAACGGCGGTTGAGGCGCATAGCCAAGGCATGTCAGGATTATGGCCAGCGGGTTCAGTATTCCGTGTTCGAATGCGTGGTTGATCCTGCGCAGTGGACGCGTCTTAAACACAGGCTGCTCAGTGAGATGGATGAGGAGAAAGACAGCTTGCGCTTCTACTATCTGGGAGCAAACTGGAAACGGAAGATCGAGCATGTCGGGGCCAAGCCCGCGTATGATCCCGAAGCCCCGCTGATTCTGTAGCGCGAACCCCAAGCGGAGGCGGAATTGCCGGGAGGTTCGCGATGTACGTAGGATGTTGTTTTGTAGGATAATTATGGCTCTGCCATGATCCGACGCTTCTGAAAGCAGGGATTGAGGAACGGCTTCGCGGAATGAGCCTTCTGAGATCCCGAGCAGCAACGCTTGGCATGACAGACAGTCGCCCCTCTCGCAGGGGCGTGGATTGAAACCATTCCCGATCCGACTTAACAACGGCCTTGCGCTGTCGCCCCTCTCGCAGGGGCGTGGATTGAAACAGTGTGTCGGAAGATAAGTCTGCCGTAGATGCAGTCGCCCCTCTCGCAGGGGCGTGGATTGAAACATCCAGATCGACCACCATCTTTGCAGACACCGCGTCGCCCCTCTCGCAGGGGCGTGGATTGAAACCACCTTGCCGGTGACGGCGCAGGCTGGCCGCGTCGTCGCCCCTCTCGCAGGGGCGTGGATTGAAACTTCCTGACACGCGACCTGGCACTTGTTACATTCGGTCGTCCCTCTCGCAGGGGCGTGGATTGAAACGCTACCTCGACCGCCGAGGAGTTGGTGATTGAGGCCGTCGCCCCTCTCGCAGGGGCGTGGATTGAAACTTCGGCGTTGACGAACGTCTAGCCCCTGCGCCTGGTCGCCCCTCTCGCAGGGGCGTGGATTGAAACCAAGGACCGCCGCATTGCCGATCAGGATGTGGAGGTCGCCCCTCTCGCAGGGGCGTGGATTGAAACGTTATCACTCCAACCTCCGTTTACTCTAGCAAGGTCGCCCCTCTCGCAGGGGCGTGGATTGAAACCTTACTATCTCCTCCAAAAAAGAAGCCCCATGCGGTCGCCCCTCTCGCAGGGGCGTGGATTGAAACTCCAAATACGCCGTCGTAACAATCAAGGTCCATCTGTCGCCCCTCTCGCAGGGGCGTGGATTGAAACACTCAAACTCAAGCACCTCCGTGATGCTAGAAAGTCGCCCCTCTCGCAGGGGCGTGGATTGAAACGCCTTACGGCGGAATTACCCGACGCCCGCCGGGGTCGCCCCTCTCGCAGGGGCGTGGATTGAAACACGAAATGTGCGAAATCCTCCACATTGACAAGAGTCGCCCCTCTCGCAGGGGCGTGGATTGAAACCACTCTGACCGTGATCGTGGCAGAGCATCCGGGGTCGCCCCTCTCGCAGGGGCGTGGATTGAAACACCGACCAGACCGGCAACCAGACCGTGCAGCTCATGTCGCCCCTCTCGCAGGGGCGTGGATTGAAACAATTATTACAACAACACAACAAAGAATCTTCTCGGTCGCCCCTCTCGCAGGGGCGTGGATTGAAACCGGCATGGTTGTCAACGACAGCGAATCGACGATCAGGTCGCCCCTCTCGCAGGGGCGTGGATTGAAACATGGGTATATGCATCGCGGCCGTGATCAGGTCGCGTCGCCCCTCTCGCAGGGGCGTGGATTGAAACATTCTCGTCGACCACAACTCTGTCATCGCCCGTGTCGCCCCTCTCGCAGGGGCGTGGATTGAAACGAAGACGGGGCGTGGCACCTGCATGAGATGCGCGTCGCCCCTCTCGCAGGGGCGTGGATTGAAACTGGACATCGGACACAGCAGCGCGTACCGTCTTGGTCGCCCCTCTCGCAGGGGCGTGGATTGAAACCAGAACACGCTTGAAAACGCGCTGCGGTTTACGGTCGCCCCTCTCGCAGGGGCGTGGATTGAAACAGCGAGTGCGGCGGCGTTGGTGGACGAGTCGGCGTCGCCCCTCTCGCAGGGGCGTGGATTGAAACGATGATGTTTACCGTCATGCCGCCTCCGCCGTAGTCGCCCCTCTCGCAGGGGCGTGGATTGAAACCATCTACTGTCATACGTTGGGACAACGACGCTACGTCGCCCCTCTCGCAGGGGCGTGGATTGAAACAGCTTAAAAATCCGCAAGCAATTTGCCCCCAAGGTCGCCCCTCTCGCAGGGGCGTGGATTGAAACGCCTCCTCAATCTGCGACGCACTTGCCACGCCGTGTCGCCCCTCTCGCAGGGGCGTGGATTGAAACTCGTCCATCGCCCTGCGCTACCTGCGCGAAGCCGAGTCGCCCCTCTCGCAGGGGCGTGGATTGAAACCGCTTGCGTTGCCAGTGATGTCCTCTTGTCCCGGTCGCCCCTCTCGCAGGGGCGTGGATTGAAACACCGTTGAAATCGCAGTCGGAATCCTGGACGAGGTCGCCCCTCTCGCAGGGGCGTGGATTGAAACTCAAGCAAGCACCGATTTAAGCCAATCGCATGTGGTCGCCCCTCTCGCAGGGGCGTGGATTGAAACGGAACTCATGGGCGAAAAGCGCGTGGCCCGGGCGTCGCCCCTCTCGCAGGGGCGTGGATTGAAACCCCGGCCAGCGCGGCGACAACTGGAATGGGCGTGTCGCCCCTCTCGCAGGGGCGTGGATTGAAACCATGTCAGTCGCAACGGTCTGTTCGGCTGGCTCGGTCGCCCCTCTCGCAGGGGCGTGGATTGAAACAAGCCCGCCGAATCTGCTGAATCCAAACGGCCCGGTCGCCCCTCTCGCAGGGGCGTGGATTGAAACGCCAATTGTGAGTTCCTGCGCGTCGTAAACAACGGTCGCCCCTCTCGCAGGGGCGTGGATTGAAACTTTGGAGCCGCCAAGTTTGCCTTTAGCTTGTCCACGTCGCCCCTCTCGCAGGGGCGTGGATTGAAACCTCTTAACTTCCCGCGATAGTCCACGGGATTTTGTCGCCCCTCTCGCAGGGGCGTGGATTGAAACAAGTAAATAGCCGACTCGTCAGCGTTCTCAAGCGTCGCCCCTCTCGCAGGGGCGTGGATTGAAACATAAACCGTCTGGCGAGACAGGACGCGCTTGTCCGTCGCCCCTCTCGCAGGGGCGTGGATTGAAACGATTCCGAACGGCACTTCTCGCCTCGTACATGGGTCGCCCCTCTCGCAGGGGCGTGGATTGAAACTGCCGATAGCGCCACGGTGTTGATGCTGGCCGCGGTCGCCCCTCTCGCAGGGGCGTGGATTGAAACATCCCGGTCAGTTCTGGGCCGTAAATGAAGGTCGGTCGCCCCTCTCGCAGGGGCGTGGATTGAAACGCCTCCTCAATCTGCGCACTGCTCGCCACGCCGTCGCCCCTCTCGCAGGGGCGTGGATTGAAACAGCAGGATCGATACCGGCTCGCCAAGGCACGGAGGTCGCCCCTCTCGCAGGGGCGTGGATTGAAACCAGAAGGAACAGGGTCTGTTCTTGCGGTCGGAGTCGCCCCTCTCGCAGGGGCGTGGATTGAAACCATAAGCGACCGCTATCGCGGCTATTTGGGCAGGTCGCCCCTCTCGCAGGGGCGTGGATTGAAACACTGACCAGACCGGCAACCAGAGCGCCGTCCTCGTCGCCCCTCTCGCAGGGGCGTGGATTGAAACTATAGATGCCAGCGCGTTCTTGCGGATGCCGGTGGTCGCCCCTCTCGCAGGGGCGTGGATTGAAACACCAGGAAGGCGTGGACGAGGGCCGCGTGCGTGGTCGCCCCTCTCGCAGGGGCGTGGATTGAAACATAACGCGGCTCTTCGGGCAGGCAGCGCCACTCTGTCGCCCCTCTCGCAGGGGCGTGGATTGAAACATAAAACCCCCGTGGACGATCCGGACGATCTGGTCGCCCCTCTCGCAGGGGCGTGGATTGAAACATCCATAGGTGGGTTGCAATGCTTGTTGTTCCAGGTCGCCCCTCTCGCAGGGGCGTGGATTGAAACCTTGAAGACATGGGGCTCATCAACAAGATGGAGCAGTCGCCCCTCTCGCAGGGGCGTGGATTGAAACAAAAAATCCTGCTTGGATTCTCCGAGATTTTTAGTCGCCCCTCTCGCAGGGGCGTGGATTGAAACACTTCTGCACAAATTATTAGAATGACTATTCGTCGTCGCCCCTCTCGCAGGGGCGTGGATTGAAACAACAGGGGCCACGGCCTGAGACATGGCAACGTCAAGTCGCCCCTCTCGCAGGGGCGTGGATTGAAACGGCTTGCACCGCACCGTGACCGCCACGCCCTCGGCGGTCGCCCCTCTCGCAGGGGCGTGGATTGAAACATGCTGAGAAATTTGGATTGATCCGCATCCCGGGTCGCCCCTCTCGCAGGGGCGTGGATTGAAACACCGCCCACCACTCAATCACGGAGCTTCGCAGGAGTCGCCCCTCTCGCAGGGGCGTGGATTGAAACTTACCTCCAGGCTGAGCTTGGCACTCATACCGCAGGTCGCCCCTCTCGCAGGGGCGTGGATTGAAACGACACAGCCCGCTACTGCCGCGCCAACGCGGGGGTCGCCCCTCTCGCAGGGGCGTGGATTGAAACAACTACAAGTAAGCATTTCGCACGGACCCCAGGAGTCGCCCCTCTCGCAGGGGCGTGGATTGAAACATCAAGAAAGCACGAATAGCACATGGTGCGCTCAGTCGCCCCTCTCGCAGGGGCGTGGATTGAAACATTTAAGGGGGGTATCATGTATGATAGGTTTATGTCGCCCCTCTCGCAGGGGCGTGGATTGAAACGCATTCTTCGGCCCACACTCCAGCCCGCGCCAGTGTCGCCCCTCTCGCAGGGGCGTGGATTGAAACATCAACTGCAAGTTTTTTAAGCGCGAGGGCTTGGGTCGCCCCTCTCGCAGGGGCGTGGATTGAAACACCCAGATATGGGACCGCATGGTCAAGGGCGAGGTCGCCCCTCTCGCAGGGGCGTGGATTGAAACAATTTGACCTCGACCGCATACGCAGTGCCTACGGACGTCGCCCCTCTCGCAGGGGCGTGGATTGAAACATCAACTCCGTGACGGGTGGCAACAAATGGGAGGTCGCCCCTCTCGCAGGGGCGTGGATTGAAACTGTTTCTGCTTCAGATTGCTGTTTTTTGGCCGAGTCGCCCCTCTCGCAGGGGCGTGGATTGAAACCACTGCAAAGGACAAAGACAGTTCTGGCACGTTGGTCGCCCCTCTCGCAGGGGCGTGGATTGAAACGCTACATCGAGTCCGTGCGCGAGCAGAAAGACGAGTCGCCCCTCTCGCAGGGGCGTGGATTGAAACGTCGTGGACAGATATGTTTGGTGTTGGCGTGACGTCGCCCCTCTCGCAGGGGCGTGGATTGAAACTCGCCAGAAACGGAATTGCAACGCCAGGCAGGGGGTCGCCCCTCTCGCAGGGGCGTGGATTGAAACATCGTCAATACCCGCAACGGAGAGCGGGCTGGTGTCGCCCCTCTCGCAGGGGCGTGGATTGAAACAAGTCGAAGTACGCGGACCTTGCCGAAATCCTCGTCGCCCCTCTCGCAGGGGCGTGGATTGAAACTCGCCAGAAACGGAATTGCAACGCCAGGCAGGGGGTCGCCCCTCTCGCAGGGGCGTGGATTGAAACATCGTCAATACCCGCAACGGAGAGCGGGCTGGTGTCGCCCCTCTCGCAGGGGCGTGGATTGAAACAAGTCGAAGTACGCGGACCTTGCCGAAATCCTCGTCGCCCCTCTCGCAGGGGCGTGGATTGAAACTCGCCAGAAACGGAATTGCAACGCCAGGCAGGGGGTCGCCCCTCTCGCAGGGGCGTGGATTGAAACTGCGGAACTCGACGGAGTTGGCCCGCTCGTGTCGGTCGCCCCTCTCGCAGGGGCGTGGATTGAAACTGTACGTCGATACGCCCATTGGATTGTTCCAGCGGTCGCCCCTCTCGCAGGGGCGTGGATTGAAACTCGCAACAGTTGAGAGTGAATTGATGCGCATCGGTCGCCCCTCTCGCAGGGGCGTGGATTGAAACACGGTGGGCGGATTTGTTCAAGGACTGCTTGGGTCGCCCCTCTCGCAGGGACGTGGATTGAAACTCCCAAGGATCAAGACAAATTTCAGGAATTTCGAGTCGCCCCTCTCGCAGGGGCGTGGATTGAAACACTGGTCGGTCATGCGCAGTCCGGAGCGCCCCAAGTCGCCCCTCTCGCAGGGGCGTGGATTGAAACTGGAAGAGCGAGAAGAGGTTTTCGGGGATGTCCCGTCGCCCCTCTCGCAGGGGCGTGGATTGAAACACCGTCATCGCACCGAGCGCGAATCCTCCCGTGGTCGCCCCTCTCGCAGGGGCGTGGATTGAAACGCCAAATGAGGAAAAAAACCATGTCAACTCAAAGTCGCCCCTCTCGCAGGGGCGTGGATTGAAACTACTGCTCGCGCATCAAGGCCGAAGTGTCTCCGGGTCGCCCCTCTCGCAGGGGCGTGGATTGAAACGCCAAATGAGGAAAAAAACCATGTCAACTCAAAGTCGCCCCTCTCGCAGGGGCGTGGATTGAAACTACTGCTCGCGCATCAAGGCCGAAGTGTCTCCGGGTCGCCCCTCTCGCAGGGGCGTGGATTGAAACATGTCGTCCGTAGGCGAGCGCGGAATCCCAATCGGGTCGCCCCTCTCGCAGGGGCGTGGATTGAAACCATTTCGGCCATTCTATTCCTCGGCGTCCTTGTGTCGCCCCTCTCGCAGGGGCGTGGATTGAAACATGTCGTCCGTAGGCGAGCGCGGAATCCCAATCGGGTCGCCCCTCTCGCAGGGGCGTGGATTGAAACGGTCCTCATGTCACTATTCATGGCGGTGATTTAAGTCGCCCCTCTCGCAGGGGCGTGGATTGAAACCGTTGGGAATTGATGAATAAGAAGCTTATTAACAAGTCGCCCCTCTCGCAGGGGCGTGGATTGAAACGTGATCCTGACAGG
This sequence comes from Desulfomicrobium norvegicum, assembly GCF_900114595.1. NCBI lineage: Bacteria > Pseudomonadati > Thermodesulfobacteriota > Desulfovibrionia > Desulfovibrionales > Desulfomicrobiaceae > Desulfomicrobium > Desulfomicrobium norvegicum. Next base: position 45,522 of record NZ_FOTO01000009.1, on the reverse strand, counting down.
CCAGTTTGCGGACCATTTGGCTAATCGGCAGGCGCAATTGGTTGCGAATCTCGAAAGCATCGCCAACCATTTCGACTCCCCACTCCTCCGGAATAACCCCCACCTCAGTCTGCTTGTACCCCTTCGGGCACGCATCGACAGCGTTCATGGCTGCTCGCCTCCTTCCAACTCGGAGGTGATTTGTTCCAGGCGAGCTTTCAGCTCCTCTTTGGACGGCAGGTAGAGCTGGTATTTGGAGGCAAAGATATTGGCGGCTTGGGGCAGGGTCAGTTCCACCAGGGCGTCGTTTTTGCGGTGGCAGAGCACGATGCCGACGGTGGGCAGTTCCTCGGGCAGCTTCACGTGGCGGTCGAAGTAGTTCACATACATCTGCATCTGTCCGAGATCCTGGTGGGTGAGCTTGTCGCGCTTGAGGTCAATGAGGACATAGCATCGTAGTAAACGATTGTAGAAAACGAGGTCCACGCGGAAGTGATCGTTGTCAAAGGTGAAGCGCTTTTGTCGGGCTTCGAAGAGAAAGCCTTTGCCCAGCTCAAGGAGAAAGGTCTCCAGTTGGTCGATGATGGCGGATTCCAGGTCTTCCTCGGAGTAGTGCGGACGGTCTTCAAGGCCGAGAAATTCCAGCACTAGGGGGTTCTTGATAAGATCGGCGGCTTTTTCCACCACCTGCCCCTCGGCGGCAAGGCGGCGGATTTCGTCTTTGTCCCGGCTGAGGGCGAGGCGCTGGTAAAGGCTGCTGGCGATCTGCCGCTGGAGTTCGCGCACCGTCCACTGGTTTGCGGCGGCCTCGATCTCGTAAAAACGGCGTTCGGCGATGTCGTCCAGGGTGAGCAGTTCGACATAGTGGGACCAGCCAAGGGGGAAGTGCTTGATGAGTGCTCCAGCCAGCGGCTGTCGACCCTGCAATCCTTGGGCGGTCAATAGGTCCGACGGTGTCGGGCTTATCTCCGAGGGCTTCGGGAGCTGCCCCAATTGGTCCGACGCTGTCGGACCAATTGGGAAGAGGCGATAAAATGAGCGGTAAAGTTTGAGGCGGGTGGCGGAAGTACCTTTGATTTTCAATGGTTTGAGTCGATCTGCCAAGTTTCCGAGCAACCGGACGCCATATTGGGCGCGATCTGCGCCCAACTGCTCGAATTCCGCGATATAGTAGCCGAAGAGCCAGTTCCGGACAACGAGGTGGGCATCCACGACGCGGACGGCTCTGACATAGAGTTCCTCATGCGTCTGCTGGCAAAGACTGACAAGCTGCTCAAAATTCCTCGGCGAATTCATGGTGTCACCCCCATTCGTCGAAGGTGCGCATCGACACGGGCCGCCAGTGCGTCCACCTCTTCCACCAGCTGCGGCAGCGGTTTGGCGTAGCGTTCGGCCAGCACCCGCACGCGCTGGGTCAGGGCCTGGCTGATGCGGTCCATCTCGCCGTGGATGGCGGTCTCCAGGCTGGCCAGCCATTTGTCTTCCACCACCAGGGTCTTGATCTCGGCCTCGGTCAGTTTGGGGTAGTGCCGGTACGCCAGCGCATCGAGGTCGGCTTCGGCCTCCTTGACCTTCTTTTTGAGGTCCGCTTCCTGCTGACAGAGTTTGAGCCATGTGCTCAGGATGGCGGCTTCTTCTTTGGCGCTGGCGTCGAAACGGATCTCCTTGATTCGGGCGCTGACGCAGGGCTTGTTGACTTTGTCCAGTTCGGCAAATGCGCCTTCATCCCCGCCGTGTTCCTCTTCCAGTTCGGTCATGCGGCCGGATACGGTTTCCAAATCTACCGTTAGTGCATCCAGCGCGGCCTGTTCCCTGGCAAAGTAGCGGGCCACGATCAGGGGCTTAGGCACGAGATCGCAGGTCCAGCCCTTGTCCCTGGATTTGCCCTTCTTGTCCGTTTCGATGATGCGGCAGGGTTTGGCGATCCAGCCGTCGGCCGTGATGAGATAGCAGTCGTCCTGCATGGTCGCGGCCCAGTAGTCCATGAAGTGCTGGTACACGTTGTAGTGCTTGATAAGTGGCTGGCCCGCGTAATGGGCGAGGAGTTCTTCGGACAGGCGCGCGGCCAGATCCTTGGGCGCGAAGCCTGACGTGAGGCTTTTTAGGGTGGCGCAGACCGAGTTGCGCCACAGCGTGAAGTGGGCCTGCATGCCGGACATGAAGGCCGTGAATTCCGGATGCTCGAAGATGGCCACCTTGATGCCGGCCTTGTCCACCGTGAGATCGAGGTAACCGGGCCGGTTTGGGGCGAACAGGGCGGACTTGAGCCCGGGGCAGACATTCCAGTAGCGGGACAGGGCGTCCACGTCGGCCTGGGGGATGCCGCCGCGCAGATGCCCTTCGATGTCCTGCAGATCCTCGGGCTCCTGGCTGTCGATGTAGCGCGGCAGGTTCAGGTTGAAGTCGTTCTTCTCGATCTCCTCCATGCTGACCATGCGCGAGTATTTGGGAAACTCCAGGCCCTTGGTGAACATGTCCACGATCTTGTGGATGTCCTGGGAGCGCAGGCGGTTTTTGGGGCCATCCTTCATGAAGCCGGAGCTGGCGTCGAGCATGAAGATGCCCTTGCGGCCCGCCGCTTCGGCCTTGTCGATGACGATGATGCAGGCCGGGATGCCGGTGCCGTAAAAGAGATTGGCAGGCAGACCGATGATGCCTTTGATGTAGCCCTTGCGTACCAGATTGCGGCGTATGGCGGCCTCGGCGTTGCCCCGGAAGAGCACGCCGTGGGGCAGAATGCATGCGCCCTTGCCGGTGCTTTTGAGGGACCGCACGATGTGCAGCAGATAGGCGTAATCTCCCTGCTTGGCCGGTGGCACGCCGAAGGGCTGGAAGCGTGCGTGTTCGTCATTTTCCGGATCGAGTCCGCTGGTCCAGCGTTTGTCGGAAAAAGGCGGATTGGCGACCACGAAGTCGAAGGTCTTGAGGGCGCCGTTTTCAGTGAATTTGGGATCGGTCAGGGTGTTGCCCTGCACGATGAGGGCGGTGGGGTTGTCGTGCAGAATCATGTTCATGCGCGCCAGAGTGCTGGTGGCGGCATCCTTTTCCTGACCATAGAGGGTCACGGACGTGCGCGCCTCGTGGGCCACTTTGAGCAGGAGGGAGCCCGAACCGCAGGTCGGGTCATAAACCGAGGTATTGGCGGACGTCTGGGCCTCGCGGATGCCCAGGATCTGGGCGATGACCATGCTGACCTCGGAGGGCGTGTAAAACTGCCCCTTGCTCTTGCCGCTCTCGGTGGCGAAATGGCGCATGAGATATTCGTAGGCGTCGCCCAGGATATCGTCGCTGTCGGCCCGGTTCTTAGAAAAATCCAGGGCCGGGTTCTCGAAAATGGCAACCAGGTTGGTCAGCCTGTCCACCATCTCCTTGCCGGTGCCGAGTTTGGTGGCGTCGTTGAAATCCGGAAAATCCGAAAGTTTGTTGGCTGTTGCCAAGGGGGCAAGAATCTTCTTGTTGATCTGGTCGCCGATGTCGGACTTGCCCTTCATGGCGCTCATGTCCGCAAAGCTGGCTCCGGCGGGGATGGTGATGGGCGCGTAGGGCTGGCCCGAGTATTTGTCGCTGATGTATTTGATGAACAGCAGAACGAGGACATAGTCCTTGTACTGACTGGCATCCATGCCGCCGCGCAGTTCGTCGCAGGAAGCCCAGAGAGAGGAATAAAGTTCGGATTTTTTGAGTGCCATGATCGCGTCTTAGGTTATGGTGGACAGGCCGATCCCGGGCCGGGAAAGGTCTATTTGTTGCAGCCTGCTACCTAAGCCCGATCAATTTGGAAGTGTCAAGAATTAGAGGCGATAGAAGCAGGAGTCTTTACTCTTTGCGCGGCTTAGGCTTGAGGTGGTGCGTCTGCTTCCCTAACGCCCTTGTTCTGCGAGCGTTTCGGACATCACCTGCATGAGGATCTCCATATTTACGGGCTTTGCTACGTATCCGCTCATGCCCGCAGCCAGGAACTTCTCCTTGTCCCCGGTCATGGAGTAGGCTGTCAGAGCAATGATCGGGATATCCCGCTTGTGGGAGTTTTCAGAGCCTCGAATGCGCCGGCAGGCTTCGATGCCATCCATGACCGGCATCGATACATCCATGAGGATGAGGTCGAAATCGTTCGCCTCATGCATTTCCAGGGCTTCCTGACCGTTATGGACCACGGTGACGCGGTGTCCGGATTTTTCCAACAGTCTGCTGATACTGAAAACCGTTGTTTCGTCGTCTTCGGCCAAAAGAATCCGGCGGGACACCTGCGGCGCGGTGCGGCATTCCGCCGTAACCTCGCCATCATGAAGCTGCGCTTCCCTGCCGAAGGTCACGCAAAAAGCAAAGGTAGTCCCGATTCCCTCCTCGCTTTCCACGGCGATGTTCCCGTCCATGAGGCTCACCAGATGCTTGCTGATGGCCAGCCCCAATCCGGCCCCCTGGTGGTTTCGAGTATATCCCTGGCTTACCTGGGTGAACGGTTTGAACAAATTCCCAAGATCTTCACCCGCGATGCCGCACCCCATATCTTCAATGGCGATGAAAACTCTGAAGCTATCATTGCTGCGAGACGGAAGCGGATAGACCTCGACGTGCACGTGCCCGCGCTTGGTGAATTTGAAGGAGTTGCCGATCAGATTGGTAAGCACCTGCTGGAGCCTGATGGAATCGCCGACAACCCAAATCGGGAGTCCTGGGTCAAGATGACGTGTCAATGCGACACCGGTCTGGACAGCGACAGGCTCGAAAAGGTCAATGGCCTGATTCAGTGCGCTTTGCAGGTTGAAGCGTTCGGAACGGACGAGCATCATGCTCGCTTCTACCCGGGAGAGGTCCAAAATGTCCGAAAGCAGGCTGGTGAGACGATTGGTCGACTGGATACCGAGAGAACAGAAATGCAGTTGCTCCTCGTCCAGCGTGGTCGTTTCGAGCAGTTGGAGCATGCCCATGATACCATTCAGGGGGGTGCGGATCTCGTGACTCATGTTGGCCAGGAATTCGGACTTGGCTCTATTCGCGGCTTCGGCTGCCTCCTTGGCCAGAAGCAGTTCCGTCTCGACCCGCTTGCGGTCAGTGATGTCGGTAAAGATGCAGTGAGTGCGCAGGAACTCGCCGTCACGGGTGAGCTGCACCCGACCATTGAACGCAACGCTGAGGATTTGCCCGTTCTTGGCCATCATGTCGAACTCCACGCCGTCGATGACGCAAGCATGCTTGAACAGAGGGAAATTCGTGTCGAAGTGCTCCTTGAAACTCGGCCCGAGATAATCCCCGAACCATTTGCCGATCACCTCTTCCCGTTCATAGCCCATTGTCTCCAGCCACTTTTTATTCACGTCGAGAAAATATCCCCGCTCGTCCAGCGACTGATACGACAGAGGCGCGTTCTCAAAGAGCAGGCGGAAGCGGGCCTCGCTCTCCCGCAACGAACCCTCCGCTCGCTTGCGCTCGGTAATGTCCTGCGCTGCCCCCCAAAGACTGGCAATGCGGCCTTCCGTGTCCTTTACGGCCTCTCCCCGTACCCACATCCATCCAGTGACGCCATCTTTCCCCACGCTTTCAAGTTCAAGCTCATAGGGCACTCCTGTTTCCGCGGTATGGGCCAGGGCCGCGGACAGCCTTGCCCAGCTTTCCGGGGTAAACAGTTTCATGTGCTCGGAATATGGCGGTGGGGACAGGTCCGGATCAAAGCCGTACATTTTGTATAGCTCCTCCGTCCACACGACCTGGTTCGTTGCCAGATCCAAACGCCAACTGCCTAACCGTGCAATTTGTTGTGAGCTTTTGAGGAATCTCTCCGTCTCCCGCAGGGCATCCTCGGCCAGCTTGCGATCGGTGATGTCGTAGCAATATCCGATATAGCCGCTAAAGTTGCCTTCTCGGTCATGGCGCGGGTTGCCCAAGTCGAGAATCCACCCATATTCGCCGCTAGACTTGCGCAGACGGTATTCCATCGAGAATGGTTCGCGGCGGTCGAAATGACTGACAAAAACTTTCAGACAGTGATCGAAGTCATCCGGGTGCACGCCTTCCGTCCAGCCGTTGCCGAACTCTTGTTCGAGGGTGCGACCGGTATAGCGTAGCCAGGGTTCGTTGAAGTAGTTGCACAGCTTATCGGTACCGGAGGTCCAGATCAGCGCAGTGCCGCCATTCGCCAAGGTGCGAAAATGGTGCTCACTTTCTTGCAGACTGGCCTGGGTTTTGTGCAAAACATCTGCCTGTTGGCGCAAGGTGTCTTGTTGGACAAGATTGTTGCGGTGGTACTCCTTGAACAATTGACGCATCCAGCGCGAGAATATCAATGAGACGACCAGTCCGAACAGCAAAGCCAGCAGTCCTGCCAGCATGTTTGTCAGTGCCTGCCTGGCACTCAATCGCGCGTGAGTTTGCTGTTCTGCTGCGACCGCCGCATGCATCTCGTCATCGGACAAAGTGGTCACCACAACCCACTGCCAGGGTGAGTAGGTCTGAACATAAGCCGTTTTTTTCGCCAGTGTACCGCTGTCTGTTTGCGGCCAATCGTAGTGGACGATGCCGCCGCCGGCTCGGGCAGTGCTCAGCAGCTTTTCGAGAACGCTGCGTTCAAAGACAGGCAGGTCGGCTTCCGTCTTGCCTTCGAGCGCGGCATTGGACGGCGAGAGCAACGACCGGCCATCGGCATCAAACAGCACGACGTAGCCGGTTGTGCCGAAGTGATGAGTACGCAGGTGCAATATCGCTTCCTGCTTTTGCCTTTCCTCCCACTTGTGGAGATAGTCGCCGGTGCCGATCAGCCAGTCGTAAGGCTCGAAATGGCGGACGTAGGAAAGCTTTTCGGCCATCACTGTGGGATTTTCCGGCGCGTACCATCGATAGCGCGAGAAGCCCTCGCCGCTCGGCAGTCTTGCGGCGGCGATCAGGCCCCGCATTATATAGTGGCCGGCGTCATCCTGGTTGTCGAGCAAGGTCTTGCCTTCGAGCTTTGGCGACGTGGGCAGCAGGATGAATTGGCCGTTCATGTCATCAATGAAAAAATAGCCGCGGCCATCGTAAAAATGTATCGGCCGGAGCATCTCGACGATCATTTTTTGGACTTCGGCCGCCGGTCGGAGGGCAGAATCCCGGGTGTAAATGGCTTCGGCAATCTGGTAGGCGCTATCCACCTGTAGCTTGATGCTTTCGCGCAGAACAGCTTCAGTCTGGCTACGGATAAATTCCATGGTGCTGATGCTGTTGTGCATTTCATCCTTCAGACGTGCGTCGATCTGCCCGGCGAGGGCCTGCTCAATGCGGTCGAAGGATGATTGCGCATCCTTGCGGCTTTGCCACAAGTTATAGCCGGCAAGCCCGACCGTTAGCAGAAGCACAATCAAAAGCGTGCCGACCAGATGAATGCGCGGAATTGACTTTTCGTTGGCGATTAGCCGCATAGTCTCTCCCCTGTAGCAATGCCGTAGTGCGGGCCCATCAGGATCAAAAGTCCATTCCTCATACCTCGTCCCCCCCGGCCGCGCGCTGGTACCGCAGCGGCTGACCGGCCAGGGTCAGCAGCTCGTTGACATCGCGTTTGAACTCGACGACTCGTCCTTCCCGGTCGGGCATCACATTGTGACCCCGCTCCAGCTCGTGCAACTGCTCGACCATTTTCACCCCGGTCTGTTATTGTTGTCTGAAGAAACTGAAGCAGTCCAAAAATTCCATTTATCGGGGTTCTGAGCTCATGGCTCATGCTGCCTAAGAATGCGTTTTTACTTTTATCAGCAGCATCTGCTATTACTCTAAGGGCATCAAGTTCTGCTGCATGGAATTTCAACGTATCATGTATTGTTTCATTATTGCCGGGAGTCGCGGACTATCATTACCAGCTTGCGACAACGCTCATCAAAAATGAAAAGCGTCACCGAAGCCCATCATGATTTTCTGTGCGTCTGCGAACTCGACAAGAAATAGCCACGACCGATCTTGATCTCGAAAAAAGACTCGGTGCCGAAAAAGGTTGAGAGGGCTAGAGAGGAGCCGTTGTGATCCAGAGTGCGGGTACAGGACGCGCAAAAGATAAGGCGGGTCGTAGATTCCAATCTTGGAATCCGCCTTTTGTATCCCCGCCCGACTTCGTTTGAACCCGTAAGGATTCCGCTCTCGAAAACATGGCCTGCCGGCCCTGCGACGTGTCCACGATCAGAAGAGAACCCGACACTTCATGCCCGCCGGCAGCCTGAACTGGGGGTTGGGAAGTTCCAGTCGCACGCCGAAGGTTCCGCTGGCGGCATCGATGACCTTGTCCACGATCACGACCTTGGCGCTGTACTCGCCACCCACCGGCTCATCCGGCAGGACCTTGGCCGTGACACCTTCCTTGATGGAGCCGATATACTGGACCGGGATGACCAGTTCGACGCTCAAGGGATCGATCTGCGCCACGGTCAGGAAGGGTTCCTCGCCGACATAGCCGCCGGGTGCGCCAGTACGCTTGACCACCACACCCTTGATCGTACTGCGGATGACCCGCATTTCGAGTTGCGCCTTGGCCTCGGCCACCATCAGCCGGGCCAGCTGCAGCTCGGTCTCGATCTCGTCTTTTTCATGCATCGAAATGAGCTTTTTTTTGGTCAGTTCCTCGTTGCGCTGGGACTTGCGCTGCCCGAAATCCACCTTGGCCTCGGCCGTGCGCAGGGCTGCGGCTTCGACCCCGGATTTGAGCCGGGCCAGGATCTGCCCGACTTCGACCTTTTCTCCCCGCTCCACCATCACCTTCTCCAGGATGCCCGGAACCTGACTGCCGAAATTGACGGTCTCCCGAGGCTCGATAAGCCCTTCGAAAGGCGGCAGTTCCCCGGCTCGAACCGTGGCTGCCAACATGCACAGCAGCGCCAGAAAAAATACGCGTTTCATCTCGTGTTCTCCTCGATGCATATGGCCCCCGCGTTTGGACCGGAAACAGCTCAAACACGGGGAAAAAGACGTTGTTTACTCGAACCGGCCGGCAAAGGACATCAGGCTTCCCTGCGCCTGGTCCTGCCGGAACAGGTTTCGGCGCAGCCGCGTGTTGTGCCGCTCCACGTTGCGCTGCATGCGCCTCAGCAGCAGGCGCGCCGCGAATTGGGGCATCCTCGTCCGGGTGACGGCAAACATGGCCACGCGGATAAAGGGGTCGCCCCATTTGCCCTGGAACAGAAAATCCTCCAGGGATAAAATCCCTTCAAAGCTTCCGGGGTCACCCTGCCGCCCGCACCTCCCGGCCAATTGACGATCGATGCGCGCGGCCTCGTGGTATTCCGTGATGATGACATGCAGGCCGCCTGCATCGCGCACCTCGGGCGCAAGCATGATGTCCGTGCCCCGCCCGGCCATGTTCGTCGCGATGGTCACGCTTCCCGGCTGGCCCGCCCGGGTGATGACCTCGGCCTCCTCGGCGTCCTGCTTGGCGCTCAGGACCAGATGGGGCAGCCCTGCTTCCCGAACGCGGGCAGCGAGTTCCTCGGAGGCCGCCACGGTTCGCGTCCCGACAAGCACGGCCCGGCCCTGCCGGTGCAATTCACCGATCCGATCCACCACGGCCCGCCATTTATCGTGCCGGGTGGGAAAAACCCTCTCCTTTAGCCTGCGCCGGATCACCGGCCGGTGGGTGGGCATGCGCAGCGTGGCCAACCCGTAGACATTCCACAGCTCGCCCTTCACTTCACGCGCCGTGCCTGTCATGCCCGCGAGCCTCAGGTATCGTCTGAAAAAACGCTGATAGCTGATCTTGGCCAGGGGTTCCCGGCGCTGCGTCAGCTCGCAGCCCTCCTTGAGCTCGATCATCTGGTGCAGCCCCTGCTCCCAGGAACGGTCGGGCATGACGCGGCCCGTGAACTCGTCGATGATCTGCACCTTGCCGTCGCGCACCAGGTACTGCTCGTCCCGGCGGAACAGGAGCAGGGCCGTCAGGGCCTGGTGCACGGCCCCCTCGCGGCGCACCATGCCGCTCCACAGGGCCCCCAGCCGCCGCGCCGCCTCCTCGATGCGCTCCCGGCCCGCCGGGGTCAGGATGATCTGGCGGCGGGCCTCGTCGAGTTCGTAATCCGTGTCGCGCACGAAGGTCCCGGCCAGCTCCAGGGCCTGCCCCAGGAAGTCCCGCTCCTCGTCGGCGCCCGAGGAACCGGAGATGATGAGCGGCGTCCTGGCCTCGTCGATGAGCACGCTGTCGGCTTCGTCCACGATGGCGAAGTGCAGGCCGCGCATGAGCAGGCGCCCGGTGCGCGAACCGCGTCCGAGCAGGCTCTCGGCCTGGATCATGATGGGGTCCGGCCGGTCGGCCAGGGTCAGGCGGTCGCGCAGGTAGTCGAAGACCAGCTCCTTGTTGGTGGCGTAGGTGATGTCGCAGCCGTAGGCCCTGCGCCGCTCGTCCGGCCCCTGCCCGTGGACCACGGAACCGACGCTCAGGCCCAGGGCGCGGTACAGGGGCCCCATGTTCTCCGCGTCGCGGCCCGTGAGGTAGTCGTTGACGCTGATGATGTGCACCGGCAGCCCGGCCAGGGCCGCCGTAGCCGCCGTGAGGGTGGCGGTCAGGGTCTTGCCCTCGCCCGTCTCCATCTCGGCGACCATGCCCCGCAGCATGACCAGGGCGCCCATGACCTGGCTGTCGTGATGCCGCATGCCGAGGGTGCGGAAGGCCTGCTCCCGGACCAGGGCGAAACAGTCCACCACATGCTCCGGCAGGAACCCGTCGGCCAGGAGCCGTTCGCGCAGCACCCCCGTCTCGGCGGCCAGCCCCCGCCCGTCCATCCCGGCGAAACGCGCCCCGGCCGCGTTGACCGCCTCCGCCTCCCGCCGCACCCAACCACGGGGCGCCAGACCCTGGAGGCGCCCGTGCACCCGGTGCACCTGCCGCTCCAGCCACGTCTCGACCCGGTCAGGCCTCTCGGCCCGAACTTCGCGGCTGGCTGGGGGATAAGTCAGATGCAGCATGAAAACTCCTCTATAAACATTCTCAAACCCTTCGCCGACCATTTCTCGGTGATTGCGTCCAGAATGCATTGTGGCAAGGCGCAAGGGAAAAATGGAAGCCGAAGTGTAGCCGTCTACATGAGGTTTCCGTGCACCCGGTGCACCTGCCGCTCCAGCCACGTCTCGACCCGGTCAGGCCTCTCGGCCCGAACTTCGCGGCTGGCTGGGGGATGAGTCAGATGCAGAATGAAAACTCCGGCACTTCCACCACAGTTCATCACGCAACCTATGGCTGGGGGATGAGTCAGATGCAGCATCAAAACTCCTCTATACACATTCTCAAACCCTTCGCCGACCATTTCTCGGTGATTGCGTCCAGAATGCATTGTGGCAAGGCGCAAAGGAAAAATGGAAGCCGAAGTGTAGCCGTCTACATGAGGTTTCCATTTTTCCCGCAGCAACGCAGCCAGAATGCATTCTGGGCGCAATCATAAGGCGAAGCGGGTGAGGAGGAGGCGCCGCAACGCCCGGTAGGCCCGCAAGGCCAAGGGTTCGGAGCTGTGCTCGAAGCGGACGTAGACACGCTCCTCCACGTTGCCTGGTACGGATCCCTCAAGCACCAGGTCGAACTGAAAGAGGCGTTCCAGCACATGTGGGGCGTCCTTTTCCCGAGGGTCGAGGGCGAACCGGCCACCGCCGTCGAGACTGAAGGCCAGGCTCGGCAGCACGCGGCTCGCGGCGGGTACCTCGCGGAACACCCGCGCCGGCAGCACCTGCCCGATGTTCTCGGCCAGCCGCACCTCGACGCTTCGGACATCCGAGCGGACGCGCTCGATGTCGGCCTGGGGAACCACGGTCCTGATTTGCATGCGCAACGGGTCGAGGATGTAGCCCACAGGTTCGCCGCGCCGCAGAAATCGGCCCGGCAAATCAGCCTCGTCCTGAAGCACGAAAATCCCGGACGCGGGGCTGCGCGTGATCAGGGCCGCCTGACGCTCCTGGGCGCGATCGATCTCCGTTTCGATGCTCCGGATTTCCTCTTCCAGCATGGCGGTCTCGGCGCGGGCCCTGTTCATGCTCAACTGGCGGCGGGCCTGAAATTCCTCCCGGCGGGCCAGCAAGAGCCGGACCTGGGTTTCCAGCAACGGGTCCGCGCAGCGGATCAGCGGATCGCCGGATTTTACGGCGGTCCCGCCGGGAGTGACCACGGCCTCGACCATCCCGCCGGCAGCGGCGTACACCCGGGATTCCTCCGAAACCCAGACTACGCCTTCGGCGTTGGTGTACAGCGGCGCCGGGACCACAGCCAGCCCCCCCGCCAGCAGAGCCAGGGGAAGAACCACCATCATGATGATGCGAAGGCGCTTACGTTGCATATGAGTATCCTTGACGAGAAAAGCGGCCACGCGCCACGTGGGCATGATGAGCATCATGAACACCGCCCAGATGGCCAGCACGATTCCCACGAAAAAAAACTGCCCGGCCACGAAAAGCACGATGCGCACGGAAATGAAAATCCGGTAGCAGAAGGCGGCCACGGCGTAAAAGAACAACCAGCGGGCTTCCCCGGGACTGCGGGCCGGTGATTCGGCGCTTTCCACTCCCAGCAGATACCGCTTGAAAAGGTATCCCAGATAGCCGACGCCGCGTTGCGCCAGGTTGGGAATCTCCAGCCAGTCCGAAAGAATGTAATAGGCGTCGAAACGCAAAAGCGGATTGCCGTTGAAGAGGACCGTCGACACCCCGGCCACGAGCAGGGTCTTGTAGGCCAGAGCGCTCACGATTCCCGGCTCGACGTTCAGCCAGATCAGAAGCATGACAGCGGCCACGAAAAGCTCCACCATGATACCCGCCCCCCCGACAAGCATGCGCTGACGCTTGTCCCGGAAGGACGTCGACGAGGACGCGTCCACGTACGGCAGGGGCATGAAGACCAGCAGCATGACCCCCATCTCGTGCACCTCCCCGCCTTCCTTCTTGACCATGTAGGCATGGCCGAACTCGTGCAGGACTTTCAGCACGGGATAAAGCAGGCTGATCAGCAGCAGATTCTCCATGCCATGAAGCGCGTCGGAAAAATCGCCTTGCAGGGAGTCCCAGTGCAGGACGGCCAAGACGGCGGACGTGAGCGTTACCGCTATCCAGACCACCAAGGCCTGCCAGCCGAGAAACGGACGGACCCAGGGCATTGTCCGGGTCAGGAAGCGGTCCGGATCCAGGAGCGGGAAGCGCAGGGACAGCGGCGAGGCCAACTGCGTGAACAGGCGGTTGCGCCTGCCCTTCACGCTGCGCTGGTGCAGATCCGAAAAGTCGAGGATGGCGCTGGTCTGCAAGAGATCGGCCCGGTACAGTCTGGCCAGGAGTTCGATGACCTCATCCTGGGTGGGCATGTGGTCGCCCAGGCGGGCGCAAACGGCCTGCCAAATCTGGTCCATGGTCCGGCGGCCGTCCATCATGCCCACCAGTTGGTAGGCCTCGGAGGAAAAGCGGTGATGGCGCCCCGTGAAGCCGTCCTGAATCACATACCAGTCCTGGCCGCGATAATCGTGGCGCTCGATGCGCACATGGCTGCGCAGACGCGGCTTGAGGGGGGCGACCCTGTACCATGAAGGACTGAGCAGCGAAACGCTCATGCGCGAACCCCGCTCCTGCGCTTCAAGGCAACCATTTCCAGAAGAAGAGCGTCAGCCATTCGCGCATGTCCCGAATCCAGATCCGGACCAGTTTGCGCCGATCCACGGCGACCTTTCCCACGCCTTCCATGCCGGGGCGCAGGGTTTCGTCCACGCTGTCCAGCGCCGCCTCCACCTGGAAATAATTGCTGCCATCCTCGGCCTTGGCGATGGGCGTGATCTTGCTGACCGTGAACCCGAACTCCTGCCCGGGCAGGGAAAAAAGGACCAGCTCGCCGCGCTGTCCGACCCGGACATCGGCGATGCGTCGTTCGTCGACCTTGAGAATGACCCTATAGGAATCCAGCGGCGTGACCTCGAAGAGCACGTCGCCCTGCTTCACGGCGCTGCCGAGGCGTTGGCTCAGATCCCCGCTGACGATGAGGCCGGAGTACGGCGCCGTGAGGCGGGTGCGGGCCAGTTGCGCGTCGGCCAGGTCCAACTCGGCCTGAACCTGGTTCAACTGCGCCCGGATGATGCTGGACTGGGCCCGATCGTGCTGGGATACGGCTTCCTGGAGTTGCTGCTCCAGCTGCCGCAGACGGCTGGCGGTGACCATTCTGTCCAGGCGCAGGTCCCTGTCGTCGAGGAGGCAGAGCTCGTCTCCTTCGTTCACCAGATCGCCGGCCCGGAACGGGGCCTGATGGATGAAGCCGTCGAAGGGCACGGTCACGGCCCGGCGAATCCCACCTTCCAGGGCGATATCCGCGCGCAGGCGGTAGTCTCCGTGGGCAAAGAAAAGAAATACGGCCACGCAGGCCAGCGCCGCCACGGCAAGCTTGCGGCCGTAGTGCCGGGGGCCCAGCAACCGCCCGGCCGCCTCGGACAGTCTGGCGCGGGCGTGGTCGAGGACGGAGCGGTCGACCTGGCGCTTGGCCTCCAGGATGGGACCGGCCAGGGCCCCCACGGCCCGGAAGAATTCCGCATCGCGTTCCGTGAACGGCTGGTCCGCGGCGCGTTCGACGGTCAGGGCGCCGTAATAGCGGTCCTGGCCGTAGAGGGGCAGGGTCAGGACCGCGGCCATGGCCTGCTGGCGCGACAGGGCCTCGTGTTCGCGGCAGATGACCGTGACGTCGTCCGTGGGAAAGGAGATCTCGCGGCGCTGCAGCAGGGCTTCGTCCATGACCCGTTCGATGTTGCGGGTCAGGTTCATCTTGAGGTTGACCTCGGCGCTGTGCGAGACGGCTTCCAGCCTGACGGAGCGCCCGTGCACGAAGCCGAGGCTGACGCGCTCGCAGCCCGATGCCGCGGCCAGCTCCGTAACGAAGGTCATGGCCGCCTCGCGGCAGGATGGCCGGTCCAGGGTCAGGGCCAGCATGTCCACCGCCGTTCCGAGGCGCAGCAGGCGAGCCTTGTCCTTGTCGGCCTCCCGGCGGCGCAGAAGCAACTCCAGCCACGAGCAACCCCACTGCAGTTGCTCCATGGCCCGGTTAAGATCGGCCTCGCTGTCGGCCGCCAGTTCCATTGCCACCACGGCGAACAGCCTGTCATCCACCCGGACGGGGTAGACCATGGCATACCGGTCCGCGGCGTCCAGTTCCAGCACCAGGCCGCGCCCGTCGTCGATGACCCGCTCCAGAGCCTCGGCCAGCCGGACCGGGTCCGCACCGCCGTAGGGCCACACGGCGGCGGGGGTGAACTGCCCGTCCTCCCCCTCGGTGACCAGAATTCCCTGGATCACACCCGGAATCATGCCACTTTGCAGCCCGATCCACCCCTGGCAATACTCCCGGGTGCTCGAGGCCGACGAGAACTCGGCCCATGACAGGACGGAGCCTGCGCCGGTCGGTACGGAGTCCTGTATGGTAGTGTTGCTGCTCATAATGATGAAACCCGATCAACTGCAACGGCGACGCCGGAGCAGGCAGAAGACCAAACCCTTTTCACGTACTCAGTTAACCAGCTATCTGCTCAAAAAACAAGGGGAAAACCCGGAATCAGACGCGTAAAGGCCCGACACGCCGCCGTGCCGGGCCTGATGAAAAGGTCCGCGTCCCGCCCTATTGCGGCGTGACATCGGGCATTTCGAGACTGATCACGCCGAAACGCTTCTCGTACTCGTTCATGGTGTTGGCCAGGAGAATGGCCAGGCGCTTGGCCGCGTAGGGGTTGATGATGACGCGGTCGGAAAGCTCGATGACCAGATCCTTCTGCGACGGGTGCCAATTCTTGTTGACGCCGAACATGAGCGCCACTTCCTCGCGCGTGCTCGATACGTTGCAGACGTTGGCGTACGTGGTACGCATGCGGCTGCCGTCCCAGCGGATCTGGCCCGCCTGGTCTTCCGCCTTTTCCTGGGGCGTCTTGTCTTCCATTGTCACGTGTACACTCCTTGTATGTTGCAGGCTCAGTATGAAAATGCCGGACTATGCGTCCGCAGCCTGACGTTTCTTCTCAACCGTGAATTCCGTTATGGTAACCAACCGCGCAGGGGAAGACTCCGTCTTCTCCTCGCCTTGCAGCCTTTCCCCGTTCCAGCTCCAGCTCCGGCCCTTGGGCCTGGCGAAACCCTCCAGCTCCTCGGGGGTCAGCCGACGCTTTTCATTCCTGCCCCGGGTCGACAGCGCGCCCAGGCAGGTCAAGCCGGCCACGGCGCCTTGGAGACCCGTCGCCTCCGCGTCCTCCCGGGCCGCAAAGAGAGTTTCCTCCCGCTCCGGCACGAAACCCTCTCCGCCCGACGGCCTCGGGCTAATAACGGCGGGCCGCAGCCCGACCACTTCCTCCGCCACAGCCCCCTGCTCCCGGTCCGGAGCGTCCGCCGGGACCGCGTCCGCCGGGGCCGTGCCCTGTCCGGGCTGCGCCTGGGCCGCCGGAACCGAATGCCCGCCATGATGGGTCACGCGGCGGGAGTAGCTCGATTCGGATTGCACCTGTTCGATTTCCAGCGCGTCGGGCGCGGGCTCCGGAGTGAGGGACTCGCTCTGCCCGGCCGAGCGTTCCCTGGAAGCCTCATCCGTTTCCTCGATGCTGTAAAGGTCGACCATGGTCCGGCCGATAAGATCGCCCAGGGCGATGACCTCCTCGGCCTTGCCGCCGCTCAGGGTGACCTTGCCGTATTTGCCGATCATCACGTCCTCGGACAGGTCGCCGTAGAACAGGTCTGACCCATCTCCGCCAAACATGAAATCGTTCCCGGCCCCGCCGACGAGGGTGTCATCCCCGTCGGACGAACTGAAGCGCCCCAGTGTACCGGCCTCGTAAAGCTCGCCGTTCCTGAAAGTCACCCGGCCTGCGTCGCCGATGATCACGTCGTTGCCCGCGCCGCCCCGCAACTGGTCGTCGCCCCCGCCGCCGACAAGGATGTCGTCGCCAGAACCGCCAATGAGGATGTCCTTGCCCACGCCGGCGGGTGCCGTGGATTCCACGGAAACCAAACTTTGCGGAGTCATCGAACCCTGGCCCGTCGCTGCGCCGCCGTCGCCGAAGAAAACAACGCCGTTCTTCCAAGCCGAAGCGTCGAGGGTGTCGGAACCGCCTTCGCCGGAGACGATCAGCAGTCCTTCTGCACCGGCATCGGCATCGATGGCCGTGACCGTATCGTCGCCCGCTCCGGCCCGGATCTCGAAAGTCCGACCGGGCAAAACCCCTTGGACGGTGATGCCGTCCGCTCCCGAACCAAAATGAGCGTTTACGCCGCCGCTAAAGCTGCCGTCAAAGCCGATGATCCCGGAACCGCCCGCGTCGCCGGTCATGCCGATGATGTCGTTCTCGGTGATGACCACGCCGATGCGGCCGGTTGTGTTGCCCCGGTCGCTGACGTTCAGGGTGTTGACTCCCCCGCCGCCGACCAGCACCAGGTCGCCGCGTATGCCGTCCAGGTTGCCCAGATTCGTCGGAGCGTCGGAGGAGATGTTGAAGACGTCGTCGCCATCCCCCGTGGTCAGGCGCGTGGTGGACCCGGCCGCCGTGCCCCGTACGTTGACGATGTTGTCGCCGCTGCCGAAGGAGATGTTCACGTCCTCGATCCGAACGTACTGGATGGAGCCGGACATGCCGGTCATGGTCAGGGTGCTTCCGTCGAGGATGGTGCTATTGGCGCCCATGTTGCCGGAATCGTCGATGACGAGGGTGTCGCCGCGTGGATGATCGCCGCCGTCTATGTCAAGCAGGGCCGTGATACCGGCCATGGTCCCACCCGCACTGCCCGCCGCGTCGGCGTTGCTGCCGACGTGGATGAGGTCGTCGCCGCCGCCGGTGAGGATCGTGGTCGCGACCGTGATGCCGGGAATGACCACCGTGTCGTCGTCATCGCCGACTTCAAGCGATACGGACTGAGCGGTGATGGTCCCGTGCAGCTCGATCAGACTGCCCGCGCCTGGGTCAGCGTCGCCGTGATCGCCGACGATGCGCACCGTCCCGTCGGCGTTGATGGCGCTGCCGCTGTGCAGGATGACGTCGTCGCCGGAGAGGAGCGTGACGTTGCCGCCGACGCTCCTGATGACCGCGCCGGCGAGAACGGTGATGTCGTCTCCGCTTCCCGCGTGGTCCGTGGATGTGATGGTGATGTCCCCGTCGTTGCTCAAACCCGTGGAGACGACATTGGTTTCGATGGTCACCGGACTGCTGGCGGTGATCTGGATGCCCCCGCCGGCCGAGGTCAACCCGCTGGTGCCGTCGCCGGCGTTGCCCACGATCAATGCGCCGTGGTTGTGCACCCACATGTCGCCCGCAACCGCACCCTCCAGACGCTGGACCTGGATGTTCAGCGCATCGCCTGACTGTCCGACGTTCTGGTCTGAACGAAAGATGACCGCCCCGGCGATCACGGCATGGTCGCCCGAGGAATTAGCACCGAGAATGCTGCCCTGCGCCGCCAGATAGGCCTTCTTATTCAGCGTCGTCAGCAGAACCTGATCGAGGCGCAGGTCGCCGATCGCCTCGATCAGGTACACGTTTTCAGCCGAGGAGATGTTGACCAGGCCATCGAGCGTTACGGACGAATCAATGTCCAGATCGTTGCCAGCTGCACCGATGCCTCCGAGCACGGTGCCCAGAGTGATGAAATTGGCGATGATATCGGGGTTGGGATCATCGTTCGCGTCCAGAATGGACACAGCCGCCGAAAGTGAGGCCGTACCGCCGGCCCAAATGCGACCGACGTTCATGTCGCCGCTGACCTCGGTCACGAAGATGTCCCCGCCCGCGGTCATGTCGATCACGCCCAGGCCGGACTGCGCGGCGTCGAGCAGGGGCAGTTCGGTGTTCAGGGCGTTGCCGTCCTGGCCGATGGACCCTCCGGCGGTCAGCGTGACGGAGCCGGCCTGGATATTCCAGGCGCTGTCGTTGTTGCCGTTGAAGATGGATCCGGTGGCCGAGACCGTGACATGCCCGTCCTGGGAATAGATCCCGTCGACGAACAGGTCGTGAACCACGGCCAGGAGGTTGATGTCGCCCGTGGCCCTGGCGGTCAGTTTGCCGTTCAGCAGATCCACGGCGAGGGGCTGGTCGGACGTGCCGAGGGTGGCGTCCGCGCCTTCAAGGATGATCCCTCCGCCCGGCCCGCCGCCGGTGACCGTGCTTCCGCCGTCCACGTCGAAGACGCCCTGTGCGCCCTTGATGCGGATGGCGTCGCCGCCCACGATGCTGTCGATGTTGAGGTCCTGCTCGCTGCCCAGGTAGACATGCGTGTCGCTCGCAATGGAGATGCCGCCCCTGGCCGCGATATCCACATCGTCATGGAGCAGGATCTCCAGAGTCGCCGCGTTGCTGCCGGGATCGAAGATGTCGACGATATTGCCGTCCACGTCGCGCGCGATCATGTCGTCGCGCTCGGCGGCGGCCAGGATGAGCCGCTGCCGTTCCGTCAGGGAATCGGCATCCATGGGCAGGGTGAATATCTCTTGGCCGCCGATGCCTCCCATGCCGCCGTTGACGATGCTGATGAAGACGTTATTGGCCGAGATGTTGGCTTCCTCGATCTTCGTCTCCGTGTCCGTCTTGGCCCGCAGCAGGG
Source organism: Desulfomicrobium norvegicum (assembly GCF_900114595.1). Taxonomy (NCBI): domain Bacteria; kingdom Pseudomonadati; phylum Thermodesulfobacteriota; class Desulfovibrionia; order Desulfovibrionales; family Desulfomicrobiaceae; genus Desulfomicrobium; species Desulfomicrobium norvegicum. The sequence goes on along the minus strand of NZ_FOTO01000009.1, from coordinate 26,034 downwards.
ACGGATTGAAGGTCGTGCCCAGTTCGGCCGCGGTCCAGGCATGACCGGCCATGAGGGTCTCATGCTCCGCGCTGCCCACGACCACCTGATAGGCATATCCGTCGATGCGCGTATCGCCCAGAGCGCCGTAGGCAGCGTGCAGATCGTGGTACTCCCGGGTCCGCTTGGCCACCAGGTCCGCGAGATTCTCATCGGTCCAGCCGACGGACCGGTAGTAGTTCAATTCCAGATCCGACAAACGGACTTCGAAGGCGGAATCATAAACCAATGGATTGGCCTGCTGCTCGCGGTAGTTCCAGTAACTGGTGTATTCTCTGGTTTTAAGACCCTCGTAGGCGGCGATGTTCTGCTGCGCGGCTTCGCTGGCACCCGTCGCGAGGGTCAGGCGCATGCTGCTCCACAGGGCCTCCAAGTCGGCGATGGTCCTTTCGTCGCGGGTGTCGTTACCGTTGGCGTCGGTCAGGTTGCCGTCGAGCACCTGGAGATGCACGTCGCCACGCACAGAGCGGACCGTGTTCAAACCCAGGTCGCCGCTCGTTTCCGCAAGGTGGATGTCGTCCATGGCCGTAACCGTCAGCCTTCCCGACCCGGAGACGCCGCTGTCGATGCGCAGAGACTGGGTCGCCGAACCGATGCCGCCCGCCCGGGAGGACAGGTCGATGGAGTTGCCGCTGATCAGCGACGCCCCGTCGGCGGCGGTAATGGAACCATAGGCGCCGATGGTCACGTCGCCGTGGGACGCGTCGACCGTGCCGACGTTCAGGGCGCCGGTGAATTCCTCGATGAAGATGTCGCCGGCGCTGCTGGCCGCATCCAGAACGCCTCCCGCGAGATCGACCTGCAGCGCCCTGTCGGAGGAGCCGATGCCCGTGACGCCGACAAGGTCGATGTCCCTGCCCTGAACCTGGCCGTACTCCGTGCTGGCGACCGTGCCGGCGCTGGTGATGGCCGTGGTGCCGGCGACGTTGACGAGGGAGCCGGCCACGATGACATCCGTCGCGGAATTGATGGTGATGCCGCCCGCATCGTAACCGATGAACTCGATGTCGATGGGATAGTCGGCCTTCATGCTGTTGTTGGAATACGTCACAGATCCCTGCGCGTAGACGAGGACGTTATGGTATTCGGTGGTGGAGAAGATCCACCACCCAGTCGTCGTCGTGTAGCTGTAACCGTACAGAAACTTTTCGGCGTCGAGATTGACGCTCAACGGAGTGACCTTCGTGGGCGTATCGGTCAGCGAGGCGTTCCATTCCACAAAAGTCCCGCTTCCTGTCGGCACGGGCCCTCCCACGTTGACGGTCCAGACCTTGTCCGGCTGCTGGCCGGGATCCGGAGACAACCAGTCGATGCCCCAGAAACTCGACGTGATGTATTCTTTGTAAATCCGGCGCAACTGCGTCTGACCCGTGACGTAGACATAGCGCTGGCCTGCCGCGGGAGTGTAGCCGTCGGTCAGCGTCCTGCCGCTGGAGTCCGAGGTCGAAAGCAGCGTCCCGCCGCGGGTCACCGTCTTGCTGATCGTGTCGCCAATCCGGGTGTAGGTGGTCACGGTGGGTTCGACGCCCGGTCGAAAGACGCCGGAGGAAGAGTACGTATCGACCGTGTCGACGATCTTGATGATGCCCTCGATGCCGTCCCCGCCGGTGTCGATGTCGTTGACGACGACGGCGTAGCCGGTCGCGTTGTTGATGGTGACGCGGCCGAAGCCGTCCACGGACTTCAGTACCGCGTTGGCATTGGTGTTCATGATCTGGCCGGTCAGCAGCATGAAACCGCCCTCGATGGCGACGGAGTCGACGACGATGGCGTCCGTATCCCGGTCATAGCGGACCTCAATGCCCTGCCCCTTGCCGTCGTCGTTGGTCAGAGTCAGATACCGCCCGGCCAGGGCATTGGCCTTGAACGCGGCGATATCGTCATCGAGGGAGGCGTCCAGCGTCACGGAGCGGTCGGGTCGACCGCTCTGCACGATGCCGTTCAAGTTCAGGTACCGCGCGGTGAGGAAGATGTTGTTGCCGGCGACCGTGGGCGTGTTCTGCGAGCCGTAGGGTTCTCCGGCGGTGTTGTAGAACCCTTCGCTGGTCAGCACGAAATCGCGGCCCGCGGAGATGTCGATGGTCTTGGCCGCCACGGCCGTCTTGCCGGCCTCGCCCTTGATGAGGACGCTGCCCTTGGCGTCGTGGATGGTCACGCTGCCCAGGCGGTTCACGATGCTGCCCGTGATCTCGATGTCCGGAGCGGTGATGCCGCGGAATTCCTCCTGCTCCGGGAACGTCGGATTGAAGGTGCTCCTGATGGAGATGGCGGGTTCGGTTTCCCCCGCGTCCGTGCCGATGGTCGAGAATTGCGGGGTTTGGCCGACCTGGCCGGAGGCGTACAGAAAATCGTACACGCTCTCGATGTCCGCGTTGCTCGTCACCGGCAGAACGTTGAAGAAGACCATGCCCCCCTGGTTCGTTGGAATGATCACGTCGCCGACACGCAAATAGTACGGGCTGGCGTTCTCGATGACCACGCCGGTGTCGTTGTTGGCGTAGAGATTCCCGGTGCCGGTCAGCGTTCCCGCCGAAACCTCGATGTTTCCGGAACTGGCCTCGATGTCGGACACGACGATGTAGGTAACCAGCAGTTCCTGCTTCGGGGACAGCGGGGTGCTGTCGTTCAGCAGCCCGGGATCGCTGGCGTCGATCAGCCCGAGGTCCAGCGCCTGCATCTTGAGCTGGGTGATCTGGGCGTTGTACCCCGCGATGGCCGCGGCATTGCCGTAGTGCTCGGCCTTGAGTTTCTGCAGCCGGTCGATCTCCTTGGCGATGTTCACACCCAGATCCTCCACGCTCAGCGAATACGAGACGCCGGAGGAAATGCCGGATCCGCTGACGGACACCCCGCTCACCCCGGATGCCGAGGCGAGCGTGTCCTTCATGGACAGCCCGAGGGTCAGGCCGTCGGCGCTGATGGTCGCGATCTGGTACACGCCGTCGTTCACGCCCGAGCCGGAGACCGTGATGGTCTGCCCTTCCAGGAAGCCGTCGGCCAGCCAGCTGCCCGTCGAGCGGGTGATGGTGTCGCGCCCGCCGTAGACATTGGCGAAGGTCAGGTCCGGAGCGCCCTGCGCCGTGGTGGTGTGAATGGTCAAGGGCCGGGGGTTGGAGCTGGTGATGGCCACCCCTTGTGCGGCGCTCTGCCCGGCGGAAAGGGTTTCGTCGATCAGCGTATGGTTTTTGGCCAGGTACAGGGTGTTGCCGGAGATGCTGTCGATCCTGAAGGAGGAATTATTGCTGGTCGTGTTGGCCACATTGATGAACATGCCCGCTTCGAATCCGTCATCCGCCCACGCCGCGTCCTGGCGGGTGATGGTGTCCCGGGGATCGGTGTGCGTCAGACCGAGGTCGACGGTGATCACGGTATCCAGCGATGTCGCCGCCACGATGGTCACGCCAAAGGCTTGGTCCTCATCCGTCAGCAAATCAGTTTCCACCAGGGTGAGGACCGAGTCGCTGACCTCGGCGACAGTGAAGAAGCCGGTGTTGTGCTGCGAACCCGTGATCTCGATGATCTGCCCAGCGGAAACGCCGGACCAGGCCAGCCCGTCGTTGCGAGTGATGGTTCGGGCTGCGGCGTCAAAGGACATGGTCCGGGTGCCGAGCTGGACCGTCGCGTAGTCATCGCCATCGTAGGCCGTGACGGCGGATGGAACAACGTCCGTTGCGTCGGCCGGCAATGCTTCGTTGAGCGTGATGACGTTTCCGTCAACCTCCTTGATCGTATAGACCCCGGCATTGGCCGTGCCGTTGACGACCAGGATCTGGCCCGCGGCAAATCCGTCGGTCGTGAAGGAGTGGGCGGTGGAGGAATGCGTTATGGTGCCGCTGTCCGCGTCAAATGCCAGACTTCCAAACATCCCTGCTACGGAATGCTCAGTCGTAAAGGCTGAGAGGATGGAAGGAGTTTCTCCGGACGAGTCGTTGAGCCAATCTAAGGTGCTCAAGAATATGGTCAACCGGGTTTCGGTCACCCCTGTAATCAGATAGGTGCCGTCATTGTCGCTGTTCGACGAACCGGATATGCGCAGATACTGGTCGACTTCAAAGCCGTCGTCGATGAAGCTGCCGCTGCCGTCAGGCCGGTCGATCCAGGCAGTAATCCCTTGGGATTCAATCTCCAGCAACGGATAGACACTGCCCTCCACCGCGACGACGGGTTCGGCCACTCCCCGGATCGTCACGCCGAACGCGTTCTGCGCGTTAGCTGCGAGCTGCGACGATGACGCGTTCAGATACATGATCGCACCGTCGCCCGAGAACCCGGAAATCTTGTAGAAGCCGCTGTTTGCTTCGGCATCGTCAACAAAAATCCACTGGCCGGCCAGGAACCCGTCCTCGACGAAACTGCCCGCGCTGCGGGTGATGGAGTTGTCCGCCGTCTTGATCGTCAGTTTCGGAGCACCGGTCATGACAAGGTGCGAAATGGTCACGCCGGACGCGGACACGGTCCCGATCACGGGTTCATTTTCGCCGCCCAGGGGCGTCTCGGCGTTCAACGTGATGGTCGAACCCGTGATGCTTTCGATCAGGTAAGCCCCGTCCAGATTGCCGGCTCCGGAAACCTGAATGTACATACCGGCGCTGAAGCCGTCTGTCGCCCAGTTGCCGCCATCGGTGCGTTCGATGCTGTCCTCGCCCGAGGTGCTGGTGAAGACCAGTCCGGGCGTTCCGCTCATGACTGGGTTGTTGGGATCGCCAAGAGCCCCGTCCACGACCAGGAACTGCTTGTTGTTCAGGCCCGCCTCGACCGTGCCGTCGATGTTGACGTTCCGATCCAGGTTGTCCTGCTCGCTGCCGCCGCTCTCCTTGAGGGACACGGAACCACTCGAGCCGGTGAAGAGGGAGATCAGGCCATTGGCGATGTCCTCGGCCAGGCCCATGTAGGCGTCCTGATAGTTCCAGTTGCCCGATACGGAGCGTGTTCCGCCGTCGACCGTCAGCAGCACGTCCTGATTGCTGCCGATCCATGCATCCTCGGCCACATCGATGCGGGAGTCCTGATTGACGACGGCGTCGGCCGTGGGGTTGGACCGGATGGGGATGGCCGTCTTGTTCCAAAGATCGGTGCGGGCGGCGACGGTGGTGGTCGAGCGCTGGAGTTCGTCCGCGCTGCCGCCGACGGTGATGGCTATGTCGCCCGCGGCCTCGATGGCCGCCCCGTCCCTGATGGTCACGGTGTTCTTCGGCGACGCGTGCGCCACGGAGACGCCCTGGGCGTAGCCGGCCGCGCCGTAGGTCTTGGAATGGGCCTGCGCTTGCAGATCCAGATCGGTCCAGTTGGACACGGCGATGCCGCCGCCGGCTTGCAGGGTGGCGTCGCCGACAAGGATCTCGGCCGTGTTGACGTCGTTGTAGATGCGCGATTCGGTCTTGGCCGTGGCCACGGCGCCGCCCGAGTCGATTTTGGCCTTGTCGCGGGCCGTGACGTCGTTGTGCACGGACAGGTTCATGTCGCCGCCCGTGCCGTCGCCGCGCTTGGTCACGGTCACCGTCGCGTCGTCGTCGATGACGGTGCGGCTTTGGATATTGATGTCGCTCCTGCTGGCGCCGGCCGGGAAGGCCCCCACGCCGCCCGAGGCGGAGACGAGGTTGTAGCCGGACAGCCAGTCCTTCCGCACCGTCGTTTCCGCGCTCATGTCGAGCTGGCGGGCGCGGATGTCGGCGTTGTCGCCGATGCCAGCCGTAACGTCGGTAGTCACGGTGTTCTGGATCTTCGCGCCGGGCGCGTCGATGACGCCGCCCGAGGAGCTGTCGGCCGATGCGTCGAAAAGGGCCTCATGGGCGGCCGAGATGCTCAGGCTGTCCACGTCGATCCCGCCGCCGTCCCTGGCGCCGACGGTGGCCAGGGTCGTGTTCGAGCTGGTGGTGTACGCCTCGGAGGCCGAGACCGAAAACACGCCGCCCGTGCCGGAAATGGCCGAAGCCCGGTTGTCCTCGGTGCCGCCGGCGCTGATGGAGAACGCCCCGCCCGTGGCGGTCACGCCGTCGGCCAGGTACGCGCTGACGGTGCTGCCGCTGTCGGCCATGGCATAGTTGCCGCCCACGGCCACGATGCCGAAGGCCTTGCCGTTGGCGGTGCTGCGCTGGACGCTGTCGAAATCGGCCTCGACTGTGGCGCTGCCGGAGATGTCGAGGATGCTGTCCGTGTCCGCGTAGGCCGCGGCGCTGCCGTTGCCCGAGGCCCTGCTGACGGTGGCGTTGGCGCCGATGAGCAGCCCGCCGCTGGACCCGGAGGCCGAGGCGCTGGCCGAGACGCCGCTGCCCGGCACCTTCCGGGAGGCGGTGATGTCGAGGTCCGTGGCCGTGACCGAAGCGCCGTGGCCCACGAAGGCCTCGATCACGGGCGAGGACTCGGCGATGGCCGAAGAACCGCCCACGGCCGCGCCGCCGGCGTTGACGCCCGACGTGGCGGCCACGGATTTCGGCGTGGCCTGCGCATCCACCGTAACCTTGCCGCCGGCCGTGATGATGGCGCCGGAACCGATGTCGGCCGTCACTTCGGAGGTGACCGTGGCCGTGGCGATGTTCACGCCGCCGGCGACGAGGCCGCCCGTGGCCGCGGAGACGCCGGCTTCGGACGTGCCGTAGCCGGCCGCTTCGACCGTGAGGTTGTCGTGGGCCGAAACCGTGGAGGAGTCGATCTGGCTGACAAGGGTGCCATGGCTGGTGGCGGTGGCCACCATGGCGCCCACGCCCACCCCGGCCACGGTGATGCCCGTCGCCGTCGCGCCGGCCTTGTCGTTGGAAACGGAGGAAACGAGCAGGTCGCCGCCGGTGGCCGAAACCGTGGCCGCCGCCTCGATGCGGGTGTCGAGGATCGCGGCGGCCGTGGCCGTGGCCGAGGCGCCGTTGACCGCCACCACCCCGCCGCCGGACGCGCCGGCCCAGGCCTCGGCGCCCTGGTCGATGACGGTGCCGTCGGCGTTGACGTTGTGGCGCGACTGCAGCGCGATGGACCCTGCGGTGACGTCCGCGCCGCTGCCGATGAACGTGGTCAGTTCGGGCGAGAGTTCCGCGTCCGCCAGGACGACGCCGACCCCGGCGATGCCCACGGTGACGCCTTCGCCCTTGGCCTTGGCCTTGCCCTTGGACGCCGACGCGACCGAGAGCAGTCCGCTCACGGCGATGACGGCGCCGTCGTCGACGAAGGCCTTGAGCACGGGCTTGACCATGGCCCCGACGTCGGCGCCGTTGCCGGCCAGCAGGCCGCCGCCCGAAGCGTTGGCGTAGGCGTCGGCGTTCGCGTCGGCCGAGGCCTGCACGGTCAGGCTGGCCGCGGCGATGTCCGCCGCGCCGTCCACGAAGGAGGATATTTCGGAGCTGATCCCGATGTCGGACAGGGACGCGCCGATGGCCAGGCCGCCCACGCTGAGGCCGAAGGCATCGGTTTCGGCCGTGATCACGGCCCCGGCCGAGACGCTCACGTCGCCGGTGGCGACGATGTCGGCGTTCCCGACATGCGCATCAACGGCGATGCCGACGGTGGCGCCGGCGGAGTTCACGTTGCCGGCCAGGATGCCGCCGGCCAGGCCGTACGCCCCGGACGTCACGTCCACGGTGGTCTGGGCGGTCACGTTGACATGGCCCACGGCGCCGCCGACCCCGATATCGGAGAATTCGCCGATGTAGGCCGAGGTCGAGCCATTGATGGATGCGGAGACGACGGAACCGCCGGCGGCCACGCCGCCCAGGTTCGCGCCCAGGCTCCGGCCCCCGACCGTGTAGCTCGAGGATGCCGAGACGGTGAGGAGGTCGGCGTCGGTTATCGCGGCCTTCTGGCTTGCGGAATTTCCAGAGATCTGGGCCAGGGTCGTGTTCCCGACGGTGTTGACGACCACGGCCCCGCCCACGGCGGCGTACCCGCCGGCCAGGCTGAAGGCCAGGGCGTCGATCTGCGCCGCGTCCGAGGCTTCCACCGTGACGTCGCCGCCGGCCGAAACCGTGGACGCGCCGGTGATCCCGGCCAAGGTGGAGGACGTCAGGGTGTTGTTCACCACCGAGGCGTTGGCCGCGATGCCGGCCGAGGCGCCGAAACCGGCCGCCAGGCTGGCGATGGCCGCGCCCGAGGCGGCGGACACCGTGACGGACCCGGCGGCGGAGTCCGCCGTGGAGTCGACGATTTCCGCATTGACCGTGCCGTGGATGCTGTTGTCGGCCACGGCCGCGCCCAGGGCGGCGAAGCCGCCGACCGAGATGCTGCCGGCGAAGGACACGATGCTGGCGTTGGGGTTGACCTCGTTGCCGTCAAGGGCGGTGGTCAGCTTGCCGACCATGCCCGCCGGGGCGGCGATGGCCGTGTTGAAGTCCGGCACGGCCAGGGGCGCGGTTTCCGAAGCGGACAGGGAGATGTCGCCCGTGGCGGTGACGGTCGAATCCGCGACCGACGCGGTCACGGTGTTGCCCATGTCGTTCAGGGTCAGGGAGGCGTTGGCCGCCCCGAGGCCCGCGCCGGCCACGCCGATGGCGTAGGATCGGATGATGTCCGAGGAGCGCGCTTCGAGGGACACCGTGCCGGAGGAATCGACCCCGGAACCGGTTATCCCGGCCGTCACGCCGTTGGCGATGAGGTTCTTGGACACTGCCGCCCCGCCGGCCGCAAAGGTCGATGCGGACAGGCCCATGGCCACGGAGTCGATGGTCGACTCGTCCGTGGCCGACAGGGACAGGGAGCCCGCGGTCACCGTGGAGGCTCCGGCGTCATCGTCCACGATGGAGGCGCTGATGGTGTTTTCGATCTCGTTGATGGTCAGGGACAGCTGCGCCGCGACCAGGCCCGATGCGGCCACGCCGCCCACGAAACTGAGGATTTCCGCTTCGGACGATGCGGCCAGTTCCGCCGCGCCGGTGCTGGTCAGGGTCGAACCCGAGACCCCGGCGGTGATGGAATTGGTGATGAGGTTGTAGCCCACTGTGCCGTTTATGGCCGCCGCGCCCGACGCCGACAGGCCCAGGCCCACGGAGGTGATGGACGAGGAGTCCGTGGCGGACAGGGAGGCGGTGCCGCCGGCCGTGACGGTCGAGCCGCCGCTGATGGACGCATCCACGGTGTTGACGATGGCGTTGCCGAAACCGGTGATGTTCAGGGCCACGTCGCCGCTGACGCCCATGCCGGCCGAGAGGGCCACGATGCCCGAATCCGAGAGGGCCGTGGCCGAGACGCCGCCGGAGCCGCTGGTCACCGTGGAATCGACGATGCCGGCCTGGACGGTGTTTGCGACCACATTGCCCATGAGGCCGATGTTGAAGGCCATGGAGCCCGAACCCGCGGCGCTGACGTTCAGGGCCAGGATATTGGTGCTCGCGAAGTTTTCCAGGGGCGAATCAGTCAGGGCCGCGTCGAGCTTGCCCTGGTTCTCCGCGGACAGGGCCCAGGCGGGAATGGTCGAGGGCGCCTCGTCCGTGGCGGACAGGGAGATGTTGCCGTCGGCCGTGACCGTTGCGCCCGAGATTTCGGACGTGACGGTGTTGGTGACGTCGTTGCCCAGGGCGGTCAGCTGCAGCGAGAAGCCGCCCGCGCCGGACACGCCGAGGTTCAGGGCGCGGATGATGGCCTCGGACCGCGATTGGGCGCTGAAACTGGCAGCGTTCGTCACGGTCGAATCGAGGACGCCGCTGGCAGTGGTGTTCACGATGACGTTGGCCGCTGCCGCAGCCCCGCCGGCCCCACCGCCGGCGGCGGACACGCCGAAGGACAGGCTGTCGATACTCGCGGAGTTCTCGGCGGTCTGGGAAATGGCGCCGCCGTCCACAGTGGACGCGCCGCTGATGACGGCCTCGGTGGTGCTGGTGATGACGTTGCCGGCCAGAGTGAGGTTCCCCGCGGCCGAAACGTCGGCCGCCACGCCGCCGACAAAGGACATGATGCCCGCGCGCGTCGCGGCGTCCTGCGTCAGGGCGCTTCCCACGGTCACGTCGGACCCGGTGATATCGGCCGTGACCGTGTCGGTGATGACGTTGGCCGCGGCCAGCACGTTGAAGGACCCGGCACCCGAGAATGCCACGCCGATGCCCAGGGCGGCGATGTCGGCGCTGTCCGTGGCCGCGAGGGAGACGGACTGCCCTGCGTCGAGGGTCGAATCCTCGACCGTGGCCGTGGTGGAGTTGACGATGACGTTGCCGAAACCCGTGGTGTTCACGGCCGCGACTCCGGAACCCGCCACACCCACGGTCATGGCGGCGATACCCGAGTCGGACAGTGTCTCCAGCCCGATGTCGCCCGTGGCGGTCACGGTGGAAGCTGAGATTCTGGTTGAAGTTTCATTGGTGATGACATTGCCCGTGACGACGCCGTTGACCGCCACGCCGCCCGATCCGGCCACGCTGACGTTGAGGGCCAGGATGTTGGCCGACGGGTCCAGGGGCGAATCATCCAGGGCGTCGTCCAGGGTCGTCCGGGTCTCGCCGTCCTGTACGTAGGAGCCCACGGCGTCCATGAACGGAACCACGCTCGGCGCGACCTCGCGGGCCGCCAGGGTGACGCCGCCGGCCGTGACGCCGGCGTCGATGATTTCCGAGCTTGTCGTGTTGGTGACGGTGTTGCCCATGGCCGAGAGCTGCACGGCGAAGCCGCCCGAGCCGGCCACGCCGATGCCCAGGGTGCGGATGATGGAGCCCGACTCGGCGGTCATGGCCAGGGTCGCGTCCGTGAAGAGGTCGGTGTCGCTCACTTCCGTCGCGGTGGCGTTGGCTATGGAGGCCGCGGCGATGCCCACGCCCACTGCCCCGCCGCCGGTGCCGGCCACGCCGATGGCCAGGGTGTTGATCTCCGAGGAGTCGTAGGCTTCGAGGTTCACCCCGCCCGTGGCGTCGATGAAACTGCGCCCGGTGTCCGTGCCCCGGATGGAGGCGCGGGTGGTGTTGGCGATGACGTTGGCAGTCAGGGACAGGAGTCCCGCCCCGGCGCCCGACGCGGCCACGCCCACGCTCAGCCCCATGATGTCCGCGGTGTTGCGGGCTTCGAGGTCCAGGGTCGTGCCTGTGATCACGGATGAGGAGACGATGTCGCTGGCCACGGTGTTGGCGATGACGTTGGCGCCGATGAGGGCCCCCGCCGCCACCGCGCCCGTGCCGGCCACGCTCACTGCGGCCGAACGGATCAGGGAGGAATCCTGCGCGTCGAGGTCCAAGGCCCCGGCCGTGGCCGTGGCCACGGAACCGCCGGTGATGGCCGCCGTGGTCGAGTTGCCGATGACGTTCCCGAAGCCCGTGGCGTTCACGGCCACAGCGCCCGATCCGGCCACGCCCACGGTCATGGAAATGATGCCGGAACTGGCGTCGCTGTCGAGAACGATGTCGCCGGCGGTGGACGTGACCACGGAGCCCGTGATCCCGGTCTCGACGCTGCCCGTGATGTCGTTGCCGGTCAGGACGGCGTTGACCGCCACGGATCCCGACGCGGCCACGCCGACGTTCAGGGCCAGGATGTTGGCGTCCAGGGAGATGGGCGAACCACTCAGGGCTGCGTCCACATCGTCTTCGTTTTTCTCGCTGCCCAGGTTCCAGGGGGTCAGCACGCTCGGGGCCAGATCCCGGGCGGTCAGGACGATGTCTCCGGCGGCGCTCACCGTGGACCCGGAAATGGTGGCGGCAACGCTGTTGATGATGGCGTTGCCCAGGGCCGTGACCTGCACGGCCGCCGAGCCGGACCCGGCAACGCCCAGGGCCAGCGCGCGTATGATCTCGGTGGACTGCGCAGTCAGGGTGAGCGTCGAACCCGTATCAAGGCTCGATCCGCCGACAGCGGCCTCCGTGGAATTGGCGATCACGTTGGCGGCCATACCCACGCCCACGGCGGTGCTGCCGCTACCGGCAACCCCGAAGGCAATGGCGTCGACGATGGAGGCGTCCGTGGCCGAAAGCGTCACGGCGCCGACGGCATCCACATCCGAGGCGGTCGTTCCCGCCATGATCGCGGCCCTGGTGGTGTTCGTGACCACGTTGCCGGCCATGGTCACCTGCACGGCTGTGGAGCCGGAAGCGGCCACCCCGCCGGCAAAGCTGAAGATGGTGGACGCGGACCGGGCCGCGAGGGCCAGGGTGCTGCCGCTTGTGACCGTGGACCCGGTGATCAACGTGTCCACGGTGCTCGTGATCACGTTGGCGCCGATGATGGCCGAGACCGCCGCACTGCCGGAAGCCGCCACGCTCAGGCCGACCGAGGTGATGTGGGACTGGTCCTCGGCGGACAGCGCCACCAGGCCGCCGCTTTGCACGGTGGATGCCGAGGTTATACTCGACTCGACGACGCCGGTGATCACGTTGCCGAAGCCGGTAGCCTGCACCGCCACCTGCCCCGATGCGCCCACGCCCACGGACAGGGCCAGGATGGCCGAATCGGTCAGGGAGGTCAGAATGACGTCGGCGGCCGGATTGAGAATAATCCCGCTTATGGTGTGTCTTCCCGCCGTTACCGTAGATGCGGATATTTCCGAGGAAATGTCGTTGGCGATCACATTGCCCGTCAGCAGTCCGCTCACGGCGACCTTGCCGGAACCGGCCACGCTCACGTTCACCGCCAGGATATTGGAGTCCAGCTGAACCGGGGATCCGTCCAGGGCGGTGGACAGGTCGGCGGCCGCCTCCGCAGGCACGATCCAGTCCGGAATGCTGAACGGCGCCAGCTCCCTGGCCGTCAAAGTGACGTCTCCCCCGGCCGCCACCGTGGAGCCGGTGATACCGGCGCCGATGGTGTTCACCACAAAATTGCCCAGGGCCGCAATGGAAAGAGCTCCTGTGCCCGCTCCGGAAACGCCGAGGGCCAGGGCCCGGATGCCGGAGGAGGACTGGGCCAGCAGGACAACGTCCGCCGCCGCGTTGGACATGGAGCCGTCGACGTTCATGCCGGCCTTGACCGTCGACGCGGCGATCTCCGCCGTGACGCGGTTGGTGACCGCATTGGCGGCCACTCCGGCCGCGCCGGCGTAGCTGCCGCCGCCGGAACCGCCGATGGCCAAGGTATCCACCGACCGGTCATTGAGGGCCTGTACGGTCACATCCCCCCCGGCCGTCACCGTGGCGTTGCCCGAGATTCCGGCATAGACCGTGGTGGTGTCGGTATTCACGGCAATGCCGGCGCCGGCGGCGAATTCGGACGAAGCCGCCCCGCCGATGGCCAGGTTCACGACAGAGGAATAAGCGCCGGATTCCAGACCGACCGCGCCGCCGGCCGTCACCGTGGCCCCGTTTATTTCGGTTTCCACCGTGTCGCTGCGCACCACCGTCACGTTGGTCAGGCCGACTCCGGCCTTGCCGCCCACCGCGAACACCCCTGCGCCGCCGACCAGCAGCGTGTCTGAGGCGGCATGAAGGGCCACGTCGCCGCCGACCGAAACCGTCGATCCGCTGCCGATGGAAGAACGGGTCACATCGGTGGTGGTCACCACGGCGGCCGAACCGGCCACGCCTGCCGTGTTGCTGCCGATCCCCAGACCGGCGGCAAAGTAAAAGATCTTGCCGGTCGTATCCGCCTGCAAGGCGACATCACCCACGGCATTCACGGTGCTGTCGCTGCCGATATAGGCCTTGGTGCGCCGCCCGATGACCTCCACGTCCGCCGCAATGCCGACGCCCACGGCTTTGGAAACGCCCAAAGATCCGGCCACGCCCACCTTGAACAGGGAATCCTCGGCACGGAGCCTGACGGCCTGGTTGGCCGCCGCCCCCGCAGTGGTAGCGTTGATGACGGCCCTGTCGCCGATGTAGGCCAGGGTGTCGATGTCCATTATATCGGTGCTGGCGGAAAAGGCCCCGCCCACGGTTTTGCTGCTGACACCGCCGCCGCCGGCGATGCGGAAAATCGTGTCCGAAGTGCCGGCATCGATGACGATGCCGTTGGCGGACAGGCCGTTGCCGCCGGAAACCCCGTCGCCGTGCCCCTGGGCCGAAACCGTCGCGCCATCGCCGATAGAGGCCTTGGTGGTCTGGTCGATGACCCCCACCGCCCCGGACGCCCCGAACCCGGCCGTGTTGCCGTACGCCACGGCCCCGGCCACCGAGACCACGAAGAGCGAGTCGTCCGCGTCCAGAAGCAGGCTTCCGGGGGTGGTCACCACGGCGCCAGCGCCGATAGAAGCCTCCACGACATTGGTCACCACCTGAATCGAGGCGGAACCGGTCATGCCGATCTTGCCCTTGGTCACGGCCCCGCAGGCCGCCACGGAAATGATGTCCGTATCCTGGGAAGCGGTGATGCTGATATCCCCAGCGGCATCCACCACGGCGTTGTCGCCGATGAAGGCCTTGACGGTCTGCGTCAGCGCCACAGCATCGGCCGCCGCTCCGAATCCGCCGACGCCGCTGGCGCCGCCGGAATAGGAAACGGCCCCGGCCACGGACACGTCCAGCAGCTTGCCCGAAGCGTCGATGGTCACATCCCCCCCGGCATCCAGGGAGGTGTCGGCCCACAGACCGGCCTGCACGTCGCTGTCGACCAGGACGAGGTCCGCGGAACCGGCCACGGACAGTTTCCCCTTCTTTGAGCCGCCCCCGCCGGCGCTGACGGAAACCACCAGATCATCGCTGGACGCGACGGTGGAGACATTCTGCGCCGAAATCACCGCGTCCTGCGCATAGGCATTCACGTCCCGGTCCAGATCCTGATAGGCGAAAGACCCGGCCAGGGCCGCGCCCCCATCGGCCTTGCTCATGTCGAGGCCCAGGGCCGCCGATACGGAAACCAGCAGAGCCTGGTTGTCGGCCGTGATGGTCAGATCTCCCGCCGCGTCCACGTGCACGCCGTCGCTGACACAGGCCCGGGTGACGTCGCTTACGGTGTTGACGCTCGCCCCGCCGGAAATGGCGATGCCGGCCACTTGCTTAACATTGGTCGGCTCTTCGCCGAACAGGTTCGGAAGGCTCTCGCCGTCCAGCGGATCATCCGGAGAACTGCCAGTCTCCTCCTTCTTGGTGCCGCCCGAGGACTGGGAAGCGGCCACCGTGACCGTGACCAGCAGTTCATCCGAGCGGGCATCAAGCCTGACCGCCCCGCCGGACGTGATGGAACCCAGCGCCGAAACGCCGGCAGCGGCCGTGGTTTCGGCGGCAAGGGCCGCATTGAGCGTCAAGATCGTGCCGCCCGCAGAAATGGACACGATGCGATACAGACCGTTGTTGCCGGCGGTTCCCGAAATTTGGATCAACTGTCCGACACGGAACCCGTCGGTTGTCCAGTTTCCGCCGGAACGGGTGATGGCGTTGCCGGCAAAAGACAGGATGGGCGTGCCTGAAACCGCAGGCTCGGCGCTGTGGGACGTGTCGCCGACAAAGGCCTCGGTGATGTTGCTGACCTGATTGAGCACCACCGCGGCACCCGCCGATGCCGTGCCGCCCTTCTGGATCGCACCGGCGATATTGATGTTCTGGTAGGACGTGGACGCCGCAATATCGACATTACCCGTTGCGGCGAGGGTGGCCGTGTTTTCCACATGGGCCACGGCTTCATGGGTGGCGTTGTTCCAGGCAAAGGCCCCGGACACCCCGAACTTTTCGGCGCTGCCGCCGGCCTGGGCGATGTTGAGCATCCAGTCGTCGACTGTGGCCCCGACAGTGATGCCGCCTGCGGTGGCCGTAACCACCGCGCCGTCGTCCACCAGAGCCGTGGCCCGATTGACAAAAGTCTGGCCGTTGTACGTGCCTCCGGCCCCGCTGCCGGAGCTTTCGTTACCGGCGGCCCCGCCGGCCTTCAGCAGCGCGATGACATCCTGTATCTTGCCCAGCTTCATCCCGGCTATGCTGATGGTGTCCATGCTGGCGGCGGCATCCACCGCAACGGTATCGCCGGACACCACCGCGCCGGCGCCGATGACGGCGCTGGCCGCATTGTCCACGGACTGCACGTTGACGATGCCCGAAGCGGAAAACTTGCCGATGGCGTCGGGGTCTTTCACCTGACCGGTTTTCTTGTCCTTCTCGGTCTTGGACGCGGAACTGGCCTGCACAAAGGTGGTGGCGATGCTGGTGGGCACCACCTTCAGGTAACCGATCAGCAGCTGCACCGGCTCAAGGAGTTCGGCCAGAGTTTGTGAGCTGTAGGAGGACAGCTGGGTCAGGGTGTCCTGGGAAGCGGCAAAGTCGATGGTCCCGGAGCTCGAATCGATGCGGGGCAGGTTGAAATCGATGCTCGGCGTGGTGATGTTCTGGTCCAGATCCGCAAACCAGGTCATGAGCGTGATGAAATCGCTGACGACCTTGAACTGGCTCGGCACCACGGCGTCGGCCGTCACCGACACGTCGCCGCCGGAAATCACCGTCGCGTCAGCTCCGATGCGGGCGCTGGCGGTATTGGTGTAATCGGTCACCGCCACCGCTCCGGCGATGCTCACGGCTGCGTTGAGCTTGGCCGCCGCCGTGGAGATCACCTTGAAATTGTCTTCGGCCCGGGCGGTCACGACGATGTCGCCGGCGGCAGTGACGACGGCCCCGTCCGCGATATAGGCTTCGGCGTTGTTGCTGCTCACCGCGACCGCCACGCTGGCCGCCATGGAGAACTGGCTGAACCCGGCCTTTTGATCCTTGGTTCCGGCCAGTTTCTTCGTGACTGCGCCCATCATGCGTCCGGCAAGGGGTGGTTTGGCCTTGACGGCCGAGGCGGCGCTGACCCGATCGACCACGTTGACGGACTCTGCCGCCACGGACACACCTCCGACGGCAGCGGTCACCGTGCCGCCGATATGGGCGCTCGTATCGGAGCTGTACGTGGCCACGGCAACCCCGATGGCCTCGCCCATGTTCTTCTGCGGCGTGATGACGACGCTTTTGGCGGCCGTGCTGAAACGGTTGGTGGTTTCCGCGCGCACGGCCACGGAGTCCGCCTCGATCACCGCGCCGCTGTCCACGGCGGCCGTATTGTTCGAATCGGCCACGCCCACCGCGACGAACAGCCCGGGGCCGCTGGGAATATGCAGCACTTTCTGGGCGATGGTCTTCTGAATGCCCTTCATGGCGGCCGAGGTCACGTTCAGGGTATTGTCCACCGTGGTGGTCAGGCTGAAATCCCCGCCCGCCGTGATGACGGCCCCATTCTCCACAATGGCCGACGCGCTTGCCGTGGACGAGCCCACCGACACCCCGAAAATCAGGCTCGGAGTCTTCAGGGTGGTGTTGGCGAGAGATTCGGCCTCAACCACCAGATTCCCCGCCGCGTTGATCGTCGCGCCGAGAGTGATGGTGCTTGTCGCCTGGGCCAGAAGCACCTGGGCCACGTAACTTATGGTGTTGAACAGGCCGACCCCGTCGACCTGCCCCAGGAGCTGATCGGAGACATCCCCGGCGGTGAGCTGTCCGCCACTGCTGTTGAGGGCGGATGTGATCCGGGCCACCGAGGCGCTGTCCGTGATTTCCCCGTTCAAGGTGTAGACGCCGTCCAGCGTCAGGGTCCTGCCGTCGGCGGAAACGGCTGCGATGAGATAGGTGCCGTCGTTGCTGTCCGTATCGGACACGGCGATGTACTGGCCGGCGGCAAAGCCGTCGTCGGTCCAACTGCCGGTGGCGCGGGTGATGGTGTCGGCGGTGTCGGCAATGACGCTGACATCCTCGCAACGCATCGTCTCGTTCGTCAGTTCCTGTCCGGAAACCAGCCGCAGGGTCTTTCCGCCGTCGATGATGTCGGCAATGAGGTAGTCCCCGTCGTTGGCGACGGATCCGGTGACGGTGATCTTCTGGCCCACGGCAAAGCCGTCGGTCACCCAGCTGCCCGTATCCCGGGAAATGGCGTCCTGGGTGATGCCGTTGTCGGTGAAGGTCAGGCTTCCGGCCCCGGCCAGCACCCCCTTGTTCACGAAATAGAGCGCAGGCGATCCCGTCATCCCCTGGCTCTGGTCCACGATGGCGATGGGTATGTCGGCGGCCGAAACCGGGTCGGCGGTGACAGTGAACCCGTTGCCGGTTTCCGCCAGCAGCACAAAAGTGTCCGTCAGGGTCAGGGTGCGGCCGTCGGCGGAAACCGACTGGATCTGAAAAGTGCCGTTATTGACCCCGCTGCGGGGGGAAAGGACGGTGATGTTTTGGACGACACCGTCCTCGGGCGCCTCGTCCGTGAGCACCGCGCCTTCTTCCAGGATCAGGTTGAGGTCGTCCAGGTAGGCGATGCGGTAGACGCCGTCATTGGACGCGGAGCCGCCGACGGCAACGGTCATGCCGGCGGAAAAACCGTCCTCCACCCAGCTGCCCGTATCCCGCGAGACCATGGCCCCCTGCTCCGCCGTGGCGGCGGCGAAGGTCAGGGACGGAGCGCCGACCATGGCCGTGACGGCCGTGATCACGGCGGCTTGGGAATCCATCGCGGCCAGGCTGTCCGCATCCATGAGGGTCAGCACGGCCCCCTCGACCGCCGCGATCTGGTAAACGCCGGCATTGGCACCGGCGACCGAGATGTACTGCCCCGCCTGAAACCCGCCATCTTCCCAGTACAGGCCGTCGACGCGCTCGATGGTGTCCGCCGCCGCGCCGTTGTCCCTGAAATGAAAATCGCCCGACAGCGTGATCGTCGCGGTGGACCCGGAGATCTCGATGCTCTGTCCGGCCTGGAATCCTTCCCTGATCCAGCTTCCCGAATCCCGGACAATGGTGGAGACGCCCCCGCTGGTGGCCAGCGTGAGCTGGTCAGCTGCCGTCATGCCGATGAGGGAGACCACGCTGGTGGACGCTTCGGTCTGGATTTCTTGGGTCAGTTCGTAGCCGCTCTCCAGGGTGATGACGGCGCCGGAGATGGAGGCGATGCGATAGATCCCGTCATTGTCGGCGGAACCGGTCACGCTGATGAACTGGCTGGCCACAAAGCCGTCCGCGGCCCAGGTGCCGACGGCGCGGACGATGGTGTCGGCGGCGCTGTCGATGTTGTTGAAAGCGAGCTGAAGCTCGCCGCTCAGGGCCACGGCGGAGGCCACGGAAGCCGAAGCAGTGGATTCATTGACCAGCGCGTATTCCGCGCCCAGGGTCAGGGTGTCCGCCGTCAGGGAATCGATACGGTAGATTCCGTCGTTGGAGGTCGTGCCGCTGATCCGGATCAGCTGACCGACGCTGAACCCGTCGAAGATCCAGCTTCCCCCGTCGCCGCGGGTGATCGCATCCGCCGCAGCCCCTCCGCTGTCGGTGAAGGCAAGGGAGGTGTTGGCGGGCAGCAGCCCGCTCACCAGTCTGTCGACAAAACTGCTCAAGGCGTTTTCGTCCACCACCAGTTCGAATTTCTTGATGGTGGTGGCATCGGCATGGATCAGAACGTTGTCGGCGTTCAGCGTGGCGGCGCCAATGTCGATGGAGGCCTCGGCTTTCTGGTAATTGAATACCGGCGTGGCCGTGAGCCAGGTCACTTCCACCCCGGCGCTGGCGATGAGCCGGATATCCTCGGCCGTCGTCAGCACGGCCCCGTCGGCGATGGTGATGGTCGGCGCGGTGATGAAGATGCCGGTGTCACAGGTCACGACGGCGCCCGCCGCTACCGCCACCGTCCCCTGGGACGCCAGCAGGGTCAGGCTGCCGTCCATGTCCAGACTGCTGACGGAAACGACATCTTCCGACTGGTCGCCGGGGGTGACGATCACCGACTCCACGCCGGTCATGCCGCCAAACTGAAAATTGTAGGTAGTGCCGTTGAAGGTGATGCCGGTGGAGGAAAGCGAAATGGTGTCCTCGCCGGTCCCGCCTACGATCATCAGGGTGTCGGAACCGCCCGCTCCGTTTAGAAAATAGTTGTCGGTGGTATTCAGGGAGAGGCTCGCGCCCCCGCCGGTCAGGGTGAGGCCCGCGAGGTCGAGAGTGAATGTGTCGGTGCTGTCGGTGCCGGTGACATAACGGTCCTGCAGCAGCCAGGCGTAATCGTTCTGATTGGCGAACAGCGTGGCGCTATCGATGGCGCCGGCGGTGTATTCCAGATCCCAGTCGCCCCCAAGGCCGGCCCCGCCCGTGGCATCGATGGAGGCCGCGACATCGGCCCCGGTCAAGGAGGCGAGTTCCCGGACAAACTCCACGCCGTCCTGTCCGGCGGCGATGCCGCAGCCGTAGAGCAGGATGTCGCCGCTATCGCTCAAGGCGGTGTTCCAGGAACGCAGCTCTTCGGAATGCAGCGAGAGGTTGTCCCCGGACAGAATCGTAGTCCCGAGCCTCAGATTTCCGTCATCCCCGTGCGCGACAAGGTGCAGCGCATCGATTCCTCCCCGGTCCCGCAACAGGGACGAAATCTGCTCGAACCCGTCCCGGGACGCGTCCAGCACGTGGACCTCATACTGTGTGAGATTATCAGAAGAAGAGCACAGGCTTTCGAGGAGGGAGTGGTAATCGCCCACGGACGGATCGACGAGAACCATTTCCGTGGAGCTGTAGAGCCCGGGGCTCTCCTGCCCGGGGCTCTCCTGTCCGGGGCCTTCCTGCCTGGAGCTGTCCGTGGCCGATGTGTCGTCGGAAGCGACGACGGCGGGGTCTTGGGTCTGGACCAGGGGCTGCTCGATGGCCACCGTGGCGTCCTGTCCGTGAGGGCCGAAATCGGGATTTTCCATGCCCAGATCCGCCGAAAGCAGGATGCGAGGCTCCAGGGTCTCAAACCTCATCTTTCGGCGGGGTTCGACCGGAGAAACGGAGCCACGCCTCATGGCGGCGAATCTTTCGCGCAAATGCTTCAGCATTCCCATACCCTCCAAGTGGTCGGCAGCGTGTACGAGCCTATTTCACAAGCCAGTTTTCCAGATCCAGCAAATCCTGTTCGGTCAGGGTCCCGACAGCCTGCTTGAGTCGCAGGCTGTTGAGAATGTAATCATAGCGCGCCTGGGCATGGTCGATGCTGACCAGTGCCAGATCGCGTTCGGCGTCAAGGACGCCAAGGCTGGTGAACAATCCGGACATGTAGCCGTCCTGCTTGGCTTCGAGGGCCAGCCTGTTGGCGTCGAGGGATTGCGCCAGCGCATCCACCCTCTTCAGTGAACTGTCGACGCCGAGAAAGGCCGAGCGGGTTTTGCGCGCAACCGACCGGGACTGCTTGACCAGATCCTGCCGGGCGATGCCGACCTCGTGCCGCGCGGAGCGGACCTTGGAGGCGACTTCCCCGCCCTGATACAGGGGCAGGTTGAACTGCACGCCGATCTTGTATGTTTCGACCTCGCTGCTTCCACCGAAAAGCGAATCCTCGGTGTTCTCGTTGTCGAAGGAACTGACCAGATCCAGCGTGGGATAATGTGCGGCGTTCTGACGCTTCACTTCGAGTTCGGCAACTTCCACGGCCTTCTTGCTCAGCTCGATGGCCGGATTCCCTTCGAGGGCTCCGGCGAGCCAGGAATCAAGGGTCGGCGGCTCAGGTCTCTTCAGGGTAATGTTCTGCGCCAGGGGGCCGAGATCGTCCACGGGCGCGCCGGTCACTTCGCTCAAGGCTTGCAAGGCGTCGTCAAGCCTGTTGCGCGTCTCGATGGTCAGGGCCTCGGTGGCCGCGAGGCGCGCCTTGGCGTCGTACAGGTCGGTGATGGGGATGAGACCCATGTCCGAACGGCCCTGGGCCAGTTCGAAGTGTTTCTCGACGGCGGTCTGCTCGACGAGGACGTAGTCGAGCCGATCCTTCGCGGCCAGAGCCTGAAAATAAAGGTCCGCAACCCGGGTGATCAACTCCTGGCCGGCCAGGACGAACTCCATCTCCGAGCGGGCCCGAATGACCTCGGCCTGTTTCCACCCGACATAAGACGTCCAGTTGAACAAAGGCTGGGTCAGTGTAACGGCGTACACGGTCGTTCCGTACTCGGAACTGCCCGACGCGTAGACCTCGTTGTCACTGCTTACGATGTCCTGGCTCTTGTGCATGTAACTGGCCGTGGCCATCACCGTCGGGAGCATGGCGGCCAGAGCCTGCCGTTTTCCTTCCTGAGCGACAAAGGTCCGAAATTGATAACCTTGAAATACAGGATCATTCTGAACGGCCAGCCTGTACGTATCCAGCAAACCCGTGGCCACGGCAGGCATTGAAAAAGAAAGGAAGACGACCGACATGAGCAAAATTCTGATGCAGTGAGCCTGAAAAAAAGCATCCAAAAAAGAAAAAAACACTCTCATTGCTTCCTCCTGAAAAAATTTCAACCGCCTGTAATAAATAAAATTCTAAAAAAATATCGAATTATAATAAAAAGCGTCTAGAAAATGCATAAATGAAATTTTCTACCTAAATAGTTATTAGTATTTATTATTAAGTAATAAAAATACTCATTAATACTAGCTATATAATAATCCATATGGATAAAATTCCTAAACACAAAACAAAAACTTCTAAATAATACTACCAAGTAAGAGCTCATTGCAAGGATATTTATCAGCAGGCAAACATCCTCTTTTTTCACTTTTTACGCTCTTGGACAAAATGCTGCTGATTCAGAATTCTTGTCACGGTATCCGAATATCTTGACCATCGCGGTAGGAATTTCACGTTACCCAATCGTTTATGCCATCATCATTGCACAGAGCTTCGAACAAGCCCGAACGTATTTGCCGCAAGCGCGCGTCCAGTATGCCTTGTTCCGGGATTCAAGCATGAGCGTGGAAGACATTGCACATGGGATCGACATCATGAAGAGAACAGTTCAACACATTGTTTCCGATTTGCGGTCCACTGGTTATCTTGCAATGTATTTCAACCCGCGCTGCGAAGAGTTGTTCGCCCATTACCTGGTCGAGCAGATCATTTGCACGCCCACGGCCGGGTGGAAAAGGGCCAGGTCAAGGCTTACGCGGGAAGGCTCAAGTTCGTGGAAAGCGGCAAGCTGATCGCCGAGCACAAGCGGGAATTCGGCCGCGACAAGACCGTCTACGATCCCTGGCGCTACGCCCCTCTGCTTGATCGCAAGCCTGGGGCGCTGCTCAACTGTGCCCCGTTTGCGGCGTGGCGCTGCCCAAGGCCATCAAGCAGTTCCGCGAACGGTTACGACGTTGCGACGACCGGGACCGCCAGTTCGCCGGGATTCTCACCGGCGTCCCCAGCCATGGTCTCGACGTGGTCGCTGAGGCCTGCCGGATGACGCTGAACCAGCGCACCGTGAGTAAGGATGCGGTTCTGAGCATCCTTGCATTTGGAAGAGCTATCGGCTGAAGCAGAGCCTGAATAAAAAGACAAAGCGGATATAAAGAAGGCTACCAGTTGGCAAAGGCGGGGCGAAGCCCTCAGAGCGTCCATATCAACAAACGCGTCTCAGGGTGGTCAAAATTCGGTGATCACGGATGGTCAATTTTCGGTTGTCACTGCTAGGCCTTGGTCAGTTGCTTGAGAAGGCCTTCCTCGCCGATGAGGTCTTCAGGCTTCTTGTAGTCCGCCAGGAGGGCGTCGATCAGGTCGACTGGAAGTGGCTTGCGTGCGGTCATGTCGTCTCCTTGAGAGGTCGATTATCGACAACTGACCGTTTACACAAAATATTTTACACCCCCTACCTTAAAGGGCTGGCGCCGTTCATCTTGCCACTGACCCTATGCTTTTATTCCGACGCCATGTTGAAGGCACTAGGGCATCCCAGGTTTTCGATGATCATCATGTCGCTAAGCGTGGTGATCAATGTGCTACTTACCTTCTTCTTCGTGATCGGGCTGGGCTGGGGCAATACTGGGGCGAGCGTGGCCACCGGCGTCGCTTTCACCATCGGGTTGCTGATTTCTGGCTGTATTACCTTCAATCCCAGACAGCGGCTGTCGATGCTGAAAGGTCATTTTCGTATGCCGCTCTTGCGACGTGCTGTTTACAACGGCTCATCCGAAGGCGTTTCGGAAATGGCGGCCTCGGTCAGCATCCTGATCATCAACCTCACCGTAGTTCGCCTCTTGGGGGCCGACGGAGTGGCCGCGTTCACTGCCATCAACTACATCAACTTCACGGGTATATTGCTGTTCCTCGGTATTTCGGATGGCCTGATTCCGGTGCTGAGCTACAATTACGGAGCTGGAAACTACCAGCGGGTCAGGAGATTATTTCGTATTGCCGCGATAATCACCATGAGCATCGGGGCCATGGTGTTCATCGTGCTACAGGCGTTCGGGCGGCATGCGATCCTGTTGTTCTTCGATGGCAGCGAAAGCCAGGCATTTCAAATCGCAGTCGAAGGCTTGCAGCTCTTCGCTTTCATATTTCTGTTCAACGGACTCAACGTGCTGATCATTGCCTACTTTACCGCACTGGGCAAAGCGAAGATTTCAATCATCATTTCCGCGGCGCGCGGATTGGTATTCGTGCTGATCGGCGTCACCGTGTTACCAATATTCATGGGCATTACTGGTGTGTGGGCGGCAGTCCCGCTGGCGGAGTTGCTGACACTTGGAGTTGCACTCATGCTGATTTATAGAATACATAAAAAATTGGTTTAGCATGTATAGACGTATGCTTAGCGACAGGGTTAGGTGGATGCCTTCGGCGAAAAGAACTCAAGAATAGGAAGTAAACTATGAAAAATGATGTTAACCAATCAAATGTTATTCTCAGAATCGCAGATGAGTCGGAACTTGAGAAGTTTAAGACTGATCTACAAGAAGCCTTTAGAATATCAGCAGAAAAGGAATTCGGACATACATTAGATGAGCCAATTCCTTCTGATTCAGATATCGAAGAGTCATTTAAATCTGCTGGTGCCATTGTATATCAAGTTATTTCAAATGATAATATTGTTGGCGGTGCAGTTGTATCTATCGACGAAGCAACTCAACATAACAAACTATTATTATATTTTATATTATCTAGTTTTCATAACAGAGGAATTGGATACAAAGCTTGGAAGGCAATCGAAGAAAAACATCCAAAAACAAAAGTATGGGAAACAGTTACACCGTATTTTGAGAAAAAAAATATACACTTTTACGTAAATAAGTGTAAATTTAAAATAGTTGATTTTTTTAATAAATATCATACCGATCCAAATCACAAACTTGACAATGATTATGATGAGGAAATATTCAAATTTGAAAAGCAAATGTAAAAAAGATAAATAGTGAATTACGCGAAAATATATACAATGACAAATCATAAATAAAAATATAAATTTTGCAACGGAGTTTAGTACTTGCTACGTTCGCCTGCGCAAAATACTCGTAAACTCGCTTAGCGGAACAGGCTTGCCGATCAACCATGTTGATCATGAAAAGCATCTTCAGATATCTTTTTAGTACACATGGCTAATCACTAGTTTATATTCTAGCTGATTATACTTAAAAAATCGTGGAGATCTCTTGTGCCAACAGCTCATAAACGAAAAAAACAACCTGAAATAGTCCGTAGTAAGCTTATTGAGTGTGCCGCGCGAATCATCACCGAGAAAGGCCCCAATGCTGTCACCATCCAGGCCGTCGCTGACGCGGCTGGTGTAACAAAAGGAGGACTTCTCCATCATTTTAAGAACAAGAATCAACTTAGCGAGGCTGTATCAAGGTATTTTATAGAACAACTGGATACAGAAATTAGCAAGTTGATGGCTGAAGATTCAGTAGAATACGGGCGATTTACAAGGGCTTATATCAATTCAATCTGGAAAGATGTTGCCTCAGGACAGGAAGAACAGCTGATATTTTTCGCATTCTACGCACTATCAGAGCCACAATTAAAATCCATGTATAACGAATGGATGAAAGAAAAACAAAAATTACACCACAATACGGATTCAGATAAAATGCTGCAAGTTCTGAGATATGCGGCAGATGGGATATGGTTTGAGGTTTTAATGAAGGCTGGTTATCAAAAAGAACACTCAGCTTTGTTATCCAGCCTTATCAAAATGACATACAGTGAAGGGGTTGAGCTTCTTTGTCATAGCATCAAAGAGTAGCCAATCCCATGTAGACCCCGGTTGCTGCAAAACATGAATCTGACCACCGATGACGACAGATTGAACCTGGGCGGGGTACTCCTTTTCGCCGACCAGCCGGAGTGGATCGTGCCGCAGTTCGTGGTCAAGGCGCTCCACCAATCGGGTAGGAGGCGGGGTCACCCCCGCCGTCCTCCCACACCACCGTACGTACGGTTCCGTATACGGCGGTTCATGTAACACATTGAATTTTA